>NZ_JBOICF010000105.1:0-24497 GCF_050739935.1 Pseudomonas sp. | reverse complement strand
TGCGATGCTGATAATCTTGCGACTTCAGTCTTACAGCACAAGCACCCACACGAATTGCTTGATTCAGTTGTTAAAGAGCGGTTGGTTAAGAGCGTTTCGTCTCAACCGAGGCGCGCATTCTACAGCGTCCTCTGTGTCTGTCAAGCGATTATTTTCAGAAGTTTTCAAAGTTTCCTTTGCAACTTCAACCACTTGCGCTTCGTTCGACTTGACGTCTCACGTCAGCGGGAGGCGAATTCTACAGCGTTACAACCTGCTGTCAACCACCTTTTTCACCGCTGTCGATTCAGGCATCTGGACCGAAGCTCTTCCTCGCTGCTTATTTCGTCCAACTCTTTGATTCTCAAGGAGTTTTCCGTTTCGTCTGCGCCGGAAGTGGGGCGAATTATAGAGAGATTCAGAGGGGCGTCAAGCGCTTATGTGAGGTTTTCTTAAAAAATCTATCAGAACACAAAAGTTGAGCAATATATTGCTCACCCACAGTTTCTTCAGCATCATTGCGCTTCACGTCTATATAGATAGCCTTACTCCCCTCCGGATCTCGATCAAGCAATGAACGCAAAGCAAAGCGGCCTGGCCTCGGCCCTACTTCCTGTTGGCATGCTGCTGATAGCCATGACATCCGTGCAGACCGGTGCATCACTGGCCAAGTCGCTCTTCCCTATCGTTGGCGCCCAAGGCACTACCACCTTGCGCCTGATTTTCGCCAGCATCCTCATGGTTCTGATCTTGCGCCCATGGCGTACGACTTTCACCGCCAGCTCACTACGCATGGTGCTTATATATGGCATTGCGCTGGGCGGGATGAACTTCCTCTTTTATATGGCTATTCGCACGATCCCGCTGGGGATCGGCGTAGCGCTTGAGTTCACCGGACCACTGGCCGTTGCGCTGCTGCACTCGCGCAAGCTGACCGACTTCATATGGATTGTGCTGGCAGTAACCGGTCTTGCCTTGCTGATCCCCATGGGCCAGGCAGACGCGCTGGATCTGAACGGCGCGCTCTACGCATTGGGCGCGGGTGTGTGCTGGGCGGCCTATATCATGTTCGGCCAGAAAGCCGGGGCCGATCACGGCGTGCAGACCGCTGCGCTCGGCGTGATGATAGCGGCCATCTGCATTGCGCCCATCGGGGTGGCTCATGCGGGTAGCGCACTGCTCGATCCAGCGTTGGTTCCGGTCGCCCTCGGCGTGGCAATTCTCTCGACGGCACTGCCCTATAGTCTCGAAATGATCGCCCTGACCCGCATGCCGGTTCGCACCTTCGGCACGTTGATGAGCATGGAGCCAGCCGTAGGTGCGCTCTCAGGCCTTGTGTTCCTGCACGAAACCCTGTCGCTGACCCAGTGGCTGGCCATCATGGCGATCATCGTCGCGTCAGCCGGTGCAACCCTGACCACGCGGCCGGAACCGGCGGCTCTGGTGCCCGCCGATTGAGGGTATTTGCCGCCAGTTACACGATGTCACTAGCAATTGTAACGCTGTTGCGCCATGTTTACGTCCGAGCACTGTCCACTGCGGAGCTTCATTTGGACGGGCATGGCTGTTGGCTTCAGGCAAGCGAGCGAATTCAAGCTAGAGACTGAGCGGTTATCCCCGCTCAGGTAAGGAAATGAATGAAGTACATTTTAATAATACTGGCAGTCCTGACCGTCGCCGGATGCGCGGCAACATCCAAGCCAGTTAAGAGCAAGCGCGGTCTGCATATCAATTGCTCCGGTCTTTCATCCTCGTGGGACCAGTGCTATCAGATGGCGACCGATTCATGCGAGTCGAAGCAGTATAGAGTCATCGCCAAATCCGGCGACGCCACTGAAGACCCGAGTGAGTTCCCATTAGGGCTCAATCCCGCTGGCTACACCAGCCGAAGCATGATCATCGTCTGCAAGAAGGTGACTCAGCCATAATCTCATTGGTGCGCTGGTCCACCGAACCGGCAGGTCATAACCGGCTTCTGCGCCTGTTCCTGACGTTAAGCGCAGGCGCTGAAGCATGCGCCACGCCTTTCTCTTTTTTTCTGAGCCTAGCACCCGCCGCCTTCTAGAAGTCGCTCTCCCGCGGAGCGTGGCATGCCCGACCGCACGCAGCCAGACGAAACCGCCGCTCGAAAGCGGCGGTGGCTTGCGGGCGCAATCAGACAGCAGCGGTGCGCGTCTCCAGCCAGGCCAGCGCGGCGCCTTCAAGCAACGGGCTCAAACGCCGCTTGACTTGAGCGTGGTAGTCGTTCAACCACTCGCGTTCTTCCTTTGTCAACAGGCTGGTCTCCAGGCAACGGGTGTCGATCGGGCACAGGGTCAGGGTTTCGAATTCGAGGAATTCGCCGAACTCGGTCTTGCCCGCCTCCTGATTGATGACCAGGTTTTCGATCCGCACGCCCCACTGCCCCGGGCGATAGGTGCCCGGCTCGATGGAAGTGATCATACCCGGCTGCATCGCAGTCTGAGGAGTCGCCGGCGCTTGGTAGGCGATCACCTGCGGACCTTCGTGCACATTGAGGAAGTAACCCACGCCATGGCCGGTGCCATGACCATAATTGACGCCCTCGGCCCAGATCGGCGCGCGAGCGATGGCGTCCAGCAATGGCGACAGAATGCCTCGCGGGAAACGAGCGCGGGACAAAGCGATGACCCCCTTGAGCACCCGCGTGCAATCGCGTTTCTGCTCCAAAGTCGGCGTACCGATCGGCACCATTCGAGTGATGTCGGTGGTGCCGCCCAGATATTGGCCGCCGGAATCGATCAGCAGCAGGCCATCGCCCTCGATTTGCGCATGCTCTGCTTCGGTCGCGCGGTAGTGTGGCATCGCACCGTTGCCGTTGAATCCGGCGATGGTGGCGAAACTCTGGGAGATGTAACCGGGACGCCTGGCCCTTGCCGCGCTGAGCTTTTCGTCGATAGTCAATTCACTGACCGGTTCGTGACCCAACGCTGAATCCAACCAGGCAAAGAATTCGCACAGCGCCGCGCCATCCTGCTCCATGGCCTGACGAATGTGGTGTGCGTCCGCCTCGCTTTTCTGCGACTTGAACAAGGTAGAGGGATTGAGCCCTTCAACCAGTGTCACTTCGCTGTCCAGATAGTCGAGCAAGCCGCAGGTAACGCGCGCTGGATCGACCAACAGGCGGGCATTGCGTGGAACTTCACGCAGTGCGGCGCCGATGCTGGTGTACTCGCGCAAAGTGATGCCTTCGCTTTCAAGGGTTCTGCACAACGCTGGGTTCACTTTTTCCGGCGTAACGAACAGGCTGACGCTGTCCGGGCCGATCAACGCGAAGGAAATGAACACGGGGTTGTAAGACACGTCTTCGCCGCGCAGGTTAAAAAGCCAGGCAATGTCATCCAGCGTGGCCAGAAAATGCCAGTCTGCCCCACGCTCGGCCAGTACGCCCCGCAGGCGCGTTAGCTTGTCAGCGCGGGTTTGAGTCGCCTGGGGCGCGAGGTGCTCATAAATAGCCTGGGTCGGTAGTGCCGGCCGGTCGCTCCACAGTTCGGTCAGCGGATCGAAGTCGGTACGCAGCCGGGCGCCACGCGAATAAAGATTGCTGGCTAGGGTGCGCGAAGATGCGACTGCCAATACCGCGCCATCCACCGCCACCACGGATTCGGCCTTGGCCTGATCGGCCAGCCATTCCAGAGGCCCCGGCTGGCCCGGCAGCAGCTTGACCAACTCGATCCCGCTGCCGGCCAGTTCCTTGGTCGCCTGTTCCCAGTAGCGGCTGTCCGCCCACAGGCCGGCGAAGTCCGGTGTAACGATCAATGTCCCCACCGAGCCGTGAAAACCCGACAGCCACTGACGGCCCTGCCAATAGCCCGGCAGGTACTCAGAAAGATGAGGGTCGGCCGACGGCACCAGCCAGGCATCGATACCTTCACGACTCATCAGGGCGCGCGCCTGCGCCAGGCGTTGCGCCACCACTCCACTGGTTTTTGACTGCGTGTTCATTGAATCTCCTGCTGACCGAAAGGTTTGCGTCGCACCCGGCAGATAATGGAGGACGTATCGGCCTGGATCAACCGCACGACACAGTTGCAGGATGGCGGGACAGAAGATCAGAGCCGTTATGCCTCAAGCGGTTAGCACGTGCCGACACTAAATATTGCCCAACGTTTCAAACTGGGCCGGTTTAGTCATAAAAACTTCGCACTTACCCTCGACGGGAAAGTTCAACAAAAACTGTAATAACAGCATTACATGACGCTGCCGTTTTAGTTCCCTCCCTCATTAACGAAGAATGCCCAACTGTGTTCAATTAATCCGCGCCATAAAACCGTTGCACCCTCCCCGCGTCTGACTTCTGACGTTGGAAAAATGTCTTCTCGTTGTTTTCCCCTTCTTGAATCGTACAAACGAGCCGGCTTTCAAAAGCGTCAGCGCACCGTGGCAGGGCGCTGATGTTTTTTTGACTGCTATATAAATCAAACACTTAGATGCACGAATATTCTAGTTATCAAAAACTTAACAGAATGTTGGCGAAATAATTTGACAGAAACTCCCGGGCCGTCGATATATATGCCTGTCCGATGTTTTCCTGATTTAGCAGCGTAGCCAAAGAGCTATGCGTCGAAGACATTCCGACTTCATCACTCTGTACCTGCCTACGAAGTTAATGAACAAAACGGTGTGTCGCTTGCGCCGGTGGGCATTTGTTGGCTTTAAGAAAGTTTTCAAAATTACTGAAAGTGCTCGGTAGGGCGGTAGCTTTGCCCAACGACTCGATCAGACGGTTTTTTAAACAGCCGGCAGCGTGAAACGAACAGCGAAAACAACAGCGGGATCTGCAGATTCGGGCGGTAGCGTGCCTGAACCTCATCGCCACCTGCTGTGTTCCCTTCACATCTTTTAGAGGGCGCGATGCAATGCCTTTATCTTTCGACATGGATGAGCAGCTGGCCAAGCGCCTGGCTGACGAAATCGATACCAACGGCTTTGCGAAACTGAGCGCTGCGGTCACTGACGCGGACCTTCAGCAGCTGCGCGCCTGGACAGACGAGCAAGCCCGCAAGCACCAGGGCGAATACTTCGCTTACCACGGCGAAGCGGCGTTGGGCGAAAGCCTGTTGGCCAGCTACTGGACTGACCCACTCTTCAAATCATTGCTGGGAAGCCTTTACCGACATGCCGCCCACCATGAGGCGCGCAGCGACAGGATCTTCCCGGTATTGCGCTGCGTACAAGGCAATCAGGGCAAACGCGAGTCCAATGCCTTTCATTACGACGCCAGCCTTGTCACCGCACTTATCCCCGTGTTCATCCCGACTGAAGGAGAGGAACGCGGCGATCTGATGCTGTTCCCGAATATTCGTCGAGTGCGCTCCTGGGTGCTGTTCAACGTGATCGAGAAAGCGTTGCTGCAAAACAAGATCACCCGCAGCTGGATCGTCAAAGGCATGCAGCGTAACTGGCTCAAGCCTTACGTCCTGCGCCTGGAGCCGGGCAACGTTTATTTCTTCTGGGGCTACCGCACGCTGCACGCCAATCAGCCATGCGGCGCGGACGTCAAGCGCGCCACCGCGCTGTTCCATTTCGGTGACCCGCATACGGGAAGTCTGGCGACTCGCCTGATCCTCAGGATCAACCAGGGCCGAGCGCGACGAATGAGCAACAAGGCCGGTAATCAGCCCCCCGCCTCCACCCCGAGCTGAACCGGTTCGGACATTGCGTCCGGCCCTAAAAAGCACAGCTGCCTGAATAGCCCTAAAGATTTGCGTCAGCAATGGAGACTTCGATGATCAATGTAACCAAGACCTACCTGGGCGATATCGACAAGTTCAAGACTTACGTCGAAGGCATCTATGCGCGCGGCTGGCTGACCAACCATGGACCGCTGGTGTGCGAACTGGAGCAGCGCCTGAAGGATTACCTGGGCGTCAAGCACGTAATCCTGACCAACAACGGCACCCTCGCCCTGCAGGTGGCTTATCGCGCATTGGGTCTGAGCGGCAGCGCGGTGACTACCCCGTTCAGCTTCGTGGCCACCAGCAGCTCGCTGCAATGGGAAGGCATCCGCCCGATCTTCGCGGACATCGATGCCCAGACCTGGAACATCTCTCCCGAGCACATCGAAAGCCGTATCGTCTCGGACACCACCGCCATCGTCGGCACCCACGTGTTCGGCAACCCCTGTGCGGTCGAGCGCATTGAAGAAATCGCCCGTCGGCGCAATCTGAAAGTGGTGTATGACGGCGCCCATGCCTTTGCCGTCCGTCATGCTGGCAAGTCGGTGCTCAACTGGGGCGACATCAGCACCCTGAGCTTCCACGCCACCAAGCTGTTCCACACCATCGAAGGCGGCGCCATCATCACTAATGACGATGAACTGGCACGTCGCGTTCACCTGCTGTGCAACTTCGGCATCGTTGACGTCGACAAGATCGACGGCATCGGTATCAACGCCAAGCTCAACGAATTTTCCGCCGCGATGGGCCTGTGCATTCTCGACGACATCGAGAACATTCTTCAGGAGCGCGCTGAAATTGCCCACCGCTATACCACGCGGTTGGGCGATTACGTCGATCTACAGAAAGCCGAAGACGACAGTCAGCTCAACCACAGCTATTACCCGATCGCCTTGAGCGACGAACAACAACTGCTTCGCCTGCGCAGCGCCTTGAATACCAACGGCATCAACCCGCGCCGGTACTTCTATCCGTCGCTGGATACCCTCGAATACCTGCAACCGCAGGCGGCGCAAACCGCTTCCCGTTCCTTGAGCGAACGCGTGCTGTGCCTGCCGATCTACCCGGGCCTGAAGCTGGAAGATCAGGAACGGGTTATCGCCACTGTGATTGCCGAATGCAGTCTGGGCCGCGCGCCCTATCAGGTCCCGAACATGGCGAACGCCATTTGAAGTCTGGAACCGGGAACACGCTCACGCTCTGGCAAGAAAGGACACACCATGCAAACCAAACGCTCAGTCATACGCAACACTGCGTTGAGCTATGCAGGACAGGCCTACGCCCTGCTGGTGGGAATCCTGATCATGCCGTTCTACCTCGGTCACATGGGCGCCGAGGCGTATGGCCTGATCGGTTTCTTCTCGGTCCTGCAAGCCTGGCTGCAACTGTTGGACGCAGGGCTGTCGCCGAGTCTGGTGCGCGCGGTTGCGCACCAGCAAGGCAGCGAGGTGCAGGACTACCACTCCGGCCGCCTGCTGCGCTCGTTCGAACTGATCTTCGTGCCGCTGGCCGGCCTGTGCTGTCTGGCGATGATGGTGGGCAGCGACTGGATCGCCGTGCATTGGCTCAACGCGAAGGAGTTGTCGGCCCAGACGCTGATCGAGTGCATCAGTTTGATGGGCATCGTCATCGCGCTGCGACTGTATTCGACGCTCTATAAAAGCGGGATTCAGGGCCTTGAACAACACGCCTGGCTGAACATCGCCAACGTCATCATCGCGACCCTACGCTATTTCGGCGGGTTGTTCCTGGTGAGCACGATCTCCAGCGACCCGGTGGTCTTCTTCAAGTTTCAGGTGCTGGTGGGTGTGATCGAGACCGTGATCTTCGCCGCTCGCGCCTACCAGCAAATGCCGACGCCCTCGTGGCTGACCGGCTTCGACTGGCAACTGGTCAAGCCGATTCTCCCGTTCGCGGCGAGCATGTCCGGTACCGCGGTGTTGTGGATCGTGCTGACCCAGATCGACAAAGTGCTGCTATCGGAAATGCTGCCGCTCAATGAGTACGGTTACTTCTCGCTGGTAGCGTTGATCACCACCGGAATCATGATGTTGAGCAACCCGCTGGCGCAGACGCTGTTGCCGCGCCTGACGGTGCTGATGGCCGAAGGGCGTCGCGATGACATGCACAACCTGTTTCTGGCGGCCCACCGTTTCGTCTGCACGTTCCTGTTTCCGCTGGCGGCGCTGATTGCACTGCATGCCCACGAGATGGTGTACGCCTGGTCGGGCGATGAAACTGCCGCGCAATGGAGTCGCTCGATTCTGCCGTGGTACTCGCTGGGCAGCGCGATCATGGCGGTCAGCGCGTTTCAGTTCTATCTGCAATATGCCTATGGGCAGATGCGCCTGCATGTCTGGTACAGCGTCGTTTCGACGCTGATCACAGTGCCGACGATGTTTCTGGCGATTCATTATTACGGCGCCCTGGGCGCTGCGATCGCCTGGTTCGTCCTGCGTGTGGTGTCGTTCGCCATCTGGCCAATGATCGTGCATCAGCGACTGGCGCCCGGGATTCATGGCCTCTGGCTGCGCGACATCATCCGCATCAGCGTGATGACCGGCGTGGGCCTGGCGATCAGCGAACCCGTGTTGCGCATGATTGCCGATGGCAACCGTTTCAATACGTTCTTGGGTCTGGCCGTCAGCGGCCTGATCACGCTGATGGTGGTAGCAGCCAGCTACAAGCCACTGGTGACGAAGATTTCCGTCTTATTCGGCAAACCCAGTATTTAATACAGAGTAGAAAGCCATGGATGCTATTAGCAAAAAGACGAGCACTTCGCCGTCCGCCGCACCCCTGGTCAGCATCGTCTGCCCAGCCTACAACCAGGAAGCCTACGTCGCTCAGACGCTGGAAGGTTTTCTGATGCAGCAAACGACGTTCGACTTCGAAATTCTGGTCAACGACGACGCCTCCACGGATGGCACGGCGCGCATCATCGCCGATTACGTCAAGCGCTATCCGACGCTGATCCGGCCTTTCTATCACGAGACGAACCGGTACTCGCAAGGCAACCCGTCAGTACCGCGCCTGTTCGGCGAAGCGCGGGGTCGCTACATCGCCTTCTGCGAAGGTGACGATTACTGGACCGATCCACACAAACTGCAAATCCAGGTGGACTTCCTCGAAAACCACCCCGACTACGTGCTGACCTACCACGACGCCATCCCCTTCGATGCCAACGGCCAATACCCTGTCCAACTGCAAGGCAAGTTGCGCGCCGATGCCACGGCGCTTGAATTGCAGAAGGCGCGGCCAATCTCGACGCTGACCACCGTGTTCCGCAACGTGTTCGATTCTCTGCCCCAGGAATTGGCAGCCGCCCCGCTCAATGATCTGGTCTGGTGGTCGCTGCTGGGGGCTTACGGCAAAGGCAAGTTCATGGCCGAGATCAAACCGGCTGCGTATCGCCTGCATCCGGGCGGTGTGTTCTCCATGCGCTCCAACAAACGAAAACTGCACATGGCGCTGCAGACCTCCGGTGCGTTGGCCAACTACTACAACCGCCTGGGCAACGACGAGCTCTACGAGTACTTCCTGATGGAACTGGTCGGTTACTCGCTTTCTGCCATCACCCCTGAGCGCAAGGTGCAGACCCTGCTGCAGATAGGGCGCAACTTCAGCACTAACATCGGCAAAAGACTGATGACTCCCTTGCGCAAAGGTCATGTTCAGTAACGTTTTGGTGGTCTGCGTCGGCAACATCTGTCGCAGCCCCATGGCCGAAGCCATGTTCAGACAGCGCGTGCTCGACACCGGCATCGCGATCTCGTCGGCAGGCACCCACGCCATGCTCAGTTCAACCATGGACCCATTGGCCCGGGCCGTGTTGCAGGTCAATGGTGTCGAAGCACACAAGCATCGGAGCCGGCAGATAGACCGGCAAATGCTCTACGACGCGGATTTGATACTGCTGATGGAGCACAGTCAGACGCAAAGCGTACTCAAGCTGGCTCCCGAAGTACGCGGCAAGACGTTTCTGATTGGCAAATGGCAACAAGCACTGGAAATAGCCGACCCCTACCGGCGCCCGAAACTAGCCTTTGAACAGACCTACGAGCAGCTTTCGCGTTGCGTCGACGACTGGCTTCCTTATCTTCAGTCAGGAGATCCAAGATAAATGACCGCTATGAACCGTACTTCCGTGGACGAGGTCCAGGACTCCCGGATCGATTTGGCGACTATCTTGCGCACACTTTTCGATCACAAAGGAATGATTGCATCGATTGTCGGTGTCTGCGTCCTGATTGGACTCACCTACGCCATCCTTGCCACACCGATCTTCCAGGCCAATGCGATGATCCAGATCGAGCCGAAGAAAATCGGCATCGAAGGTCGCACCGAGATCAACACCAAACCGCTGTCGGTTTCTCAGGCGACCACCGAGATCGAGCTGATCAAATCCCGCGCGGTGCTGGGCAAGGTCGTCGAAGATCTCAAGCTCAACATCATCCAGAAGCCGAAATACATCCCCGGCATCGGCAGCTACATGGCCCGTCACTTCAAGCCTGATCATGAAGGCGAGCTGGCTTCGCCGTTGTTCGGCCTGGACAGCTTCGCCTGGGGCGGCGAGAAAATCGACATCTTCCAGTTGGAAGTGCCTGATGCGCTGCTGGGCGAGAAGATGACCATGGTCGTGGACAAACCTGAAACCTTCAGCCTGTATGACGAAGACCACAACAAGCTGCTCAGCGGTCCTGTCGGTCAGACCGTCGAAGGCAGCGGTGTGAAGATTCAGGTGGCCGCGCTAAGTGGTCGTCCTGGCACCGAGTTCACGGTCATCCGTCAACGCACCCTGACCTCGGCGCTGGATTACCAGGATCGTCTGAAGATCATCGAAGCCGGCAAGGATTCGGGCATCGTCTACCTGTCGATTCAGGACGCCGACCCGATGCTGGCCAAGCGCATCCTCAACGAAGTCAGCCGTCTGTATGTGCGTCAGAACGTCGAACGCAGTTCGGCCGAAGCCGCCCAACGCCTCGAGTTCCTGCGCTCGCAACTGCCTGCGGTACGCAAGCAGCTGGAGCAGTCGGAAATTGCCCTGAACAACTTCCAGATGGGCGCCAAATCGGTTGACCTGAGCGTCGAGACCAAATCGGTGCTGGACCAGGTGGTCAAGCTGGAAGGCACCTTGTCTGACCTGAAAATGAAACGGGTCGACGTCGAACGTCTGTACACCCCTGAGCACCCGACCTATCGCGGTCTGATGACTCAGATCGGCCAGGTCGAAGCGCAGAAAGCCGCACTGCTGAAGAAAATCGAAGCCCTGCCGGCCACGCAACAGGAGCTGCTGCGTCTGAATCGCGACATGCAGGTCACCTCGCAGACCTACACGCTGTTGCTGGACAAGAGTCAGGAGCAGGACATTCTTCGTGCCGGCAGCATCGGCAACGTGCGCATCATCGATAACGCCGACGTCAACGTCGAAGAGCCGGCCAAGCCGATGAGAAAAATCATCGTGCTGATCTCGGCCCTTGTCGGTCTGTTGCTGGCGGTAGCGACCGTGTTCGTGCGCCAGGCGTTCTATCGCGGCGTCGATAACCCGGAAGTGATCGAAAACCTGGGCATGCCGGTCTATGCCTCGCTGCCGTATTCCCGTCAGCAGGAACGCATGGAAAAGGCCAGCCAGAGCCGCCCGGGCAGCAAGGAGCCGCGCCTGCTCAGCGTCAGCGCGCCAACGGAACTGGCGATCGAGTCGTTGCGCAGTCTGCGTACCAGCCTGCACTTCGCCATGCTCGAAGCCCGCAACAACGTGCTGATGATTTCCAGCCCGACACCGGGCGTGGGCAAGTCGTTCGTCTCCAGCAACCTGGCGGTGATCATTGCCCAGACCGGCAAACGCGTGCTGCTGATCGACGCCGACATGCGCAAAGGCTACCTGCACAAGGTGTTCAACCTGACGCCCAAACACGGTCTGTCTGACACGCTGGCGGCGCGGCTGAAAAGCAATGAAGTGATCAATCACACCGAAGTGCGCAATCTGGACTTCATTTCCTGTGGCTTCGCGGCGCCCAACCCGTCGGAGCTGCTGATGCATGACAACTTCAACAAACTGATTCGTGATCTGGCGCCGCTGTACGATCTGGTGATCGTCGATACCCCGCCGATTCTGGCCGTGACCGACGCCACCCTGGTGGGGCGTCAGTCCGGCACCTGTCTGCTGGTCACCCGCTTCGGCCTGAGCAGCGTCAAGGAAATCGAAGCGTGCAAGCGCCGCCTGATGCACAACGGTATCGTGATCAAGGGCGCGATTTTCAACGGCGTACTGCGCAAGGCCTCGACCGCCGACTACGACTGCGCCGCCTATGGGTATGACTACACAACCGTTCGCAAATAAGCAGTAGTTCACTAGCAGTAAAGGAGACGTCTATGGCCAGGACCATCGCAGTGATGCAACCTTATCTTTTCCCTTACCTGGGTTACTTCCAGCTCATCGCCGCCGCAGACGTCTTCGTCCTGGGAGACGACCTGCAATATGTGCGGTCGGGCTGGGTCAACCGCAACCGCATTCTGCATCACGATGACGCTCGGCTGATCAGCTTCCCGCTGAAGAAAGACCGGTTTCAGTTGCAGATCAATCAACGGCAGCTGTGCGATCGCTTCAGCGATGAGGCCGAACGGCTGATTCGTCTGATTACCGAAAGCTACGAGCAGGCGCCCTACTTCGCACAGGTCATGCCGCTGGTGGAACGCCTGATCCGTTTTCCGCAGCAGAACATTGCGCTGTACGCCGAACATGCAATCCGCGAGATGTGTGCTTATCTACACATCGTCACGCCGATCATGCGCAGTTCGGACCTGATTCTCGGCAGCCCCGTGGACAAACAGGAACGCATCATTCGCATTGCCCATACCTTCGAAGCGACGACGTTCATCACCCCCGAGGGTGGATCAGTGCTGTATGACCGCGATCACTTCGCGCGTAATCGCTTGCTGGTGCGTTTTTTTCGAATGGGTTCGGTGCAATATCGCCAGTTCCGTCAGCCTTTCGTCGCCAACTTGTCAATTATCGATGTACTGATGTTCAACTGCATCGAACAGGTTCAGCACATGCTGACTGAGTATCAACTGGACAAGAACCCGCCCGCCGCCGAACCCGGATTGCTGGCCGGGCCGACGCCGCACCTCGAGCTTGTTTCTACCCCGTCGAACCGGATTGCAGTGGAGTGAAGAACGATGTCTCAAGCCGATAGCCCTTCGGGCAACCCAGCACGCTGGTACCTGATTCAGACCAAGCCCCGCCAGGAAGGCCGGGCGCAGGAACATTTGCAGCGTCAACACTTCGAATGCTACCGACCGGTCAAGCATGGCGAGAAAAAACGCGGCTCCCGCGGCCCCTCCGAAGAGGAGTTGTTCCCCGGCTACCTGTTCATTCGCATGGATCAGACCAGCGACAACTGGTACCCGATCCGCTCGACCCGTGGCGTGGCGCGTATCGTGACCTTTGGCGGGATGCCGATTCCGGTGCAGGACGAGCTGATCGAGCAGATCCGCGAACGCCTGCTGGCGCCGCCGCCGAAAGTAGCCTTTCAGCAAGGTGAGGCGGTGCGCATCACGGCAGAGGGATTCAACGAAGTCGAAGCAATTTTCCTCGCCAGCGACGGCGATGAACGCGCGGTGATCCTGCTCAACCTGCTGCAACGCGAACAGAAAGTGACTTTGCCGGTCAGCAGCCTGACGCGGATGGAAGCGCGGGTTTGACCCCGTTCCTTCAGCGGATCGAACCCTGGCTGCGGGCTTGAACACGACACGAATCTGTGGGAGCGAATTCATTCGCGAGAGGCCGGTACAGACACTGCATCTATACCGTCTGATGTATTTTTCGCGGATGAATTCTCTCCCACACAGATTGCGCGCTATCGGCCAGCCGCTGTTCTTTCTGTAACGCCCCGCTCGCCCCAACCCTGATTTGCTTGCCGGTGCTACGCCCTCGCGCAGCACTCTTGAACCCCCTTTGCCCGGAAACTCACCATGACTTCTAAAACGACGCTGGTGACGCTCACCTATGGTGACCGTTTCAACTACCTGCACACGCTGGTCAGCCGGTCGCTGGAAAGCCCGTTGATCGACCGCGTGATCATTGTCAGCAACGCCTCGACCTCGCCGCTGGAAACCCTGCGGCGCACTTGGCCGGATCAGGTCAGCGTGATTTACATGCACGCAAATACTGGTTCCGCCCGCGGCTACTCGGTGGGTATTCAGGCCGCGCTGGACGCTGGCGCCGAGCATATCTGGCTGATGGACGACGACAATGCGCCGACCATCAACGCCATCGCCAAACTGCATCAGGTCCTTGAGGAACGTACGCTCATCGACGGTCAGGAGAAGGCCGCGGTGCTGGGTTTCCGTCCTACGCATCAGGCCGACATCGCCGCCGGGGTGCCGAAGCGTTTCGCCATTCAGCGGCGCTCGAGTTTCTTCGGTTTCCATATCGCGCAACTGCCCTACAAGATCTGGCGCCGACTGCCCTGGGGCGCGCCGCGCGGTGCCGAGGGCAAACTGCAGATGGTGCAACTGCCATTCGCGACCTACGGCGGCCTGCTTGCCCATCGCAACTTGTATCGCAAGATTGGCCTGCCGCTGGACGCGCTGATGCTCTACGCCGATGACAGCGAATACACTTGGCGCATCACGGCCGGCGGCGGACGGATCTTCCTGGTGCCGGAAGCGGTGCTCGATGACCTGGAGAGCTCCTGGAACATCAAGGCGCGCACCAACAATATCTACGAGAGCTTCCTGCTGGGCGGTTCGGACTTGCGCGCCTACTACGGTGCACGCAACCAGGCCTGGTTCGACAAGAACGTCTGGGCCAATTCGTCGCTGCTGTACAGCCTCAACCGCTGGGTGTTCTTCCGGCTGCTGAGGTTGATCGCCAAGCGGCGTGGCGCCGAAGAGCGTTTGAGCCTGATCGAAAAAGCCATCCGTGACGGTGAGTCCGGCGTACTGGGTCTGAATCAGTCGTATCCACTATGAAAATACTGTTCATCAGCAGCCTGTATTCACCCCACATTGGCGGCGGCGCGGAGATCGTGCTGCAACGGACCGTCGAAGGCCTGCAAAAACGCGGCTGCGAGGTCAGCGTGCTGGTGACCGGCCCCGACGCGGGACTGATGACCGAGACGGTCAATGACGTCAAGGTCTACCGCGCCGGCCTGCGTAATTTCTACTGGCACTTCGGGGCACAGCGTCCGGGGCGTCTGGCCCGTCTGGGCTGGCACCTGCGCGATCGCTACAACGGTGCCATGCGTGGCTACGTGAAACAGGTGATCAGTGCCGAGCAGCCGCAACTGGTGGTCTGCCACAACCTGTCGGGATGGTCGGTATCGGTATGGGACGAGATCACCGCCGCGCAACTGCCGATCGTTCAGGTGCTGCACGACATGTACCTGATGTGCCCCAGCAGCAATATGTTCAGGCGTGGTCGTTGTTGCCAGCAGCAATGCAGCAGTTGCCAATCGTTTCGCAAGGGCCACGATGCACGCTCGGCTCAAGTATCGGCGGTGGTCGGCGTCAGCCAGTTCATCCTCGACAAGTTGCAGAAGCGCGGTTATTTCAACGCGGCCAAAGGCTACGTGGTGCACAACGCCAGCCCGTATGCGCCAGCGCGCAACTCGCCGAGCCGGCAAAGCCAGATCGATCCGCCGATGAAAAAAGCGCCGCTGCGTTTCGGATACATGGGCACCCTGTCCCAGCAAAAAGGCGTGCGCTGGCTCATCGAGCAATTTCAGCGTCTGCCGTTCGACGCCACGTTGCAGATCGCCGGGCGTGGACAGCCGTGCGACGAGGCAGCGTTCAAGGCGTTGGCCACTTCGCCGAAGATCAGCTTCGTCGGTTACCAGAAGCCTGAAGTCTTCTACAACCAGATCGATGTAGCCGTGGTGCCGTCGCTGTGGAACGAGCCGTTCGGCATGGTCGCCGTCGAGGCATGCGCACATTCGGTCCCGGTGATTGCCAGCCGCATGGGCGGCTTGCCGGAGATCATCCAGGATCCGCTCAATGGCCTGCTGTGCAACCCGAGCGATCCTGACTCACTCGGGCAGGCCATGCTCAGATTGCATCAGCAACCGGAACTGCTGGCCCGGTTGAGTAATCAGGCGCGGGTCAGCGTCGCGTCGCTGTTGGATCTGGAGCTGATGCTGGACAGCTACGAAAGCATCTTCGCCCAGACCCTGCTGGACAACATCGCGCATCACGACTCGAAGGTCCTGCCCCATCCAGTTTGAAGACATGCAGTTATGCGACTCCACTAGCCGACGGCCCGAGACCTACCTGAGCAAGCGCTCCGGACCGTGCCTCTTCATTGAGACAAACCATGCCCATCATGCGCCTGACGAGGTTACGACGACCCTTTCCGCTTCTCCTGCTGGGTTTGCTCCTCAACTGCGCAGCCAGCGCTGACGATACATTCATCATCGGGGTCGACACCCATTTGATGAACAAGAACACCTCGCCGGCCAAAGCGCTGCAATTGCTTCAGGCAGCCGGCGTGGACTCGGTGCGCGATGACGCCTACTGGTCCAGCGCCGAGCCCCGACGAGGCTTGATGAAGATAGAACCTTCCTGGCGGACGTATCTGGACCAGACGCAGGAACACCAGCTACGGCCATTACTGGTACTGGGCTACGGCAACCCGTTCTACGACAACTATGCCAAGCCGCGTAAACCCATCGTTCGGGATGCGTATGGCAACTACGTCAGCTTCGTGACCCGCCAGCTCAGCGATAACGTGGACTTCTACGAGATCTGGAACGAATGGGACAAGGAAAACCCCGTTAATCCGGCCTTTGCCAAGGATTACAGCGTGATGGTCGAGGAAGCGTCCAAACGCATTCGCGCCAATCAGCGGCCGATGGTGATTCTGGCAGGCGCGGTGACCAGCCAGGGCATGGATCTTGGGTTCGCCGACCGACTGGTGGAATCGGGCATCCTCAACTATGTCGATGGGCTGTCGTTGCACCCTTATGTGCATTGCCGTTCGGATGAACGCAACACCCCGGAAAACTGGATTGCCTGGCTCAGACGGATCAACGAAGACCTCAAGGACAAGAGCAAAAACAAGACCGCCGTGCCGCTGTACCTGACCGAAATGGGATGGCCGAGCAACGAGGGGCGCTGCGGAGGTAACGAGAAAATCCAGGCAGCGTTCCTGGCGCGCAGTTTCTTTCTTGCCCAGACGGTGCCCAACATCAAGGGGATGTGGTGGAACGGCCTGCTCAACGACGGCCCGGACAACACTGACCCCGAGCAGAATTTCGGCCTGCTCAATCAGGACCTGAGTATCAAGCAGGCTTACCTGACGCTGAAGGCCATCAGCCCGACGCTGCATGAATTCCGCTACGACGTGGAAAAGAGCCGGGAAATCGATTCGCAGTATCTGCTGCGCTTTGCCCGCGGTTCGGATCAGATCATGGTCGCCTGGACAGCGGGTTATCCACGATCGATCAAGATCGACGCCACCAGTGTGTTAGGGGGCAATGTGCATTACATCGATACCCGTGAGCCGCAGAAGGGTCTGGTTGACAGCGGCATCCCCTGGATTTGCAACGAGGGGCGCTGCTCGGCACAGGTGCCGATCGATGACTTCCCGAAAATCATTACGTTGGGAACGCGGCCTGCTTTGTTTGCGTTGCCTTGATTGCAGGGAAACGTGTGTACGCACAACGCCGGCACGCCGCAAAACCTGTAGGAGCCGGCTTGCTGGCGAACCCGGCGTGCCAGCCAATGCATCTGCAACTGACCCACCGCATCCGCCAGCAAGCCGGCTCCTACAGTAAATCGAGGTGCAGCGAAGAGGCGTGTTCGGGCACCAAATATGCGAAGGGCATTAGCTCCAGCCCGAACGCTCTGCTTTTCATACGCAATAGTCCAGACGCGACAAATCGCGACTTGGGTAAAGGCTGAATGCAGGCGGTACGGAGTGGGCCGAGGAGCATGGATGCGAAACAGTTCGGACGTCAGGACGAACCCTGACCAGCGCCAACGCCTATAACGGATATACAGCCAAACCCCAACGCCAGAACGCATCGACCCCTTGCCCATGCAACAACCTTTTCATGTCCGCATTAAGAGCGCCCCATTCATTCAGGACGCTCCCGGATCCGCGCACGACCCATTCCATTTTCAACAGGTCGCCCACAATGATTGTGATCAATGCACGTTTTCTGACTCAGGAGCTACGCGGCGTTCAACGCTTCGCAGAACAGACCTGTCTGGCACTCAAACAGCTGCGTGACGATCTGGTATTCGTCGCCCCCCACGACATCAAAATGCACGACACCGCCCGCGCCCTGGACGTGCAATGCATCGGCAGCCACCACGGCCACCTGTGGGAACAGCTGGACCTGCCGCTCTACCTGCGCCGTCAGGGCAACCCACTGTTGATTTCCCTGTGCAGCACGGCCCCCCTGCTCTACGGCAACCAGATCGCGACCCACCACGACGTCACCTACGTGCGACACCCGGAAAGCTACACACGGGCGTTTCGCCTGCTGTATCGGACCATGACGCCGATCATGCTGTCACGGATCAAGGCGCTGCTGACGGTCAGCAACTTCTCCAAGGGAGAGATTTCGCAGTTCTACAGCTACCCGGAAAAGAAAATTTTTGTCGTCCCGAATGCCGTGAGCGGCGCCTTTCAACCCGGCCCGCCGCTCAAGGATCAACCGGAATACTTGCTGGCAGTGTCCTCCCCCAGCGCGCACAAGAACTTCAGCCGGATGATTCAGGCGTTCCTGATGCTACGTGGTCACGATGATCTGCAATTGCACATTGTCGGTGGTGCCAGCGATGTGTTCGCCGATGACAACCTGCAACGCCTGGCCAGTCGCGATCGGCGAATTCATTTCCTCGGACGTCTGACCGACGAGCAGTTGATCGAGCAGTATCAGGGGGCCACGGCATTCGTATTTCCTTCGCTGTACGAAGGCTTCGGCATCCCACCGCTTGAAGCGCAAGCCTGCGGTTGCCCAGTGCTGGCGGCCAATGCGGCGTCGATTCCCGAAGTCCTGCAAGCCAGTGCGTTGTATTTCGACCCCATGGACGTCACCCATATGGCCGCGGCGATGGAACGGATCCTGGTCGACCTGCCGCTGCGCCAGTCTCTGCGCCGGCGCGGCCTGAACAACGTAGCGCGGTTTTCCTGGGATGAATCGGCACGGCGCGTTTCACAGCGCATCGACACTCTGCTCAACCAGCCCAAGGATCGACGCACCAGCACCAGCAACGACGCGCTGCGCCGTGAATCCTCCAGCAAGCTCTGAGGCATGCCCATGAAACGTTTGGCCTATCTCGACGCATTGCGCGGCTTCGCTGCATTGATGGTGGTGTTCACTCACCTCTACGCTCCGCTCATCGGCCACGTCTGGATCTTCGATTACCTGATCGATCCGGGCAAGCTGGGGGTGCTGTGGTTTTTCATGATCAGCGGCGTGGTGATTCCCTACAGCCTCAAGCCCGGTCCCGACGGCGCCCAGCGGTTTCTTATCTCACGCTTCATGCGCCTGTATCCGGCCTACTGGGTGTCGCTGCTGATTTTCGTAATCATGCTCAAACTGACCGGCGCACCACTGCCGTCCCTTGCACAGATCGTTGCCAACATCACCATGGTGCAGGCGGCACTGGGCTTCGACGACGTGATCGGTCTGTACTGGACGCTGTTCATCGAACTGGTCTTTTACGCGCTGTGCCTGGCGCTGTTCATTAGCGGCAAGCTGTATGACCAGACATTCCGGACTCGCTGCTCGCTGGTGTTTCTGTTGATGGCATTGGCCATGGGCGTGGTTCGCGCGTTAAGCGAACGCAAGTTGCCGGTGGCCCTGCCGTTGGCGCTGTCGCTGATGTTCTTCGGTTCGGTCTGGCGCCAATGGCTGCTGGCCGAGCACAGCAAGGAACTGACGCGCAATCTGAAAACGCTGTTGATCGCCTTTGTCGTGATCCTGCCACCGACGCTGATCATGGCTTACAGCAAGGACATGGGCACCGGGGAAACCTGGGGCCGCTACTGCTTCACCTATGCGCTGGCCATCAGCAGTTTCCTGTTGTTGACCCGTAGCGTGCGCCTGGACCATCCGGCGCTGGTCTGGCTGGGGGCGGTGAGCTATTCGCTGTACCTGCTGCACCCTTCAATGTTGATGTTGGGAGAGTTTGTTCTGGGAAGCACTGGCGCCTCGGCGCTGACCATCGCGCTGTTCGCCACCCTCCTGACCCTGGGCGCCGCCCATCTGTGTTTCCGCTACATCGAATCGCCTTTCATTCAGCTTGGAAAACGCCTCAACAATCGCAAGGCCAAGACACAAACCGTCAGCGTCTGACGTCATGCCTGCGTCATAACAACCGCTTCAGACGCCCTCGCGAGCTTCGCTTCACGTACCGGGTGTTCTTGAGCCGTCTGCAGAGAATTTCAATGAAAATCGCAATCGTCCACGACTGGCTGGTGACATACGCCGGTGCCGAAAGGGTTCTGGCATCGCTCATCAAAATCTGGCCCGAGGCGGATCTGTTCTCGGTTATCGACTTTCTCAGCGATCAGGACCGCGCGCAACTGGGCGGCAAAGTGGCAACTACCACGTTCATTCAGCGCCTGCCCAAGGCTCGCACCAAATATCAACGGTATCTGCCGCTGATGCCCATGGCGATCGAGCAACTGGACCTGTCCGGTTACGACCTGATCATCAGCAGCAGCCACGCGGTGGCCAAAGGCGTGCTGTGCGGTCCCGACCAGTTGCACGTCAGTTACGTGCACTCGCCGATCCGCTACGCGTGGGACTTGCAGCACCAATATCTGAAAGAAGCCAACATGAACAGCGGCCTCAAGGGCAAAGTGGCGCGGATGATCCTGCACTACATGCGCATGTGGGATCAGCGCACGGCCGCCGGGGTCGACGATTTCATCGCCAACTCGCACTTCATCGGCGCACGCATCACCAAGTCGTACCGGCGCGAGTCCACAGTGATCTACCCGCCGGTGGACACGCGTGGCTTTTCGATCCAGGAAGACAAACAGGATTACTACTTCACTGCCTCGCGCATGGTGCCGTACAAGCGCATGCCGATGATCATCGAAGCCTTCGCCGCCATGCCGGACAAGCGCCTGGTAGTGGTCGGCGACGGGCCGGAAATGGAAAAGGCCAAGGCCGTCGCCGCCGACGCGCCCAACGTGACCTTGCTCGGTTACCAGCCGTTCGCCGTGCTGCAGGAGCACATGCGCAACGCCAGGGCATTCGTGTTCGCGGCCGAGGAAGACTTCGGCATCAGCCCGGTCGAGGCGCAGGCCTGCGGCACGCCGGTCATCGCCTTCGGCAAGGGCGGCGTGCTGGAAACGGTCTGCGGGCTGGATCACCCGCAACCGACCGGGGTGTTCTATCAGGAGCAGAGCATGACGTCGCTGATCGAGGCCGTCGAAACGTTCGAGGCCAGCGCAGGGCGCATTACCGCGCAGGCCTGCCGCGCCAATGCCGAGCGTTTCAGTGAGGCTCGTTTCGAACAGGAAATGCGCCAGTTCGTCGAACTGCGTCTGAGCGCCTCGCGCCAGGCGCGTCAACCGGCGCAGTACCGTGCGACTCAGGTCGCTCCAAGTCTGGTCGCCAACGACCTGACCGCCCGCGTTGTTCCGATCAAATCCGTCTGAGCGAGCACAGAACATGAGCACACCACTTCGCGGCATCCTGCATGCTCATCAATCCTCTTTATCTGTCGCCCACCGGTTGCTGGATCTGGCCGTCATCGCCGTCGCCGGCTACAGCGTCAATATGCTCACCGGCGCGCCGATGGGCACCGAAGCCTGGATGCAGATCCTGTTGGCGGCGGTGGCGTTCCACTGGTTGGCCGAGTACCACCAGCTCTACGGTTCATGGCGCGGCGAACGCATCGTGCGCGAACTGCTGAAAGTCGCCAATTACTGGGGACTGGCGTTCGTCCTGCTGCTGTCCGTGGATTATCTGCTGCTGCATCCGGCCGACCTTGCCGACAACGGTCAAATGGCCTGGTTCGCTTCGACCCTGATGGCGCTGTGCGGTTACCGCCTGGCCATTCGCAGCCTGTTGCATACCTTGCGCAGTCGCGGCTTCAACGCACGGCGGGTGGCGATTGTCGGCACTGGCCATTGCGGCGAGCGTCTGGCGATGTCGATCGAAAGCGCGCCATGGATGGGCCTGGATCTGCTGGGCTTTTATGAGGAAACCCCGGAGCAGATGGATCTGGCGCGGATCGGTCGACGCATTCCGGTATTGGGCGATCTGGACCAACTGATCGCCGACGCTCGCGAAGGCAAGATCGACAAGGTCTACATCACCCTGACGCTGGGCGCGCAGGCCCGCCTGCAAGAGCTGATCACCGGCCTGAGCGACACCACCGCGTCGGTCTACGTGATCCCGGATGTCTTCATGTTCGAGTTGTTGCACGCACGCAGCGAGAGCATCAACGGCCTGCCGAGCATCAGTATTTTCGACTCGCCCATGGATGGCGCCTGGAGCATGGTCAAGCGCATCGAGGACATCGTGCTGTCGAGCGTGATCCTGAGCATGATCGCCTTGCCACTGCTGTTGATCGCCCTGGCGATCAAGCTCACCTCGCCAGGCCCGGTGCTGTTTCGCCAGCGTCGTTACGGGCTGGACGGACGACCAATCATGGTCTGGAAATTCCGCAGCATGAGCGTTCAGGAAAACGGCGATGTGGTGACCCAGGCGACGCGCAACGACAGCCGGGTCACGCCGCTGGGCGCGTTCCTGCGTCGGACTTCACTGGACGAGTTGCCGCAGTTCTTCAACGTGCTGCGCGGCGAGATGTCGATCGTCGGCCCGCGACCCCACGCCGTGGCGCACAACGAGCAATACAGGAAGCAGGTGTCCGGTTACATGCTGCGGCACAAGGTCAAGCCGGGCATCACCGGTTGGGCACAGATCAACGGCTGGCGTGGCGAAACCGACACGCTGGACAAGATGCAGAAACGCGTGGAATTCGACCTGCAGTACATCGAGCACTGGTCGGTCTGGCTGGACATGAAAATCATCCTGCTGACGCTCTTCAAAGGCTTCGTCAACAAGAACGCATTCTAAGAAGAATCTGCCAATAAAAACGACTTGGCCGCAGCCGACGGGCTCGGTGGGAGGTGCACGGGTGCATGAAATGAAGTGATCCGATGTTCGGTGTGAGTAAGGGAAGCAAAGAAATCACTGCGGTGCCAGTACGCACCTTTTAGGATTAGAAGGAACATTCATATGAAAGTAACGTTAGCGGTAGTGCTGCTTTCCAGTCTGGTTTTGCAAGGCTGCGCATTCGCCCCTGGTCAATACATGTCGCTGAGCGATGTCACCGACAAGGACCCGGACGGTCCGACGGTCACACTCGTCAATATCACCCCGACCACCCTGGAACAGCAGCAGAAGACTGCCGCCTCCCAGGCCAAACCGTTGCCACCTGAGCTGTTGAACTACAAAACCCCGGAATACGTGGTCGGGCCGGGCGATGCCCTTCTGGTCACCGTGTTCGAACACCCTGAGCTGACCGCGCCTGGCTCACAGGAGCAACTGGATGCCAACAGCCGGGAAGTGCTGAACGACGGTACCGTATTCTTCCCGTATGTCGGTCGTATCCAGGCCGCCGGCAAGACCGTTTCGCAGATTCGCGAGCAGCTGCGCATGGGCCTGCTGCCGCAGTACACCGAGGTCAAGGTCGACGTCAAAGTGCTGCGTTACAACAGTCAGCGCATCCTGTTGTCCGGTGCGTTCAAGGCGGCTGGTCCGCAGCCAATCACCAACATCCCGCTGAGCCTGGTTCAGGCCATCAGCCAGGCCGGTCTGGACCTGACCGACGCCAACCTCGCAGGGTTGACGTTGCGTCGTGACGGCAAGGATTACGTGATCGACGTCGACTCGCTCAACCGCAAGGATTCGCAACTGAGCAAGATTTTCCTCAAGGACGGCGACTACCTGCACCTCAATAGCAACTCGAAGAACAAGATCTACGTGCTGGGCGAAGTACTGAACCCACAAGTGATCTCCTTCAGCACCACCAGCGTCACGCTGCTGGAAGCCCTCGGCACCTCCGGCGGTCTGAACCCGGAAGCGGCTGATGGCGAGGCGGTCTATGTGATTCGCGCGCAGGATGCGACGCACACGGCAACCGTGTATCACCTGAACGCCAAGAAGCCGACCAGCTATGCACTTGCCAAAGGCTTCGAACTGGCGGCGCAGGACGTGGTGTATGTCGGCCCCGCCAACATCACCCGCTGGAGCCGTTACGTGAGTCAATTGCTGGGTTCGAACAATATCGTTCAGACCGGTGCGATGTTCAGGAACTAAGCGCAGCTTCGAGCGGCAAGCTTCAAGCGAAAAGTTGGAAGCAAAAGCGAAAGCAAAAATCCTCGCAGTGGTCGGCTGCGGGGATTTTTTTTGTCTGCGAGTTGGGGCTGGTTTGGGGGCGCGGGGTTTGGTGTGTATGTCCGTTATCGGCGGTGGCGCTGATTTGGCCCCTCCTTCATCGGGGTACCCTCATTCCGGCAACTCTCTCCACACCCCGATTCGCTGTAGAACCGGCTTGCTGGCGAATGCGGTGAGTCAGATTTAGATGTGTTGTCTAACGCTACTCGTTCGCCAGCAAGCCGGCTCCTACAGGTCCCGGGGCATACCGGGATTCTGCGCAACGCATACGATCCCTGTCAGTCCGGCTTTTCCGCGGCGGCGTTAGTGAAATCGCTATCTCCGGCAAGCCAGACCGCTACAAGCGGATTTTGCCTCTGCGCAAAATCCCGGATTGCCGCAAAGCCCGTAGGAGCCGGCTTGCTGGCGAACGCGGTGGGTCAGCTGTAGATGGGTTGTCTGACAC
>NZ_JBOICF010000104.1:0-13762 GCF_050739935.1 Pseudomonas sp. | reverse complement strand
TGACCCACCGCGTTCGCCAGCAAGCCGGCTCCTACAAGGGATGTGATCAACCTGCAGGTTTCGCCAACCGCTCCAACAAGGCCTTACGTTCATCCTTGGGCAACCCACCCATCTTCTCCACCGCAGCAAAGAACGCGGGCCAATCCCCGTCGACCTGCCTGAATACCTTCTCGAACGCCGGCACCCATTGGTCATACAGCCCGACCGGCAATAGCCGCGCGTTATTCATTGGTGCGTAGACCCAACTGTCAAAGCGTTTGTCGCCACCCCATTGGCCGTCCCTCAGTCGCCGGTACTCACTGCGCAGGCGCTCGAACTCGGCCGCTTTGCGCTGACGCATCACGTCTGGAGCCAAGGGCTGGGCATACAACACTTTCAAGCGATCACGAGCGTTAAGCACCAATTGCGTCAGTTGATCGCGACGCTGGATTTCAGATGATGCTGTCTCAGCAGGCATTCCACGCGCCGTGCGCCATTGCCGGGTACCTTCCTCTTCCACGAACGTGGCGTAGGACTCGTTGAATTCGCTGTCATCCTTTACATAAAAGCGCTGATGCGCCAGCTCATGGAAGATCAGCGTCGCCAGCCGTTCATCACCCCAGTTCATCATCGAACTGATGATCGGGTCGTTGAACCAGCCAAGCGTTGAATACGCCTCGACGCCGCTGACATACACATCCTTACCCTCAAGCTTCTGCAATGCCGCTTCGCCCCGAGCCGCGCCCTGACTGTAATAGCCGCGATAGGCCACACAGCCCGCAATCGGGAAACAGTGCGTAATCGGGTCGAGGGAAAATTCGCCCGTCGCGAAGACGTTCCAGACCACGTAAGGGCGATGGATGTCGGCGTACAGACGATAGCTTTTGTTATCCGGGAGATGCAGGTGCTGGCTGGCGAATTCGCGAGCCTGTTGCGATTTGAGCAGACGGTCGCGCAATTTGGCGTCGCGTTGCGGATCGGCAATCACGTCCGCTATCGGTTCACGTGCTCGCAACAAGGCCAACTGCCCGTTAGCCAATTGCGTGTAATAGGAAAGACTGGAGCAACCGCTGAGGAGTAAAATCGCCAGCATCGGCAAGCCGCGCCGCGCCCACGAGATGTTCAATCGATTCATGCAGCGGCCTTAACGTCGAAATACAAGAGTTGCCTACCGCCAGCGTTATGCCGCAGAGCCGGTCCATGACGCAACTACCATTGTCACCTGCCTGAATGTGGAGTCTGTCATGCGCTTGCCACTGTCAATCATTGCCCTGAGTCTACTGGCCGGATGCGCAGGCCCGCTGCCCGCGGTCGACCCGCAACAGGCTTGGGTCGATCTGCACACTTTCACCGGCAAGACGCTGATGGCCGATAAGCTTGACGGTGTGCGCACCGAAGATGGCCGCTATTTTCAGGTGAAACCGGGCAAGCACAAGCTGGAAGTGCGCTACGACTATGAATACGCGCCTGGCGGATTGGGCATGTCGATGGACATTTACAACGAGCTGACCTGCTACGTCACGGTCAACTATGACCACTTCGAGGCCGGGCACCGTTATCGTCTGGATGTGCGCCACATCGCCAATAACATCGACGCACAATTGCGGGATGAACAGCGCAAGGTGCTGGCGGAAGAGGGTGAGATTTTTTGCATTCCGTGAGGCACAGGACTGGATGACGCGCCACGCTGTGGGAGCGAATCATTCGCGAGACGTCTAGCTGGGCGCAGGGGAGGCGTCGAATGTACCGGCCAATCGCGAATGAATTCGCTCCCACGGTCGATTTGTGGCGACTCTAAACCTACCGATCATTCTTCTGATAAATGATCTTCTTCGTGCCGTTGTCGCAAGTGCCCACAACCATATTCGGGTCTTGAGCTTCTTCGTTGCTGACGATCTCGAGCGTGTAGGAGCTAACGTTCTGCGCCTGGATCTTGGCTTCGATCTCGGCCTTCAGCTCCTCGCAAGGTTTGGGAGCGGCGAACACGCCGGTGGTCAGTGCGCTGAGGATCAGGGTGGTGGCTAAACGTTTCATGCTCGACTCCTTCGATGCCGTGCGATACGCATCGGCCTTTCATCTGACCATACCTGTCCGAAGCGGTTCTTCCGACCCCGAAAACGCAGATGACCCGCATGTGCGGGTCATCCAGGTCATGCGGCCAGTGCAGGATTAGCCGACCAGCGTGGCGTCCAGGGTGATCTTGGCGTTCAGCACTTTGGAAACCGGGCAGCCTTCTTTGGCTTTGGCGGTCAGCTCATCGAACTGGGCTTGAGTCGCGCCCGGCACTTTGGCCTTGAGGATCAGATGCACAGCGGTGATCGAAAACCCCTCGCCGTCCTGGTCGAGGGTGACTTCAGCCTGGGTATCGATACTCTCGGCCTTCAGATTCGCGCCGCCGAGGATCATCGATAGAGCCATGGAGAAGCAGCCAGCGTGGGCTGCGCCGATCAGTTCTTCCGGGTTGGTGCCCTTGCCGCCTTCGAAGCGAGCCTTGAAGCCGTAAGGCGCTTCACGCAGGACGCCGGTTTCAGTGGAGATGCTGCCAATACCTGACTTCAGGTCACCTTCCCAGTGGGCGGATGCTTTTTTGACGATGCTCATGGTGTCTCCTCATCAATTTTCGTGCGATTGACTCGCACATGGACCAAAAGTCTGAGAAGTGTAGAAGGGACTTAGTTCCACGGTTGTGACGCGCGTGTTTTATTTGCCAATCTCTGCAGCGATAAATCCGACCAAATTAGTAGGAAATTTCTTCTTAGCCATTGCAACCTTGAAATCCGGCCTTATCCTAGAGCCTTAACGCAAATATTTAGGCTTAATGCAGGTTTTGCTCTCGCGCCCAGAAGCTTCCGGCGCCCGACCAAGCCCCCAAGAGGATCAATCACGGCCTATGAAACGCTTAGCTGATGTGAAGATTTCCACCCTCGACCTGGTGCCGGTCCGCGAAGACAAAGGCCCGGCGGTATCGTTGCGCAACTCGCTGGACTTGGCTCAACACGTCGAGAAATGGGGTTACACCCGTTTCTGGGTTGCCGAGCACCACAACATGGACGGCATTGCCAGTTCCGCGACCTCGGTGTTGCTGGCCTACCTGGCTGGCGGCACTTCGACCATTCGCGTGGGCTCGGGCGGCGTCATGCTGCCTAATCATGCGCCGCTGGTGATCGCCGAACAGTTCGGCACCCTGGCCAGCCTCTATCCCGGTCGTATCGATCTGGGCCTGGGCCGCGCGCCTGGCTCCGATCAAATGACCGCCCGTGCCTTGCGCCGTGAACGCTCCGGCAGCGCCGACGACTTCCCGGACGATGTTGCGGAATTGATGAGTTACCTTGGCCCGCGCCAGGCCCATCAACGGGTCATCGCCGTGCCAGGTAGCAACACCAACGTGCCGATCTGGCTGCTGGGCTCAAGCCTGTTCAGCGCGCAACTGGCGGGGCAACGCGGCTTGCCGTACGCCTTCGCCTCGCACTTCGCGCCGCGTTTCATGCATGAGGCGATTCGCGTCTATCGCAATCACTTCCAGCCTTCGGCGGTGCTCGATAAGCCCTATGTGATGCTCGGTGTGCCGCTGGCCGCCGCCGATACCGACGAGCGCGCTGAATACCTGGCGACTTCGGTGTATCAGCGCATTCTCAGTCTGATCCGCGGACAAAGCCTTATGCAAAAGCCACCGGTCGAGAGCATGAATGGCTTGTGGCTGCCCCATGAGCGCGAGGCAGTAATGGACTTCTTCGGCATTGCAATGGTCGGCGGCCCGGAAAAGATCCGCGCCAAGCTGGATGTGTTGCTGGAGCAGACTGACGCTGACGAGCTGATTTTTACCTGTGACATGTACGAGCATGCGGATCGGTTGCGTTCGTACGAAATTCTGGGGCAACTGGCGAAAGGCTGATGTTTCATGCCATCGCCGCGATGGACTGCTTTCCAATGAACCCTGAATAAGCTGTGGGTGAGCTTGCTCACGGAGAGGCCAGTACATCCACAGCTCATGCAGAGGCTAACAGTCAGCTTTCGTGAGCAAGCTCCCACAAAGGTTGGGTCAGGCTGGAAATCGAATATCGCCATTGAGTCAGCCACAAAAAACCGACGCCAATGCGTCGGTTTTTTATTGGTGCGACGGGCCAGATCAGCCGCGTTTATAAACCAGTTCCTTGCTACCGCCTTCGCAGGTGCCGACGACTTTGCCGTCAGCCGCGCTGCCTTTATCCACAGCTTCCAGCGTATAGGACACCACGCCCTTGGCTTTGATTTTCGCATCGATGTCCGCCTTAACGTCATCGCACGATTTACCGGCTGCCATGGTGGTGCCCGCAATGCTCAACAACCCTACCGCTAAAAGAATCTTCTTCATCGGTCACACTCCCTCGTCAGGCGCTTTCAAGTAAAAGGCCGCTCGAAAAAAGCGGCCCCATCACATGATCCTCGCGTCGAAATCACGACAGCGCGGTATGTATAGCGAAGGTTGTGGCATTCAGCCAATTCAAAAGTTCATCAACTGTTATCAAGGCGGAAGCCTACTTTGAGAGTCACCTGAAAGTGCGCGACCTTGCCGTCCTTGATGTGACCTCGAGTTTCCAGCACTTCGAACCACTCCAGCAATTTCACGGTTTCGGCCGCTCGGGCGATTGCATTCTGGATCGCGTCATCGATGCTGGTAGTCGACGAGCCGACCAGTTCAAGCAACTTGTAGGTGTGGTGATCAGACATGGCAGTTCTCCAAGTGGGCTTCTATGGGAGCGTAGCAGTGAATTTGCTCTCTACGTCTGTCGTGGAAAGCGGCCGAAAAGTTCACAAATAAAAGGCTCTGCGAAACCGCACTGCACTTTCTGAAAACCCTGTAGTCGGAATCAACACACGCCACTCATCACTGCAGGAGAGTCAAATCATGGCATTCACGTCATCCCGTAAAGCGTCTTTGCAAAGTATGGAAGCTGAGATCGAAAGTCTGCTCAAGTCGTTGGAGAGCTTGAAGTCGGACGCTTCGGACGAGTCGCGCAAAACCCTGAAGACCCTCAAAGCCAATGCCGAAAGCGCGCTAGGCCATTCACGCAGCCTGTTGAACGATGTCTATGAAGACGTCAAGGTGAAGACCCGCGAAACCGGCGTGGCTACTCGTGACTACGCGCAGGAGCACCCATGGACTACAGCCGGTGTCGCCGTTGGCGCGATCGGCCTGCTGGCAGCCTATCTGCTGTGCAAACGCGGTAACTGATTACACCCCACCTGAATGCGCCAGCTCCCGCCTCAGCCATTGAGCCAGCTGCTGTGCACGCCCGTCAGCGGCACGTTTAGGTACCCATAACGCCAGTTGCGCCGGGGTTTCACTGAAACCCCATGGCGCAGCGAGGCGTCCAGCCCTCAGGTCGTCGGCCACTAGTTGTTCAGGCGCAATTGCAACTCCCAGCCCCGATACAGCCGCTTCCAGCAAGTAATAAAGATGCTCGAACCCCTGACCGTAACTAAGCGCGTCGGGATTGATGCCGTTCTGTATCGCCCAGCTCGGCCAGGCCTGCAAGCGCGACATGGTATGCAGCAACAGCTCATCGATCAGCGCCTCCGGCGGCGCATGACGCAATGATTCGAATCGCGCGAAACGAGGGCTCAACACAGGACCAATGCGTTCGCTTGCCAGTTCAAAGACCTGCATATCAGCAGGCCAGGGCGGTTCGGCGAACACCAGCAACGCGTCCAGACCCGGCCGCCGAGGATCAAGATCACCTTCACCGGCAGACAAATGCAGGCGCAAGTCCGGCAGATCGGCATTCAGCCGGCCCAATCGCGGAATGAACCAGCGCGCCAGCAGACTGCCCGAGCAGCCCAACACGAAGGGCGCGTCCGCGCTGCCCTGACTCAATTCGGCACAGATGCCGCGCAGGCGATCGAATGCCTCACCGCTGGCATCGCGCAGCCTGACGCCTGCATCTGTGAGTTTAAGGCCGCGCCCGTCCTTGCTGAACAAGCTCACACCCAGATGCTCTTCCAGCACTTTCAGCTGGCGGCTGACGGCACCATGGGTTACGTGTAGTTGTTCAGCAGCCTGACTGACGCTGTTGAGGCGGGCAGTGGTTTCGAACGCGCGCAGGGCATTAAGCGGGGGAAGGTCTCGGCTCATGGTATCTGTGAGTTTTTCTGACAGGTTGCCGCGATCTTATCGGTTTTCATCGGACATGGCGCTGGTTAAAGTGTGTTCACTGCCTCAACGGCTCACCTATTCGTCACCTCGGAGGTCTTCACCATGACCCAGACCCAATACAGAAACGGCCCAGATGCCCGCGGCATGTTCGGCGCATTCGGCGGTCGTTACGTTGCCGAAACTCTGATGCCGCTGATCCTTGATCTGAACCGCGAGTACGAAGCGGCGAAAGAAGATCCTGCATTCCTCAAGGAATTGGCTTACTTCCAGCGCGACTACGTCGGTCGTCCAAGCCCGCTGTATTTCGCCGAGCGTCTGACCGAATACTGCGGCGGCGCCAAGATATATCTCAAGCGCGAAGAGCTGAACCACACCGGCGCGCACAAGATCAACAACTGCATCGGCCAGATCCTGCTGGCACGGCGCATGGGCAAGAAACGCATCATCGCCGAGACCGGCGCGGGCATGCACGGCGTGGCTACTGCCACAGTCGCTGCGCGTTTCGGTCTGGAGTGCGTGATCTACATGGGCACCACCGACATTGAGCGCCAGCAGGCGAATGTGTTCCGTATGAAGCTGCTGGGCGCCACCGTGATCCCGGTCGTGGCTGGCACCGGCACCCTGAAAGACGCGATGAACGAAGCGCTGCGTGACTGGGTAACCAACGTCGATAGCACCTTCTACCTGATCGGCACTGTCGCCGGCCCGCACCCTTACCCGGCGATGGTTCGTGATTTCCAGGCCGTGATCGGCAAAGAGACTCGCGAGCAGTTGCAAGAACAGGAAGGCCGTCTGCCGGACAGTCTGGTGGCGTGCATTGGCGGCGGCTCCAATGCCATGGGCCTGTTCCACCCGTTTCTGGATGACACTACTGTGCGCATCATTGGGGTCGAGGCGGCCGGTCACGGCATTGAAACCGGCAAGCACGCTGCCAGCCTGAACGGCGGCGTACCAGGCGTGCTGCACGGCAACCGCACCTTCCTGTTGCAGGACGACGACGGCCAGATCATCGACGCCCACTCGATTTCAGCAGGTCTGGACTATCCCGGCATTGGCCCTGAACACGCTTGGTTGCATGACATCGGTCGCGTCGAATACACCTCGATCACCGATGACGAAGCCTTAGCCGCATTCCACCAATGCTGCCGTCTGGAAGGCATCATCCCGGCGCTGGAAAGCGCCCACGCCCTGGCCGAAGTGTTCAAGCGCGCACCGACGCTGCCCAAGGATCACCTGATGGTGGTCAACCTGTCCGGACGCGGTGACAAGGACATGCAAACCGTCATGCACCATCTGGATCTGTCCAAGCAGGAGAAACACTGATGAGCCGCCTGCAAACCCGTTTTGCCGAGCTGAAAGAACAAGACCGCGCCGCGCTGGTGACCTTCATCACCGCGGGCGACCCGGCCTACGACACCTCCCTGGCGATCCTCAAGGGTCTGCCCAAAGCCGGTGCCGATGTGATCGAGCTGGGCATGCCCTTCACCGATCCAATGGCTGACGGCCCGGCGATTCAGCTGGCCAACATTCGCGCGCTGAACGCCAAGCAAAATCTGGCGAAAACCTTGCAGATGGTGCGCGAGTTCCGGGCAGAAGACAGCACTACGCCTCTGGTGCTGATGGGTTACTACAATCCGATCCACAACTACGGGGTCGAGCGTTTCATCGCTGAAGCTCGTGAGTCGGGCGTCGACGGCCTGATCGTGGTCGACCTGCCGCCCGAGCATAACGGCGAGTTGTGCGACCCTGCGCAGGACGCCGGCCTGGACTTCATCCGCCTGACCACGCCGACCACTGACGACGTTCGCCTGCCGACCGTACTCAACGGCAGTTCGGGCTTCGTCTACTACGTCTCGGTGGCCGGTGTGACCGGTGCAGGTTCGGCGACCATCGATCACGTCAAGGAAGCGGTGGCGCGCCTGCGTCGTCACTCTGATCTGCCAATCAGCGTTGGTTTCGGTATTCGTACGCCCGATCAGGCCGCAGCTATCGCTCGCGTTGCAGACGGCGTAGTCGTCGGCTCGGCACTGATCGATCACATCGCCAATGCGCAGTCGCCAGATGAAGCGGTCAGCAACGTGCTGAAGCTCTGCTCGGAGCTGTCCGAAGGCGTTCGTAAGGCTCGTGCGTCCTGAAGGTAAAGTTCCTGATACAGAGGAATCTACGCCTCAGTTAGCAGACTAAGCAGCACAGCAAAGGGGTTCAGGACCAGGTTCTGAACCCCTTTTTGCTGAATTGAATTCGCTTAGGAGCGCGCTACATGAAAGTCTCGAATCGTTTGATCGCAGGGTTGGGCGTGTTGATGGTCAGTGCCAGCGCGCTGGTACACGCAGCGCCTCCAGATCAACGTGGCGGCCATGACGACCGTGGCGCCGGCCAGCATGAGGAGCGTGGCCGACAAGGTAGTCCGCAGGACAATCGAGGCGATGACCGCGGTGATGACCATCGTGCTGACGACCGTGGCGATGATCGTCGCGGGGGGCGTCCGCCTGAAGACTTTGGTGACGTTCGGCGCACGATTCAGGAACATCGAGATGTTATCGGACGTGGCCAGCCGCTGCCGCCTGGTGTGCATGTCGTGAAAGGCCGCCCGCTGCCAAGCGGCTATGGCCGGCGTCTGGATGCTCGCTCGCAGCAGTACCTGCCGCGTTACGATGGCTACGAATGGCGCCGCCTCGGCCCGGACATCGCACTGGTCGCGATTGGCAGCGGGATCGTCTACGAGATTCTGGAGGGTGTGTTGAACTGAGGCATTTGCCAGGCGCATGGGACAAAGCTGTGGGAGCGAACTCGTTCGCGATGCGGTGGTACATCCGTAGCATATTTATCGGATGTACTGGCCTCTCGCGAATGAAGTCGCTCCCACAGGCGGATTGCGTTCGCTGCTCACTTGCTGAACATCCCCACGTTCAGTTTTCGCACCTCGCCCATCCAGATCGCATGCTCGGTGTGGTCGGCCAGATCATCGCCAGTCGACGGGTGAGTGAAGATCACCAGCCCGTTTCGATTCAGCGCGAGATACAGCATCACATCGGCAAATTGCGAATGAGCGAACGCCAACTGGCAGCTCCAGTCCGGGTGCGGGCCTACGGGCCGCTCATGCACCCGCCCCATGCGAATATCGAATTTCGCCGCCACGCTCTCGCATAGCGCCCGCGCCTGCTCGATTGTCTGGGCATCGAAATAAACGTGAGCGTGATAAGTCTCGACTGATGACATGTCCGGTTCTCCTCAGGGTGCCAGCCGCGTTGCTGCTAGTCTCAAAGAACGAGAGTTATCCACAGTCCCGGAGCAAACGCCATGAAGAATGCAGAAACGCCGGTGATGAAGGTTGCTTTGTTCGGCGCCATCAGCAGCTTTGGCAGCGCGTTGATGGCTGAACTGCTGCGCTGCCAGCATGAAGTCATCGCCATTGTGGACGACCTTAATGTGCTGGCCCCGCGTCCAGGTCTGCGTACCAAGGCCGGAAACCTGTTCAGCGCCGACAGGGTATGCGAGAGCATTGCAGGCTGTTCGGCGGTAATCGTCCTGCTCGACGCGAAGATTTTTCCCGTGGGGCCTGCCCATGAACGCGAGCCAAAAAACCTGAAGCCCGAAGAGCAACTCATCGCTACGCAGACAATGCTGACCTGCCTGCGGCGCATGCAAATCAAACGGCTGATCCTGGTCGCCGACATTCAGCTGTTGCCAGACCAGCCGCTGGCCGATTACCAGGACCCCAACCTCGATCAATTCCAGGCATCGGCACTGATCGTCGACTCATTGCGCAACAGCGACGCTAACTGGACGCTGGTCAGCGCGCCGCAAGGTGTGGCAGGGCTGAGCATCGAGCATTTCAGCCAGACTGCGGGAACCGTGGAGCCAGGGCTGGAGGTGCCGTTGGAGGTGCTGGGCCGCGTGGCTGCCGGTATCGCGGATGAACTCAAGCTCAACCTGCATGTGCGCCAGTATGTGAATTTTGTTGTTTGAACCGACCTCGCGTAGGAATTCGCTTCCACGGATAAACCACACCGCCACCCTGGAGCGAATAAAAACGGCGATGACTTACACCGCAATCGATGGCAACGGCTTGCCGATCAATGAATCCCCGCTCAACGCCTGCTCAATTTTTAGCCAATCGACAAATCGCTGCACAATTTGCACCCGACGTTTGCGCTGCGGCAGGACGATGTAATAGCCGTAGGCGGAGATTGCCGTGGCCGCGATCGGGCGGCATAACAAACCCTGTTCCAGCAGATCATCGACCAGATGCCGCCAACCGATCGCCACGCCCTGACCGCCGATCGCGGCCTGAATCAGCAGCGTGTAATTGTCGAATCGCAACTGACCCGGCGCAGGCATCTGGGCGATGTTCAGGATGCGGAACACGCCGGCCCAGTCGAACCAGTTATTGCCGCCTTCACCGCGCAAATGCAGCAGCGCAAACTCCTTCAACGCCTCGGCGGGCAGGGGCAGGTCACGCCCGGCGAGCAATTTTGGGCTGCACACCGGGAACACTTCCTCGCTGAACAGCCAATGGCTTTCCCCCTGTTTGAATCGCCCGTCGCCAAACAGCACAGCGACATCGATATCGGCGCGCAGCATGCTGTGGCTGCGCTCGCTGGTCACCAGGCTGACATCTACGTCGGGGTTGTCTTTGTGGAAGCGATGCAGACGCGGCATCAACCAGTATGCGGCGAAGGCGAAGTCGGTCGCGACCTGAAGTACTTCATGCTGATGCTGATCTGTGATCAGGCTCAGCCCGGCATCCATCGACTGCAATCCGGCCTGCACATGATTGAACAGAATCTCGCCAGCGTCGGTGAGTTCGATGCCGCGGTAGATCCGGTCAAACAGGCGCGTTGCCAGTTGTTCTTCTAATCTTTTGATTTGCTGGCTAATGGCCGGCTGAGTGGTGCCAAGTTCTACGGCGGCCGCCGTGAAACTGCGCAGACGCGCGGCTGCTTCGAAACCGCGCAGCAGGTCCAATGACATATCACCGAGGGAATTAAACATAAGGCTGGCTTATCCTAGGCATTGCGTTCTGTGGGCTTTACCGCTGATCTTAAGGGTCCCATCCTCTGGAACAGCAATTTCGCATAAATATTCACTATGGAATGCCGCGAAGATATGAAGCGCAAGAATATTCTTTTCATCATGGCCGATCAGATGGCCGCGCCGATGTTGCCGTTTTACGCGTCATCTTCAATTAAAATGCCGAATCTGAGCCGCCTCGCCGCTGAGGGCGTGGTATTCGAAGCTGCCTATTGCAACAGCCCACTATGCGCACCGTCTCGGTTTACCCTAGTCAGCGGTCAGCTGCCGAGCAAGATCGGTGCTTACGATAATGCGGCTGATTTCCCTGCCGACGTCCCGACTTATGCTCACTACCTGCGCCGCCTGGGTTACCACACGGCGCTGTCTGGCAAGATGCATTTCTGCGGCCCCGATCAATTGCACGGTTACGAAGAACGCCTGACCAGCGACATCTACCCGGCTGACTATGGCTGGGCGGTCAATTGGGACGAACCGGACGTGCGCCCGACCTGGTATCACAACATGTCGTCGGTGCTACAGGCCGGCCCATGCGTTCGGACCAATCAGCTCGATTTCGACGAAGAAGTGGTGTTCAAGGCCCAGCAATACCTGTTCGATCATGTGCGTGAGGACGGTGATCAGCCGTTCTGCCTGACGGTGTCGATGACTCACCCCCACGACCCATACACCATTCCCAAGGAGTACTGGAATCTCTACAACGACGACGAGATTCCGATGCCACCAGCACCCCCTGCCCAGGCCGATCAGGACCCACATTCCCAGCGTCTGCTCAAGGTCTTCGATCTGTGGAACAAGCCGCTGCCGGAAAACAAGATCCGCGATGCCCGTCGTGCCTATTTTGGCGCGTGCAGCTATATCGACGATAACGTTGGCAAGTTGCTCAAAACCCTGGAAGACACCGGCCTGGCCGACAACACCATCATCGTGTTCTCGGGCGACCACGGCGACATGTTGGGCGAGCGCGGCCTCTGGTACAAAATGCACTGGTTTGAAATGTCCGCCCGCGTGCCGCTGCTGGTGTACGCTCCGGGGCAATTCAAGGCCGCTCGCGTGAAGGCTGCCGTATCCACCGCCGACCTGTTGCCGACCTTTGTCGCGCTGGCCGAAGGCGATCTGGAAGCCGGTCTGCCGCTGGATGGACGTTCGTTGTTGCCGCATCTGCAGGGCGAAGCGGGTCATGATGAAGTGTTCGGCGAGTACATGGCCGAAGGCACCAACAGCCCGTTGATGATGATTCGTCGCGGCGCTTACAAATTCATTTATTCGGAGCAGGACCCATGTCTGCTGTATGACGTGTACAACGATCCGAAAGAGCAGGAAGAGTTGAGCCAGTCTGAGGCTCATCGCGAGCTGTTCAACGCGTTCCTGGCCGAGGCAAAGGCCAAGTGGGACATTCCGGCGATACACCACCAGGTGCTCGCCAGCCAGCGTCGTCGGCGTTTCGTCGCCGAGTCACTGGCCCTCGGCAAGCTGAAGAGTTGGGATCACCAGCCGCTGGTAGACGCCAGTCAGCAATACATGCGCAACCATATCGATCTAGACGATCTGGAGCGCAAGGCCCGTTATCCACAACCTTGAACCCTGCCAACATCCAGAAAACCAAAAAGGGGCACACCATGAAGAAGTTGTTCGCGACGCTGGCGGTTACGGGGATGAGCTTGAGCAGCGTCGTTGCATACGCCGCCGATGCAAGCTGCAGTACGGTCAGGATGGCCGATCCGGGTTGGAGCGACATTGCGGCGACCAACGCCACGGCGGGCTTTCTGCTCGACGGCCTGGGCTATAAGGCCAAGGTCGATACGCTGGCAGTGCCGATTGCCTATGGTGGTTTGAAGGACGGTCAGCTGGACGTTTTCCTGGGCAACTGGATGCCAGCGCAACAGGGCTTCTATGACAAGTTCATCGCCACGGGCGATGTGACGCAGTACGCGAAGAATCTGGAAGGCACTGAGTTCACTCTGGCCGTACCTGATTACGTCTATGACGCAGGCGTGCACAACTTCGAGGACCTGAACAAATTCGCCAACAAGTTCCACAAGAAGATCTACGGCATCGGCTCCGGGGCTCCGGCCAACGCGTCGATTCAGGAGATCATCAAGAAGAACGAGTTCGACCTGGGCGACTGGAAGCTGGTCGAGTCCAGCGAACAGGCGATGCTGGCCGAAGTGAAGCGCAACGTGAAGAAAAACGAGTTCGTGGTCTTCCTCGGCTGGACCCCGCACCCGATGAATGTGCAGATCAAAGGCATGCACTATCTGAAGGGCGGCGAGAAGTACTTCGGCGACACCGGCAGCGTCTACACCGTGACCCGCAAAGGCTACGCCGACGCCTGCCCGAACGTCGCCAAGCTGTTCTCCAATCTGACGTTCACGCAGGACATGGAAAACAGCATCATGCAGGAAGTCGACAGTAAAAAAGTCAGCAACACTGACGCAGTGAAGGCCTGGATCAAGGCCAATCCGGCAGTGTTGGATAAGTGGCTCGACGGCGTGAAAACCATCGATGACAAAGACGGGCTGACGGCGGTTAAAGCCAAGTTGTAATCGCCATACGCTCTTGGGATCCCCGGTCTCAAGGGCGCTGTTGAGCCTGTAGGAGCCGGCTTGCTGGCGA
>NZ_JBOICF010000103.1:0-99795 GCF_050739935.1 Pseudomonas sp. | reverse complement strand
GTGTCAGACAACACATCTGTGACTGACCCACGCATTCGCCAGCAAGCCGGCTCCTACAGTAAATCGGGGTGTAGCGAAGAGGTGTCTTCGGCATTAGAAATGCGCAGAGCGTTAGCTCCAGCCTGCACGCTTTGCTTTTTGCTCTTCCTGCGCGGCGGCCCAGACGCCGCAAATCGCGACTTGGGCGCAGGCCGAGCGCACGGAGCGTCGTCGGGGTGAGGGAATCCGGACGAAGGAGAGGCCTAGCTAGGCGCAAGCACCCCCCGATAACGGTTATTCACACCGTCCCCGAGCCGCTAAACCCAGCCCGAAGAGCAAAACAAACATCACCGCCGCAACGTCTTCTGCCGCAAGATATAAACCGTCACCCCCACTGCGCTGACCACCATAACCCCCCGCGCCCAGACCGACGGCAGCAGCCAGCACGAAAACCCGATGCTCACCCACATCAGCCCGATCGCATAAACCTTCCCCTTCAGCGGAATCCCGTTGCCCTCCAGATACCCACGAATCCAAGGACCGAGCCGAGGATGATCGACCAGCCAGTGATAGAAACGAGGAGAACTGCGCGCAAAACAGGCTGCGGCCAATAGAAGAAAAGGCGTAGTCGGCAACACCGGAAGAAAGACCCCGATCACGCCAAGCGCCACACTCAGCCAGCCGACCCCTTGCAGAAAATAACGTACGAGCCGGGAGCGACTCGTACGGGGTGAATCATCAGAGCTACCATGCGCCATAGGCGCCGGCTCAATGATGGCGAGGCTTGAGGATCGCGGGTTTTTCATCCGGCGCGTGGAGCAACAGATACAGCGCGGTCAGCGCTTCAGGAATCTGCACGATCATGTCATCCATCAGATTCGCATCGGCAGCGATATCGGCGAACTCAGCCTGCTCATCGAACAGACCCGAACCGACCATGATCGGCAGCAGCATCTCGCTGACTTCTTCCTCATCATTTTCGAACCACGCCGCTTCCCGCAGGAACACGCCCTCCATGAACCCGATGCACCAGCCGCGCAATTCCGAATCATCCGGGTCGTCGCCCAGGTCCAGATCGCAAGGCAGCTCGAATTCTTCATCCGACGCCAGCTGACGTGCGATGTGTTCTTTGAGCTTGATCAGCGTGGATTCGATTTCCTCGTGCTGGGCCTGATCGGCGTAATGCGGCGGCTCGGCGAACAGCGCGTCGATCCATTCCCGGTCAGGCACCGTTTCGGCACAGATCGACAGCGCGGTCAGGTAGCCATGCGCGGCTACATAGTCCAGCGCTTCGTCATGCAGCTCATCGGCGTCGAGGAAGGCTTGCAGGCGGTGTAATTGCTCAGCGAAGGACATGGAAGGACTACCTTGGAAATAAACGATGCTGAATTCTAGGCCCTGAGGGCTCCGCGCGCCAGCGGCGAGGCCTACAGAATCGGCATTGCGTTAATTTTCGACCGCTGGTGTCACCGCTGTCCTATCGTCTGAAGCGCTCCGGTATACTGCCGCGCTTTGCGATTTTCGACAGCGAATCTTCACCCGCTGCTGCGGCACCATCCGGGGTATTTATGCTCGACCAGGCTCAACGCGTACTTAAAGACATCTTCGGCTACGACAGCTTCCGTGGTCGCCAGGGTGCCATTATCGAGCGCGTGGCCAATGGTGGTGATGCTCTGGTGCTGATGCCGACCGGCGGCGGCAAATCCCTGTGCTTTCAGGTGCCCGGCCTGTTGCGCGATGGGCTGGCAGTAGTCGTTTCTCCGTTGATTGCCCTGATGGACGATCAGGTGGCGACGCTCGAAGAACTCGGCGTGTCTGCTGCCGCACTGAATTCGACCCTGAGCGCCGAACAACAGCGCGATCTGGCCAACCGGATCCGCCTGGGCGAAGTGAAAATGCTGTATCTGGCACCAGAGCGACTGGTTCAGCCACGCATGCTGGCGTTTCTGCAAAATCTGAAGATCGCTCTGTTCGCCATCGACGAAGCCCACTGCGTCTCGCAATGGGGTCATGACTTCCGCCCGGAATACCTGCAACTTGGGCAACTCGCCGAGCTGTTTCCGGACGTGCCGCGCATCGCCCTGACTGCCACCGCTGACAAGCGCACCCGCGAAGAGATCGTCACGCGCCTGCATTTGCAGAACGCCGAGCGTTTCCTCTCAAGCTTTGATCGTCCGAATATCTTTTACCGCATCGTGCCCAAGGAACAGCCGCGCAAACAGCTGCTGGCGTTTCTCTCCGAGCGCCGCAGCGATGCAGGCATCGTTTACTGCCTGTCGCGCAAGAAGGTCGAGGAAACCGCCGCGTTTCTCAGCGACAACGGCTACCCGGCACTGCCGTACCACGCCGGTCTGCCCATCGAGACCCGCTCCGAGAATCAGCGTCGCTTCCTTAATGAAGAAGGCCTGATCATGGTTGCGACCATCGCTTTCGGCATGGGCATCGACAAACCCAACGTGCGTTTCGTGGCGCACATGGATTTGCCCAAATCCTTGGAAGCCTACTATCAGGAAACCGGCCGGGCAGGGCGCGACGGTCTGCCGGCCGATGCCTGGATGGCCTACGGGCTGCAGGACGTGCTGATGCTCAAGCAGATGCTGCAGAACTCCGAAGGTGACGAGCGCCACAAGCGCGTCGAGCATCACAAGCTCGATGTCATGCTGGCCTTATGTGAAGAAACCCGCTGTCGACGTCAGGCGCTGCTCGCCTATTTCGACGAAGACATGCCCAATCCCTGTGGGCATTGCGACAACTGCGTCGATGGCGTGCAGACCTGGGATGCCACCGAACCCGCGCGCCAGGCGTTGTCGGCGATTTACCGCACCGGTCAGCGCTATGGCGTCGGGCATCTGGTCGACGTTTTGCTGGGCAAGGAAAACGACAAGGTGCAGAGCTTCGGCCATCAGAAATTGGCGGTCTTCGGCGTCGGCAAAGGTCGTAGTGAAAGCGATTGGCGCTCCCTGTTTCGTCAATTGGTAGCCCGCGGCCTGGCCGACATTGATCTTGAAGGCTATGGCGGACTGCGGCTGAGCGATACATGCCGCCCGCTGCTGCGCGGCGAGGTCAGCTTGCAGTTGCGTCGTGACCTCAAACCCCAGACCACGCCAAAAGCCTCGGGCAGTCCGGCCAGCCAACTGGTACGTGGCGAAGAGCGCGAACAGTGGGAAGCCCTGCGCGCGCTGCGGCGCAAGCTGGCGGAGGAGCATGGTGTGCCGCCGTATGTCATTTTTCCGGATTCGACTCTGCTGGAAATGCTGCGCAGCCAGCCCGGCACCATGGCGGAAATGGGCCGGGTCAGCGGCGTCGGCGCGCGCAAGCTGGAGCGGTATGGCGAGGCGTTCCTGGAAGTGCTCGGCGGTACGGCGCCTGCGCCCCGGGTGGTTACCGATCTGCGCCACGAGCTGATCAGCCTGGCCCGCGCCGGCATGACCCCGATGCAGATCGCCGGTCAGTTGCAGTGCTCGGAAAAGAACGTCTACACAATGCTGGCCGAAGCGATTGGCAAGCAGCAATTGTCGCTGGATCAGGCGCTGGATCTGCCGGAAGACCTGCTCAGCGAGATTCAGGACGCCTTTCTTGACGGTGAGGGCGAACTGCCGCCGGTGGTCGCCATCGCTGAAATGTTTACCGGCCGCGTTCCTGAGGGCGTGCTGTACTGCGTGCGCGCGGCGTTGCAGTCCGAGTTTGAGGTTTAGCCTCGGCCGATCTCGCTGTATGAGGCGGCTTGCTGGTGAATGCGGCGGGTCAACGACGGATGTGTTGCCTGACCACCGGGTTCGTCAGCAAGCCGGCTCCTACTCGATCAGCGTCGCACCGACAATCTGTGAAGACCCCATTTACCCCACGCCAAATGCGCCGCACTCCGGTCTGCCGCGCTTTCGTGCGACGAAACACCACATCTGGCTACTTGCCTCGCCGGTATCTCCATGATTAGCTGCCTATTAATTAGCAATAGTCTTTAACCATTGAGTTACCTATGCCGTTAACAGAAGAACACCGCTTTGGCATGCAGCTGGCCAATCTGTCCCGAGGCTGGCGTGCCGAGCTTGACCGCCGCCTGGCTGATCTGGGATTGTCCCAGGCGCGCTGGCTGGTTCTGCTGCACCTTTCACGATTCGCAGAGCCGCCGACCCAACGCGAACTGGCGCAAAGCGTGGGCGTCGAGGGGCCGACCCTGGCCCGCTTGCTCGACAGTCTGGAGAGTCAGGGGCTGGTTCGGCGTCAAGCGGTCCTGGAAGATCGTCGTGCGAAGAAGATACTGCTGGGCGACACCGCCCGGCCGCTGATCGAGAAGATCGAGACCATCGCCACCGCACTGCGCCATGAGCTGTTCGAGGGCATCGATGATGAAGACCTGCGCGTATGCCTCCACGTCCACTCGAAAATTCTGGCCAATCTGGAAAAATCCTGACGATATGGCTCAATGCCTGCGACAAATACGTTGAACCTGTCGAAACATCCTGTTCTATTTGCACCCATACTGATTTTGCTCGGGCATGGTGTCCGCAAAAAGAAATTTGCAGGGAAGCCTGCCTCATAAGGGTTCGCATGCTGAAGAGTCTTCAGGCCGGTAGTCGGCGCGAGAGTCACGGGTCATTTCGCGTTCAGTCGGGTCTTCGCGCAGGGTTGCTGACGTTGGCAGTTGCCTCGGCGTCCCTGCTGCACAGCTCCATGGCGGCGGCGCTCGGCCTTGGCGATATCACGTTGCATTCGGCGCTGGGTCAGCCTTTCAACGCTGACATCGAATTGATCGAGGCTGCCGGTCTGAGCCCTGAAGAGATCGTGGTGACGCTTGCTCCGGCAGAAGAATTTGCCAAAGCCGGCGTCGAGCGAGTGTTCTTTTTCAACGACCTGCGTTTCACCCCGGTTATTCGTGGTGGCCGTGCCGTGGTGCATGTTGAATCGCACAAGGCGGTGACCGAGCCTTATCTGGACTTCGTGGTGCGGCTGGCTCGTCCCAACGGCGATCAGTTGCACGAATACACTGTGTTGCTGGATCCGCCGACTTCACCTGCTGGCCTGGCTGCAACCCGCAGCCGTGCGCAATCTCCGTCGACAGAGAATAGAACCGATCAATCCCGGCTCCCCGTTGCACCTCCCAAAGCGGTGCAGGGCAAGCACTATACCGTCGTCTCCGGTGACACCCTGGCTGGCCTCGCACGGCGGGTTCAGACACCGGGCAGCAAGGCTTCCAGCGCTGAGTTGATCAGCGGCATTCAGGCGCTCAACCCGCAGGCCTTCCCCAACGGTGAACGCAGCCAGCTCAAGGTCGGCCAAAGCCTGCTGCTGCCAGACAGCGCGACTGAACCCAAGCCCGCCTCCACAGCCTCTGCTGCGCCAAATGCTCCTGCATCTGCGGCCTCGCCTGTAACGCCTGCCGCGAAACAGGGCACTGGCGAGCAGTTGACCGCCACGGCCATGGAAAACCAGCAACTGGCCAAGACCGTCGAGGACCTGAAAGGGCAAGTCAGGCAAGTCGCCGAGGACGACGCGACCAAGAACAAGCAGATCATCGAATTGCAGACGCAACTGGCGGAGATGAAGGCATTGGCCTCCAGACCGGCTCCCGCGACTGTTCCGGTGACGGCTCCGGCGGCTGCGCCTGCCAATGCGCCGGTCCAGAAGACCGAGCCTGCTGCCAAACCGGTGGCGCCTGTCGCACGCCCTGCCGCCCCGCCCGTTGAAGACGACGACCTGCCGTGGACGACAATTGCCGCTGGGCTATTGCTTCTGGTTCTGCTGCTGGCGCTGGCCTGGTCAGTGCGGCGCAACCGGATCAAAAATCAGCTGGCACTGGAGCCAGAATTTGTCGAGCCAATCGTCAAACCCGCGCAGGCGACGGTGACGCCGGTATTCGAAGTTCCGGCAGTTACGCCCCGCCCGGTCGCCGCCGCCACGCCGAGTGCCAGTGCTGCCGCGCCTGCGGGCCAACGTCTGGCGGGGGCGGCGACCGACGCCCTGGACGGCGCCAGCATCTACATCGCCTATGGTCGTTTTGCCGAGGCGCAGGCGATCCTTCGCGAGGCACTGGAGCGACAACCGCAACGCACCGACGTGCGTATACGCATCCTCGAACTGCTCGGTGAACAAGGTGATATCGCCGGGTTCGATGAAGAAGAAAAAGTGTTGTTGAACCAAGGTATCGAACCGCAAAAACTCCAGGAAATCCGGGCCCGTTATCCGAAGCTCAGAACGGTATCTGCGCCAATCGCTGCGGCACCTGTAGATACACCGGCCACAGTCGCCGCCCCGATAGCTGCGGCTGGAGTGATCGCGGCAGTCGCTGCAGACGAAGCACTCGCCAGTGAAAAAGCGCATGCCCAGCTGGACGAGAACGCAGCGGCGTCGCTGAACCCTGATCCAGCCGACGACTTCCAGCTCAATCTCGATGACTTGTCCATGGACGCCGACTGGGATCTGGTCGATCCATTCGAGACCACCCCGGCACCGCGCAAACCTGCCGCAGACGCCCAACCTGAGCTGGACCCCACTTTCGCTTCGGATCTCACGCAGTTGCCGGAAGTCTTCGAAATGCCCGAAGAGCAGTTCCTCAGCGATTTCGCCGAGGATGAAGAGACGCCAGAGGTCGAGCTGCAATTCGAGGTAGAGCCGGAGTCAGTCGCCCAAAGCAACAGCGATCTGATGGACGACGCGTTCCTCGACAGCTTCATGACCGATGACACCGAATTCGACCTGATGGATCTGGAGGAAGAAGAGCCCTTGAGCAAGATCAACGAAGCGCAGGTGTTGATCGACGAAGGCAATATCGACGACGCCCGCCGTCTGCTGCAGGAAGTGATCGACGATTCCGACGACGGCCCGCAACAAACCGCCCGCGACCTGCTGGCGGGGCTGGGCTGAGCCATGAGCAGCAAGGCAGAAATCAGCATCACCTATTGCACTCAGTGCCAATGGCTGCTGCGTGCAGCCTGGCTGGCGCAGGAACTGCTCAGCACCTTTGGCGACGACCTGGGCAAGGTCTCGCTCATCCCCGGCACCGGTGGCGTGTTCCGCATCACCTGCAACGAGGTGCAGATCTGGGAGCGCAAGGCCGATGGCGGTTTTCCCGAAGCCAAGGTGCTCAAACAGCGGGTGCGCGACCATATCGATCCTGATCGCGATCTCGGTCATAACGACCGCGGTGCCAGCCCGCGCGCGGACTGACTGATGATCGTTCGACCTCATCCCAATCTGCTCAATGTCCTGCTCGCGCTGAAGGGCTCGATTGCCCGGCGTATCGCGTTGCGCGCGGTGATGGTGACGCTGCTGGCGGCGGTCATCGTGCTGATCGAGAGTCTGCACCCGGATTACTTCGCCAAGGTCAGCGCCACGCCATTCACCCTGCTGGGTCTTTCGCTGTCGATCTTCATGAGCTTTCGCAACAACGCCTGCTACGACCGCTGGTACGAGGCGCGCAAGGCGTGGGGGGATGTAATCACGGAAACCCGATCGATCATTCGCGAAACTCAGGTGATCAAGGACGACGCGGTACGCAGCAGCATCCTGCGCGATCTGTGCGGCTTTGCCCATGCGCTGAATGCCACTTTACGTCGCCACGATGTGCAACAAGCCGCGCAGCCCTGGTTGAGTCATTTGCCGCCTGCCGACAGCGCCAATTTCTGCGACAGGGTTCTGCGGGAGGTGGGGCGGCAATGTTCGCAGGCCAGTGAAACCGGGCAGATCAACGAGTGGCGTTACACGCTGCTGGCCAATCACCTGAGCGTGCTGAGCCGGGTCGTGACCACCTGCGACCGCATCAAACATACTCCCTTGCCGTTCCCCTACACCCTGCTGTTGCACCGTACGATTTACCTGTTCTGCATTCTCCTGCCCTTCGCCATGGCCGAACCGCTGGGCTGGATGACGCCGTTGTTCATGGCCATCGTCAGCTACACCTTTTTCGGTCTGGATGCCATCGGTAACGAACTGGAAGACCCCTTCGGCTACGACGAAAACGACCTGCCGCTGGATGCGCTGGTGCGCGTCATAGAGCGCGACGTCCTCGATGCGCTGGACGTGCGGCCACTGCCGCCGTTGCTGGAGCCGGTGGAGTTTGTGTTGAGCTGATCGGTCCGTTTCGAGAATCGGTGCAGCAGTCGCGCTCCGTTTTTCGTGCGGCTTGCATCCCGATATTCGTCAGATGGGCCGGGGTGTCGCATCTCCAAATACCCCATAAGGCAGATTGATAAGCCGGTATCAGAACGGCACCTTCCCCCTGAGCATGTCCCGATACATTACGAAATCGCCCAGCAGACTGTAGAACGGATGCTTGAAGGTGGCCGGACGATTCTTCTCGAAAAAGAAATGCCCAACCCAGGCGAACGTGTAGCCCGCCAGCGGCAAAACCCACAGCAGCAGCCAGTTGGCGCTCAGCACGGCGGTCGCCATGATCAGCAGGACCAGCGTGGTGCCGATGAAATGCAGGCGTCGGCACGTGCTGTCCCGATGCTCCTGCAGGTAATAGGGGTAAAAGTCGGCGAAACCCTCGAACGTTTTAACGTTATCCACAGCGGTCGTCTCTCAGAGGTTCAATGACTTGAGTCTAGCCGAGCCGTTCCGGCAGTCAGTGACAATGGGTGCCAACGTAGTATCCTTGGGCTATCAGTCGCAGGGGGCGGCTGATCCGAATCCAGAAGTGGCCATGGAAAAAACGACTTCTTCAAGCTGGGCGATGGGGATTGTCAAATCCCTTGAAATGGACGGCCTGGACTGTCGGGCCTTGTTCAAGGAATTGGGCCTGATGTATGCGGATCTGGAAAACCCTGACGCGCGATTTCCTCAGGATTCCATGACTCGACTATGGACCCGCGCGGTGGAGCTTTCCGGGAATCCGGCGCTCGGGCTGAACATGGCCAGGGTCGTGCGCCCAGCGTCTTTCAGCGTGGCCGGCTATGCGTTGATGTCCAGCCGCACCCTGAAAGAGGGCTTCGAGCGGCTGGTGCGTTACCAGCGCATCATCGCCGACAGCGCCGACCTGAGTTTCCGACTGCTTCCCGAAGGCTATGCGCTGATTCTGACAGTCCACGGCGATCTCTTACCCCCGACGCGGCAGAGCGCCGAAGCTTCTCTGGCGTTCGCGCTGGCCTTCTGCGGCTGGCTGACCGGGCGCCCATTGCAGCCGCGTCAGGTGCTGATCCAGGGCGATCAGCCGAAGAACATCGATCCTTATAAAAAGTTTTTCCACGCGCCACTGGCCTTCAACGCTCCGTACGATGCTCTGGTATTCGAACGCGCGGACATGGAAGCCCCGCTGCCCACGGCGGACGAGGCGATGGCCAGGTTGCACGATCGTTTTGCCGGAGAGTTTCTGGCACGGTTTGCCAGCACTCGCGTGACCCATCAGGCACGCCAGGTGCTGTGCCGACTCTTGCCCCAGGGTGAACCCAAGCGCGAAGCGGTGGCCCAGAGCCTGCACCTGTCGCAGCGCACCCTGCAGCGTCGTTTGCAGGAGGAGGGCACCAGTTTTCAGACCTTGCTCGACGACACCCGGCGCGAGTTGGCCGAGCAGTACCTGGCGCAACCGCAGATGACCTTGCTGGAAATCGCTTATCTGCTGGGTTTCGCCGATCCGAGTAACTTCTTCCGGGCGTTCCGCCGCTGGTTCGACGAGACGCCGGGGGAATATCGAATCAGGAAGGCGATCGCTTAAGTGCCGATCTCCCTGGGGGAGCGAATTCACTCGCCAGAGGCAGGTACATACGAAAGAAATTCATCGGGCATTACACCGAATCGCGAATGAATTCGCGCCCACAGGGAACAGTTCGCCCGTTGATCAATGCCGCCAAAACGCCGGAATGCACAGCACCAGTACGGTGATGATTTCCAGCCGCCCCAATAGCATCCCCACCGAGAGAATCCATTTCGCCGCATCCGGCAATGTCGAGAAATTCCCCGCAGGGCCGATGGTTTCACCCAGTCCCGGCCCCACGCCTGACACCGTACTCGCAGCGCCGGTCAGCGCGGTCATCCAGTCCAGCCCCAGCAACGAAAGCAGCAGGGCGATCAGGCAGATGGTGAAGGTAAAGAAGAAGGAAAAGGTCAGAATCGAACGCACGATCTCCTCATCCAGACGATGGCCGTTGTACTTCTGCTTGATCACCGCGCGAGGGTGAATCAGTTGATGGAGGTTGGCCTTGAGCAGGGTGTATGCCACCTGAAACCGGAACACTTTCACCCCGCCTGCCGTCGAGCCGGAACAGCCGCCGATGAAGCCCAGGTAAAAGAAAAACATCAGTGCGAAATTGCCCCACAGGCTGTAGTCGCCCAAGGCAAAACCGGTGGTGGTGATAACCGAGGTGACGTTCAGCGCCACGTGCCGCAACGCCTCGTACCACGGCAGATTGGTGGTGAACCAGTACCAGACGGTCATCACCAGCCAGGTCACCAGGAGCAAACCGATAAAGCCCTGCACCTGCTGGTCCCTGATCAACGCCTGGCGATGGCCACGCAGGGTCGCAACATAGAGGGTGAACGGCAGGCTGCCCAGGATCATCATCACGATCGCTACCCAGTGCACGGCCGGTTGCGACCATTTGGCCAAGGACTGATCGGAAGTGGAAAAGCCCCCTGTGGAAATTGCCGACATTGCGTGATTGATCGCATCGAACAGGCTCATGCCCGCCCACCAGAACGCGACAGTGCCCAGCACCGTGAAGCCGACGTACACCAGCACAATGAACTTGGCGACCATGTGCGAGCGCGGCATGACTTTTTCCGAGCGGTCCGAGGATTCGGTCTGAAACAGGCGCATCCCACCGATACGCAACAGCGGCAGGATCGCCACCGCCATGCCGATAAAGCCGATGCCGCCGAGCCAGTGCAGCAGTGAACGCCAGATGAGGATACCTGGCGACATCTTGTCCAGCCCGCTGAGTACCGTGGAGCCGGTGGCCGTGATGCCGGACATGCTCTCGAAGAACGAGTCGGTGTAGCTGATGTGTTGGGTCAGCAGGAACGGCAGCGCAGAGAACACACAGACCACGACCCAACTGCTGACAGTCAGCAGGTACATGTCCCTTGGCCGCAGATGCACGTGCTCCGGACGGCCCTGACCCACCAGCGCCAGTCCTGCGATGAAAGTGATCATGCTCGACCAGAGAAACGACGGCATATCGCCGGTGCGGTCGAAGATCATCAGCGTGACCATGGGCACGACCATGGCGATGGCCAGGGTGATGAGGAAGGTGCCGATAATGAAACCGATGATGCGGAGAGTCGGCAACGCCATTCAGTCGCTCTGATCAGGTGGTGGAAAGGCGCCCATTCTACCCGTGGGGAAAGGCAAGTAAACCGAGGCCTTTTCCGGGTGTCATGTAAGTAATTGCTGCTGTCACCCGTTATTGAAGTTCAAGAAGACGTTTACGGCACTACAATGCCTCATCAATTTTCAGGAGACCTTTCAATGGAAGCGCTCGACGTACTGCTCAATCGCGTATCCGTTCCTCGGCTGATTGAGCCCGCGCCAGATGCAGCACAGCGCGAAATCCTCTTCGGCGCGGCCCTGCGTGCGCCCGATCATGGCGCCTTGCGGCCCTATCGTTTTCTGACCGTGGAAGGTGACGCGCGTAATCGGATGGGTGATCTGCTGGCCCAAGCGCTGATCGAAAGCGGTGGCGGGGCGGATCAGAAGGCGCTGGAGAAAGCGCGTCTTGGCCCATTGCGTGCGCCGCTGGTGGTGGTGGTCATCGCCAGGCTGACCGATCACTTCAAGGTGCCGAAGAAAGAACAGGTCATCACCGCAGGGTGCGCGGCTTATGGCGTGCTGCTGGCGGCGTATGCATTGGGCGTTGGCGCGGTGTGGCGTACGGGTGAGCTATCGTATTCGAGCCATTTGGCCAAGGGCTTGGGCCTGGCGGCGGATGAGGAGGTGATTGCGTTTCTGTACCTGGGTACGCCGCAGAATCCACCGCGCGAGGCTGCCAAGCCGGATGTCGCGGAGTTTGTCAGTGGTTGGCAAGGCTAAGCTGTACCACGATCGACTGTAGGAGCCGGCTGGCGAAGCGGAGGTATCAGGCACCGTATTTGTAACTGCCTCACCGCATTCGCCAGCAAGCCGGTTCCTACAATAGTTGCAGGTCAGGCGGTGATTTCGCGCGGGATCACAATGCTGGCAATGAACCCGCCTTGTGGATGATTCTCCAGCAGCAGGTGCCCGCCATGCTTTTCCGCAGCGCGCTTGGCGATGGCCAGGCCCAGGCCGTAACCCGGCGCGGTCTGGTTCGGCGCGCGGTAGAAGGGTTCACCCAACTGCGCAAGATGCTCCGCGCTGACACCGGGACCATGATCGCGCACGCTGACGAACAGGTCGCCCCCTTCGCAGCGCGCGTTGAGTTCGATCGGCTGCCCCGCCGGATTGAAGCGTAGGGCGTTGCGCAGCAGGTTATCCAGCGCGCGCTCCAGCACATTCGGCCAGCCTTGCAGTTGAATGCCTGGTTCACACTCGACCTCGATGGTCTGCTCGGTGCCACCCATCTCGGTTTCCGCCTTGAGGTGATGCAGCAGACCCGGCAAGTCAATCGGCGTAGCGCTGCCCATGTCGGCATCCAGTCGGGCCAGCGCCAGAATCTCGCTGATCAACTCTTCCAGCCGGTCGCACTCGCGAGTGAGTCGCGGCCAGAGTTTTTCACGCTCCCCAGGGGCTGCCCGCTCGGCCAAAGCCAGTGCGATACGCAGCCGCGCCAAGGGCGAACGCAATTCGTGGGATACGTCGCGCAGCAATTGGCGCTGGCTTCCGATCAGGCTCTGTAGACGCGCGCCCATACGGTTGAAGTCGTTGGCCAGCACCCCAAACTCGTCGCGTCGATTGGCCAGTTGCGCCAAGCTGTTCTGTTGATAAGTGGTTTGGCCCAGGTCGTGTACCGCGCCCCGCAGACGACTCAAGGGACGGGTGATCGACAGGGTCACCAACAGGCTGAACAGCGTCAATACCACCAGCGCGATCCCCAATGCACTGAGCGGCCAGAGCAGACTTTCCCGATGCCAGGCGTCCAGTTCAGGATGGGGAATACGGTAAATGAGCAGATAGGTTTCGCTGCTTTTCGGGCTGGTGTATTCAGCGGTCAGACGGCGCCAAGGCAACTGTCGAGGATCGTCCTTCTGCCGCGCCTCGAACGCAGCCGCGCGCGGGGGGAAGGTTCCGGGAATCACCGCCTCGCCGCTGTCGTTCAGGACCTGGACATCGATGTGGTATTTGCGCTTGAGATCCTGCAGAAACTCCTGCGCCGGACCTTCGCCCTGATTCTCGTAAAGCTGCGTCCACTTTTGCGGCAAATTGTGCAAGCCGGGATGGCGACTGAGGATCCACGCGTCCTGATTGAGCATGTGCCCCAGCAGAATCGAGAGACCTGCCACCAACGCGATCGCGAGCCAGAAGCTCGCCAGGATTCGCCAGAACAATGAACGCACGTGAAGCCCTCAATCCGGCCGTCAATCAGGCCCTTCAAAATCAGAAAAACCCGACACGCCTGGGAGAGCGTGTCGGGTCGGGGAGTGTAGCGCCGTGTCAGTCGCCTGTTACTGACTTACTGAGCTTTTTGCGCTTTTTGCGCCTTCCAGGCTTCGAACTCGGCGCGGTCAGCACGACGTTGTGCCTGATCCTTCTGGATCTGGTCGAACGTCTTCTGCTGATCAGGGGTCAGCATCGCTCGGATATCGGCCTGGGTTTTCGCGTGTTTGGCGGCCAGTTCATCCTGCATGGCTTTCTGATCGGCTGGCGAAAGCTTGGCCAGGTACTTATGGGTGATTTCGGAACGACCACGCCATTGATCGCCCATCAGTTTGCCGACTTGCTGACGTTGTTCCGGAGTCAGGTTCAGCTTGTCGAACGGGCCTTTGCGGTGATGCATGCCAGGACCGTCAAAGCCAGGACCGCCAGGACCACCCATGTGGCCGCCTTCGGCAGGTGCAGCCATCGCAACAGTCGGCAGGGCAGCAGCGAACATCAAAGCCATCAGAGTCTTACGCATGGTGTATCTCCTTGTCTCGAATCCGGCTCTGTGCCGGTTGTGGCCAGTTTAGGGAGATCAAGGTCAAGCGAGGTCAGGCGTGCGTAAAGCTTGGGTAAAGGCGGCGCGCTACGCGGCTGACAATCAAGTATTCAAACAGGGGCAACACTCACGCCGTGGGAGCGGATTCATTCGCGAAGCAATCGTCTATGCAGCAGAGATGTGTCGCATGTACCTTCCTCTGGCGAATGAATTCGCTCCCCACAGTTGAATTTACGTTGTCTTTCAAACCGCGTAATAGTACCCACGACTACGCAACGCTACGATTCGCGGCCGGCCATCGGCATGCGGCCCGATCTTCTTGCGCAGGTTACTGACGTGCATGTCCAGGCTGCGATCATAAAGCGTCAGCTTGCGGCCCAACGCCAATTGCGCCAGTTCCTGCTTTTCCAGAGGCTCGCCGGGTTGACCCAGCAGGGCTTCGAGCAGACGTGCCTCGGAAACGGTCAGGGTGAATTCCTGATCGTCGATGGTGACCACGCCTCGGGCCGGGCTGAAACACAAGTCGCCCAGTTCGATCTGGCTGGACACCGCCGTCGGATGGCTGCGACGCAACACGGCGCGCAACCGGGCCGTCAGTTCGCGGGGATCGCAGGGCTTGGCCAGGTAGTCGTCAGCACCCAACTCCAGACCGAGAATGCGATCCAGCGGCTCGCCACGGGCCGAGAGCATCAGCACCGGCAAGTCGGGGTGATCGGTGCGCAACTGCTTGAGCAGTTCCAGACCGCTGCCGTCGGGCAGCATCACGTCCAGTACCACGGCGGCAGGGGCGGTTTCGGCAAGCGCCTTGCGAGCGCTCTGGCCATCGTGGCAGGCCTGCACCACAAAACCTTCCTGGCTCAACCAGCTGCTCAGGAGCTCACACAGCTCCTGGTCATCATCAATAAGTAACAGCTCGCTCATGACTCACTCAATTTAGCCATTGCCGACGCTGTCTACGCCAGCCGCTGGCAAAAATACCGCACAACAGGGCCACCATCGCGACGCCGCCCCCTGTGACGAACCATTGTTGTTGCTCGGTCAGTACGCGCGCAGGCATGACCGACTGCGCTTCTTTGAGCTGCAGTTTAAGCCTTTGGTTCTCCTGACGCAGGCGTCCCACCAGAATACTTTCACGTTCAGTGTCGGCATTGTGCAGTTGGCGGGTCAACTCTTCCCGTTGTTTCTCACTGTCGGCCAGACGCTGACGCAGGTCGGTCAACTGGCTGGCGGTGCTGGGCAATGGCAAGGCACGGCTGACGGTATCACTCGTTTCCTCGGCTCGAACCTCGACACTGATCGCCGAAACGGCCAGCGCGACCGCCAGTAGACACCACGGACGTAGACGCATCTGAACTCCTGAATTTTCTTGCGGCACCTGACCTGCGCGCCGGTTTTTATTGGGCGTTTGGCAGGGTATCGGCACAGCAATGCGAATAATGAGCAGTCAGGGCTGCAGAGGGCGAACCCGGCCTCTGAACGAAACCGGGTCAGAGGCGAGGTTACGGCAGGACTTGCTTGAAAGGCTTGACCACGACGTGATCGTAGACACCGGCCTTTATGTATGGATCGGCATCGGCCCAGGCCTGTGCGGCGCTCAGCGATGCGAATTCGGCGACGATCAGGCTGCCGGTGAAACCCGCGGCACCCGGATCATTACTGTCGACTGCAGGCATGGGGCCGGCCAGCACGACTCGGCCTTCGTTTTTCAGCGCGGTCAGGCGCTCAAGATGCGCAGGACGCGCTTCGAGGCGTTTTTCCAGCGAGTTGGCGACGTCCGTTGCTACGATTGCGTAGAGCATTTCAGTCCTCTGTCTTTTTTGTTGAAGGCTGGGTCGATGGATCGGCATCGTGAAGATGACGGGCCAGGAAGAGGCCTTGGCCGATCAGGAAAATCAGGGTCATGCCCAGGCTGCCGAAGACTTTGAAGTCGACCCAGAATTCCTGGTAGGTAAACGCGACATACAGATTGGCCGCGCCGCAGAACAGAAAGAATATGATCCAGGCGATGTTTAGTTTGGTCCAGATCGCCTGTGGAAGATTCAGCGCGTGACCCATGATGCGCTGGATCAGCAACCGGTCGCCGATGAAATGACTGCCGGCGAACACCAGCGCGAACACCCAGTTGACCACCGGCGCTTTCCATTTGAGGAAGGTTTCGCTGTGGAAGGCCAGTGTCAGGCTACCGAACACCAGGCAACCGGCGAGGGTCAGCCACTGGCTTTTCTCCAGCTTGCCCTGCTGTATATAAAGGATGCCGTAGACCACGATGGAGCTGGCGATCAGTACCGCCGTGGCGCTGAAAATCCCGCCTACCATGAAGCTGTGGCCCAGGATGTCGACGGCTTGAGGACTGATTTTGTAGACGATGAAAAACAGAATAAGCGGGATGAAGTCGATGAATTGTTTCACAGTAAGAGCCAGAAGCTGGATGTGGCGGCATAATAACAAACATCAATGACTGCGAAAGCGCCCCTATGAATGTCGACCTGCACTGTCACAGTACCGCCTCCGACGGCGCGCTAGCGCCTGCGGCACTCGTCGCGCGGGCTTATGAGAACGGCGTGCGGGTGCTCGCGCTGACCGACCACGACACCATCGAAGGTCTCGAAGAAGCCCGCGCGGCGGCGCTTGCGCTGGATATGCAACTGATCGACGGCATCGAGCTGTCCTGCACTTGGGGCGGTGCCACTATCCATATTCTGGGTTATGGCTTTAATGTCGATGCCAAGCCTTTGCTCGATGCCATTGAGCAATTGCACACCGGCCGCTGGTTGCGCGCCGAAGAAATCAGCCGAAAATTGGCGATGAAAGGTATGCCCGGAGCGCTGGAAGGTGCCCGAGCGGTGCAACAGGCGCTTGGCGACAGCGGAAATGCTCCGGCCCGACCACACTTCGCAGACTTCCTGGTCAATGAAGGTTTCGTGAAAGATCGCGCCGAAGCGTTCCGCAAATGGCTGGGTGCGGGCAAGCTGGGGGATGTCAAGCAACACTGGCCCACCCTGCAAGACACCGTCGCGACCTTGCGCGCGGCGGGCGCCTGGGTCAGTCTGGCGCACCCTTCGCATTACGACTTTACCCGCAGCAAACGCCGCAAGCTGGTCGCCGACTTCATTCAGGCGGGCGGCCATGCAATAGAAGTGGTCAACGGCCTGCAGCCTGCCGATCAGGTGGGCAGCCTGGCCATTCTGGCCCGTGAGTTCGGTCTGCTGGTCAGTGCCGGCAGTGATTTCCATGCGCCTGGCGCCTGGTCCGAGATAGGCGTCTATCGCCCGTTACCGGAGGACCTGCCGCCACTTTGGGGGCGATTCAAACATGAGCAGCCTACTGCCGTCTGAACAGGAAGATACCGTGAGTCAATTTTTCCAGATCCATCCGGAAAACCCGCAGGCGCGCCTGATCAAACAGGCCGTGGACATCATCAAGGCGGGCGGGCTGGTGGTTTACCCGACCGATTCGTCCTACGCCCTGGGTTGCCGAATGGAAGACAAGACAGCGGTGGACCGAATTCGCCGTCTGCGCCAGCTGGATGACAAACACAACTTCACCCTGATGTGCTGCGATCTGTCGCAATTGGGGACCTTCGCCAAGGTCGACACGGCCGCTTTTCGCCTGCTCAAGGCGCACACGCCCGGCCCCTACACATTCATTCTCGGCGCCACCCGCGATGTGCCGCGCCTGGTGCTGCATCCCAAGCGGCGCACCATCGGGTTACGAGTGCCGGAGCATCCGATCGCTCAGGCGCTGTTGAAAGAGCTGGGTGAGCCGCTGATGAGCGTCAGCCTGATCATGCCGGGCGAAACCATCCCGATGAGCGATCCCTATGAGATGCGCCAGGTTCTCGAGCATCAGGTCGACCTGATCATCGACGGTGGCGAAGGCGGAATATCGGCTTCGACGGTGGTCAATCTGTCCGAAGACGAACCGCAAATAGTGCGCATCGGTTGTGGCGATCCGACGCCGTTCGGGGTCGAAGTCGAGTGACCGAAGTCCAGGCACTGGACCGGCAGGCCGACGCTCAACAGGAGTTGCCCTTCGCGATGGTCTACGGGCAGGCGGTCACGCAGATGCCGCTCGATCTGTACATTCCTCCGGATGCGCTGGAAGTCTTTCTCGAAGCCTTCGAAGGCCCGCTGGACCTGCTGCTTTACCTGATCCGCAAACAGAACATCAACATTCTCGACATCCCGGTGGCAGAGATCACTCGCCAGTACATGGGCTATGTCGAGCTGATGAAAACCGTGCGTCTGGAACTGGCCGCCGAATATCTGGTGATGGCCGCAATGCTTGCCGAGATCAAGTCTCGCATGCTTTTGCCACGCTCGGAGGCCGCCGAACAGGAAGAAGATGACCCCCGCGCCGAACTGATTCGACGTCTGCAGGAATACGAGCGCTTCAAGGCTGCGGCAGAGGGTATCGACACGCTGAACAGAGTCGGTCGTGACGTGGTGGTGCCGAAACTCGAAGCCCCCGAAGCCCGTGTGCGCAAGCTGCTCCCGGATGTGGCGCTGGAAGAACTGTTGATTTCCATGGCCGAAGTGCTGCGTCGTGGCGACATGTTCGAAAGCCATCAGGTCAGCCGTGAAGCGCTGTCCACTCGCGAGCGGATGAGCGACGTGCTGGAGCGATTGAAGGGCGCCGGTTTCGTGCCCTTTGCCGAACTGTTCACAGCGCAGGAAGGGCGGCTGGGCGTAGTCGTGACCTTCATGGCGGTGCTCGAACTGGTCAAGGAGCAATTGGTCGAGCTGGTGCAGAACGAACCTTTTGCTGTCATTCATGTGCGCGCGCGAGCCGAATAAAGAGCAAGAGCTGATCGATGAATCTGAACGAACCCCGCGAACTCGCGCCGCTGCTCGAAGCCTTCCTGCTGGCCTCTGGTAAACCCCAATCTGTGGAACGACTTTACGAGCTGTTCGAGGAAGGCGAGCGCCCGGAGCCCGCAGTGTTCAAGAAAGCTCTGACGCTTTTGGGTAAATCCTGCGACAACCGGGCGTTCGAGTTAAAGGAAGTCGCCTCGGGGTATCGCCTGCAGATCCGCGAAAAGTTCGCGCCCTGGGTCGGCCGCTTGTGGGAAGAACGCCCGCAACGCTATTCCCGCGCCTTGCTGGAAACCATGGCTCTGATCGCCTATCGCCAGCCCATCACTCGCGGCGAGATCGAGGATGTGCGCGGGGTGGCGGTCAACAGCAACATTGTCAAAACCCTGCTGGAGCGCGAGTGGATCCGCATCGTCGGCTACCGCGACGTGCCCGGCAAACCGGCGATGTTCGCCACGACCAAGGGGTTTCTGGACCACTTCAACCTGAAGAGTCTCGACGAGCTACCGCCGCTGGCAGATCTGCGGGAAATGGAAGCAGAGCCGGTGCTGGACTTCGACGATGCCCCGGTCCCCGCGCATCTGCAGGCGTTGGCCGACGCCAGCCTGGAGCAGGATCGCGAAGCCGAGCCCGAAGCGCCACGGGACGAAACCAGCTTCCGCAGCCTGCTGGCAGAGCTGGACACCATGGAAGAAGGGCTGAAAATCGACTTCGACGATTTATTGCTCGATGAGGCCGAAAAAGAGTCTGAATTGGAAGACGAGCCTGCGGATGACGACGATCCGCGATAAACGCGGCGCCGATCTACGTTGGGCCTGCGATTTCTTGTTGAAAAGCGATCCCGTGGGAGCGGGTTCATCCGCGAGAGGGCAGTACAGTCGACACATATCCATCGCCTGACGATTCTTCGCGAATGAATTGGCTCCCACAGATTGTCCCTGGTGTATACCCGAGTTCAGGCCAACCCATGAGCACCAAAGATCCCTGCATCAGCATCTGCAAATTCGACGACGACATCTGCATCGGCTGCGGTCGCAGTAAGCGCGAGATCAAATCGTGGAAGAAGATGGACAAGGATGAGAAACGGTCAGTCCTGGCTGAGTCGGCAATGCGTCTGATCAGGCTCAAAGGCTCCAGTCGGCGGAAAAAGAAGTAACCCCGGCGTCGTACGCGGTATTTTCGTCTAGTCTCTGATGCGCAACGCGCGCCATGAGCGTATGATTCGCGACCTTTTGGCGATCCACACTCGCCTGAGGTTTCAGTTTTCAGCCCTTCTGGTCCGCAGACTTGCTCTGGCCAGAGACAGGGCAACAGGCCGTGCCCACTCGCGCACGCCCTGATTCGACACACCGGGAGGTGCCCAGATGAGTGAACAAGACAAGCAGGACAAAGAGATCGGCCCAGCAGGCGAAAAACTGCAAAAGGTGCTGGCGCGCATTGGCGTCGGCTCGCGCCGTGATGTCGAAGCCTGGATCGGCGAAGGCCGGATCAAGGTCAATGGCGTACAGGCAAGCCTGGGTCAGCGCGTCGATCTGCACGATGCCATCAGCGTCGATGGACGTGTGATCAAGCGCGAAGAAGCGGCTGAAACAGTCCGCCGCGTCATCATGTATAACAAGCCAGACGGTGAAATCTGCACCCGTGACGATCCGGAAGGCCGTCCGACCGTGTTCGATCGCCTGCCGCGCCCGAAAGAAGGCCGCTGGATCAACATCGGTCGTCTGGACATCAACACCACCGGTCTGCTGATGTTCACCACCGATGGTGAACTGGCCAACCGCCTGATGCACCCGTCGTTTGAAATGGACCGCGAGTACGCCGTGCGCGTGCGCGGTGAAGTCGATGACGACATGCTCCTGCGTCTGAAAAACGGCGTGATCCTCGAAGACGGCCCCGCGCGGTTCACCGACATCCAGCAAGCGCCGGGTGGTGAAGGCTTCAACCACTGGTATCACTGCGTGGTGATGGAAGGCCGTAACCGCGAAGTTCGTCGTCTGTGGGAGTCCCAGGGTCTGGTGGTCAGCCGTCTGAAGCGCGTGCGTTTCGGTCCGGTGTTCCTCAACTCCGACTTGCCAATGGGCCGCTGGCGCGAAATGAGTCAGCAGGAAGTCGACATCCTCAGTGCCGAAGTCGGCCTGAAACCAGTCGCCATGCCGCAAATGAACGCCAAGACCAAGGACAAGCTGGAGCGTCTGCAACGTCAGTCTTCGCGTCCATTGGGCAAAGGCGAACGCGTGCGTCAGCTGCGCCCGGCCAAGGACGCCGCGCCGACCGAACGCCCTGCCCGCGAGCCGCGTCTGGCCGATGGCGAGCGTCCGGCCCGCAAGCCGGCTGACAGCGGTCGTCCCGCGCGCACTCCGCGTCCAGCGGCTGGCGGTCGTACCGACAGCAGCCGTGGTACGCCGGTGGCAGAGCGTCCGAGCGAGATGAACAAACGCCCGGCCAAGCCCAAGACCACGCGTCCAGGCATCAAACTGGTGGACGACAAGACCCCGTCGGGCAAGCGTCGCGGCGCCCCGGCCGGTGCCGGTCAACGCCCGGGCTTCGGTCGTCGCAAGCCGGAGTGATCACACCTTGAAACGGAAAACGCCAGTCTTCGTGACTGGCTTTTTTTGCACGGCAATTCGTCGATTTCAGGCTTAGACCTGTTTGTCCGACATTACGCATTCCCCTCTGCGGGCGCGAATTCATTCGCGATTGGCCAGTACAGCCAACACATCTCAATGACTGGGCGCTTTTTCGCGAATGATTTCGCTCCCACAGTGCTTTCACCTGGCTCGATGAATTGCGGCGTGGCGAAATTCAAACCTTGACTGCATGCACAGCTTTTTGGCGGTCATCTGCCGGTTTGCGGTGTACAATGCGCCGCGTTTTTTCTGTGATTCATCGGCGTATGGACGCCACAAAATTCGGGGTTACCCACTCCGTTTCACTCCGCCGCGTCATGAGCGCGTCGGGTTCGATTCCGTCACAGACAAGAACAACAAGGTGACTATCCAATGAGCGAACACATGTCCCATTCGGGAGACTTGAAGCGTGGTCTCAAAAACCGTCATATCCAGCTGATCGCCCTCGGCGGCGCTATCGGCACAGGCCTGTTCCTGGGGTCGGCGGGCGTTCTCAAATCGGCGGGTCCGTCGATGATTCTCGGCTATGCCCTGTGCGGCTTCATCGCCTTCATGATCATGCGCCAGTTGGGCGAAATGATCGTCGAAGAGCCGGTCGCCGGGTCTTTCAGCCATTTCGCACACAAATACTGGGGCGGTTTCGCGGGCTTTCTGTCCGGCTGGAACTGCTGGGTGCTGTACATCCTGGTGGGCATGTCCGAGCTGACCGCGGTCGGTAAATACGTGCAGTACTGGTGGCCGGAAATCCCGGCCTGGGCGTCGGCTGCAGTGTTCTTCGTGATGATCAACGTCATCAACCTGGCCAACGTAAAAGTCTTCGGCGAGGCCGAATTCTGGTTCGCGATCATCAAGGTCGTGGCCATTCTGGGCATGATCGCGCTGGGCAGCTATCTGCTGGTCAGCGGCAACGGCGGCCCCCACGCGTCGGTGAGCAACCTGTGGAACCACGGCGGCTTCTTCCCGAACGGGGTAAGCGGTCTGGTGATGGCGCTGGCGTTCATCATGTTCTCCTTCGGCGGACTGGAAATGCTCGGTTTCACGGCAGCCGAAGCCGACCAGCCGAAAGTCATCATCCCCAAAGCCATCAATCAGGTGATCTACCGCATCCTGATTTTCTACATCGGCTCGCTGGTGGTGCTGCTCTCGCTGACGCCTTGGGATGCACTCCTGGGTGACTTGAACGCATCCGGCGACGCCTACAGCGGCAGCCCGTTCGTGCACGTGTTCTCGATGCTCGGCAGCACCACGGCGGCGCACATTCTCAACTTCGTGGTCCTGACGGCGGCGTTGTCGGTTTATAACAGCGGCACTTACTGCAATGCGCGGATGCTGTTCGGCATGGCAGAGCAGGGCGATGCGCCGCGATCCCTGGCGCGGGTTGACAGCCGTGGGGTTCCGGTGCGGGCGATTCTGGTGTCCGCGGCTGTGACGGTGATTGCCGTGCTGCTCAACTACCTGATCCCGCAAAACGCGCTTGAGCTGCTGATGTCACTGGTGGTCGCGACGTTGGTGATCAACTGGGCGATGATCAGCTACTCGCACCTCAAGTTCCGTCAGCACATGGCGCGCAAGGGCGTGCAACCGCTGTTCAAGTCGCTGTGGTATCCGTATGGCAACTACCTGTGCCTCGCGTTCGTGGTGTTGATCCTGGCGATCATGCTGATGATTCCGGGGATACAGGTGTCGGTGTACGCGATTCCGGTCTGGCTGGTGGCGATGTGGGTGTTCTACGTGATCAAGAACAAGCGCCACGCCGAGACTGAATCGATGGCGCAGCGGACATCGATCATTAAATAAAGGTAAGTGCGCCCTATATTTGGCGCACCGTTGAAACCCGTGGGAGCGAATTCATTCGCGATTGGCCAGTACATCCGATACCTCTGTTTCGCTGTACCGACGTTTCGCGAATGAACTCGCTCCCACAGGGCACCTCGCCAGCCATGCAGTATTGGGCGTAATGTCCGCCGTAGCGGCTAATTTTCAACCTGAGTTCCCCATGCTGATCATCTCCAACAACGTTCACCTGCCAGACAGCGAAGTCGAGCTGACCGCCATTCGTGCCCAGGGGGCGGGCGGGCAGAACGTCAACAAGGTGTCCAGTGCGGTGCATCTGCGTTTCGATATCAACGCCTCATCCTTGCCGCCGTTCTACAAGGAGCGGCTGCTGGCGCTGCGCGATAGTCGAATTACCGGCGATGGGGTGGTCATCATCAAGGCCCAGCAGTACCGCACGCAGGAACAGAATCGTGTCGATGCGCTGGAGCGGCTGAGCGAGTTGATCGTCAGCGCGGCCAAGGTGGAAAAGAAGCGTCGTCCGACCAAGCCGACCCTGGGCTCGAAAACCCGCAGACTGGAATCAAAGTCCAAGCGCGGATCGATCAAAGCGGGGCGGGGAAAGGTGGATTTCTGAAATGTGGGCTGATCTGTAAAGTGCGCCGCGCTATCTATAGGAGCCGGCCTGCTGGCAAGCGCGTCGGGTCAGACACATCATCGGCGGCTGGATCACCTCATTCGCCAGCGGGCCGACTCCTGCAAATTCGGCGAATCAGATAGTTGCGACCTTATCCCGCATCACCTTCGCCTGCTTGTACAGGTACACACTCAATCCCAATCCAGCCAGCGATGCCAACGCCGCGAAAAGAAAGATCGAGGCAAAGCCAAAGCCCGATGCCACAGCGCCCGCCACGGGTCCAGTGACTCCCAGCGACAGGTCAATGAACAGCGAATAAGCGCCCACCGCTGCGCCGCGACTGGATGCTGGCACAAGATTCACCGCCTCGACCCCCAACGCCGGAAACACCAGCGAGAAGCCAAAGCCGGTTAATGCGGCACCGGCCAGCGCCAGATCGGGATTGGGGGCCAGCCACAACAGCAGCAGCCCCAGCGCTTCCACCGATAGACAGACGATCGCTACGCGAAAGCCGCCGATGCGGTTGATCATGTTGCCGAACAGCAGTCGGGCACCGATGAAGCAAGCGCCGAACAGGCTCAGACACAGCACCGCATTCGGCCAGGTGTGGCTCGCGTAGTACAGAGTGATGAACGTCGCGATGGTGCCGAAGCCGATTGAGCCCAGAGCAAGGCTGGTGCCGTGCGGCAACACACGACCCAGCACGTGCAGGAACGGCATACGCTCGCCATGAACGATCGGTGTGGGCGTCTTCTTCCAGGCGAGGAAAATGCCCAGCGCCGCCAGCAGAATGATGCTCACCCCCATGCTCCAAAGTCCCAGTGCATTGACTAGCAACACCCCCAGCGGAGCGCCGATGGCCAGCGCGCCGTAGCTGGCAATGCCGTTCCAGGAAATCACCTTGGCAGTGTTCGCCGCGCCCACGCGGCCAATGCCCCAGCCGATGGCACCTGAGCCGACAAGACTTTCCGCACTGCCGAGCACCAGACGGCCAACGAACAGACTGATCAGGCTCACCATCGGCCAGACATCGAGCCAGCTGGCCAACAGCATGAACACGCCGCTCAGGCCGCAGCCGAACAGCCCGATGATCACCGCTTTCTTGGGCCCTTTGGTATCGATGATGCGCGCGGCATATGGGCGGCTGAGCAGGGTAGCCAGGTATTGAATGCTGATCACCAGGCCCGCCGCCACTGCGCCGAAGCCCAGGTCGGTGTGCACATAACCTGGCAACACGGCCAGGGGGATGCCGATGTTCAGATAACCAATGAACGTGAACAGGACAATGGAAACGACCTGAAGGGTCACGGCCATCGGTTTTTGTTCGGTGGGACGTTGAGTTGCGGCGCTCGAAGCGTCTGGCATGGGAGTCAATCCACGATTACGGCTGAGGAGGTGCTGCGGGGCAAATATTGAATGAAGCGTAGACGCTTGAAAGCCAAGCGATGCCACACATGATAACGGCGCATTCCCGATCATGGCAGCCGAAGGTTGAATCTGCGTTGAACCGAACGCGGATTTGCCGGCGAGTCGTTTGCTTATTCGGCGGCGGGTGCCACGAGCTGCGTCGTGACCAGAGCGGCGAGGGCATTTTCCTGGGTGCCGAAGCGCGCCAGTAATGCCTGTTGTTTTTCGGGGCTCAGACGGGCCCAGATTTCGATCATCTTCTCGGCCGTGCCAATCAAGGCTTGAGCCTGGGTTTCGGTGAATTCGGTCATGGATTCGGATCTCGGAACATTTCAGCCCTTATGGAAGTACGCCTCAAAGACGCTCTTGCATAGGGGCTGAAAATCAGCCTTCAGCGTTGGCCTTGGGCTTTCTTGCTATCACCATCTTTTGCACCGGCTTTCATCTCGATCGGCTGACCGAGTTCCTGACGGGCTGCTGCGCTTTGCTGGGTTTGGCTTGGGAAGGGGAAGTTTGGGATTTCATGCATATCGTCGCTCCTCACAAGATGCTGGTTTGAACAGCGCGTCCAAAAAACGCCAGGGGAGGATACAGCACAACAAATGACAAGCAGACTTTTTATTGATGGCCGTTGGTCATGTAGTGGCGATTGAGTCCTGCAACCAAGACCCGGATAACACCGAATCTGTAGGAGCCGGCTTGCTGGCGAATACCGTGGATCTGTGACAACGATGTTGTCGGACGCAACGCACTCGCCGGCGAGCCGGCTCCTACAAATGTGAGGTGTAGCAGGACTCAGGCGACCATCAATCCCTACAGACCGCCGCAAACGCTGCCGCCAATGCATCCAGCCGCGTAGCGTCAATACCCGCCACATTGGCCCGCCCGGCAGCGACCATGTACACGCTGTGCTCGTTGCGCAGGCGTGCCACCTGATCGTCGTTCATGCCGGTGTAGGAGAACATGCCGCGTTGCACGCCGATGTGCGCGAAGCGTTCGCCCAGACCCAGCGGTGTCAGCGCTTCGACCAGCCCCTTGCGCAGTTGCGCAATGCGGCTGCGCATTTCTTCTACTTCATCGGCCCACAGGGCTTTGAGCTCGGGATCGCCGAGGATTTCCGCCACCACCGCCGCACCGTGATCCGGCGGGTTTGACCAAAGGTTACGGGCCGTCGCCGACAATTGGCTGCGCACATCCGCGAGCTTCTCGCTGTTGTCGGCACACACCAGCAGCGCGCCGGTGCGTTCGCGGTACAGGCCGAAGTTCTTCGAGCATGAGCTGGTGATCAGCAATTCCGGCAACTCGCTGGCGAACAGGCGAACGGCCCATGCGTCTTCCTCCAGGCCGTCACCGAAACCCTGATAAGCGAAGTCGATCAGCGGCAGCAGGTTGCGGCGTTTGACGATTTTCAACACTGCCTGCCAATCATCGTGGCTCAGATCGAAACCGGTCGGGTTGTGGCAGCAGGCGTGGAGCAACACCACATCGCCTTCCGGCACGGTGTTCAGCGTTTCCAGCATCGCCGGGACGTTGAGTCTGTTGTCACTGCCCACGTAAGGGTAGTGATTCACCTTCAACCCCGCGGCGGCATAGATGGTTTCGTGGATCGGCCAGGTCGGATCGCTCAGCCAGATGCCTTTGCCCGGCAGGCAATTGGCGATGAAATCCGCGCTCAGACGCAGGGCCCCGGTGCCGCCCGGAGTTTGAGTAGCACCCACGCGACTATTGGCGATCAGCGGTGAATCGGCGCCCATCACCAGATCACAGATCAGCGTGCCGAAACGTGGTTCGCCATGCCCGCCGATGTAGGTCTTGGTCGGCTGCGAATCCACCAGGCGCTGCTCGGCCAGCTTGACCGCGCGCGGAATGGTGGTCAGGCCCTGCGCGTCCTTGTATACGCCCACGCCCAGATCGAACTTGTTCGGGTTCGGGTCTTTGGCATAGGCCTGAATCAAGCCCAGGATCGGATCGTCCGGTACGCGCTGAATCTGTGAAAAATGCATTTACTTACGGCCCTCGGCGCCTTTGGCCACCTCGTCGGTGCGGGCAGCCATGATGAAGTCGTTGCGGTGCAGCCCTTTGATGGAATGGCTCCACCAGGTCACGGTCACTTTGCCCCATTCGGTCAGAAGACCCGGATGGTGACCTTCGGCTTCGGCAATTTCGCCGACCGCGTTGGTAAACGCCAGCGCAAATTTGAAATTCTTGAACATGAAGACCTTTTCCAGCTGCATTACGCCATCACGGACTTCGATGTTCCAGTCCGGGATCTGACGCAGCAGTTCCGGCAATTCGGCCTCGCTGACTTGTGGGGCATCGGCGCGGCAGGCTTCGCAGTGGGCTTGATTTAAAGATGTCATAACGGTGTCCTTATTCAGGCTGCTTTTGTTTTAGGGGGAAAGCGCGGCGCGTGCAGGCCCAGCTGTGTCGCGGTCTGGACCATGCCCATGATGTCTTCATGAGCGAGGTCGAACAGACGTTTGAGGTCCGGCAGCACAAAGTACAGCGGCTGCAAAATGTCGATGCGGTATGGCGTACGCATGGCCTCTATCGGGTCGAACGCCTGATGTTCCGGTGTTGACGACAGGCTGTAAACGGTCTCTTTGGGTGAAGAAAGAATGCCCCCGCCATAGATCTTGCGACCCTGCGCGGTTTCCACCAGCCCAAACTCAATGGTCATCCAGTAAAGGCGGGCAAGATACACGCGCTGCTCTTTACTGGCTGCCAGACCAAGCTTGCCGTAGGTGTGGGTAAATTCTGCAAACCAGGGATTCGTCAGTAGCGGGCAATGTCCGAAGACTTCGTGAAAAATGTCGGGCTCTTGCAGGTAGTCCAGCTCTTCTTGGGTGCGGATAAAGGTGGCCACGGGAAATCGCTTGCTGGCCAGCAATTCGAAAAAGGTCTGAAAGGGGATAAGCGCCGGAACCCGTGCGACCTGCCAACCCGTCGTGGCCCCCAGTACATGATTTATCTCGTCCAGCTGTGGGATTCGATCGTGGGGCAGTTTCAGTTGCTCTATACCGTCCAGGTATTCCTGGCAGGCGCGGCCTTCGATCACTTTCAACTGGCGCGTAATCAAGGTATTCCACACCTCGTGTTCACCGTCGGGGTAATCGATGAAGCCAGTGGCGTCCGGTTCGTGGGCGACATACTGCGTACTCATGCTGCTCTCCTGAATGGCTTGTTTTTATCTGGAGCATTGCGATGCAGGCTCGTGATCTGCGTGGGCTTATAAATACCCTTTTCCATACCGTTTGCAGTCCTGCCAGGACTCGTTCGGCGTGTCGACTCGAACCAATGCTGTAAGGAAATCCTGACAGCTGCATGCCGACGGCTTCAAATCTGCATCCGCCAAGCCTCTATCGGGCTTGCGCTGTAACGTATTCTTGACGATAAACTTCGTCTCACCACCAAAAGTCTGCCTGTTCAGAAGAGTCGACTCGCCATGCGTATCAAAGTGCACTGCCAAAACCGCGTAGGAATCCTGCGCGACATCCTCGAATTGTTAGTGGCCTACGGCGTCAACGTCTCGGGCGGCGAAGTGGGAGGCGAGCATGGCGATGCGATCTATCTGCGCTGCCCGAATCTGATCAATCTGCAGTTTCAGGCGCTAGTGCCCAGATTCGAAACGATCCCCGGGGTTTTCGGCGTCAAGCGCGTGGGATTGATGCCCAGCGAGCGTCGGCACATGGAATTGAATGCGTTGCTGGGTGCGCTGGAATTTCCGGTGCTGTCCATCGACATGAGCGGGTCGATCGTGGCGGCAAACCGGGCGGCCGCGCAGTTGTTGGGTGTGCGCGTCGATGAGGTGCCGGGTATTGCGCTTTCACGCTACGCCGAAGACTTCGACCTGCCGCAATTGGTGCGCGCCAATCGCTCGCGTATCAATGGGCTGCGGGTGAAAGTGAAGGGCGACATTTTTCTCGCCGACATCGCGCCGCTGCAGTCCGAGCATGAAGACAGCGAGGCGATGGCCGGTGCGGTCCTGACCCTGCATCGCGCCGACCGGGTCGGTGAGCACATCTATAACGTGCGCAAGCAGGAGCTTCGTGGTTTCGACAGCATCTTCCAGAGTTCGAAGGTGATGGCGGCAGTGGTACGTGAAGCCCGACGCATGGCCCCGCTGGATGCGCCGCTGTTGATCGAAGGGGAGACTGGCACTGGCAAGGAACTGCTGGCGCGCGCCTGTCATTTAGCCAGTCCACGCGGACAGTCGCCGATGATGGCGCTCAATTGTTCCGGGCTTTCCGAATCCATGGCCGAGACCGAGCTGTTCGGTTACGGGCCGGGCGCATTTGAAGGCGCGCGGGCCGAGGGCAAATTGGGGCTGCTGGAACTGACAGCCGGCGGTACGCTGTTTCTCGATGGCGTGGCAGAAATGAGCGCCCGTTTACAGGCGAAACTGCTGCGCTATCTGCAAGAAGGCTGCTTTCGCCGTGTAGGCAGTGATGAAGATGTGTACCTGGACGTAAGGGTGATCTGTGCGACTCAGATCGATCTGTCCGAGCTGTGCGCGCGAGGAGAGTTTCGTCAGGATCTCTACCACCGGCTCAATGTGCTATCGCTGCATATTCCGCCGCTTCGGGAGTGTGTCGATGGCCTTGGGCCTTTGGTGCAGCACTTCCTCGATCAGGCCAGTCGGCAGATTGGTTGTGCCTTGCCGCGCATCGCGCCCGCCGCGCTGGAACGTCTGGCGCAATACCACTGGCCGGGCAACGTCCGGCAGTTGGAAAACGTGCTGTTTCAGGCGGTATCACTGTGCGAGGGCGGGGTGGTCAAGGCCGAGCATATTCGCCTCCCGGATTATGGCGTGCGTCAGCCGCTGGGGGATTTTTCGCTGGAAGGGAGCCTGGAAGATATTGTCGGGCGTTTCGAGAAAGCAGTGCTCGAACAACTTTATGCCGGACATCCCAGTAGTCGCTTATTGGGTAAGCGATTGGGTGTTTCCCATACAACCATTGCCAATAAGCTGAAGCATTATGAAGTTGGCCAGAAGTGAATGCCGTAAATAAGTGAGTGCCGACGAACATATTATCTATAGCAACAACACTTGCCAGCGGTGGTTATTCGAAGAGACCATCGTCGGCAAGCGTGTTGCTACAGCATTAATCTTTCAACCCGTATTAACCGTTACTGCACCCGTTGCCCATGACCATGTATTCCATGACATGGCGCTGGCCCTGGGAGTCATCGTAGGTCATGTGCTGCGGCACCACGCGGCAGACGTTCGGCACTTCATCTACCGAGATAACCTTGGCGATGTCCAGCTTGGTCGAGTAGGAGTAGTGCTCGATGCGTTGTTGCTGGGCAGCCACTTTGGCGCCCGATTCTTCTGCCATTGCCATGGCGCTGAAACCACAAAGAGCCATTACAACCAGTGCAGCTTTCATTACAAGTTTCCTCTCAGTTGCTTCGTCAACTCTTCCGAGCGGAATTCCGCTCGGCCGGGTGCGCAAAGCCCTTATGGGGCTCTGTGTGAAGCCAGGTGATTACAGGTTAATTACTCGATCGACAAGCCGATGTGTGGGGGGCTGTTAGTTGTCAATCATGTGCCGTGTTGGCGAAACGAATTCTATGCCCCTGCCTGAAAGTTATATAGAAACCATTTTGATAAAGACTGTTGAGCAATCTGGTAACAATCGCGGACATACCTATTGATCAGCGGCAGCTCTGGTTCATTGGTCGTGGCGCTTAGATGAAGATTTGCCCCGAGCCGGGCGCCTCAGCACGTTTCGGCGTTATGCTGAGGCCCGGTAAGACCATCGTCGAATGGCTTTCGGGGCCTTCGGCGGATACAACAGCGTCATAAAACAACAACATTTCCACCGAGGTAAGAAAGATGAGTGCGGCTTCCCTGTACCCCGTCCGCCCTGAAGTGGCAGCAAATACGCTCACTGATGAGGCGACCTACAAGGCCATGTACCAGCAGTCGGTGGTCAACCCCGATGGCTTCTGGCGTGAGCAGGCCAAGCGCCTGGATTGGATCAAGCCTTTCACTACCGTCAAACAGACCTCCTTCGACGATCATCGCGTAGACATCAAGTGGTTCGCCGATGGCACCTTGAACGTTTCCTACAATTGTCTTGACCGCCATCTGGCCGAGCGTGGCGATCAGGTCGCAATCATCTGGGAAGGCGACGACCCCTCCGAAAGCCGCAATATCACCTATCGCGAACTGCATGAAGAAGTCTGCAAGTTCGCCAACGCCTTGCGCGGCCAGGATGTGCATCGCGGTGACGTCGTCACCATTTATATGCCGATGATCCCGGAAGCCGTGGTCGCCATGCTGGCGTGCGCGCGTATCGGCGCAATTCACTCGGTGGTGTTCGGCGGGTTCTCGCCGGAGGCTCTGGCCGGGCGCATCATCGACTGCAAATCGAAAGTGGTGATCACCGCCGATGAAGGTTTGCGTGGCGGCAAGCGCACGGCGCTCAAAGCCAACGTCGATCGCGCCCTGACCAACCCTGAAACCAGCAGCGTGCAGAAAGTCATCGTCTGCAAGCGTACCGGTGGCGACATTGAGTGGAACCGCCATCGCGACATCTGGTACCACGCCTTGCTGGAAGTGGCTTCTACCACCTGCGCCCCGAAAGAAATGGGTGCCGAAGAGTCGCTGTTCATCCTCTACACCTCGGGTTCCACGGGCAAGCCGAAGGGGGTGCTGCACACCACTGCTGGCTATCTGTTGTATGCCGCGCTGACCCATGAACGGGTGTTCGATTACAAGCCGGGCGAAATCTACTGGTGCACCGCCGACGTGGGCTGGGTCACGGGCCACAGCTATATCGTCTATGGCCCACTGGCCAATGGCGCGACCACCCTGTTGTTCGAAGGGGTGCCGAACTACCCGGATATCACTCGCATGTCGAAAATCATCGACAAGCACAAGGTCAACATTCTCTACACGGCGCCGACCGCAATCCGCGCCATGATGGCTGAAGGCACCAAAGCGGTGGAGGGCGCTGATGGGTCGAGCTTGCGCCTGCTCGGTTCGGTGGGCGAGCCGATCAACCCGGAAGCCTGGAATTGGTACTACAAGACAGTCGGCAATCAGAAATGCCCGATCGTCGATACCTGGTGGCAGACCGAAACCGGTGGCATTCTGATCAGCCCATTGCCAGGCGCCACGGCTCTCAAACCAGGCTCGGCAACGCGTCCATTCTTCGGCGTGATTCCGGCCCTTGTGGATAACCTCGGCAACCTGATCGAAGGCGCGGCGGAGGGCAATCTGGTGATTCTCGATTCGTGGCCGGGTCAGTCGCGCAGCCTCTATGGCGACCATGACCGCTTCGTCGACACCTACTTCAAGACCTTCCGCGGCATGTACTTCACCGGTGATGGCGCTCGTCGCGACGAAGATGGCTACTACTGGATCACCGGCCGTGTGGACGACGTGCTCAACGTTTCCGGTCACCGCATGGGCACCGCCGAGATCGAAAGTGCGATGGTCGCTCACCCGAAAGTCGCCGAGGCGGCGGTGGTCGGCGTGCCTCACGACCTGAAAGGGCAGGGCATTTATGTCTACGTCACCCTGAACGGCGGCGAAGTGCCGGATGAAGCCCTGCGCATCGAACTGCGTAACTGGGTGCGCAAGGAAATCGGCCCGATTGCTTCACCTGACGTCATTCAGTGGGCGCCGGGCCTGCCGAAGACCCGCTCGGGCAAGATCATGCGCCGCATCCTGCGCAAGATCGCTACCGGCGAGTACGACGCACTGGGTGATATCTCAACCCTGGCCGATCCGGGCGTGGTCGCCCATCTGGTTGAAACCCACAAGACCATGAACGTCGCCTGACACTTTCCGGGTCGAAGCGCCCCGTTCGGTGAAAGCCGGGCGGGGCGTTTTTGTGTGGGCATTTTTGGAGTATGGCGGCCGGATACCTGAGAGCGAATTCATTCGCCAAAAGTCTCCCTGACGATAGAAGCGTGTCGAGTTTACGCCCCAGTCGCGAATGAATTCGCTCCGCAGAGGCATTGGTAGTGATCGCACCTTCTGGGCGGAACGGGATATATATCGATTGTTACCGTCTCTCCCTCTTCTGTAACCCCGCGCACCGATGTGGGGCTTTTCACCCCGAAAATTCTGTAACTCATCGTCCGAAACCAACCGCCCGGCACGCTGGGCTTGCCGGATTAGAAGGCTTTGCCAATAATGGGCGCGTTATTTGCTTCGATGATAGGTTTGCCGCTACTGGCTCAGGCATAAACTTTCTGGGCTGTCAATCCGGCTGATCGGCTTTCTCGGTGCTTCTGTAACTAGTTGTCGCATTGAAGAAATATCGACTTCCAGCCTGCCGCTAAAATGCCGATCACTCGCCGAAGGCCTGTCGAGCCCTGAGACCCGACGGCAACTCGCGTCGCAATTTCAGATATTCCTTCTGCACACTGAGCGTTTCGCTCACTGCCATTTGTCGCGTTATACCGATGGAGTTCCAAGAATGAAAAAGCTCATGCTGCTGGGTGCGCTGGCGCTGTCCGTATTGGCACAGCCTGTGTTCGCCGATGAAAAGCCCCTGAAGATCGGCATCGAAGCGGCTTACCCTCCATTTGCCTCGAAAGCGCCCGATGGCAGCATCGTCGGCTTCGACTACGACATCGGCAACGCCCTGTGCGAAGAAATGAAGGTCAAGTGCGTGTGGGTCGAGCAAGAGTTCGACGGCCTGATTCCGGCGCTGAAAGTGCGCAAGATCGACGCGATCCTGTCTTCGATGTCCATCACTGAAGACCGCAAAAAATCCGTCGACTTCACCAACAAGTACTACAACACGCCGGCGCGCCTGGTCATGAAGCAAGGCACCGTCGTTAGCGACAGCCTGACCGAACTCAAGGGCAAGAACATCGGCGTGCAACGTGGTTCGATCCACGAGCGTTTTGCCAAGGAAGTCCTCGCTCCGCTGGGCGCCGAAATCAAACCGTACAGCTCGCAGAACGAAATCTACCTGGACATCGGCGCAGGTCGTCTTGATGGCACCGTGGCGGACGCGACCCTGCTGCAGGATGGCTTTCTCAACACCGACTCGGGCAAGGGCTACGCTTTTGTCGGCCCGGCGTTCACTGACGTCAACTACTTCGGCGACGGCGTAGGCATCGCGGTACGTAAGGGCGACAAGGCTGATCTGGACAAGATCAACGCCGCTATCGCTGCCATTCGCGCGAACGGCAAATACAAGGCGATCCAGGACAAGTACTTCAACTTCGACATCTACGGCGAGTAAGTACAAGACTGCAGTAATGGCGCAATCGGCGGGGCTCGGATCCTCGGTTGCGCCATTTTTCTATCCCGCGCTCGAGGGCCAAACAACATGTTGAAAGGCTACGGAGCCGTCATCCTCGACGGTGCATGGCTGACCTTGCAGCTCGCCTTGTGCTCCATGGCGCTGGCAATCGTGCTTGGCCTGATCGGCGTGTCGCTGCGCCTGTCGCCGGTGCGCTGGCTGGCCTGGCTGGGCGATCTGTATTCCACGGTGATACGCGGCATTCCCGACCTGGTGCTGATCCTGCTGATTTTCTACGGCGGTCAGGACCTGCTCAACCGCATCGCACCGCTGCTCGGTTATGACGATTACATCGACCTGAACCCGCTGATGGCCGGTATCGGTACGCTGGGTTTCATTTTCGGTGCCTATCTTTCCGAAACCTTCCGTGGCGCCTTTATGGCCATTCCCAAAGGCCAGGCCGAGGCCGGCATGGCCTACGGCATGAGCAGCTCCCGTGTGTTCTTTCGCATCCTGGTGCCGCAGATGATTCGTCTGGCGATTCCCGGATTCACCAACAACTGGCTGGTACTGACCAAGGCCACCGCGCTGATTTCCGTGGTCGGTCTGCAAGACATGATGTTCAAGGCCAAGCAGGCGGCCGACGCCACCCGCCAACCCTTCACTTTCTTCCTCGCAGTCGCGGCCATGTACCTGGTGATCACCAGTGTCTCGCTGCTGCTACTGCGCCAAATCGAGAAGCGTTACTCGGCCGGCGTAAGGGTGGCAGACCTATGATCTTCGATTACAACGTCGTCTGGGAAAACCTGCCGCTGTACTTCGGCGGCCTGTTGATCACCCTCAAGCTGCTCGCGCTGTCGCTGTTCTTTGGTCTGCTCGCAGCCTTGCCGCTGGGACTGATGCGCGTCTCGAAAGTCGCCTGGGTCAATCTGCTGGCCTGGAGCTACACCTACGTGATCCGCGGCACGCCGATGCTGGTGCAACTGTTCCTGATCTACTACGGTCTGGCGCAGTTCGAAGCGGTGCGCGAAAGCTTCCTCTGGCCGTGGCTGTCCAGCGCGACGTTCTGTGCTTGTCTGGCCTTTGCCATCAACACGAGCGCCTACACCGCCGAAATCATCGCCGGCAGCCTGAAGTCCACGCCGCCGGGCGAGATCGAAGCGGCTCGGGCGATGGGCATGTCCAAGGCCAAAATGTATCGGCGCATCCTGCTGCCGTCAGCGTTGCGCCGGGCACTGCCGCAGTACAGCAACGAAGTGATCATGATGCTGCAGACCACCAGTCTGGCGTCCATCGTCACGCTGATCGACATCACCGGCGCGGCGCGCACCGTCAACGCGCAGTTTTATCTGCCGTTCGAGGCGTATATCACCGCCGGCGTGTTCTACCTGTGCCTGACTTTCATTCTGGTGAAGCTGTTCAAGCTGGCCGAGCGCCGCTGGCTCAGTTACCTCGCACCGAGGAAGTACTGATATGCAACGCATCGATCACGACTTGCCATGGGGCAACCTCGGCACGCAACGGACGTTGAGCGTGTTCCGCTTCGGTCAGGGTGAGCGCAAGGCCTATATTCAGGCCAGCCTGCATGCCGACGAGTTGCCGGGCATGCGCACTGCCTGGGAACTGAAGAAACGTCTTACGCAACTGGAAGAGCAGGGCTTGCTCAACGGCGTCATCGAACTGGTGCCGGTGGCTAACCCGATCGGTCTAGGGCAATTGCTGCAGGGCAACCATCAGGGGCGTTTCGAGTACGGCAGCGGCAAGAACTTCAACCGTGACTTCACTGAACTCAGCGAGCCAGTGGCAGAAATGCTCGCTGGCAAGCTCGGCGACGACCCCCACGCCAACGTCAGATTGATCCGTCAAGCCATGGCCGATGTATTCGAGCGGCTGCCGACGGCCGGCAGTGAGCTGGCGGGCATGCAGCGCGCGTTGCTGAGCCACGCTTGCAATGCGGATATCGTTCTCGATCTGCATTGCGACACCGACGCCTCGCTGCACATGTACGCCTTGCCGCAACACTGGCCACAATGGCGATCGCTGTCGGCATATCTAGGCGTCAGCGTCGCTCTGCTGGCTGAAGATTCCGGCGGCAGTTCGTTCGATGAAGCCTGTTCGCTACCTTGGCTGCGACTGGCAAAACAGTTTCCCGAAGCACAGATACCGTTGGCTTGCATGTCGACCACGCTGGAGCTGGGCGGTCAGTCCAACACCGGCAAGGCCGAGGCTGAGGCGTATGCCGAGGGCATTCTGGCGTTCCTCGCCGAGCATGGCCTGATCAGTGGCGAGTGGCCGCAGCCGGCGTTCGAAGCGTGCGAAGGCATGCCGTTCGAAGGCACCGAAATGATTTACGCGCCGCACCCCGGCGTTCTGACTTTTCTGCGTCCGGGGGGCGCCTGGGTCGAGCCTGGCGAACCACTGTTCGAGGTCATCGACCCGTTGACCGACCGGGCGACCACGGTCTGCGCCGGTACGGCGGGCGTGCTGTTCGCCATCGAAAAACTGCGTTATGCCCAGCCGGGTTTATGGATGGCCAAGGTGGCGGGCCATACTCCGTTGCGCAGCGGCCGCCTGCTCAGTGACTGATTACTTGTGAGAACCGACATCATGAACAAACTGGAAGTCCAGGACCTGCACAAGTGCTACGGCAATCACGAAGTGCTCAAAGGCGTTTCGCTGACCGCCAAGGCTGGCGATGTGATCAGCATCATCGGCTCCAGTGGCTCGGGCAAGAGTACCTTCCTGCGCTGCATCAACTTGCTGGAACAGCCGAAATCCGGCCGCATCCTGCTCAATAACGAGGAGTTGAAGCTGGTGGCCAACAAGGACGGCGGCCTGAAGGCTGCCGACCCCAAGCAACTGCAACGCATGCGTTCGCGGCTGTCGATGGTGTTCCAGCATTTCAACCTGTGGTCGCACATGACCGCGCTGGAAAACATTATCGAAGCGCCGGTTCACGTGCTGGGTGTGCCGAAGAAGGAGGCTCTGGAAAAGGCCGAGCATTACCTGAACAAAGTTGGCGTAGCCCATCGCAAGGACGCCTTTCCGGGGCACATGTCCGGTGGTGAACAACAGCGCGTGGCGATTGCCCGTGCGCTGGCGATGGAGCCAGAGGTGATGCTGTTCGATGAGCCAACCTCGGCGCTGGACCCCGAGCTTGTTGGCGATGTGTTGAAAGTCATGCAGGCGCTGGCTCAGGAGGGCCGCACCATGGTCGTAGTGACCCACGAGATGGGCTTTGCCCGTGAAGTGTCGAATCAGCTGATCTTTCTGCACAAGGGTCTGATCGAAGAGAGCGGCGACCCGCGCCAAGTGTTGGTCAACCCGAAATCCGAACGTCTGCAGCAGTTCCTTTCCGGCAGCTTGAAGTAACGATTGGCGCCGTCTTCGAACGGTGCGTTTTGTGTGAGAACAGTTCATGCTGCGCGTCATCTTGACCTGCCATGAACTGAACGCGACAGATTTCGCACGCCCGGGCGTGTGACCCATAACAGCGACATGTTTCGGATTGCACGCCATGACTGCCCATCGAATCGGATTTCTTATCTGGCCCAGCACCAAAGCCTTGACCCTGGCGCTGGCCGAGGAAGCCCTGCGTGTCGCTCAGCGCGTTCATCCCGACGTAGTGTACGAGCTGACGTTCATGCAGGCCGAGCCATCGGTGGAAGGTGCCGCCTGGCAACTGCCGGGTGAGCCGTGGGGCGGTCGCCTTGAAGGCTGTCAGAAAGTGTTTCTGGTAGCTGACGAACCGCCCGCGCCGATGGCCTCCGCGCTGGCTGGCGCACTCAAGCAACTGGTGCGCGGAGGCTGTGTGATCGGTGGTCTGTCGGCAGGTGTGTACCCACTGGCGCAACTGGGTTTGCTGGATGGCTATCGTGCTGCGGTGCACTGGCGCTGGCAGGATGATTTCGCCGAGCGTTTTCCCAAGGTCATCGCCACCAGTCATCTGTTCGACTGGGATCGAGATCGTCTGACGGCGTGCGGCGGCATGTCGGTGCTGGATCTGCTGCTGGCGGTGCTGGCGCGTGATCATGGCGCGGAGCTGGCTGGCGCAGTGTCGGAAGAGCTAGTGGTTGAGCGCATTCGTGAAGGTGGCGAGCGTCAGCGCATTCCACTGCAGAATCGTCTGGGCTCCAGTCATCCGAAGCTGACTCAGGCTGTGCTGTTGATGGAGGCCAACATCGAAGAGCCGCTGACCACTGACGAAATAGCCCAGCATGTGTGCGTGTCTCGCCGTCAACTGGAGCGGATCTTCAAGCAGTACCTCAATCGCGTGCCGAGCCAGTATTACCTGGAGCTTCGCCTGAACAAGGCCCGGCAAATGTTGATGCAGACCAGTAAATCGATCATTCAGATCGGCCTGTCTTGCGGTTTCTCCTCCGGCCCGCATTTCTCAAGCGCCTACCGCAACTTCTTCGGCGCGACCCCTCGCGAAGACCGCAACCAGCGGCGTAGCAGCAGCCCGTTCGAATTGTCGTCGGTGCCTGCAGAGCGCGGGTGATCGATTTCAAGCCGTGCCTGCGTACCCTTGTGGGAGTCCGAGAGGGCCGTACATCCACCACATCTGGACCGTCCGAACGAATTCCGCGAATGAATTCGCTCCCACCGGGATATGCGATGTGGTCGGAAGTTGTGAGGTGCCATTATCCGTGTACGTGGCGGCAGTTGAAATCAGAGCCACAGGCGCTGCTTTAACCCTTCTCAACGTTTAAACTGCGCCTTTCCGACCCAATTTGTCGCATTGCCGCAAACCTCGGAAAAAGCCGGTTTGACGCTATAAGAAGTTGTCGCTTGGCGGCAAGGCCGGACCGAAATCAGTCCTTACAATCCTTCCATCGCTCGCCAGTCCCAGGCAGGCGTTCCTCTTCAGGAGACTCCGATGTCCGTTGAGCAAGTTCCAGTGCAACGTGCCGATTTTGACCAGGTGATGGTCCCCAACTACGCCCCCGCAGCGTTCATTCCCGTACGCGGTCAGGGTTCCCGCGTCTGGGATCAGTCGGGTCGTGAGCTGGTCGATTTCTCCGGCGGCATCGCAGTCAATGTGCTGGGCCATGCGCATCCGGCGCTGGTCGGCGCGCTGACCGAACAAGCCAATAAGCTGTGGCATGTTTCCAACGTGTTCACCAACGAGCCGGCGCTGCGTCTGGCCAGAAAACTGGTCGAAGCCACCTTCGCCGAGCGCGTGTTCTTCTGTAATTCCGGCGCTGAAGCCAACGAAGCGGCCTTCAAGCTCGCCCGGCGTGTGGCTCACGATCTCTACGGCACCGAGAAGTATGAAATCGTCGCCGCGCTCAACAGCTTCCACGGTCGCACCCTGTTCACCGTAAGCGTCGGCGGTCAGGCGAAATATTCCGACGGCTTCGGCCCGAAAATCACCGGTATCACCCATGTGCCGTACAACGATCTCGAAGCGCTGAAAGCCGCCGTGAGCGACAAGACCTGCGCCGTCGTTCTGGAGCCGATTCAAGGTGAAGGCGGTGTGCTGCCAGCCGAACTGGAATACCTGCAAGGCGCGCGCAAGCTGTGTGATGAGCACAACGCGCTGCTGGTGTTTGACGAAGTGCAGAGCGGCATGGGTCGTAGCGGCCATCTGTTCGCCTACATGCATTACGGCGTGACTCCGGACATTCTGTCCAGCGCCAAGAGCATCGGCGGCGGTTTCCCGATGGCGGCGATGCTCACCACCGAGAAACTGGCCAAGCACCTGGCGGTAGGGGTTCATGGCACGACCTACGGCGGCAACCCGCTGGCCTGCGCAGTGGGCGAGGCGGTCATCGATGTGGTGAACACGCCCGAAGTGCTCGCAGGCGTCAACGCCAAGCATGAGCTGTTCAAAACCCGTCTGGAGAAAATCGGTCAGCAATATGGCGTGTTCAGCAAAGTGCGGGGCATGGGTCTGTTGATCGGCTGCGTACTGACCGAGGCCTGGAAAGGCAAGGCCAAGGAGTTCTTCAACGCTGCCGAGCAAGAGGGCGTGATGATTCTGCAGGCCGGTCCCGATGTGGTGCGATTCGCGCCGAGCCTGGTGATCGAGGATGCCGACATCAGCGAGGGTCTGGATCGCTTCGAGCGTGCGGTTGCCAGGTTGACCAAGGCCTGATAGGCGCCGCGAAACTCTGTAGGAGCCGGCTTGCTGGCGAAGGCGTCAGACCTGGACACATACCTGTCGACTGACATACGCATTCGCAGCAAGCCGGCTCCTACAAGGGTTGGCGTCTGCGTCCTGATTTGTTTTTTCTTTCTCATGCCGGACAACCGGCCTGTTTTCTCAAGGAGTGACACCATGCTGGTGATGCGCCCCGCGCAAATGGCTGATCTGAGCGAGGTCCAACGACTCGCTGCGGACAGTCCGATTGGTGTCACGTCCCTGCCGGATGACGCTGGACGTCTGGGTGACAAGATTGCCGCTTCCGAAGCGTCATTCGCCGCCGAGGTCAGTTTCAACGGCGAGGAAACCTATTTCTTCGTGCTGGAAGACACCGAATCCGGGCGCCTGGTGGGCTGCTCCGGGATCGTCGCATCGGCCGGTTACTCCGAGCCGTTCTACAGCTTCCGTAACGAAACCTTCGTGCATGCCTCTCGCGAGCTTAAGATCCACAACAAGATTCACGTGCTTTCGCAATGTCACGACCTGACCGGCAACAGTTTGTTGACCAGCTTCTACGTGCTGCCGGAACTGGTCGGCACATTGTGGTCGGAGCTCAACTCCCGCGCGCGCCTGCTGTTCGTCGCGGCGCACCCCGAACGTTTCGCCGATTCGGTGGTGACCGAAATCGTCGGTTACAGCGACGAGAACGGTGATTCGCCATTCTGGGATGCTATCGGTCGCAACTTTTTCGATCTCAATTACGCCGAGGCTGAGCGGATCTGCGGCCTGAAAAGCCGGACGTTCCTCGCCGAACTGATGCCGCATTATCCGATCTACGTGCCGCTGCTGCCCGACGAGGCTCAGGAGGCGATGGGCCAGGTCCATCCGCGAGCACAGATCACCTTCGACATCCTGATGCGCGAAGGCTTCGAAACCGACCATTACATCGACATCTTCGACGGCGGGCCGACGCTGCATGCACGGGTTTCCGGCATCCGCTCGATCTCCCAAAGCCGCGTGGTACCGGTGAAAGTCGACACGGCGAACAGCGGCGATGCCGTGAAAGGTGGGCGTCCTTATCTGGTTGCCAACAGCCAGTTGCAGGACTACCGCGCGGTGATGCTGGAATTGGACTGGGTGCCGGGCAAGCCGGTGACCCTGAGCCTGGCGGCAGCCGAGGCGCTGGGTGTCGGCGAAGGCGCCAGCGTGCGCATCGTTGCGGTTTGACAGTTGAGCCATCGGTAGTCGGCGCTGATTGACAGCCTGACACCGTGTCGCAGGTTAGCGAGTTCGTTGGTTTCCGCGGAAACCGGCATGAGGAGAAAGCATGATCGTTCGTCCCGTACGCAGCAGTGACCTACCGGCGCTGATCGACCTGGCGCGCAGTACAGGCGCAGGCCTTACCACGCTGCCGGCCAACGAAGAGCGTCTGGCGCACCGGGTCGGTTGGGCCGAGAAAACCTTCAGCGGCGATGCCGCGCGAGGCGACACCGATTATCTGTTCGTCCTTGAGGACGACGATGGTCGTGTGGTCGGTATCTCCGCCATCGCGGGTGCGGTGGGGCTGCGTGAGCCCTGGTACAACTATCGAGTGGGGCTGACGGTCAGCGCTTCTCAAGAGTTGAACATCTATCGCGAGATACCGACGCTGTTCCTGGCTAACGATCTGACCGGCAATTCGGAATTGTGCTCGCTGTTCCTGCACGCCGATTTCCGCAATGGGCTCAACGGTCGCCTGCTGTCTAAAGCCCGTATGCTGTTCATCGCCGAGTTTCCCGAGCTGTTCGGCAACAAGATTATTGCCGAAATGCGCGGCATGTCCGACGAACAGGGCCATTCGCCGTTCTGGGAAAGCCTTGGACGACACTTTTTCAAGATGGAATTCAGTCAGGCGGACTACCTGACCGGCGTTGGCAATCGCGCATTCATCGCCGAACTGATGCCGAAATTCCCGCTGTACAGCTGCTTCCTTTCAGAAGAAGCGCGCAACGTCATCGGTCGCGTGCACACCAGTACCGAGCCCGCGCTGACCATGCTCAAGGCCGAAGGCTTCAGCTATCAGGGCTACGTCGACATCTTCGATGCGGGGCCTGCCATCGAGTGCGAGACCGGCAAGATCCGCGCGGTGCGTGACAGTCAGGCACTGGTGCTGGCGATCGGCACGCCGGGCGATGATGCGACGCCTTTTCTTATCCACAATCGCAAGCGCGAAGACTGCCGCGTGACTGCCGCGCCTGCACGCTTTGCCGCTGGCACGCTGGTCGTCGATCCGAAAACCGCCAAGCGTCTGCGCCTGAATGCGGGCGATCAGGTTCGCGCGGTGCCTCTGTCTCCGGCTCGGGAGGGCATTTGATGAACACCTTATATATCGCAGGTGCATGGCAGGCCGGGCAGGGCGAAGCCTTTGAATCGCTGAACCCGGTTACGCAACAGGTGATCTGGAAAGGCCAGGGCGCTACCGCCGAACAGGTCGATGCAGCGGTCGGAGCAGCGCGTCAGGCTTTCCCGGCGTGGGCGACCCGCACGCTGGAACAGCGCATCACGGTTCTGGAAGCCTTCGCGGCCACGTTGAAAAGCCGGGCTGATGAAATCGCTCATTGCATCGGCGAGGAGACTGGCAAACCGCTGTGGGAATCGGCAACAGAAGTGACCAGCATGGTCAACAAGGTAACGATCTCGATTCAGAGCTATCGCGAGCGCACCGGCGAGAAGAGCGGCCCGCTGGGCGACGCCACCGCTGTGCTGCGCCACAAGCCCCATGGCGTGGTGGCGGTATTCGGCCCTTACAACTTTCCAGGGCATCTGCCTAATGGGCACATCGTCCCGGCGTTGCTGGCGGGCAATGCTGTGCTGTTCAAGCCCAGCGAACTGACGCCGAAGGTCGCAGAGCTGACGGTGCAGTGCTGGATCGATGCCGGTCTTCCCGCAGGTGTGCTGAATCTGCTGCAGGGCGCGCGGGAAACCGGTATTGCACTGGCGGCCAACGCGGGGATCGACGGTCTGTTCTTCACCGGTTCCAGCCGCACGGGCAATTCGCTGCATCAGCAGTTCGCCGGGCGTCCCGACAAGATTCTTGCGTTGGAAATGGGCGGCAATAATCCTTTGGTGGTGGATCAGGTCGCTGATGTCGATGCGGCGGTGTATACGGTGATTCAATCGGCCTTCATTTCGGCGGGCCAGCGCTGTACCTGTGCGCGTCGTCTGCTGGTGCCGCAAGGCGCATGGGGCGACGCCTTCATGGCACGGCTGGTTGAGGTGACGGCGACCATTCAGGTGGGTGCGTTCGATCAACAGCCAGCGCCGTTCATGGGCTCGGTGATTTCTCTTCACGCGGCTCAGGCACTGGTCGATGCCCAGGAACACTTGCTGGCCAACGGCGCTGTGTCACTGTTGGAAATGACGCAGCCTGACGCGCAGTCAGCATTGCTGACGCCAGGGATCCTGGATGTCAGCGATGTGACTGATCGCCCGGATGAGGAACTGTTCGGCCCGTTGCTGCAGGTCATTCGCTACGTTGATTTCGACGCTGCCATCCAGGAGGCCAATGCCACGCGGTACGGCTTGGCTGCTGGACTGCTTTCGGATTCCCTTGAGCGTTATCAGCAATTCTGGCTGCAAAGCCGTGCGGGTATCGTCAACTGGAACAAGCAACTGACCGGCGCTGCCAGTACCGCGCCGTTCGGCGGAGTCGGGGCGTCGGGTAACCATCGGGCGAGCGCCTATTATGCGGCGGACTACTGCGCGTATCCGGTGGCATCGCTGGAGAGCGGGACGCTGGTGCTGCCATCGAGCCTGACGCCTGGCATCACCCTGAGCTGAGTGGGCTGTATGAATGCGCAAACCGGAATTGGGACCCAACCTACAGGTTCCAGCCTCTACGCCGCAGTTGCGGTTCTGCGCACACCAACATTGATGTTTATAAAAATAGATCCACGGAGCGTCACCGATGAAATCCTGTGAAGTCAACTTTGACGGTCTAGTGGGGCCGACCCATAACTACGGTGGGCTGTCCTACGGCAACGTCGCATCGCAGAGCAACTGCCAGCAATCTTCCAATCCTCGGGAAGCGGCGCTGCAGGGTTTGGCGAAGATGAAGGCGTTGACCGAGCTGGGCTTCACCCAGGGTGTGCTTGCGCCACAGGAGCGCCCGGACGTTGCCGGTCTGCGCAAGTTGGGTTTTGGCGGCACCGACGCGCAGGTCATCGAGCGTGCGGCTAAACAATCCATGCCGCTGCTGGTGGCCAGTTGCTCGGCGTCGAGCATGTGGGTAGCGAACGCTGCCACAGTCAGCCCCAGCGCCGACACTGCCGACGGACGCGTACATTTCACTGCCGCCAACCTCAACTGCAAATACCACCGCAGCATCGAACACCCGACCACCAGCCGTGTGCTGGGCGCGATGTTCGCCGACCAGCAGCATTTCGCTCATCACGCCGCTTTGCCCGCCGTCGCCCAGTTCGGCGACGAGGGGGCGGCCAACCACACGCGTTTCTGCCGCAGCTATGGCGAGGCAGGGGTGGAGTTCTTCGTATTCGGTCGTGCCGCGTTCGATACCCGCTTCCCCGCGCCGCAGAAATACCCGGCGCGGCAGACCCTCGAAGCCTCGCAGGCCGTGGCGCGTCTGCACGGGCTGAGCGATGAAGGCGTCGTTTACGCGCAACAGAATCCGGCGGTGATCGATCAGGGTGTGTTCCACAACGACGTGATCGCAGTCGGCAATGGCGAGGTGCTCTTCTATCACGAAGACGCTTTCCTCAATACCGAACACATGCTCAGCGAACTGCACGACAAGCTCGGTCGTCGTGGCGGCCGTTTTCAGGCCATCTGCGTTCCGCGCACTGAAGTGGCGGTCGATGACGCCGTGCGTTCATACCTGTTCAATAGCCAGCTGCTGTCCCGTGCTGATGGCTCGATGTTGCTGATCGTGCCGGAAGAATGCCGCAGCAACGAGCGTGTTTGGAATTATCTGCAGCGCCTGATTGCCGATGAGAGCCCGATTCGCGAGGTCAAGGTCTTCGATCTCAAACAGAGCATGCAGAACGGTGGCGGCCCGGCGTGTCTGCGTTTGCGGGTGGCGCTGAATGAAACGGAACTGGCGGCGGTCAACCCAGGGGTTATCATGACAGCGCCGTTGTACGACACACTGATTCAGTGGGTGGACAAGCACTATCGCGATCGCCTGAGCGAAAATGACCTGGCCGACCCGCAGCTGTTGACCGAATGCCGTACGGCACTGGATGAGCTGACGCAGCACCTGAAGCTGGGCGCGGTCTATCCTTTCCAAATCATTTGATATCCCAGTGACATCGCCAGACGCTGATCGGCGTCTGGCGATGTCTGCTTTTATACAGAGAGAATTTGACATGACCGACGCGCTGCGTTTGATCCTTGAAGACACCGATGGCACTCAGCTGGAAACTTCCTGCACTCGTTTTGCCGTGATCTGGCAGGGCAAAGAAGTGTGGATTCAGCAAGACGGCCGCGGTCAATTGCTGATCGGTGTGGACGTCGAAGAAGACGATGCCGAGTACGCCAATCTGCTGCTGCGTCCGCTGGCGACCAACTTGGTCAGCCTGCAACTGGAAATGGAGCCGGCAGACGTCGGTGATGACGATGATCATGTCCATGGCCCGGACTGCAACCACTAAGCAGGAATCAGCCCATGCTCGCCCTCGGCAAACTGCTTGAACTGACCCTGGCGGGTCGCGAACCCGCCGAAAAGACTCAACTGACCGTCGAAGGCGTGCGTTTGCGCTGGCTGGCCGAGGGTGCGCTGGAAGTCCGACCGCCCGAGGCTCAGGACAACGGAACCGATCTGCTCCTGTCGGCGGGCATTCATGGCAATGAAACCGCGCCGATCGAGTTGCTCGACGAGCTGATTCACGCCATCGCCCGAAGTGAACTCAAGCCTCGCGCGCGTATTCTGTTTCTTTTCGGCAACCCTGCGGCCATGCGCCGCGGCGAGCGTTATGTCGAGCAGGACGTCAATCGGCTGTTCAATGGCCGTCATGAACAGAGCAGTGGGAATGAGGCGCTGCGCGCCTGCGAGCTTGAACGTCTGGCTGCGGCCTTCTTCAGCGTGGCCGACCGCTATCGGCTGCACTACGATCTGCACACCGCCATTCGTGGCTCGAAGATCGAACAGTTCGCGCTGTATCCGTGGAAAGAGGGTCGTCAGCATTCACTCCGCGAGTTGGTCCGCCTGCATGGCGCGGGGATGGAGGCAGTGCTGCTGCAGAACAAGCCCTCCATCGTGTTCAGCGCCTACACCTATGACAAGCTCGGGGCGGAGTCTTTCACCCTGGAACTGGGCAAGGCGCGCCCGTTTGGGCAGAACCAGCAGGTCAACCTTTCTCTGTTGAAGGCCTCGTTGGAGCAGTTGATCAGTGGGACCGAGGCGCCGGTGGGCGATCAGATTGACGGACTGAAGCTGTTCAGCGTTGCGCGGGAGGTCATCAAGCGCAGCGATGCGTTCCGCCTGCATTTGCCGGACGACATCGAGAACTTCACCGAGCTGGACAAAGGCTTTCTGTTGGCCGAAGACCAGTCCGATTCGCGCTGGGTCGTGGAGGAGGAGGGCGCGCGCATCATCTTCCCTAACCCGAAGGTCAAGAACGGCCTGCGCGCGGGGATTCTGATCGTGCCGACTACCGATGAGCAGTTGGGCTGACGGATTCTGAAACGGGTGTGATCGCCCTGTGGGAGCGAATTCATTCGCGATAGGCCCGTACATCCGACACATATCCGGCGGATGTACTAGCGCATCGCGAATGAATTCCCTCCCACAGTTGTTCTGTGCCCAGTTGTGGGAGTGGCGTTGAATCAACCCGCCGCTTTCTGCGACTCACCCAGCCGACGCACTGCACGCAGTTTGGCCAAGGTATCGGCGCAGGTCTTGGCCGCTTCCTGGCCCTTGTGCACGAAATGATCGAAGAAGAATTTCTGGTGCTCTTCACCGGCGTGGAAGTGATGCGGAGTCAGGACCACCGAGAACACCGGCACTTCGGTTTCCAGCTGAACCTGCATCAGCGCGCTGATCACCGACTGCGCGACGAACTCGTGACGATAGATCCCGCCATCCACTACCAGACCTGCAGCGACGACGCCGCCGTAGCGACAGGTGTTGGCCAGCAGTTTGGCGTGCAGCGGAATTTCAAACGCGCCGCCCACTTCGAAGAAGTCGATATCGCTCTCGGCATAACCGTGGTTCGCCATTTCGGCAACGAAGCCTTTGCGCGCCTGATCGACGATATCTTTGTGCCAGCAAGCTTGAATGAAAGCGATGCGCTCGTGAGCGTGAATAGCGGTAGGTTGCATGTGTTCTGACTCCTGTTTAATTAAAAAACAGGGCGTTTGGATCGAAGGGGATGCCGGGTACGGTCGATAGCAGAGTCGGCGACAAGCGCACGTGGCAATGCTTCGAGACGACCCTTTGGTGCCAATCCCGTTCTCTCTTCATCCGGACTATGACCGTCGGCCCTGGGATCTCACCAGGTCTGCTGACCTCGCTAAGCGAGCGCTCGCGGGCTAGACGCATTGCGCGCCATTACCGCCGGTGGGGAATCGCACCCCGCCCTGAGAACGTTGCCAACTGCATAATTCGTCGGCGTGCAGTTTGTAACACAGATTTTCAGAATGTGCATGGAGCCTTTTTGATGGTTTTCATCAGCTTTTCTTATAAGCGCATCTTGGAATTCCGGTCCGAAGCCTTGATTATCGTTGCTTGCGGCCTCAAAACTGAAGTCCGAACCACCTTTCAGGGAGTTCCATCGTGACGGTTATCGATCTGCGTAGCGACACAGTGACCCAACCCACCGCGGGTATGCGCGACGCCATGGCCCGCGCGCCTCTGGGCGACGACGTGTATGGCGAAGACCCGACGGTCAACAAGTTGGAGTCCTGGCTGGCGGAGCGCCTGGGGTTTGCCGCTGGGTTGTTCGTGCCGAGCGGCACCATGAGCAACCTGTTGGGCCTGATGGCGCATTGCGAGCGTGGGGATGAGTACATCGTGGGCCAGCAGGCCCACACCTACAAATATGAAGGCGGCGGCGCGGCAGTGCTGGGTTCGATCCAGCCGCAACCTCTGGATAACCAGGCCGATGGTTCGCTGGACCTGAATCAGGTCGTGGCTGCGATCAAGGCCGACGATTTCCATTTCGCCCGCACCCGTTTGCTGGCGCTGGAGAACACCATGCAGGGCAAAGTCCTGTCCCTGGACTATCTGGCGGCGGCGCGCAAACTGACTCGTGAAAAGGGGCTAGGTCTGCATCTGGACGGCGCGCGTCTCTACAACGCTGCCGTCAAGTTGGGCGTGGACGCCCGCGAGATTGCGCAGCATTTCGATTCGGTGTCGGTCTGCCTGTCCAAAGGCCTGGGCGCGCCCATCGGCTCGGTATTGTGCGGATCGAGCGAGTTCATTGCCAAGGCGCGGCGTTTGCGCAAGATGGTCGGCGGCGGCATGCGCCAGGCCGGATCGATTGCCGCGGCGGGATTGTATGCGCTGGAGCATCAGGTCGAACGTCTGGCCGACGATCACGCCAATGCCGCGTTTCTGGGCAAAGCGTTGCTTGAACTGGGCTTTGATGTCGAGCCGGTGCACACCAACATGGTCTACGTGCAGATTGGTGAGCGAGCCGAGCAGCTCAAGGCGTTCTGCGCCGAGCGAGGGATTGTTCTCAGTGCTTCGCCGCGTTTGCGCATGGTTACCCACCTGGACACGTCGGCCACGCAGATGGAGCAGGTGGTCGCGGCGTTTGCCGAATTCGGCATCCGCTAACCGACCGATAATCCAATTGGCTGCTTCTATCGTACAAAGTCACTGTACCGTGGAAGCAACGCCTATATAATGCGGCCCTTTGCCGTCGCTACGTCGAATGACGTTATGCATTTGCCTCAGGCCGCAGTTCCGTGGAAGAACCTATGAAAAGCGCAGAAATCCGTGAAGCCTTCCTTCGCTTCTTCGAAGAGCAGGGCCACACCCGAGTAGCCTCCAGCTCCCTGATTCCGGGCAACGACCCGACCCTGCTGTTCACCAACGCAGGCATGAACCAGTTCAAGGACTGCTTCCTGGGTCAGGAAAAGCGGGCCTATACCCGTGCCGTCAGCAGCCAGAAGTGCGTGCGCGCCGGTGGCAAGCACAACGACCTGGAAAACGTCGGCTATACCGCTCGTCACCACACCTTCTTCGAAATGCTGGGTAACTTCAGCTTCGGCGACTACTTCAAGCGCGATGCGATCACCTATGCCTGGACTTTCCTGACTTCCGAGAAGTGGCTGAACCTGCCCAAGGAAAAACTCTGGGTCACGGTCTACGCCTCGGACGACGAAGCCTATGACATCTGGACCAAGGAAGTCGGCGTGCCGGCCGAGCGCATGGTTCGGATCGGCGACAACAAAGGCGCGCCTTACGCGTCGGACAACTTCTGGACCATGGGCGATACCGGTCCGTGCGGCCCATGCACCGAAATTTTCTACGACCACGGTGCCGAGATCTGGGGTGGGCCGCCGGGCTCGCCGGAAGAAGACGGCGACCGTTACATCGAGATCTGGAACAACGTTTTCATGCAGTTCAACCGCACCGCCGATGGCGTGCTTCACCCTCTGCCTGCGCCGTCGGTCGACACCGGAATGGGCCTGGAGCGTGTCAGCGCCGTGCTGCAGCATGTGAACTCCAACTATGAAATCGACCTGTTCCAGAGCCTGCTGGCGGCCGCTGCCAAAGCCATCGGTTGCAGCAGCGATAATCAGGCTTCGCTGAAAGTCGTTGCCGACCACATCCGCTCCTGCGGTTTCCTGATCGCCGATGGCGTGCTGCCGTCCAATGAAGGCCGTGGCTACGTGCTGCGTCGCATCATTCGTCGTGCCTGCCGTCACGGCAACAAACTGGGCGCCAAGGGCAGCTTCTTCTACCAGATCGTCGCGGCCCTGGTCGCCGAGATGGGCGAAGCCTTCCCTGAACTGAAATCCCAGCAGGCGCATATCGAGCGCGTGCTGAAAGCCGAAGAAGAGCAGTTCGCCAAGACCCTGGAGCAGGGCCTGAAGATTCTCGAGCAGGATCTGGCCGAGCTCAAAGGCACCGTGGTTCCGGGCGATGTGGTGTTCAAACTGTATGACACCTACGGTTTCCCGATGGACCTGACCGGTGACATCGCCCGTGAGCGCAACCTGACTCTCGACGAGGCCGGTTTCGAGCGTGAGATGGATGCCCAGCGCGAGCGCGCGCGTTCGGCCAGTGCCTTCGGCATGGACTACAACAGTCTTGTAAAAGTCGATGTGGCAACCGAGTTCACCGGTTACAGCGCTACTGCAGGTGACGCCAAGGTCGTTGCCCTCTATAAGGAAGGCATTGCCGTCGAGCAGTTGAATGAAGGCGAAGATGGGGTGGTCATTCTCGACAAGACTCCGTTCTATGCCGAGTCCGGCGGTCAGATCGGCGACAGCGGCTACCTGACTTCAGGCGATGCGCGTTTCGACGTCAGCGACACCACCAAGACCGGCGGCGCGTTCCTGCACCACGGTATTCAGGTGTCAGGCAGCCTGAAAGTCGGCGCTACCGTCATTACAGAAGTCGCGGCAGAGGTGCGTCAGGCGACTTCCCTGAACCACTCGGCTACTCACCTGCTGCACGCAGCCCTGCGTCAGGTGCTGGGCGATCACGTTCAGCAGAAAGGCTCGCTGGTCGACAGTCAGCGCCTGCGTTTCGACTTCAGTCATTTCGAGGCGATCAAGCCTGAGCAGATCAAGGCGCTGGAAGATATCGTCAACGCCGAAGTGCGCAAGAACACTCCGGTCGAAACCGAAGAAACCGACATCGAAACCGCCAAGCGCAAGGGTGCCATGGCGTTGTTCGGTGAGAAATACGGCGATAGCGTTCGCGTGCTGAGCATGGGTGGTGATTTCTCGGTCGAGTTGTGCGGCGGTATCCACGCCAACCGTACCGGCGACATCGCGCTGTTCAAGATCATCAGCGAAGGTGGCGTAGCTGCCGGCGTGCGTCGTATCGAAGCTGTCACCGGCGCGGTTGCGCTGGCCTACCTGAACACTGCTGAAGAACAACTGAAGGAAGCCGCGAGCCTGATCAAGGGTAATCGCGACAACCTGCTGGACAAGCTGACGGCTGTCCTGGAGCGCAATCGCCTGTTGGAAAAACAGCTGGAACAACTGCAGGCCAAGGCGGCCAGCGCTGCGGGCGACGATCTGTCTGCCGCTGCGGTGGACATCAAGGGTGCCAAAGTCCTCGCTGCCCGTCTCGACGGTCAGGATGGCAAGGCGCTGTTGGCCCTGGTCGATCAGTTGAAGAACAAACTCGGTCGCGCAGTGATCCTGCTCGGTGGGGTGCATGAGGACAAGGTCGTACTGGTGGCGGGCGTCACCAAAGACCTGACTGGCCAACTCAAAGCCGGTGATTTGATGAAGCAAGCGGCTGCCGCCGTTGGTGGTAAAGGTGGCGGTCGTCCTGATATGGCGCAGGGCGGTGGCGTTGATGCCGCTGGCCTGGACGCAGCGCTGGCGCTGGCTGTCCCGTTCGCCGAACAGGGAATTTAAGTCGACCCATCGCAACCCGCTATGCAGCGGGTTGCGGCGCTACGCGGTTTGAATGTTAACGGGCGCCCTTCATGGGCTGAGGCGGCTTTGAGATGGCTTTAATCGTACAGAAATTTGGAGGCACCTCCGTGGGCTCGGTCGAGCGCATCGAGCAGGTGGCCGACAAAGTCAAAAAATTCCGCGAAGCGGGTGATGATCTGGTGGTGGTTCTGTCCGCCATGAGCGGCGAGACCAATCGCCTGATCGACCTGGCCAAACAGGTCAGCGATCAGCCGGTTCCTCGCGAACTGGACGTGATCGTCTCCACTGGCGAGCAGGTCACCATTGCCTTGCTGGCCATGGCACTGATCAAGCGCGGTGTACCGGCGGTGTCCTATACCGGCAATCAGGTTCGCATTCTGACTGACAGCGCGCACAACAAGGCGCGTATTCTGCAGATTGATGATCAGAAAATTCGCGCTGACCTGAAAGAAGGGCGTGTGGTGGTAGTCGCCGGGTTCCAGGGCGTCGATGAAAACGGCAACATCACCACGTTGGGTCGCGGAGGCTCCGACACCACCGGCGTTGCACTGGCGGCAGCGTTGAAAGCTGACGAATGCCAGATCTACACCGACGTCGATGGCGTCTACACCACCGATCCGCGCGTCGTGTCCCAGGCTCAGCGTCTGGACAAGATCACCTTCGAAGAAATGCTGGAAATGGCCAGCCTCGGTTCCAAGGTCCTGCAGATCCGTGCGGTCGAGTTCGCCGGCAAGTACAACGTCCCGCTGCGCGTACTGCACAGCTTCAAGGAGGGTCCAGGCACCCTCATTACCATTGACGAAGAGGAATCCATGGAACAGCCGATCATTTCTGGCATCGCCTTCAACCGCGACGAAGCCAAGCTGACGATCCGTGGGGTGCCAGACACTCCTGGCGTTGCGTTCAAGATTCTGGGCCCGATCAGCGGTGCGAATATCGAAGTGGACATGATCGTGCAGAACGTTTCGCACGATAACACCACCGACTTCACCTTTACCGTGCACCGCAACGACTACCAGTCCGCGCTGCAAGTGCTGGAAAACACCGCCAGGGAAATCGGTGCCCGTGAAGTCATTGGCGACACCAAGATTGCCAAGGTCTCCATCGTCGGCGTCGGCATGCGTTCGCACGCAGGCGTTGCCAGCCGCATGTTCGAAGCGCTGGCCAAGGAAAGCATCAATATCCAGATGATCTCCACTTCCGAAATCAAGGTCTCGGTGGTGATCGAAGAGAAGTACCTGGAGCTGGCCGTTCGCGCTCTTCATACGGCTTTCGAACTCGACACGCCGCGTCAGGGCGAGTAAGAGGTTTGCCAAGGGGCGCGGTTCATTCCGCGCCTTTTGTGTTTCTGATGGGCGCGAGAAAACTGCTTTTTTTTCTGCGCTAGTCAATACTCGGGTGTAGACCTGCTGCCGACTCTGGCTCGGGCCGATGCCTTTTGGTTGTGCAGACTGTTGTCCCTGAATTCAGGTTGAGGAGATAGGTATGCTGATTTTGACCCGTCGGTGCGCGGAGAGCCTCATTATCGGGGACGGTGAAATCACCGTGACCGTGCTCGGCGTGAAAGGTAATCAAGTACGAATTGGGGTCAATGCACCCAAGGAAGTCGCTGTTCACCGCGAAGAGATTTATCTGCGCATCAAGAAAGAGAAGGACCAGGAACCAAGCCATTAATTTTTATTGAATTTTTGGTTTGCAAACGGGGAAAAGGGTGGTTATTATACGCCCCGTGTTGCGGAGAGCTGGCCGAGTGGCCGAAGGCGCTCCCCTGCTAAGGGAGTACACCTCAAAAGGGTGTCGGGGGTTCGAATCCCCCGTTCTCCGCCATTATTTGCGTAGTACGTTGTAATCTGGCTTGATCGGTAAGTTGTTGAATTTACTAGAAAAAGTTCTTGACCAAAAGATTAGACGGCCTATAATGCGCGGCAACAAATGCACTCGTAGCTCAGCTGGATAGAGTACTCGGCTACGAACCGAGCGGTCACAGGTTCGAATCCTGTCGAGTGCACCATTTAAGCGTTGTTTGTAGCAATATGAACGACAGCTTTAAAAGAGCCTGGCTTCAACAGGTCTTCGGAAGTACCACTCACTTCCAGAAGTAAAATGCAGTGACCAGAGGTGATCTGGTTTATCAAGCGCCACCTGCACTCGTAGCTCAGCTGGATAGAGTACTCGGCTACGAACCGAGCGGTCACAGGTTCGAATCCTGTCGAGTGCACCATAAAACGAAAAGCCCGCATGCAAATGCGGGCTTTTTGCTTTTCTCCCGTTTCATTTCTGCGCCTTGCCCTTTGGACGCGAGCCTTTTACGCATCCATGCTCATCGAACTGCACCTGCCGGCTGCGACCCTTCTTTTCCTCATATACATAACGCAGTTCTCCATTGCGCCCAATGACTTTGTCCGGCCTGCCCAGCAGGCTTTCCACATCTCGTTTGGTCATGCCCGCTGGCGTCTGATGATTGATGATCGCCTTGCGACGTTGTTCGGCGCTCAATACGTTTCCACAGCCATCGTCTCGCTGGCCGACCACCACCAACTCGGTCCCAGATTGTCTTCTCAACGATTTGGGGGCTGGCACGGGCGTCGCAGAAACCGATCCGGTAAGGGAGCTATTCACGCTCTGCAGCTTGCGGGACTGTCCTGGTGGGCAACTCAGGGTCGTGAAGGTGATCCTGCCGCTCTCGTCTTCGCAACGATGCACCGATGCCGCCCCGACGGCAACGGGCAGGAAGAGCAGGGCAGCAATAACGGTTTTGCGAATGTCCAACGGCATGACGGCGTCCTCCTTGACGGGGTGTCAGGGCAGCCTAGCCAGATGTAATTTGTCGGGCGAGCGTGTTTTCTTCTCTGGATGTGACGTCGTAGCAATAATGACTCGGACAATGCTTAACATTGTGTTGCAAGCGCTTGTTCCACGTTGAATTTTTAACATAAAGCCTCGGCAAGCGGTGTATGATTGCGCCCGTCAGCCCCGCCGGGGCTTGTGGAATACCTCCATGGACTTACCCAGTAGCAACTTAGAACCAAGCTTTACCAATCAAGAATCGACTGATTGATCTTCCGGCGTGGTCCACTGCTGGGAGTGGAGTTCGCCTATGACCGAAATCGAAGTAAAAAAAACGCAGGAAAGCCTTCAGGATCGCCTCGCTCAAGTCGTCGACCTGCTGCAGCGTCAGCGTGTCGTCGAAGATCTGACTCATCGTCAGGAAGGCCAGCATCAGGATCGCGTTGAAAACCTGGTTCACCGGCAAAACCTTGTCGAGCTTCAGCGCAAGCTCGACGACCTGCACTCTGCCGACGTCGCCTATATTCTCGAAGCCCTTCCGGTAGAAGACCGTTTGACGGTCTGGCAGTTGGTCAAGGCCGAGCGCGATGGCGACATTCTTCTCGAAGTGTCCGACTCCGTACGTGAGACGCTGATCGCCGACATGGACGATCACGAGTTGCTGGCCGCCGCCAAGGAAATGGACGCGGACGAACTCGCTGACCTTGCGCCAGAGCTGCCGCGCGACGTTGTTCATGAGTTGATGGAAGCCCTCGACAGCCAGCAGCGCGAGCGCGTACGTTCGGCCTTGTCCTATGACGAGGATCAGGTGGGCGCGCTGATGGACTTCGAGATGGTCACCATTCGCGAAGACGTCAGTCTTGAAGTGGTTCTGCGTTACCTGCGTCGCCTCAAGGAGCTGCCGGGCCACACCGATAAACTGTTCGTGGTCGATTACGATGGTGTGCTAAAGGGCGTGCTGCCGATCAAGCGTCTGCTGGTCAATGACCCTGAAAAGCAGGTGTCGGAAGTCATGGCCAGCGACACGGTCAGCTTTCATCCTGATAGCGACGCTTATGAAGCCGCACAGGCTTTCGAGCGTTATGACCTTATTTCCTCACCGGTGGTGGACAAGAACGGCAAGCTGATCGGCCGCCTGACCATCGACGAAATGGTTGACCTGATTCGTGAAGAGAGCGAGACAGAAGTTCTCAACATGGCTGGTCTGCGTGAAGAGGAAGACATCTTCGCGTCGGTCTGGCGCTCATTGCGTAACCGTTGGTCATGGCTGGCGGTCAACCTGATCACTGCTTTCATCGCGTCGCGAGTGATCGGTCTGTTCGAAGGTTCGATCGAAAAGCTGGTAGCCCTCGCGGCACTGATGCCAATCGTGGCGGGTATCGGTGGGAACTCAGGCAACCAGACCATCACCATGATCGTTCGCGCCATGGCACTGGATCAGGTCAGCACCGGCAACACCTCGCGCTTGATGCGCAAGGAGCTGGGGGTTGCGCTGGTCAATGGTCTGGTCTGGGGCGGCGTAATCGGCATCGTTGCCTACCTGCTCTATCACAGCTGGTCGCTGGGCGTGGTCATGACTGCGGCGATGACGTTGAACCTGCTGCTCGCGGCGTTCATGGGCGTGTTGATCCCAATGACGCTCGCACGCCTTGGGCGAGATCCTGCGATGGGCTCTAGCGTGATGATCACTGCCATGACCGACAGCGGAGGATTCTTCATCTTCCTGGGGCTGGCGACAGTATTCCTGCTTTAACCTAATCGAACGACAAAACACCGCCTTGAATGGCGGTTTTTTGTTTTGGGCATCTTTTAACCGTTAATAGCGTTCGATCGTCAGTAGCACTCGCCCACAAAAAAACCAGCTCGAGGCTGGCTTTTTAGTCTTTGGCGTTCGGGACTTATTCGTCGTCGGCGGCCAGGCTGGTGTCGTGTGCAATAAGCGAAACCAGAGCATTCTGCTGGCGATGAGCGAGCTGGCGGAAGCGTTGCAGCAGCTCACGTTCGTGCAATGACAGCTCCGGGCTGTCCAGACGCAGGCTCGGCTCATCACCAAACGCGCCTTCCTGAATCAGGCTTTGTTCAAGACGCGCAATGATTTCAGAGTTCATGCTGCGATGGTGCTGCTTGGCGACTTCCGCAATGCGCTCGCGCATGCCTTCCGGAAGACGGACAACGAACTTGTCAGCTGTGCGACTGGAATAAGTGGCCTGTTTCATAGGGCTCATATATTTAACCGATTTAGTTCAAAGGGGAGGCGGTTCATGCATAAGGCCGCGAGATGTCATCCTCTGACTCTCATTTCGACGAAATGTTCAACCTGCCAGCATAAAGGCCCGTCATCATGCATCAATGCGTCGTAACCTTGGCGTCAAATCTGTGACAAATATTGAATGAGATAAAGGCGTTTAGCCAGCACCAATTATCCAAAATGCGTTCTGGTTAGCAAAGTTCCAGGATGCCGCCGTTCAGATCGACAATCTAAGCTGCGTCGGATCCAGCGCGGATACTACACGCGTAGATCTACGTAAACGCTCGCCATGATGGCTATCTGTCCTCAGCGTAGAAGCGTCTGGGAGAAATTACGAGAACACCGCCGAGAAAGAGACGAAGGGTCTCTCGGCGGGTTATCGGAGTGATGGATGGAATCGATATGAATTGCGCCATATTTAGGCAGGCGCTCGGGATTGGGCGATCTTTATGGCTTGGCTTGACGCAGGACCGGATCAAACTTGATGCGTCTACCGACAAACAGTGCGACTACAAACAGGCTGGCAAACAAGCCGGCGGCCGCTTTAGCGACAGTCCCAAGCGCGTCCATTGAAACGGGAAGCAATTGATCTGCTGCGATGGCCATAATGGCCAGAATCAGAAACGAAAGTGCTGCTTTTGACATGGCTGTTCTCGCGAGAAAAACGGATTGGCAAACCCTTGCAATCAGCGGCGGTATCAGAACACCCAGCGTTCGGAGCGGTCGACGGGGATCGCTTCATCGGTGTCGTTGGCCAGCATGGCATCTGAGCGGTGCGCCGGAGTCGCGACGAAGCGCGGAGCCTCCTTCATGAGGTAATGCGGTTGAGCCTGAACAGCAACGCTCTCGGGTTTGCTGCCACCGTCCTGGAAGTGAAAAGCCACCAGTGCGACCAATGCCGCAGCGTTCAAGAGGGAGAGAGTCAGGTTCATCTCGATTACCTTCGTTTGGAATTGATGTATGAAGGGGTATGCACGGAAGGGAATAATGCAGTCTGCATGCCAATCGATTTATTAAAAAATATCCTTACAAATCAATAAGTTAATTGTTTTAATGATCGGCACTTGGTTGCAGTTTGCAATGATGTCATTTTGCGGTATTGCAAATTGCATGATGGCGGAGCAGCCACAGTCAAACACCCGGCGGACTACACCTTAAAAAGACAATGACGACATGACAAAACAAGGGCTTGCCGTTAACATGCTCGCCGTCCCGCTGGCGCCATTCAAAGCGCTGGCAAATGTCTCAGTAGCTCAATTGGATAGAGCATCCCCCTCCTAAGGGGAAGGTTGCAGGTTCGAACCCCGCCTGGGACACCATATATTTCATCACCCGCACGTTCGCGTTCCCATGACACCGAGCGGCACCACAACCTCCCCGTAGCGTTCCCTTCAAGCCGTTTCTGTGAGGTTGCTCTATCATGAGCGTTCATTCATAAGAAGGCGGGTCGAGTACTGCTCGCCCAGAAGCGACGACATGAGAGATCTGCCGCCTACCGCCACCTTGCGCGCTTTCGAAGTCGCGACACGTCACGCGACGTTCACTTCTGCATCGGAAGAATTGCATGTCACTCAGAGTGCGGTGAGTCATCAGCTCAAGCATCTGGAGGACATCTGGGGCCTGCAATTATTCCAGCGCGGCAAGTCGTTGACCCTGACCCCTGCCGGTGCAGCCCTTGCGCCCATCGTGCGTGAGTTTTTCTCCAACCTGGAGGCAACGCTCGCCGATCTGAGAGAGCAGAAGGGAAGGGTACGGCTAAAGGTCAGTACGACCTACTCGTTCGCGCTCAAGTGGCTGCTCCCGAGATTGCCCAGCCTGGCCCAGCAGCATCCTGAGATACTGGTAGCGCTGGAAACTACCGATAAAGCCATCAATTTTTCGAATGGCGAAGCCGATGTCGCGATCCGCTTGGGCAACGGCAACTATCCAGCGCTCTACTCGGAATTCATGTTTCGGGAGCAGATTTTTCCGGTTGCGAGCCCCGATCTGTTGCATCGCTTCGGCAGGCCACGGGAACCTGCCGAACTGTTGCGCTACCCGATGCTTACCCGAGACGGCGCTGATCTGGTGCCGAAGTGGGAGGTATGGTTTCAACACATTGGACTGAGCATTTCCTCTCTTCAGGAAAGCGTCAGATTCGCGGACACCAACATGACGGTGGAGGCAGCGTTGCTGGGGCAGGGAATCGCGTTGGTGCGCAGCGGTCATGTGGAAAAGGAAATCAGCGAGGCAAGTCTGGTCAGGTTGTTCGATATCCCGTTCCCATCCCCAGTTGCCTATTATTTCGTCTGCCCGAAAGGTATCGAATCGCAGCCTCATGTGACTTGCTTTCGCAACTGGTTGATTCAGGAGGCGCTGCGAGCACAGACGGCTTATGGATGAAGTATGAGGATTTGCTCATGCTTCGATGAGTAGACTTCGCTTTAATTGAGCACTGTGCGCTGTCTAGTATGGCGCATGCCTTTTCACATCATCCTCTTGGTCCTTTTTGCCGCCTTGCTGCACGCTAGCTGGAATGCGCTGCTGCGCGGTGGTGCCGACCGACTCTGGTCCATGACCATCATGTGCGTAGCTGTCGCGATCGCCAGCGCAATAGCGGCCTTGTTTCTGGAGCCGCCCGCGAGAGCCAGCTGGTTTTGCGTCGTACTTTCGGCAGTCCTGCATGTGGGCTACAACCTGTTTCTGGTGCGTACCTATCAGGTCGGTGACCTTGGGCAAACCTATCCTGTTTCTCGTGGCTCTTCGCCTGTCCTGATCACCATTTTTGCCTCGATTTTTGCTGGGGAGAGTGTCGCCGCCAGCGCTCTGGCCGGGATTGTGCTGGTGTCGGGCGGGATCATTTCACTGGCCTTCAAAGGTCGCAGTCTGGCCACCCCCAGCCTGCCGTACGCCTTGGGAACCGGCTGCTTCATTGCCGCTTATAGCGTGACCGATGGCATTGGCGTGCGCGTGTCCGGCGCTCCGATGGCTTACACGGTATGGATGTGTGCGTTATGGGGCGTATTGATGCCACCGGTGTACATCGCTCTGCGCGACGCACGCAGCTTGTTGACCATCAGGCCCGGATTCATGACCGCTTTCATAGGTGGGCTGGTTTCGCTTCTGGCTTATGGAATCGTCATTTACGCCATGTCCAACGCGCCCATGGGCGCGGTGTCAGCCCTGCGCGAAACCAGCGTGCTGTTCGCGGCATTGATTGGCTATTTCTTCCTGGGTGAGTCGCTGACCGTTCGAAAAATCCTCGCCTGCGTAGTGATTGCCACTGGCACAGTCATCATCGGTTGACGGGTTGGCCGCAGAAGCGAAAAAGCCACGGGATTTGAGTCCCGTGGCTTCGTTTTCCCAGCGTCATCGATACCGATTAGTGGCAGCGATGATTACAGCGCCATGTCGTTTGCAGGCTTGCTGTCCACCGGTTTGCTCGGGGTGGTGCTGGTGCCGACGCTCTGGTCGATGACCGGCGGCTTGTCCAGTTGCAGGATTTCTGCGGTGTAATTCCATTCCTGCTGTACGGCTGCAGGGGAGTCGTTCAGCTTGGTGCCGTAGCTTGGAACGATCTGACGGATTTTCGCTTGCCACTCAGGCGTCGCGACCTTGTCCTTGAAGACCTTTTCCAGCACGTTGAGCATGATCGGTGCGGCCGTCGATGCGCCCGGCGAGGCGCCCAGCAGGCCGGCGATACTGCCGTCCTGAGAGGAAACGACTTCGGTCCCCAGTTTGAGCACGCCGCCTTTTTCCTCGTCACGCTTGATGATCTGCACGCGCTGACCGGCTTGCCACAGGCGCCAGTCTTCTTTTTTGGCGTGCGGGAAGTATTCCTGCAGCGCCTTGAAGCGGTCGTCGTCGGACAGCATCAACTGACCGGCCAGGTACTCGACCAGCGGGTACTGCTCGACACCGACCTTGGTCATCGGCCAGAAGTTGTGGGTGGTCATGCTGCTGAACAGGTCCAGGTAAGAACCCTGTTTCAGGAACTTGGTGGAGAAGGTCGCGAACGGACCAAACAGGATCACGCGCTTGCCGTCGAGGACGCGAGTGTCCAGGTGCGGAACCGACATGGGTGGTGCGCCAGTGGATGCGATGCCGTAAGCCTTGGCCATGTGCTGCATGGCGACGGTCGGGTTCTCGGTGACCAGGAACGAACCGCCGACCGGGAAGCCTGCGTATTCCTTGGCCTCGGGAATGCCTGATTTCTGCAGCAGTTTCAACGCGCCGCCACCGGCACCGATGAATAGGAACCTGGCGTCGGCACCGCTGGTGGTGCCGTCTTTCAGGTTCTTGTATTCGACGTGCCAGGAGCCGTCTTCATTGCGCGAGATGTCTTCGACTTCGCTGGAAAGCTTAAGGGTGAAGTTGTCCTGGGTCTGCAGGTGACCCACAAACTGCCGGGTGATTTCGCCGAAGTTGACGTCAGTGCCGATTGGCGTCCAGGTGGTGGCCAGCTTCTGGGCAGGATCACGACCTTCCATCATCAGCGGGACCCACTTGGCAATCTGCGCGTGGTCTTCGGAGAACTGCATCGGGCGGAACAGCGGGCTCGCCTGCAGCGCTTCGTAACGTTTCTTCAGGAACTTGATGTTGTCATCGCCCCACACAAAGCTCATGTGCGGCGTGGAGTTGATGAACGAGCGCGGGTTTTTCAGGACGTCGTTCTTTACCTGCCAGGACCAGAACTGACGAGAGATCTGGAACGCCTCGTTGATCTCGATGGCTTTGGAGATGTTGACCTTGCCGTCTTTGTCTTCCGGGGTGTAGTTCAACTCGGCGAGAGCGGAGTGACCGGTGCCGGCGTTGTTCCAGCCGTTGGAGCTTTCTTCGGCGACGCCGTCCAGGCGCTCGATCATCTCCATCGACCAGCTCGGCTCCAGCTCATTGAGCCAGATACCCAGGGTCGAACTCATGATGCCGCCGCCGATCAGCAGCACATCGACTTTCTTGCTTTCTGCGGCGTGGGCCTGCAGGAAGGTCGCCGAAATCGCCAGGCCCAGAAGAGCCTTGCTCGTTTTCTTGAACATTGAGTCATCCAATAGATAGAAAGTTATCCGCCTGCGGCCGTTTCGTCAGGCGCTGTCCCGCCGCGTCGCATGCCGGGTTCGGCGTACGTCGCACAGGTTCGCTCTCGAAAGACGAGGAGGAAGGATCAAGAGGCCAGTGAATCTGGAGGCCTCCCGTTCTATGTCCCTCGGTGCTGGCTTCTTATTCGATCATTGGATTCAGCAGCTTGAGTAAACATCAAACCCCGCAGGACTCGGTCATCAGGTCCAAGCGCTCTGCGAGAGGGCGGCCATTGTATCCGAAATGTTATTTACGACAAAACATGTGACGATTTAGTCAATACGCCAATGTGTCACAGGTGGCGAAGGGATGGCTTTGCACGCTTGGCAGGGCGTCTGTCCCTGGGGGCAGGTCGCTTTTTTTCCGTTGCCTTCACCTAAGCTTTAGACCGGTGCCGCCGATAACCCGAACGAGCGGCCTCTTGCCGCGTTGCAAGTCGTCAGCGCTTTTCGCAATAGCGCGCTGGCAGATTGATGTTGACTATTGGCCGCCTCAGAAAACGAGGCGGTGAAGTCGATCTTTTGTGTAATTGCCTCTGGGCTGATTTTCTCCCCGTAACAGGAATCTCGATGCTGGCGTGGAACCAAAAAAGCTTTCTGATCGTCGATGATTTCTCCGATTTTCGTAGCTCGGTCAGGTCGATGTTGCGCGAATTGGGCGCCAGGGAAGTGGACACCGCTGATACCGGCGAACAGGCAATCAAGGCCTGTTCGCAGAAGCGCTACGACTTCATCCTGCACGATTTCAATCTGGGCGATGGCAAGAAAAACGGTCAGCAGGTCCTTGAAGAATTGATGACCGACAGGCTGATCAGCCATGAAAGCGTGTTCGTCATGGTCACCGCTGAGAACAGCCAGGCCATGGTCATGAGCGCGCTGGAGTGGGAGCCTGACGCCTATCTGACCAAACCGTTCAACCGCGCAAGTCTGGCGCTGCGCCTGGAAAAGATCGTCCAGCGCAAGAGCTTGCTCAAGCCGATCCTGCAGGCGCTGGATCGCGGCAAGCCGGCGCAAGTGCTGGAGGCCTGTGTCAATCTGACCAAGCAGGACCCGCGCTTCGCGCCGTTGTGCCTGCGCTACAAGGCCGACGCGCTGCGCGACCTCAACCAGCACGAACCGCTGGAAGCCTTTCTCAAATCGATTCTCGCCGATCGCCCACAACCCTGGGCCTATGGGTCATTGGGCAAGCTGTTGTTCAAGCGCGGACGCAACGCCGAAGCGCAGACCGTCTACGAAGAAGCGATTCGCGCGTTCAATGCGATGCCGGTGTTGTTCGACGGGCTGGCCGACGTGCTGATCGCCAGTGGCGACAACCGCCGCGCGCAGAAAATGCTCGAAGAAGCGGTGCGGCTGTCGCCCTATGCGGTGCGTCGTCAGCGTCTGCTGGGCAAGCTGGCGCTGGACAACCAGGATTTCGATGGGGCTTCGAAAGCCTATCGTCAGGCCGTTTCCCAGGGGCAGTTTTCACGCTTCAAAGACCCCGAAACCAACCTGGGACTGGCGCAGGCGTTGATCAGTCGCGGCGGCGAGCGTGGCCTCGATGCCCGCACCCGAGTGGAGATCAACCAGACTTTGGGGGAAGTCGCCAAGGAGCACACCAACGACGCCGGCCTGCAGGTGCGGGCGCGGCTGATGAAGGCCACCAGCGTTGCCAGTTCCGATCCGGAAATGGCCGCCAAGCTGACCGAGCAGGCCATGGCGCGCCTCGAAGGCATGGAGCAGTTTCTCAGTGCCGACGCGGCGTTGGCGGTCGCAGCCCAGCTCAAGCAATTGGGCCAGGAGTCTGCCGGTGCCGGCATCCTGAAAAGCTGTGCGGAAATCTATGGCGACGATCCTGCGGTCATGCAGAACATCGCCAGGCAGACCGACGATCCGCAAATCCTCAGCGCCGGTAAGGCCGCCATCGATTTGAACATGCAAGGCATTCGCAGTTATCGCGCCGGCAAGTTGGGCGAGGCGCAGGATCTGTTCCGTCAGGCGCTGGCGCTGCAACCGAAGAACATCAGTATTGCATTGAACATGGCTCAGTCGCTGCTCCACCTGGGCGTACAGAACCTCGATACCGCCAGCCTGCAGGAGTGCCAGAACAGTCTGAAAATGGTGGGCAAGATGCCCGACACCGATCCACGTTACGACCGTTATCAGAAACTGCGAATCAGGGCGTTTGGCCAATGACAGATCAAGATTCGGGGCTGGATTTTTCCATGGTGATCGCCTCCACCGTGCACGATATGAAGAACTCGCTGGCCGCGCTGATCCAGGCTCACGGCCAGTGGGTCAAGCAGCTGCCCGAGGCCCAGCGAGGCACCGCGGAGCAGGGCGTGATCGACTACGAATTCGCGCATCTGAACGGCATGCTGGTGCAACTGCTGGGGCTGTACAAGCTGGGGGTGAATCAACTGCCGTTGCGCCCGGATTATCACGAGCTGGACGACTTCGTCGAGGCGCAACTGGCGTTCCATCAGGAAGTGCTGACCAGTCGCGGTATCGCTGCACGCTACGAGGTTGACGATTTCGGTCTGCCAGGATTCTTCGACCGCGAACTGATCGGCTCGGTGGTATCGAACGTGGTGATCAACGCCATTCGCTATGCACGCCATGAAATGTTGATCACGGCTGGGCAGGTCGGTGAGCAGTTGGTCATCAGCGTCAACGATGACGGGCCGGGATTCCCCGAGCGCATGATCGAGCACCAGACCGACTATGTGCTGGGCATCAATCAGAGCAGCGGCAGCACGGGCCTGGGCCTGTACTTCGCAGCGAACATCGCGCGCCAGCATCAGCGTCAGGGCGTATCGGGGCACATTGAGATTGCCAACGGCGGGGAGCTGGGGGGCGGCTTGTTTCGGATCTTTTTACCTTAGGTTCTGCAGTGGTTCAGTCGCCACGCCGCCCGTTCATAGCCACTTCTGTCGCCGTGCTGCTACAGAAGTCGGTTACAACTTCAGCCCTTGCCCCAGCACCACATTCAACGCATTGCGCGCATCGTCCAGCTGTACCAGCGTGGCATGGTGGGCGCCGAGGGCGTCGCGGTTTTCGATGGCGGTGAGGATCGCCCGGTGCCGGGGCAGGGCGAGTTCGTGCAGGTTTGGACGCTTGTTGGAATGTTTCAAGGCCTCGCGCAAGGCCAGCGACAGCATGTTGCACAGGTGCGCGAGCAGGTCGTTGTGAGTGGCGTCGGCGATGCGGCTGTGGAAATCCAGATCCGGTTGCAGCACATCCTCCACGGTCGGCGCCGCAGCCATCCGTTGATAGGCCTCACCAATGGCGGCGACTTCATCAGGCGTCGCGTGCTGAGCGGCCAATGCCGCGGCGGCCGGTTCGATGATGGTGCGCACGCTGGTCAGCAGCGCGAAGAATTCGTTTTGTGGTGAGCTTTGCATCATCCAGTGCAGCACGTCGGGATCGAGGATGTGCCATTCACGACGGGGCTTGACCACCGTGCCCACCCGAGGCCGCGAATACACCAGCCCCTTGGCCACCAACACCCGCGTGGCTTCACGCAACACCGGGCGACTGACCGCGTATTCTTCACACAGCAGGGCTTCGGCGGGGAGTTTGTCGTCAGGTTTGAAGCGGCCTGAAACGATCTGCATGCCGACGTCCTGGACGATGCGCGAGTGCATGCTTTTGCGGTCAGAGGGCTTACGGTAATCCATGGGTAGCGAGGCGATCCTGAGCGATGAATGCCGCGCATCATAGCATTGGCGGGGAACGGTGGGTGGGGGGCGAAAATGTCGGAGGATTTCAGGCCAGACACGGCAAGCTGGCCGGACACGAGGCCCTGTATCAGCCGGCTGCTGGCGATCCGCGGTGTGTCAAATGCAGGGGATTCGACTGACACTGCGCATCGCCTGCGAGCCGGCTCCTACAATGGATTGCACATGCTCGCCAAATCCCCGCATGCCGCACGCCCCTGTAGGAATAGCGAGCGTCTGTCAGTGCGAATGCCGCGGCACTTCCGACCCACGCATCCCCACCAGGAAGTCAAAGTCACACCCCTGATCGGCCTGCATCACGTGGTCGATGTACAGCTGACGATACCCCCCCACCAACAACTGTTGTGGAGCCTGCCAGTCCGCCAGGCGCGCGGCGAGTTCTGCTTCGGGGATATCCAGATGCAGCCGGCCGGTCGCGCAATCCAGCTCGATGTAATCGCCTTCCTGCACCACCGCCAACGGCCCGCCCGCGGCCGCCTCCGGTGCCACGTGCAAGACCACCGTGCCGTACGCCGTGCCGCTCATGCGCGCGTCCGAAATACGCACCATATCCGTTACGCCCTGCGCCAGCAGCTTGGCCGGCAGCCCCATGTTGCCGACCTCAGCCATGCCTGGATAACCCTTAGGCCCGCAGTTCTTCATCACCAGAATGCTGTTGGCGTCGACATCCAGATCCGGATCGTTGATCCGCGCCTTGTACATGTCGAAATTCTCGAACACCACCGCGCGACCGCGATGCTGCATCAGCGCAGGGGTCGCCGCCGATGGCTTGAGCACTGCACCCAGCGGCGCCAGGTTACCGCGCAAGACGCAAATCCCGCCATCGGCGCGGATTGGGTTATCCAATGCACGAATCACTTCGTCCTCACCATAGATCGGCGAGTTCTTCACGTTCTCGCGCAGGCTCTGGCCGTTGACCGTCAGCGCGTGTGGATTGGGCAGCAGATTGGCCTCATCCATGCGGCGCAGCACGGCCGGCAGGCCACCGGCGTAGTAGAACTCTTCCATCAGGAAACGCCCGGAAGGCTGCAGGTCGACGATGGTCGGCATGCCGCGACCGATGCGGGTCCAATCGTCCAGTTCCAGGTCCACCCCAATGCGACCGGCGATGGCCTTGAGGTGAATCACTGCGTTGGTCGAACCGCCGATGGCCGCATTCACGCGGATGGCGTTTTCGAAAGCTTCTTTAGTGAGGATCTTCGACAGCCGCAGGTCTTCGTTGACCATCTGCACCGCGCGCATGCCGGACATGTGCGCCAACACGTAACGACGCGAATCTACTGCCGGAATCGCCGCGTTGTGCGGCAGCGAGGTGCCCAGCGCTTCAGCCATGCAGGCCATGGTCGAGGCGGTGCCCATGGTGTTGCAGGTGCCTGCCGAGCGCGACATGCCGGCTTCGGCGGAGAGAAATTCGTCGAGACTGATCTGGCCTGCCTTATAAGACTCGTGCATCTGCCAGACGATGGTGCCGGCGCCGATGTCCTTGCCTTTGTGCTTGCCGTTGAGCATCGGGCCGCCGGTGACGACGATGGCCGGCACGTCACAGCTGGCCGCGCCCATCAGCAGGGCGGGGGTGGTCTTGTCACAACCCGTCAGCAGCACCACGCCGTCGATCGGGTTGCCGCGGATCGCTTCTTCCACGTCCATGCTCGCCAGGTTGCGGGTCAACATGGCGGTAGGGCGCAGGTTCGATTCGCCGTTGGAAAAGACCGGAAATTCAACCGGAAAACCACCGGCCTCGATGACGCCACGCTTGACGTGTTCGGCGATGGTGCGGAAGTGCGCGTTGCAAGGAGTGAGTTCGGACCATGTATTGCAAATGCCGATGATAGGCTTGCCCTGAAACTGATGGTCGGCGATGCCTTGGTTCTTCATCCAGCTACGGTACATAAAGCCGTTCTTGTCGGCAGTACCGAACCATTGGGCCGAACGCAGGACAGGTTTCTTATTGGAATCAGACATAATCAGCACTCTTATTGTAAGACTTTATTTGTAAGACTAAAGGCTAGGCGTTCCGACTAAAATAGGCCGAAAATCGTCTGAGTGGAAGTGTTGTAACGTTAAATAGTAATACTATATAGTCTCATCCAATCGAGGGACGACCCTGCCAGCCGCATACCGCAATCCGGCGCACACGTAGGCAGAGGCGATCCCCGCAGACTTCCATAACAAAAACAACGTGGAGACCCCCTTCATGAGCCAGGAACTCAGGCTTATTCGTCGTATCACCCTGAAACTCATTCCCTTTTTGATCCTGTTGTACCTGATCGCGTATGTGGACCGTTCCGCCGTGGGCTTCGCCAAACTGCACATGGGCGCGGACGTCGGCATTGGCGATGCGGCCTATGGTTTGGGCGCGGGTCTGTTCTTCATCGGTTATTTCCTGCTGGAAATCCCCAGCAACCTGATGCTTGAACGCTTCGGCGCACGGCGCTGGTTCGCGCGGATCATGATCACTTGGGGCGCGATCACCATGGGCATGGCGTTCGTTCAGGGTCCGACCAGCTTCTACGTGATGCGGTTTCTGCTCGGCGCGGCCGAAGCGGGCTTCTTTCCAGGCGTGCTGTACTACATCACGCAATGGTTCCCGGTGCGCCATCGCGGCAAGATCCTCGGGCTTTTCATCCTTTCGCAACCCATCGCCATGATGATCACCGGCCCGATTTCCGGTGGCCTGCTGGGCATGGAAGGCGTGGCGGGTCTGCACGGCTGGCAGTGGCTGTTCCTGTGCATCGGCGCGCCGGCGATCCTGCTGACCTGGCCGGTGCTGCGCTGGTTGCCGGATGGCCCGAAAGACGTGAAATGGATGGACCCGGTCGAGAAGGACTGGCTGTCCGGCGAGCTGAAAAGGGATCTGGAAGAATACGGCCAGACCCGTCACGGCAATCCGTTGCACGCCCTGAAAGACAAGCGCGTTCTGCTGCTGGCGCTGTTCTATTTGCCGGTGACCCTGAGCATCTACGGCCTGGGGCTGTGGCTGCCAACGCTGATCAAGCAATTTGGTGGCAGCGATCTGGTTACCGGTTTCGTGTCTGCCGTGCCATACATCTTCGGCATCGTCGGCCTGTTGATTATCCCGCGCAGTTCCGACCGCTTGAACGACCGCTACGGTCATCTGGCCTTCCTTTATGTGATAGGCGCGATTGGCCTGTTTTTCAGCGCGTTCCTTAGCGTGCCGGTGCTGCAACTGGCGGCGCTATGCCTGGTGGCGTTCTCGCTGTTTTCCTGCACGGCGGTGTTCTGGACCCTGCCGGGACGTTTCTTCGCAGGCGCCAGTGCGGCGGCCGGGATTGCCTTGATCAACTCGGTCGGCAACCTGGGCGGCTACATCGGGCCGTTCGTGATCGGCTGGCTCAAAGAGCTGACCGGCAACCTCGCCAGCGGTCTGTATTTCCTCTCGGGCGTGATGATTTGCGGATTGATCCTGACCGGCGCCGTGTACCGCGTGCTGGAACGCAACCATGTGTTGCCGGAGTCCAAATTCGCGGCCAGCGCCCGCAGTTCTCATTAATGACGCTCCTACAGGGACTGCGTACACATTCTGCAAAGGAGAAACTTCATGCATTTGGTTCAATTCGAATTGGGTAACGGCCAGCGTCGTGTCGGGCTGGTGGACGGGGCATTGGTGCGCGAAGTGCAGGGCGCGACCAGTACCCGTGAACTGGCGTTGGCGGCCATCGACAAAAAAATCTCCCTCGCCGAACAGGTCGACAGCCTGGGCCTGGGCGATGCCCATGATTATTCACAGCTGCGCGCCGACCTGATGATCCTGCCGCCGCTGGACCACCCGGACCCGGCTCACCTGCTGGTCAGCGGTACAGGCCTTACTCACCTGGGCAGCGCTTCGGCTCGCGACAAGATGCACCAGCACGGCAACGATGAGTCAGCCATGACCGACACCATGCGCATCTTCAAGTGGGGCATCGAAGGCGGTAAGCCCGCAGCGGGTCAGGCCGGCGTTCAGCCTGAGTGGTTTTACAAGGGCGACGGCAGCATCGTCATTCGTCCCGGCGCCGCCTTTGCCCAGCCGCCGTTCTCCGAAGACGCCGGTGAAGAACCCGAGCTGAGCGGCCTGTACGTGATCGGCCACGACGGCAAACCCTATCGCCTGGGTTTCGCCATCGGCAACGAGTTCTCCGACCACATCATGGAGCGCAAGAACTACTTGTACCTGGCTCACTCCAAACTGCGCGCCTGCTCGTTCGGTCCGGAATTGCGCGTCGGCGATCTGCCGCAGCACCTGTCTGGTACCAGCCGCATATTGCGTGACGGCCAGGTGCTGTGGGAGAAGGAGTTCCTCAGCGGCGAGGCCAACATGTGCCACAGCCTGGAAAACCTCGAATACCACCACTTCAAATACAGCCAGTTCCTGCGTCCCGGCGATGTGCACGTGCATTTCTTCGGCACCGCGACCCTGTCCTTCGCCGACGGCATCAAGACCCAGCCGGGCGATCATTTCGAGATCAGCCAGAGCGAGTTCGGCGCGCCATTGGTCAACGGCATCGTCCCGACAGAAGCGGTGTTTCAGCCAGGTGGGATCGAGCAGCTCTAAAAAACGACGCATTCTCGCTTCAGCCCTAAGGGCGTAGGAGCCGGCTTGCTGGCGAAGGCGTTCGTCCAGACATCGACAGTGACGACCGGGCGCATTCACCAGCAAGCCGGCTCCTACGGTACGCGGGTTGTCTGACAAACCGCTTTTACAGGACCCCATCAATGCCCCAGATCCTCGGCCACAACTATATCGGCGGCGCACGCAGCGCCGCTGGCTCCACCATCGTCTACAGTGTCGACGCCAGCACCGGTGAAAAGCTGCCGTACGATTTCCATCAGGCAACCGTCGAGGAGGTCGATACCGCCGCCAAAGCCGCAGCTTCGGCCTATCCCGCCTATCGCTCGCTGAGTGCGGAAAAACGCGCGCAGTTTCTCGACGCCATCGCCGACGAACTCGATGCACTGAACGACGACTTCATTGCCACCGTCTGCCGCGAAACCGCACTGCCTACCGGGCGGATTCAAGGCGAGCGCGGTCGGGTCAGCGGGCAGATGCGCCTGTTCGCCAAGGTTCTGCGTCGCGGGGATTTCTATGGCGCGCGCATCGACCTGGCGCTGCCCGATCGCAAGCCTGCACCGCGTCCTGACCTGCGGCAGTACCGCATCGGGCTTGGCCCGGTTGCAGTGTTCGGCGCCAGCAATTTCCCCCTGGCGTTTTCCACTGCCGGCGGCGACACCGCCTCGGCACTGGCGGCGGGCTGCCCCGTGGTGTTCAAGGCCCACAGCGGCCACATGGCAACTGCCGAACTGGTGGCCGACGCCTTGCTGCGCGCGGCTGACAAAACCGGTATGCCCAATGGCGTGTTCAACATGATCTACGGCGGGGGCGTCGGCGAGTGGCTGGTCAAGCACCCGGCGATTCAGGCGGTCGGCTTCACCGGCTCGCTCAAGGGCGGTCGCGCGTTGTGCGACATGGCGGCCGCGCGCCCGCAACCGATCCCGGTTTTCGCCGAGATGTCGAGCATCAACCCGGTGATCATCCTGCCCCAGGCATTGGGCATGCGCAGCGAGCGCATCGCCTCGGAACTGGCAGCGTCCATCGTCCAGGGCTGCGGGCAATTCTGCACCAATCCCGGATTGATCATCGGCCTGCGTTCCCCGGCTTTCACTGAATTTCAAAAGCGTCTGGCGGCACAGATCAACGATCAGCCGCCCCAGACCATGCTCAACATCGGCACCCTGAGCAGCTACAGCCGAGGGGTGAAAGCATTGCACGCTCACGCCGGAATCGAACATCTGGCGGGCAACGAGCAACAGGGCGATCAGGCCCGTCCGCAGCTATTCAAGGCCGATGTCAGTCTGTTGCTCGATGGCGATGAATTGCTGCAGGAAGAAGTCTTCGGGCCGACCTCGATCCTGGTCGAAGTCGCCGATCAGGCGCAGCTTTCCGAGGCCTTGTTCGGCCTGCATGGTCAACTGACCGCGACGCTCCTGGTCGATGGCGATGACATGCAGCACTTTAGCGAACTGACCGGGCTGCTGGAACAGAAGGTCGGCCGCATCCTTATCAATGGTTACCCGACCGGTGTGGAAGTGGTGGACGCAATGGTTCACGGCGGGCCCTATCCGGCCACTTCAGATGCGCGGGGTACGTCGGTCGGTACCCTGGCCATTGACCGCTATTTGCGTCCGGTGTGTTTCCAGAACTACCCCGACGACGCGTTGCCCGACGCCCTGAAAAACGCCAACCCGCTGGGGATTCAGCGGTTGGTGGATGGAATGAATACCACCGCAGCGGTGTAACGGATTCCAACCTGTGGGAGCAAATCATTCGCAAAAAATGGTTCGGGCGGGACATATGCGTCGTCTGTACCGATGTCTCGTCGGAATGCCGCCCAGAATGAATTCGCTCCCACAGGTGGAGCGCTGTCTGACAATTCTCATCTGTTCCACGCATCACCCGACACCCACATAAAAACAAACGAGGTGCGCCCCATGACCGCCAATGCCGTCCCGCTCGAACAGCTCGACACCGATGCGCTGGAAGACAGTATCTACCGCAAGGTCAGCTGGCGCATCGTGCCGCTGTTCATTTGCTGCTTCCTGTTCGCCTACCTCGACCGGGTCAACATCAGCTTCGCCAAGCTGCAGATGGCCAGCGACCTGGGCTTCAGTGAGACGGTCTATGGCCTGGGGGCCAGCCTGTTTTTCGTCGGCTACTTTCTGTTCGAAGTCCCCAGCAACGTGCTTCTGCACAAGATCGGCGCGCGAATCTGGATCGCGCGAATCATGGTGTCTTGGGGCATCGCCTCGGCCTGCATGATGTTCGTGCAGACCGAGTTTTGGTTCTATACGCTGCGTTTTCTGATAGGTGTGATGGAAGCCGGCTTCGTCCCTGGCGTGCTGTATTTCTTCACCCAGTGGTACCCAAGCTCACGACGTGCGCGGGTCAACTCCTACTTCAAAAGCTCCATTCCTCTGTGCGGTATCGTCGGCGGTCCGATTGCCGGCTTGATCCTCGGCCACTTCGACGGGGTCATGGGCCTGGCCGGCTGGCGCTGGCTGTTTCTGCTCGAAGGCATCCCTTCGGTGTTGTTGGGCGGTGTGGTTTTCTGGCTGGTCAAGGACCGCATTGAAGACGCGACCTGGCTAAGCGCTGAGGAAAAACAGGTGGTCCTGGCGCGCATGGCTAAAGAGGTCAAACCCGCGACGCCGCAGAAGGTCAAGGACATCTGGAAACACCCGACCACCTACGTGATGTCCGCGATCTACCTGTGTCTGGTCATGGCGCTGACCGGCCTGTTGTTCTGGATGCCGCAACTGATCAAGAGCGCGGGCGTGGCCGACACCCTTAACATTGGCCTGCTCACCGTGATTCCGTACGTAGGCGCGGTGATCGGCAACCTGTTGATCGGCGCCAGTTCCGATCGCCACAGCGAACGTCGCTGGCACATGGCAGCCTGCGCAACACTGACAGCAGCGGGGTATCTGGTCTGCGCCTTGTTCCCCGGCCAACTGCTGCCACTGATGATCGGCATGACCATGATCATGACCGGCATCATCGCCTGGATGCCGATCTTCTGGACCATCCCGCCACGTTTCCTCAGCGGCATCGCCGCGGCGGCGGGGATCGCCTTGATCAACTCGCTGGGCCAGCTCGGCGGGGTCATCGCCCCGTTCATGGTCGGTCGCATCAAGGATCTGACCGGCACCGCGACACCGGCGTTGTTCGCCCTGTTCGCGGTGAGCGTACTGGCGATCGCGCTGATCCTGTGGGGCATTCCGGCGCGTTATTACGCCAAGGATGCGGCGCAGGACTGATCTGCCGGACCTGAACGTGATGATCCTCTCGGCGCCTACTGAAGCCTGTGGGAGCGAATTCATTCGCGAAAAACCTTTCAGGCAACAGAGATGTATTGCCTGCGCCAACGTCTTGCCGGAATGCCACCCAGAAGAATTCGCTCCCACAGAACATTTTGTGCAACCCTTCATCCTCACCGGCGTTGTTCGCCCTGTTCGCGGTGAGCGTACTGGCGATCGCGCTGATCCTGTGGGGCATTCCGGCGCGTTATTACGCCAAGGGTGCGGCGCAGGACTGATCTGCCGAACCTGAACGTGATGATCCTCTCGGCGCTTGCTGAAGCCTGTGGGAGCGAATTCATTCGCGAAAAACCTTTCAGGCAACAGAGATGTATTGCCTGCGCCAACGTCTTGCCGGAATGCCACCCAGAAGAATTCGCTCCCACAGAACATTTGTGCAGCCCTTCATCCTCCGCTTCATCCCGGGCTGCGCCTTTTGGCCTATCATTCGCGCTTTAAACCGATGCGAACTCTGTCATGACCACCACGCCCGAAACCTTACGCTCCTCCCTGCAAAACGCGCTCACCTCCCACAGCATGCTTGAGGTCGACGGCCTGCACGCGTTCGAATTCACCCTGGGCGAGATGCTGCAAATCGAAAGCATGGACGGTCGCGAGCGTAAGGTCTGGCGCTTCACTCTGGCGCAGGTCGACTCTGCCGAGTTCGACAGCGAACTGCAAAGTTGGGTCATCAACGACGGCAACGCCGATCACCGGATCGTCGTGCTCAGCGCGTTTGCGGCCAGCGATGAAGACGACGAAGACGACGAGCACGCCTGACGCCAAGGCAACCGCTGACTCAACGGCCGATGAATAGCCTGTGGGAGTGAGCTTGCTCACGAATCCGGCGGTGTACCCGCCGCATCTATGGCGCCAAACGTCACTCTTCGTGAGCGAGCTCACTCCCACAGACATGCAGTCCAACGACATTGCGCAGCGACGCGCATCATCAATCGCCCAGGCAACTACTCCCCGCAAAGCGCTGTCATAGACCTGATTCTCGCGTAAACAGCGTGCCAACAACTCCAAAAAGAGATCACCCAAATGACTCCCAGACTCTTGCCCTGGCTGGTCCTCGCCAGCAGCCTTACCGCCCTTTCCGTTCAGGCCAAATCCATGACTGATTACGACGTACTGGTAGGTGCCTATACCGCTGGCGCCAGCGAAGGCATTTACCGTTATGGCTTCAACACCCAGACCGGCCAGCTCGAAGCCAAGCCGCGTCAGGTGATCAAAAGCGAAAACCCCTCCTGGCTGACCCTCTCCAAAGACCAGCGCCATCTGTACGCGGTCAACGAAAACGGCCCGGGGCAGACTGACGTCGTCGGCAAGGTCAGCAGCTTTGCCATTGATCCCAAGACCCACGCAGTGTCATTCATCAACCAGATCGACAGCAAAGGCGAGGAGCCGACCCACTCGAACCTGAGCCTGGATGGACGTTTCCTGTTCGTCGCCAACTACGCCGTGCACCCCGACCCAGGCGGCGCACTGGCCGTGGTGCCGGTCGGCAAAGACGGCAAGCTTTCTCCCGTCGTACAGACCGCCACCCACGAAGCCAGCAAGGTCAACCCGGAACGCCAGGCCTCATCCCACGTCCACTCCGCCGTGCCGACCCCCGATGGCAAATACCTGATCGCCATGGACTTGGGGGCCGACAAAATGTTCGTCTTCAACTATGACGGTAAGAAAACCCAACCCCTGCAGCCCGCCAAAACTCCATTTGTGGAGCTACCACCAGGCAGCGGCCCGCGTCACTTGTTGTTTAGCAAGGATGGCAAACACGCCTGGCTGACTCTGGAAATGGGCGGTCAAGTCGCCGCGTTCGACTACCACGACGGCGTCTTCAAGCGTACGCAGCTGGTAGACCTGGCCAATAAAGAGGGTCAGCAATACCGCGCTGGTGGCGGCCTGCATACTTCGCCGGACGGCAAATTCCTCTACGTCGCCAATCGCGGCGATGCCAACGAGCTTTTGGTGTTCAGCATCAATTCCTCCAACGGTCAGCTGAAGGAAATCCAGCGTCGCTCGGTCGAAGGCAAGGAGCCACGAGAGTTCAACTTCGACCCCAGCGGCCATTTCGTGCTGATCGCCAACCAGAAAAGCAACCAGATCGTCACTGTCCGTGTAGATCCGAAAACCGGTGTTCTGGGTGATACGGTGCAAAAAGTCGACTTCGATTCGCCATCGGATTTCCGTTTTCTTGGCTTGTGAAGCCTGACAAGTGACACATTGACGCAGGCTGCAGCCCTTGACTTCAAAGGGCTGCAGCCATGTATTAATTGAATTGATAAGGGCTAGTGGCAGAAAAGATTTTTTCTGAAAGCTCCTCGGGCGTAACTTTCATTCCACGGCCACGACGGTCAAGACTTGAAACGAAACAACACCGGGGTACGCATCATGAACTTCAATATCTTCTCCATCATCGCCGCGTCTGCCATCTCCGCCACCGTTGCATTGCCAGCCAGTGCCAGTGTCGAAGCCACAGATAAGAAAATCAGCTCGACCCAGAGCTACACCCCTAAATACCTGCAACAAAGCGCCAACTTCTACGCCGCTCTGGATCACAAGACCCAGCAATGAATAGAACTTTTGACGTAAATCCATTCCCCGTTAACGAAGCTTGCGCTTAACGAGTTATCGATACCGGGGAATGGATTTGTAAGCACCATGTTTAGCGATGTCACTGCTGCGAATTTGAAAGAACGCTTTCGCGCGCAACTTCGCCGATAACAGGTTGATACGACCCACTGACCACTGTGTGTCAGGCCATGTATCAAATGTAGGCGAGCTTGCTCGCGAAAGCGTTGAATTTCCTCCCCTTGATCCCCGTCTGCTGAATAAGCGATGGGGATTTTTTTATGTTTAAGGTTTCACATCACTTGGTAGGAGCGCACTTGCCCGCGATAACGGTGTATCTGAACTGCATTGTTAACTGACCCGACCCCTTCGCGGGAAATCGCACTGCTACATGGCACATCGCAAACTATCAGACTGATTAAATCGCTAAATCATTAACGAACTTGATCTTCTGAATCGCTGCACATCGTTTTTCAATAGTTATCTCGCCGGGCATTCTGAGCGCCAGAAAGAAACATCCACGGAGCTTACTGTCATGGCAGCTGCCATTCTTCATTCACTCAAACAAGGCGCTTATACCGCCATCGCGTTGTATGTCGTGTTCATCGCAGTGGTCACTGTCGTCAGCCTGAACCCTCAATTGAACGCGCCGTCTTCGGCGTCCGCGCAAGCGTCGGTCGTGGCACTGGATCGTGCTGTCGATCGGGCGAAGGTGCGTGCGTCGTGAGAGGGGTGAATTTTTGGGTGATCGTGTTTTTTGCCGTGATCAACAACGGCTGCTCATTGCTGGGGTTTGGCGAGGGATCGGTCGGTGGGGTGGCGCGGAGTATGGAGTTCAAGACCGAAGTCGCGCAGGACATCGAATTGCTTCGGGCACAGAAGCTCAACGCGGGCAATCCGCCGCCGAAGCATGGCGAGCTTTTTTCGACGATTTTCGAGTGGAAAACGGTATGACGGCACAGGCCTCTGTAACCGTCCAGCTTGCGGGCGCTGACGTCTGAACGATCGACGTAGGGGATTTCCGAAAATGTTGTAGTCAGGCTTTTTTCAACAACTTGTTTGATGACATCACCAAACGCTGAAATTACTGTCCGGCTTCCATTGGCCCGGAAAGGTGACCGCGCAGCGGCAATCCTTTCACAGCAGGGAACTCGGCGTCACAACCCTATGCACTGTCCATGGACGGTAGCTTCATTCTGGAGCTGAGCATCAATTTGGGGACCGTTGTTTTTTTGGTCGATGTGGTGGTGTTTTTATGGGTCGGTTTCTTCAAGCTGGAGCAGATCGAAGACGCGCTTGGAAACAGCAAACTCAACATCGACGCTAAACGGCTGGGAAGCAATCTCGGCTTGCTGGGCCGCCAATACAGGCTGTCGACGACGGTAAGCGCGTTACTTTTCACAAACATGTACGTACGAAAGGGCTTGGTTGATCTCGATGATGTGAAGAACATGCCAACCCGCCTGAAGCGTTGGATCTTGATTCCCTTTGTAACCGGTGGGGCATTACTTTCGTTCGTGTTTGTTCTGATGCTTGTCGCTGGAAAGATATAGCGAAGGCGATCTCAAGCACGCTCCCGCCGGTAAGTCGTGCTGCAAACAGTTGGCGGGATAGGGCTTGCATGGTATGGGGGAAGTGTTGGAGCGGCGGCCGGCCAATCCATCTGCACAGGGCTTGGAGCGGCATCCGGCGGGGTAGCGAGCGTAGGAAAGTGGAAAGGTGGGATCGATGATTGGAGAAGACGCAACAACTCTTATGTATGAAGCCGCCCATGGACGTTAAATGTGTTCTGGATTGGAGCGTTGTGCTGGGCTTTTTTCTCATCCTGACTAATGCGGCGGTGCTTTTGTGGGTAGCTTTCTTCAGGCTCGAGCAAATTGAACATGCGCTTGGAAAGAGCAAACTCAATATCGACGCTAAACGAATGGGGAGCAATATCGGCTTGTTGGGTCGCCAGTACAGGCTGTCCACGGCAATAGGTGCATTGTTTTTCACAAACATGTATGCGCAGAAGGGCCTTGTTGACCCTGATGATGTGAGAAACATGCCACCCCATCTCAAACGCTGGATTTTGATTCCTACTGTGACTGGTGCGGTCTTGCTCCTGCTGTCGCTTCTTTGGGTACTTATGACTGGAAAAATATAGTGAGGGGGATCTCAAGGACCCCCCGTTAAGAGGGCCGACCATCTGCGTCGGGCTTGGAGTCGCGACCGGTGGGGCAGTATTAGCGGGTTGCGTTTTAATCGCTGGGGCAGTCACAGCGTGGGGAGGAGGGAAATTGGGATCAATGATTGGAGAAAGCTCGACCACTCTGATGTATGAGAAAGTCCATGGACATTGAACTCATTCTGAATTGGAGCATGGCGCTCTGTTTTCTTCTCACCTTGATTGATGCGGCGGTACTTTTGTGGGTAGCCCTCTTCAGGCTTGAGCAAATTGAAAACGCGTTAGCGAACTGTAAGATTATTATCGACTCTCGGCGGCAGCGAACAAACTTAGGTTTACAGGGGCGCCAATACAGGTTGTCGACGGTAACAGGTGCGTTGCTATTCCCAAACATCTATGCGCGCAAGGGCCTTGTCGATCTCAATGATGTGAGAAACATGCCAACCCATATGAAACGCTGGGCCGTAATCCCCAATGTGGCGGGTGCGGTGTTGCTCCTGCTGTTGTTTGTTTTGGCTCTTATGGCTGGAAAAATATAGCGAAGGCGATCTCAAGAACGCCCCGCCGGCAAGTCGCTGCTACGGAGCTTTGTGTTTTGCCATCGCATGTTTGAACAGCTCTGAATCCAGAAACCGCGTCAACCACGCCTGCAATTTTGGATAAGGGCTCTGCCAGAACCAATCCGGGTCGACGAAGCAGAACTGGCGCACGAAAGGCGCCAGGGCGATGTCGGCCAGGGTCAGGTGATCAGTGATCAAAAAATCGCGCTCACTCAGCAGCGCCTCGAGCTTGCGTAGAAATACCTCGCCACGGGCCCGATATTCCTGCTGAGTGAACTCGGGATAGCGCACTGCATATTTGTAGCGATCCAGATCGGTTTTGAACCTGTTGTCGTTTTCCGCGATCAGTTCGGCGACCTGCCGCTGCGCATCAGGGTCAGCAGCCATGGCCCAATCATCCGGGTCATTGAGCGCCAGCGCCCAGCGCATGATGTCCAGGCTTTGTTCCAGCACTTGATCGTCCAGCACCAGAACCGGCACTGTGCCTTTTGGTGAACGTTCGAGCATTTCGGGCGGTTTGGCCTTGAGGCTGACTTCCACCGTTTCGACCTGCGCGCCGGAATAGGCGACTGCCATGCGCGCGCGCATGGCGTAGGGGCAGCGGCGGAAGGAGTAGAGCAGGGCGGGCATCAGCTGACCTCCAGGGTACTGAGGCCATTGCCCTGACGACGCACCTGAATCTGCACCGGAATCCGCTCGTGCATTTCCTGCACGTGGGAAATCACCCCGACCTTGCGCCCTTGAGCCTGCAAGCCGTCCAGCGCATCCATCGCCAGTTGCAGCGACTCGGGGTCGAGGCTGCCGAAGCCTTCGTCGATGAACAGCGATTCGATCTTCAGCGTGCTCGAAGCTATGGACGCCAGCCCGAGCGCCAGCGCCAGCGATACCAGGAACGTTTCGCCGCCGGACAACGAATGCACCGAGCGCAGTTCATCGCCCATTTCCGTATCCATCACCAGCAGGCCGAGCATGCTGCCGCCGCGCTTGAGGCGATAGCGGCGCACCAACTGCTTGAGCTGCGCGTTGGCGTGATGCACCAGCAGGTCAAGGTTATAGGCCTGAGCGATCTTGCGGAATTTGTCGCCTTCGGCCGATCCGATAAGGGCCGCCAATCGCCCCCAGCGCAAATATTCGCCATGGGCCGCCTTGATGCGTTCCTGCAACTCGCTATTGGCACTGCGTCGGCGTTCGTCTTCGCTGATCTGTGCCCGCAGGTCCGCGCATAGCTGATCGTGGGTCGCCCACTGTGCCTGCGCTTGGCTCAACGCCGAGGTCAATTGCTCGGCATCGCTGATATCGCTGTGTTGCGCCTGATGTTGTTGCAGCTGCGTCGCGCGTTCCTGCATCAGCACTCTGGCCTGCTCCAGGGCTTTTTCGCTTTGTTGCAGGCGCTGACGCAACTGGCTGACGCTCTCATCGCTCAGGCCCAGCAGTGCGTCGAGGGCGTCGTCGTCCAGTTCGCTGTGCTGGTTGCGCCATTCGTTGATCTGTCGATCAAGATCAGCCACTTCCTGTTCCAGCGCCTGCAGACGTTGACGCTCGCCGTCGAGCTCGGTGGCCAGTTTGATCAGTTCACTGCGTGCCTGCTGCAAGGCCTCGTAAATCGTCGCCTGAGCCTGCCGCGCCTGCTCGACGGCCTGCTCCAGGTGTTGCTGCCAACGCTCGGCGCTTGCATGCTCGCCGAGGATTTCCCGCAAACGCTCCTGCACGGTGTGCTGTTGTTGCTGGCTGGTTTCCAGACGTTGTCGCAGCTGTTGATGCTGTTGCTGACGGCCCTGCTGGGCGATCTGCTCGCGCTCGATTTTCAGTGCGCGCTCGCTGTGCTCCTGCTGTTCTTCTTTCAACTGATCGAGCTGTTCGATGCGTCTGGCAATGTCGTTGTCCAGTTGCATGAAGCTTTCGGTGGCCGATTCGCGCCACATTGCCAGGCTTTCGGCGGGCAGCAGCGGTTCGAATTCCTGCAACTCGGTCTCGAACGCCTGATTGTCCAGCGAGATGTTGCGCTGTTGATCGTCGAGCAGCTTCATCGCCTGCTGGCTGGCCTCGCGGGCGTCCTGCACCTGTTGCTGTAGGGATTCGGCGTCCCGTTGCACTTTCAGCAGACGCGTCTGGCGTTGCTCGCTGTTGAGGATTTCCTGTGCCAGTCGGTGCAGCCGCTCGCTGAGCCAGTCGCCGCGCAGGTGCTCGGGCTGCTCCAGCAAGCGTGGGTACAGACTATGGCCTTCGAGATCCGGGGTTAGCTTTTGCAGCTGCTCGCCAAGTTGGTCTTGCTGCGGCTTGGACTGCTTGAGCTGGTTGTTCAGTTCGGCGACTTCGCTACGCAGTTCGGCAAGCGTCTCGCGCAGTTGATTGACTTTCAGACGCGCAGCGGTTTCTTCGCTGTCATCGTGGCCGCCGAGCGCTTCGAGCAAGGCTTGGGACTGGTGATACGGATGTTCCTCGCTGCCGCAGACCGGACACGGCTGCTGATCCACCAGTTGCCCGCGCAGTTGCTCGACGCTGGCGCTACGGGCCAGACGCTGGCGTTGCAGCAACTCGACCGTGACCTTCAGCGCCTGCTCGGCCGCTTCGTGTTCGCCCTTGAGTTGCAGCCCCTTGGCGATACTCTGCGAGCGGCGTTCAGTGGCCTGTTGCTGCTGCGTCTGCACTTCATGCAAGCGACCAGCGAGGTCCTGATGCCGCTGCCACAGGCGCTCCAGCGAATCGCTGGCGCTGTGCTGCTGGCGGTTGTCCTGCAACAGCTGGCCGAGGCGTTCGATTTCCTGACTGACGACATCGGCCTTGACGTCCGCATCGTCGTAGAGCGCCTGCAAGGTGCTGCGCCGTTCGCTGAGAGATTGTTCAGCGCGGGTCGCACGCTGTTCCAGCATCGGCAATTCTTCGCGACCCTTGTTCAGCCGCGAGCTGACCAGCACGATCTGTTGCAGGCGAGGGCGATAGGCCGTCCACGATTGGCTCAGCGAATCCAGCCCCGCGCTGTTCTGCAGTTGTCCGGCGATCGATTGCAGGCGCGTTTCAACCTGACGCTGCTGCTCGGCCAGTTGATCGAGCGCAGCTTGTCCTTCGTTGCTGGCCTGGTCGGCGCTGCGCGCCTGTTCGCCGATCTGCTGAAGTTCGGTGTTCAGATGATTGAGCTGGATCTGTTGCTCGAAAGCCTCGTTCAACCCAGGCCTGGCGTTTTGCTGATTTTCCTGGGCCTGCTGCAGGCTGTTTTGTGCAGCCGCGAGCTGGCTTTCCAGGTCCGTCAACGTCGTCTGGGTGTGTGCCTGTTGCTGAGCCTGTTGCTGAATGCGTGCAGCCAGAGGCGTCAGCTGCGCGTTGAGCTTCTTGCGCTGGGCAAACAGATGCCGTTGCGGCGCCAGGCGTTCCAGCTGACCCAGTTGCTGGCGTTCAGCGCCTTGTTGGTCCCAGGTCTGCTGCGCGCCGCCGAGCTGTTCACTGGCCGCCAGATGTCTGTCTCGCAGACGACTCAACTCACTGAACCACTGTTGCTTCAACTCCAGCTGACGCAGTTGCGCCTGTGCCAGCTTCAGTTGCTGCTGTGCGTCGTCGAAGCGCTGTTGCAGCTCGGCGCGCTGCTCGGGCTCAAGCGGCGTCAGGTTGCCGGCCTGGGCATTGAGGGTTTTCAGCGCGTCTTCGGCTTCCCTGCTCTTGCTGTAGGCGCGACGGCCCAGCTGGCTGTAAATCGCCGTGTCGGTGAGCTTCTCCAGCAATTCGCTGCGCTCTTTATCGTCGGCCTTGAGGAACGCGCTGAACTCGCTTTGCGCCAACATCACAGCGCGGGTGAATTGTTCGAAATTGAGGCCCAGTCGCGCTTCGAGCAGGGATTTGTATTCGGCTTTGTTTTGGGTGCTGAGAATCTGTTCGCTGTCCAGATCGGTCAGGGTCTGGCGGCTGGCCTGCAACTTTTTCGTCGCATTGTCGCGCGCGCGGTTGGTTTCCCAGCGAGCACGGTAGCGGCGCTTGTCGATGCCGACGAAATCCACTTCGGCATAACCGCTACCGGTGCCGCGACGCAGCAGGTTGCGCGGGTCGTTGGTGCTGATGTCGCCGTCGATCTCCGGCACTCTGGATTGGCCGATATTGTTCAGCCTCGGGATCGCGCCGAACAGCGCAAGGCACAAGGCATCAAGCAGCGTGCTCTTGCCCGCGCCGGTGGGGCCGGTGATCGCGAACAGCCCGGCACTGGCCAGGGGTTCTGCGGTGAAATCCAGCTCGAAGGGACCTGCCAGCGAAGCGAGGTTTTTCAGGCGAATGGCGAGAATCTTCATGGCTGTTCACCTTCCAGTTGCACGTCCTGAAGCAGGCTGGCGAAGTCTTGCAACGTCTGCTCGTCGACCTCGGTGCCATAGTTGTCACGCCAGGCGCGGCTGAACAGTTCCTGCGGGCTGAGTTGGTCGAGTTCGATCAGATCGCGATCATCCTCGTCATCCCGCGCCCCTTTGCCAGCGTATTCGGCGGCAATCCGTATCAGGCGCACGGCCTTGTTTTCCAGGGCAGCTTCGATCTGATTGCGCAGGTCCGGCTGCGGTTCGTCCAGGCGTACGCGGACCTCGAGCCAGGGTTGGCGGTCGACATCGGCCAGCAGGTCAATGTCCGGCAGGTCCTTGAGTTGCAGTAACAACTCGACCAGTGGCGCCGGGCCAACGCGGTGCAGGTTGACGGCGCGGGGAATCAGCAGCGGTTTGACGCTGACCAGCTTGTCACCCTCGCACTCGATTTCGAGGATCTGATGCTGGTAGCCGATTTCCGAAAAGGACAGGGGAATCGGCGAGCCGCTGTAGCGGATTCGTTCCTCGCCATTGACCTTTTGCGGCTTGTGCAGGTGGCCGAGGGCGACATATGTGATCGTCTCGCCGAACAGGCTGGCCGGCAGCGCCTCGGCATTGCCGATGATCAGGCTGCGCTCGGAGTCTTCGGAGACCGAGCCGCCGGCCATGTGCGCGTGGCTGATGGCAATCAGCGCCTGGCCTTTCTTGCGCTTCTGATTAGCTGCGGCGATGAGCATTTCGTGAACCTGACCGATACCGCGCAGGTAGTTGTCACCCAGCGTCGGGCCGGTGACTTCGGCGGGGCGCAGAAAAGGCAGCGCCAGGCACCAGCCGAGCACCTTACCTTTGGCGTTGGTCAGCGGCAGCATCAGGCGTTCGACGTCGAGCACGCCGTCGTCCAGCCACAACACCCGGCCCAGCGCATGGGTACGCAGCCGCCGCATCAGGGGTGCGGGCAGTTCGATGCGCGAGCCGGAATCGTGGTTGCCGGCGATCATCACGATGGTCAGTTGCGGGCTTAGGTCGTGGGCGCTGACGATGAAGTCGTACAGTTGTTCCTGGGCTTTGACTGGCGGGTTGACGGTGTCGAAGATGTCACCCGCGATCAACAGTACATCAGGCTTGCGCTCGGCCAGACGGGCCAGCAGCCATCTGAGAAAGCTCTCGTGTTCGAAGTCCCGCTCCTGGCCATGGAGATTCTGGCCCAGGTGCCAGTCGGAGGTGTGGAACAGACGCATTGGGATACCTTGGTTCTGAATAGGTGTATGGCCGAAATGGTGGGCATGCCGCGAATCCCTGTGGGAGCGAATTCATTCGCGAAAGAATGTGGCAAGCGACAACGTTGCGTCGACAGTACGGACCTCTCGCGAATGAATTCGCTCCCACAGGGGTCATTGAGCCATGTCTCAACGAGCACTCACAAATAGTCGCCGTGCTGCTACAGGACGATGGCGTGAACTATCGGCGCTCACTTTGGATAAAGCGGCGGCAGGCTGTCTGCGCCATTCGGGTCTACGGGTGTTTCAACGGCGGGCAGTGCCTTGACTGCCTTCCATAAATCTTCTCCCAGCCACAATTTTTCGGTCTCGCTGTACAGCGCGCCGTTCAGGCCATCAAGGGCATCGGACAACGTCACGAAGCGGGCAGCCATGTCGGCCAGGGTTTCCGGTTGCTGCCGGGCCCAGGCATCCAGTGCCTGACGGGTCGCGTGCGGATCGTTGGCAAGACTTGCGCGTTTGAGGTCGTCAAGCACGGTGCGCGGACTCGGGCCGGCCTGCGCCACGCGTGTCAGGGCCGGTTGCCAGCGGGCGCGCCACCACAGACCGAAGCCCAGCAGTGTGGTGAAACTCAACAGCACGGTACTGAGCTGCCACGGCCAAACGGGCGGACCGGCTACCGTCAGGCCTGTGTTGTCGCTCACGGGCATGTCCACGGACAACGCCGGATTGATACTGACCTGCAAGGTCCGGGCGGGCAGGGAGCTGTGTTCCAGATGATCTTCCAGGGTGTTCCACCACACCACATCCACAGCGGGAATCTCGATGGCGCCTGGACGATTGGGCACCAGTGCTTCACGTTCCTCGCGGCTGCCCACCAGACCGCGTTCGTTAGCCTGATTGCTCAGCTGCGGCTGGTCGGGATAGCGCCGCAGCGCACTGACTTCAGTGGCCGGCAGTGGCGGCAGTTGGGCGCTGGACAGGCCCTCGGCCTCGATCACCAAGGTGCGGGTCAAAGAGTCGCCGATCTGGGTGTGGGTCGGGTCCGGGCTCCAGTTCTCGCTCAGGCCGATGCCGCGCGCGGGCAACCACGGCATGTTGGCCGGGTAATTGGCCGGTTGTGGCTTGACTTTGAGTGGCAGAGGATCGGACATCACGCGCATCAGCTTGCCCGGTTTCGGGCTGGTGGCCACGGCGGGTTGACTGGTAGCCGCGGCCTGGCTGACTTCCGGGACGTCCTGCACCATCGTTGCGCTGAATTCCTGCGCCGGGATGGTCATGTCGCCGCTTTGCTGCGGAAAAAGCGCATAACGCATCTCGATCACGCCATGACGAATACCGTTGATCTGCTTCTCATAGGTGCGGGTGTCGCCAAGCTTTTCGATACGCGCGTCCGGCACTTGCAGCGGCGTCAGGTTGCTGTCATCGAACAGCGACACCGAATGATAGATGCGCACGGTCAGCACCGCCTGGGCCTGCACATAGACCGTGTCCTGATCCAGGCTCGCTTCCATGAACACCGGCGCGAGTTTCTGTTCCTGAGACTGCGCCGAAGGCTCTACTTCCACCACCTGCAGGGCAATCGGCTGGCTGATCAGCTCGCCCAGTTTCAGCGGCGGAATCTCGATCGAGCCACTATGGCGCGGCATCAGGGTAATCAGCCAGCGGGTGGTAGCGTGAACGTTGCCCTCCAGCGTGGTCAGGCTGTTCAGCTGACGGGTGTCGCGGACTTCGAAATCGGCATCCAGGGCGCTCATGTCGGGTTTGCCGAACAGCGTTGCGTCGTCGGATTCCAGGGTCAACTCGACGGTTTCTCCAGTGTTCACGCGAGTGCGGTCGACGCTGGCCTGCAACGTCGCAGCGGGCGAGTCGGCCTGCGCCACCAGGACGAACAGGCACAACAGCCACGCAATTACCACAGTGTGCACACGACTCATCGGGCTTTTTCCTGATGCTGCTGTTGTTCGTACCAGAATTTGCGTCGCAGCAGCTCGCCGGGCTCGTCCGGGATCTGACGCAACCATTGCTCGAGCGCCTGGCGCTGTTCGCCGTTGATCTGACTGTCGGCGGGACGGCTAGGGGCGCGGGTGGGTTCATCTTCATCCGGTGATGGACCGTTGCCGTTGCTGGCTCCGGACATCGATTGCGAGCTGTTGGTGTCGTTTTCCTCGTCGCCGTGGGACGACGCCTGCTGGCTCGACTGTTGTTGCCCGGCACTACCATCTCGGGGTTTGTCCGCGCCGTTGTCGCTTTCGGTCTTGCCTTCACTGGCGTCTTCGGCTGCGGCCTGTCTGTTCTGCTCCTGCATTTCCTCGATCAGCGCCTTGTTCGCGGCGGCTGCGGGGAAGTCGGGTTGACGTTCCAGCGCTTGCTCATAAGCATCGATGGCAGCTTCCAGTTCACCGCTTCTGGCCAGCGCGTTAGCGCGATTGTAGTGGTCGGCAGCGCTGTTGCCCTGGGCGAAGCGCTGAGCGGCACCCGCATAATCGCCTGCTTCATACAGCGCAATGCCTTGCCACTGGATGTCCTCGAAACGCTGGGCCGCTTCAGCGGGGCGATGGCGCTGAAGCAAGTGCTGGCCCTGTTGATCGGGACGCTGGAAGAGATCCCTGAATTCGAACGCGTAACTGTGTTGCGGCACCAGCATCAGCAGCGGCAGGCACAACAGCCAGCCGCGACGACTGGCACAGGCGGCCAGCAACAGCAGTGGCAACAGCAGCCAGTAACCCTGATCGGCCCAGCTGTCGAGCTGCACAGTCTGGCCTTGACTGCGAAGCTCTCGCGGGCTATCCAGCAGACCCAGTTCGTTGAGGTCGTCATCGGTCAGGCGCAATTGACTGTAATGCCCGCGCAGATCTTCTGCGAAATCGTTGAGGCTGGCACTGTCCAGACGCGGCAGCAGAATGCCGCCCTGAGCATCCTTGAGGAAGCCGCCTTTTTCCTGTGCCACCGGTGCGCCCTCAGCCGTACCGACCCCGAGCATCAACAGCTGCGGAGGATGGCCACTCATGGCCTGACGAATTCCCTGGCGTTCAGCGTCGCTCAGCGAAGAGCCGATCCACAGCAGACGTCCCAGCCCCAGGTCACCTTGCTTGAGAAGGTCGAGGGCCTTGCGCACAGCCAGGTCGGCGCGTTGGCCGCTTTCGGGCATGATCGAGGGGCTGATCGCATCCAGCAGATTCTTGCTGGTTCCCAGGTCGTCGGACAAAGGCACCAGCGTATGCGCGCTGCCTGCATAGACGATGATCGCTGTCTGCGAATCGCCCCGCGCCTGCAACAGGTCCAGCAACTTGCGCCGTGCCTGCTCCAGACGTGACGGCGGGCTGTCGGCAGCGAGCATCTCCGGAGTCAGTTCGAGCAGCACCACCAGCGGGTCCGCGGGTTTTTGGCTGGTTTGTTCGACTCTTTGCCAGCTTGGGCCGAGCAAAGCCAGTAACGCCAGCAGCCATCCGAACCCCAGGGCGATCCAGGGCAGTTTGCTTTCCCGACCGCTGCCGCCGCTAAGCAACACGGAGTGGAAGGCGCCCGGCAGAATCATTTGCCAGCGGCCGACCCGTTTCTGTCGGTTCCACAGTCGCCAGATCAACCAGCCGAGCACCGGCACAATCAGCAGCCACCAGGGGCGCAACCAGTGAGGCCACAGGGCGAATATCGATGCGCTCATCGGCGCCCCCGCAAACGCTTGAAACGCTGACGCCAGTGCGGTCCGTGGTGCAGCGCCGGCTGGCGAGCGAGGAAGCGATACAGCGGGTTGTGCGGCCAGCGCTCATGAACCACCAGCAGAACGCTCAGCAGCAACGCCAGCGCCAGCGGCCAGTGGTAGAGCGCCAGGGCGGGGCGCGCCCGGGTCGGCTGCTGCGTGACCGGTTCGAGGGTGTCGAGGGTTTTGCCGATCTTTTCCAGCTGCGCGCCGTCACGGGCACGGAAGTATTGGCCGCCGGTAATGTCCGCGATTTCGCGCAGCGCAGGCTCGTCCAGATCCAGGCTCGGGTTAAGGCCCAGAATGCTGGTCGCGCCCTTGTCAGGGTCAGCGCCGATGCCGATCGGATAGATTTTCACGCCTTCGCCTGCAGCCAGTCGCGCGGCGGTGGCGGGGTCGATCTGGCCGGCGTTGTTGGCGCCATCGGTCACCAGAATCAGCACGCGGCTCTGCGCCGGACGCAGGCGCAGACGCTTGAGCGCAAGGCCAATGGCGTCGCCGATGGCGGTGTTTTTACCGGCAATGCCGATTCGCGCTTCATCCAGCCAGACGCGCACGGTCTTGCGGTCGAATGTCAATGGCGCCTGCATGTAGGCCTGACTGCCGAAGAGGATTAGCCCGACCCGGTCGCCTTTGCGATGCTCGAGAAAGTCGCCGAGCAGTTGTTTGACCAGCGTCAATCGGCTCACTTCATCGTTCTGCCAAACCATGTCCGGATAATCCATCGATCCGGATACGTCCACCGCCACCAGCAGATCGCGCCCACTGGCTGCCACCGGCAAGGGGTCGCCGAGCCATTGCGGGCGCGCCGCGGCCATCAGCAGCAACAACCATATAGTTACGAAGGGCAACTGCCGGCGCCAGCCCGGCAAGTGGGCACGGGCTCGACGACCGGCCAGACCTTCCAGTTCGTTGAGAAAACTGACCTTGAGCGCGGCTTCGCCACTGTCGGCCACCGGCAGTAGAAAGCGCAGCAGCCATGGCAGCGGCAGCAGTGCGAAGACCCACGGCCAGGCGAGCTCAAACATGTTTGCGAATCCAGGTTTCGACCGACTGCGTCAGACCATTGATGGCCTTGTCGTCGAGTTTGCATTCGGGCTTGTAGGCGCCTTCGACAAGAATCATCCAGCGCGTGAGGCCGGCCGCCGGGCAACGGTTGTCGAGAAACGCCAGCCATTTGCGGCCGTTGAGGGTGTGGCTCTGACTGTAGGGATAGTCGTTGCGGCACAGACGCTTGAGCAGGCCGTTGATCTGCTGCAGCCAGGCACCGGCCGGGGCGCCGTCATAGGGTTTGGGCATCTGCGCCAGTTCGACCAGTGCCGACTGACGCAGCGGGTCCAGCGGCTGCTCGGTTGCCTGGTCCGGCGCGCGTTTGGGCAGCAGCACGCGCGCGCGCCACAGGCCGTAACCCAGCAACGGCAGCAGTGCCAGCAGCAGCCACCAGCCGGGCGCGAGCGGCCAGAAGCTTATCGGCGCGGGCAGGATCATCGGCTGCAGCTGGTCCAGCGTGCTCATTTGTGTTTCACCGGTTGCTGCGCGTTCAGGTAGTCGCGCAGTTGCTCGACCATTTGCTGTTGAGTGCTCAGCGGAATCATCAACACTCGCAGCTTCTTGGCCAGCAATTCCCAGCGCGCCTGACGCGCCTCGCCCTGTGCGCGGTAGGTCTGGCGCAGGTCGGGGTTCAGGGTGTCCAGTTCAAGCTGCGCGCCGCGATCGGCGAACCTGAGCAATCCGGCAGCAGGCAGTGCGTGATCCAGCGGATCGGACAGCGGCAGCAGCAACAGGTCGCAATGGCGTGAGAGCAGGGCCAGTTGTTGCTCGGCGGAATCGGAAAGGGTGCGCTCATCGCAGAGAATGAATACCAGGCTGCCCGGCCGCAGGACTTCCCGGGCACGGCGCAGGGCCACCCCGAAGGTGTCGCGATCGGACACGGCTTCGGTGTGCAGCGACTGATTGACCCGCACCAGCCGGTTGAGCAGTTGCAACAGGCTTTGCTTGCTGCGTCGTGGCTTGATTTCGTAGTGCTCGTTGTCACCGAACACCAGCCCGCCCACCCGGTCGTTGTGGCCCAGCGCCGCCCAGCCGATCAAGGCCGCGGCCTGGGCCGCCAGCACTGACTTGAACATCACCCCCGAGCCGAAAAACAGACGACGGCTTTGTTCGACCATGATGAAAATCGGTCGCTCGCGCTCTTCATGAAACAGTTTTGTATGCGGTTCCTGGGTTCGCGCCGTCACGCGCCAGTCGATGGTGCGCACGTCGTCGCCAGCCTGATACACCCGCACCTGGTCGAAATCCACGCCGCGACCGCGCAGCTTGGAGTGATGCAGGCCAATCAGCGGGCTGCGGCGACCGGGAGAAGAAAACAGCTGCACTTCCCGCACGCGATGACGCATCTCGATCAGCTCGGCAAGGCTGATACGGATGCCCGGTTGGGAAATCAGATAGGGTTGCATGAGGTCAGGCGACGGCAACGACGTCGAGAATGCGCTGGATCACGCGGTCCTGATCGATGCCCGCGGCCTCGGCTTCGAACGACAATATGATGCGATGGCGCAGCACGTCGAAGACCATTGCCTGAATGTCTTCGGGGCTGACGAAATCACGACCGGCCAACCACGCATGGGCGCGGGCGCAGCGGTCCAGAGAAATCGAACCTCGGGGGCTGGCGCCATAACCGATCCATTCGGCCAGCTCGGCATCGAATTTGGCCGGAGTACGGGTAGCCATCACCAATTGCACCAGGTATTCCTCCACGGCGTCGGCCATGTACAGACCGAGGATTTCCTTGCGTGCGGCAAAAATGGCCTGTTGGGTGACGCGGCGTTCGGGTTTGGTTTCGCCATTCAATGCTTCGCCACGGGCCTGCTGCAGAATCTTGCGTTCGACGTTGGCATCCGGGAAGCCGATTTTCACGTGCATCAGGAAGCGATCGAGCTGGGCCTCGGGCAGGGGATAGGTGCCTTCCTGCTCGATCGGGTTCTGCGTCGCCATCACCAGAAACAGCGGCGACAGATCATAGGTGCTGCGACCCACGCTGACCTGACGTTCGGCCATGGCCTCCAGCAGCGCCGATTGCACCTTGGCTGGCGCACGGTTGATTTCGTCCGCCAGCACCAGGTTGTGGAAGATCGGACCCTGCTGGAACACGAAACTGCCGGTTTCGGGCCGATAGATTTCGGTGCCGGTGATGTCGGCGGGCAAAAGGTCAGGGGTGAACTGGATGCGATGGAACTGCGCTTCGATGCCTTCGGCCAGCTCCTTGATCGCCTTGGTCTTGGCCAGTCCCGGCGCGCCTTCGACCAGCATGTGGCCGTCGGCGAGCAGCGCGATCAACAGCCGCTCGACCAGTTTCTCCTGCCCGAGAATCTGTGTTGAGAGAAAGGTTCGCAGCGCGATCAACGCTTCACGATGTTCCATCGATGACGGTTCCTGGCAGGATAGGCGCAGCGCCAAGACGGCACTGAAGCTGGGGGCGTTACTTTAATGCATCAGAGGGGGCGGCGACTAACCGGGCAGGGGGTTTTTTCAGCGTTTGGCGATGTTTGCCGGGTGAAAACGAGAATTGTCTGACAGGTTGTGGTTTTTTCCACAGTTACATGGGCACAGCTGTAACAGTCCGGCTCGCCGGCGGCAGCGATTTCACGAACGCCACCGCCTGCAAGCCGCGCTGCTACAGAGGAGGACGGCGCGGTCAACTGATTTCGCTGACGTACGTTCCCACATCTCTGAGAATGATTCGCAATGTGGCGTCCAACTCTGGTAGTTCATTGCCCTGTGTGCTGTGGCGGATTTCGTAGGTGATGTCGCCACCAAACGGCTTTGCGTCGGCGGCATCTATCTCCACCAGCAGCCGCGTGGCGCTGAAGGTCACCTTCAAATTGGCGTCGACGTGAATGGTGTCGTCGCGGAAGGTGATGTCGACTTCGTCCTCATCCGGGAAGCGCGTCAGCAGAAACAGGTCGCCATCGTTGGCATGGCAGCACACAAGCGCCATGTCATCTTCTTCCTCGTCGCAGGGGTTGTAGATGAAGCTGTCGGTGGTCATGTGCATGGCGCAATTCCTTGGTGGCGTGGCTCGGGGCAGGGTGGGATTTTGCCAGGCTTGGGGAAATTTTGCCTGCCTGACGAGTTGCCATACGCAGATCAAACTGAGGGAGCGAATTCATTCGCGAGAGGCCGGTACAGCCCCCACATCTCCATCGCCTGATGTATTTTCGCGGATGAATTCCCTCCCCCAGAAATTCCTTCTTCCACTCACGCGTTCCTGCGCGCTATTCAAACGCCATCCCCCCTTCTGAAACATTCGCCTACAAGCCGATGTCCGAATATGTCGCAGCATCGCAAGCAGGCTCATGGTCGCTGTCGTTAAGCTGCGCAGCAGATGAACGGATATGAAGCCGAGCCTGCCTGGGCAGACGTTTCACCGATCTTCATTCGGGTCAATCGAATGTGACGACGCACACACGACGAGCGTTACTACTGGGACATGTGTCGACGCACAGCGCCCTGTCACGTTTTGCTGACTATCATCGAACAGACGCGAAACGTGACACACACATGCAGCACGACCCCGAAACACGCATCTCTCCTATATAAAAGCCAAGCCAAGCGGAGTACCACAGATGGCGTTCTTCACCGCAGCCAGCAAGTCCGACTTCCAGCACCAACTGCGAGCGGCACTGGCCCAGCACATCAGCGAACAGGCACTGCCACAAGTGGCGCTGTTCGCCGATCAATTCTTCGGCATCATTTCCCTCGATGAACTGACCCAGCGCAGGCTTTCCGATCTTGCCGGTTGCACGCTGTCGGCCTGGCGCCTGCTCGAGCGTTTCGAGCACCGCGCACCGCAAGTGCGGGTCTACAACCCTGATTACGAACGTCATGGCTGGCAATCCACGCATACCGCCGTTGAAGTGTTGCACCACGACCTGCCGTTCCTGGTTGACTCGGTCCGTACCGAACTGAACCGCCGTGGCTACAGCATCCACACGCTGCAAACCACCGTGTTGAGCGTGCGCCGCGATGAAAAAGGCCAACTGGTCGAGTTGCTGCCCAAAGGCGCCAGCGGCGACGGTGTGCTGCAGGAATCGCTGATGTACCTGGAAATCGACCGCTGCGCCAACGCCGCGGAGCTGAACGTCCTGGCGCGTGAGCTGGAGCAGGTGCTGGGGGAGGTGCGCGTCGCGGTTGAAGATTTCGAACCGATGAAGGCCAAGCTGCATGAGCTGCTGGCAGGTGTCGACGCCATCGAATACAACGTCGATCCGGACGAAAAAACCGAGGTCAAGGTATTTCTCGAGTGGCTGGTGGACAACCATTTCACCTTCCTCGGCTATGAAGAATTCACCGTCGATGGCGGCGCTGACGGCGGCCAGTTGAACTACGATCAGTCGTCTTTCCTCGGTCTGACCAAGCTGCTGCGTGCCGGGCTTTCCGCCGAAGACCTGCACATCGAAGGCTATGCGGTGAATTATCTGCACGAGCCGACCCTGCTGTCGTTCGCCAAGGCCGCGCACCCGAGCCGCGTGCACCGTCCTGCGTACCCGGACTACGTGTCGATCCGCCAGATCGACGCCGATGGCAAGGTCATCAAGGAATGCCGCTTCATGGGCCTGTACACCTCGTCGGTGTATGGCGAAAGCGTGCGCAACATCCCTTACATCCGCCGCAAGGTGGCCGAAGTCGAGCGCCGTTCCGGTTTCGACGCCAAGGCGCACCTGGGCAAAGAGCTGGCGCAAGTCGTTGAAGTGCTGCCGCGCGACGACCTGTTCCAGACCCCGGTGGACGAACTGTTCACCACCGTCATGTCAATCGTGCAGATCCAGGAGCGCAACAAGATTCGCGTGTTCTTGCGCAAGGATCCATACGGACGTTTCTGCTACTGCCTGGCCTACGTACCGCGCGATATCTATTCCACCGAGGTCCGTCAGAAGATCCAGCAGGTGCTGATGGAGCGCCTGAAAGCCAGCGACTGCGAGTTCTGGACCTTCTTCTCCGAATCGGTTCTGGCCCGTGTGCAGCTGATCCTGCGCGTGGACCCGAAAGTCACCCTCGACATCGACCCGCAGCAACTGGAAAACGAAGTCATTCAGGCTTGCCGTTCGTGGAAAGACGACTACGCCAGCCTGGTCGTCGAAAGTTTCGGCGAAGCCCAGGGCACCAATGTGCTGGCCGACTTCCCGAAAGGCTTCCCGGCAGGTTACCGCGAGCGTTTCGCCGCGCACTCGGCCGTGGTCGACATGCAGCATGTGCTGAGTCTGTCCGAAGCCAATCCGCTGGTCATGAGCTTCTATCAGCCGCTTTCCGGCGACAAGGCGCAGCTGCACTGCAAGCTGTATCACGCCGATACGCCACTGGCGCTGTCCGACGTGCTGCCGATCCTGGAAAACCTCGGTCTGCGGGTGCTGGGCGAATTCCCATACCGACTGCGTCACACCAATGGCCGCGAGTTCTGGATTCACGATTTCGCCTTCACCTATGGCGAGGATCTGAAACTTGACCTGCAGCAGCTCAACGATACGCTGCAGGACGCCTTCGTCCATATCGTGCGCGGCGAGGCCGAGAACGATGCGTTCAACCGTCTGGTGCTGACCGCCGGTCTGCCTTGGCGAGACGTAGCGCTGTTGCGTGCCTATGCCCGTTACCTGAAACAGATCCGTCTGGGCTTCGACCTGGGCTACATCGCCAGTACCCTAAACAACCACGCCGATATCGCCCGAGAACTGACCCGTCTGTTCAAAACCCGTTTCTATCTGGCGCGCAAGCTGTCCGGCGGTGACCTGGACGACATGCAACAGCGTCTGGAACAGGCGATTCTTTCGGCCCTGGACGACGTTCAGGTGCTCAACGAAGACCGCATCCTGCGTCGCTACCTTGATCTGATCAAGGCGACCATGCGCACCAACTTCTACCAGACCGACGCTAACGGCCAGAGCAAGAGCTACTTCAGCTTCAAGTTCAACCCGCGTCTGATCCCTGAGCTGCCCAAGCCGGTGCCGAAGTTCGAAATCTTCGTCTACTCGCCACGGGTCGAGGGTGTTCACCTGCGCTTTGGCAACGTCGCTCGCGGCGGCCTGCGCTGGTCCGATCGTGAAGAAGATTACCGTACCGAGGTGCTGGGCTTGGTAAAAGCCCAGCAAGTGAAGAACTCGGTCATCGTGCCTGTGGGTGCGAAGGGCGGCTTCCTGCCTCGTCGCCTGCCAACCGCCGGTACCCGCGACGAGATCCAGGCCGAAGCCATCGCCTGCTACCGCATTTTCATTTCCGGTTTGCTGGACATCACCGACAACCTGAAAGAAGGCGCGTTGGTGCCGCCGGCCAACGTCGTGCGGCACGACGACGATGACCCGTATCTGGTAGTAGCCGCGGACAAGGGCACTGCGACCTTCTCCGACATCGCCAACGGCATCGCCATCGACTACGGCTTCTGGCTGGGCGACGCATTCGCCTCCGGTGGTTCGGCCGGTTACGATCACAAGAAAATGGGCATCACCGCCAAGGGCGCGTGGGTTGGGGTACAGCGCCACTTCCGCGAGCGTGGCATCAACGTTCAGCAGGACAGCATCAGCGTGATCGGTGTCGGCGACATGGCCGGTGACGTGTTCGGTAACGGCCTGTTGATGTCCGAGAAGCTGCAACTGGTGGCCGCTTTCAACCACCTGCACATCTTCATCGACCCGAATCCGGACCCGGCCACCAGCTTCGCCGAGCGTCAACGTCTGTTCGATCTGCCGCGTTCGGCCTGGACCGACTACGACACCAGCATCATGTCTGAAGGCGGCGGTATCTTCCCGCGCAGCGCGAAAAGCATCAGCATCTCCCCGCAAATGAAAGAGCGCTTCGACATCAGCGCCGACAGATTGACCCCGACCGAATTGATGCACGCACTGCTCAAGGCGCCTGTGGATCTGTTGTGGAACGGCGGTATCGGCACATACGTCAAGGCCAGTTCCGAAAGCCATGCCGATGTCGGCGACAAAGCCAACGACGCCTTGCGCGTCAACGGCAACCAGTTGCGCTGCAAGGTGGTGGGCGAGGGCGGCAACCTGGGCATGACCCAACTGGGCCGCGTCGAATACGGCCTGCTGGGCGGCGCAACCAACACCGACTTCATCGATAACGCCGGTGGTGTCGACTGTTCCGACCACGAAGTGAACATCAAGATCCTGCTCAACGAAGTGGTGCAGGCCGGCGACATGACCGAGAAGCAGCGCAATCTGTTGCTCGAAAGCATGACCGACGAAGTGGGCAATCTGGTACTCGGCAACAACTACAAGCAGACCCAGGCGCTTTCGCTGGCGGCCCGTCGTGCTTACGAGCGCATTGCCGAATACAAGCGTCTGATGAGCGATCTGGAATCGCGCGGCAAGCTGGACCGGGCCATCGAATTCCTGCCAGCCGAGGATCAGATCGCCGAGCGTGTTGCCGAGAAGAAGGGTCTGACCCGAGCCGAACTGTCGGTGCTGATCTCCTATAGCAAAATCGACCTGAAGGAAGCGCTGCTGGAATCCCGCGTGCCGGACGACGATTACCTGGCCCGCGACATGGAAACCGCATTCCCGCCTTCACTGGGCGCGAAGTTCTCGGAATCCATGCGTCGCCACCGCCTCAAACGCGAAATCGTCAGCACTCAGATCGCCAACGATCTGGTCAATCACATGGGCATCACCTTCGTGCAGCGCCTCAAGGAGTCGACCGGCATGAGCGCGGCCAACGTGGCCGGTGCGTATGTGATCGTGCGTGACATCTTCCATCTGCCACACTGGTTCCGTCAGATTGAGGCGCTGGACTACAAGGTTCCAGCCGAAATTCAGCTTGCGCTGATGGATGAACTACTGCGTCTGGGCCGTCGTGCCACGCGCTGGTTCCTGCGCAGCCGCCGTAACGAACTGGACGCGGCGCGTGACGTTGCGCACTTCGGTCCGCACATCGCTGCACTGGGCCTTAAGCTGGACGAGCTGCTGGAAGGCCCGACCCGCGACGTCTGGCAGGCGCGTTATCAGGAGTATGTCGAGGCTGGCGTGCCTGAGTTGCTGGCTCGGATGGTGGCGGGTACGACGCACCTGTACACGCTGTTGCCGATCATCGAAGCGTCGGACGTTACCGGTCAGAATGCGGCTGATGTGGCGAAGGTGTATTTCGCGGTAGGCAGTTCGCTGGATGTCACCTGGTATTTGCAACAGATCAGTGCGTTGCCGGTGGAGAACAACTGGCAGGCCCTGGCCCGCGAGGCGTTCCGCGATGATATCGACTGGCAGCAACGGGCGATCACTGTTTCTGTATTGCAGATGGCCAATGGTCCTGCGGATGTGGAAGAGCGTTTGAACCTGTGGCTGGAGCAACACCAGCCGATGGTTGAGCGCTGGCGCGCGATGCTGGTCGAGCTGCGTGCGGCGAGTGGTAATGACTACGCGATGTATGCCGTCGCCAACCGCGAACTGCTGGACCTGGCCATGAGCGGGCAGACTGCCGTGGTTTGAGGTTTGGTTGAGTGGTAACGCAAGCCCCGCATTGAGAGATGCGGGGCTTTTTTGTATTCAACGAGCCGATTGAGTCTGACAAGTCGTCGTTTCTTGCTGCTCGTGAGTGGATTCGTTCGCTTGGATAGGACGTATAGGCACTGTCTTGTAGTCCCTTTCTGAAAACCTTGCAGTCCTTCCTTTTTGTGTTTCAGCGCTCAGACAGCAGCGTTTTTAACCCCTAGATTTCGCGTTTTTCTCAGCGCGGATCACGGAATGTCTGACGCCCTTTGGGCTGCCCGTCAGGGCGATGCCCTTGCCCATAGCTCTGTGATGGCCGATGTGTTTGGTGGTGCACTGGAGGTGGTCGCCACTGTGGCCGTCGGTGCCTTGGCTACGACGGCGATCATTGCTGCTGCGGGTGTGACCGTCGCCACCGCCGGGCTTGGCGCCTGTGTGCTGGGTGCAGTCGTTGGGGCGGCCGTTACCATTGGCATGCAGGTCACGGGTACTGACAGCAAGCTGAGCGATTTCTGCCAGAGCCTGGGCAACGACCTTTTCCCGCCGACTGTCTGTGCGCATATCACCAGCGGCTCGCCCAACGTCTTCATCAATGGCTTGCCTGCAGCGCGTGCTGCTGGCGCTATTTCGGACGCGCCCTCTGAGTTCCCTGCTGACTCAGCCCCCGAAGACACCTTCCTCGACATGGCGAAGGGCTTCTTCTCGGAGCTGTGGCGACCTACCGTCGCGACACCGGATCCGGGCGCGTCGCCGCTGCCCAATGATCGGATCACCTGCAATAAACATCCCGGCATGCCAGGCCAGTATCTGGCCGAAGGTTCGAGCACGGTGTTCATCAACGGCCAGCCTGCCGTGCGCAGCGGTGATCGCAGTACCTGCGATGCCACGGTGGTTTCATCCGGGTTGATTTCACCGAACGTGCGCATCGGTGGCGGCAAGGCGGTTGTTCGGACCATTCGCAGTGGCAAGACGCCGGGCGTCGGGTTGGCCGTTTCGGCGTTGATGATGCTGCGCGGTGGCCCCGCAAAGTTCGTGAGCAATTTGCCGTGCATGCTGCTTGGCGGGGTGAGTGCTTCTGTCGTCGGGGCGGCAGCGGGAGCGCTGGGGCGAGCGGTGTCCGCGTCGCCGAATCCGGTGCATGCAGCCACCGGCGCCAAGGTGCTCGGTGGGGCTGAAGAGCTGGATTTTGTGCTGCCAGGCGTGTTGCCGATTGAGTGGCAGCGGTTTTACAGCAGTCGGGATGAGCGGCGAGATGGGCTGTTTGGTGCGGGTTGGAGTGTCCCGCTTGAAGTGTGTGTCGAGGTCGAGGTGCGCACAGAGGGTGGCGACCGGCTGATCTATGTCGACGAGCAGGCGCGGCGAATCGATATGGGCGCGATTGCGCTGGGTAGCGCGGTGTTCAGTCCGGGCGAGGGGTTGGCAGTCAAGCGGCATGTGGATGGACGGATGTTGGTCGAGAGCGAGGATGGGCTTTGTCGGCTGTTTGAGCCGAGTCTGGTTGATCCAACTCGATTACGTCTAAGCCAGCTCGGCGACCGCAACGACAACCGGATTCATCTGCTGTACGACGCCGAGGGGCGCCTTTCTCGACTGCACGACACCCTCGATGTGGTGCGCGTGAAGTTGGTGTATTCGGCGCGATGGCCGGCTCGGGTGGAACGCATCCACCGCATGTTCGATGACGAATCGTCCGCAGTGTTGGCGAGTTATGCCTATGACACCTGCGGCGATCTGAGCGAAGTGCGCGATGCGCTGGGCAAGGTTCAGCGACGCTTCACGTACGACGTTGGCCGGCGAATGGTCGAGCACCAGCTTCCCACGGGGCTGCGTTGTTTCTATGAATGGGCGCTGATCGACGAACGCGAATGGCGCGTGATCCATCACTGGACCGATGAAGGTGACGAGTACCGGTTTGCCTATGACTTGAGCGCGGGCAATACGGTCATTACCGACGGCCTGAACCGCCGCAGCACGCGACGCTGGAACAGCCAGCAGCAGATCACCGAATACACCGACAACCTCGATCAGACGTGGCAGTTTTTCTGGAACGATGAACGTCAGTTGCTCGGCGC
>NZ_JBOICF010000102.1:0-83115 GCF_050739935.1 Pseudomonas sp. | reverse complement strand
GATATGGCTGATTCACCGCTGCAGCCGGCAAGCCGTGCTGCTACGGGTGGTCTGCATTAAAGAATCAAGGCGTCTGCAGCGGCTCGCGTCCGTGGGTCTGCTGAGCCTGAACCGGCTTCGCCCAGTTCCCATTCAGATTGATGTAATCCACCAGCGCTCGCAGTCGCCCATGGTCGCGCCCATTGAATTTGAATGCGAGCCGGGTGAGGTGGCTGAACTGCTCTTCATCGTGCTCGTCCTGATGCCCGTACTGATGAAAGTCATCGCTCAGGCGCAAATCGGCAAATGCTTGCTGCATATGGGCCAGGGCGGTATCGCTAAGCGCATGATGCATTCGGATCACGAAGGTGTTCTTCAGCCAGCGGCTTGAATGGAAGTTGCTGTAGAACTGGTTGATCTCCGCCACGGCTTCGTCTGCGCTGTGTACCAACTTGAGCAGGTTCATGTCGGTGGCAAGGATGTAGCGATTGGTTTCCAGCTCGCTCCTGATGAAACTCAGTGCGCCTTCCCAGAACGTGCCGCCCGGCGCATCCAGCAGGACGATCGGAACCAGCGGGCTCTTGCCTGTCTGGATGAGGGTCAATACTTCCAGCGCTTCATCCAGCGTGCCAAAACCTCCGGGGCATAGCACCAGCGCATCGGCTTCCTTGACGAAGAACAATTTGCGGGTAAAGAAAAAGTGGAACGGCAGCAAGTTGCCGGTGCCATCAACCGTAGCATTGGCATGTTGTTCGAATGGCAGCGTGATGTTGAAGCCCAGGCTGTGATCCAGTCCTGCGCCTTCATGGGCGGCAGCCATGATCCCGCCACCGGCACCGGTAATGACCATCAAATCGGCTGCAGCGAGCTTCATGCCCAATTCGCGCGCCAAGGCGTACATCGGATGTTCGACCGGCGTGCGGGCGGAGCCGAAGACCGTGACTTTGCGACGGCCCTGAAATTGTTCGAGCACGCGAAAGGCATTGTCCAGCTCGCGCAGGGCTTGCAGGGTGATCTTGGCGTTCCAGCGGTTGCGATCATCCTGCGCCATGCGCAGCACGGTCAGCATCATGTCGCGGTAAAGCGGAAGGTTGGGGCTGTCGGGTGCGACCAGATTGAGTTGTTCTTCGACCTTGCTGAAGTCGATTCCTTCGCTTTGGAAGTGGCGGGACAACACATCATTGGGTACGTAAGGCATGCAAACTTTCTCCTTCTGCAGAATCAACGACCCTGGTCGGTGCGACAGGATCGCGACGCGTCCTGCATCGCTGCTGCTAGCCCACCTCTACGGATGGTCGGTAAGGTTGGCGACAGGCTGCGCCACAGTGATTCTGCTTGTGTCCTTGGTTGAAAAGAAAAAACATTGAGCATAGCGACAATGGCAGGCAACCCCCATTTGCCTCGAAAACATGACTGTTCGTAAAACCAATGGCCTGATGATGTGCCCGAAACATCAATGCTGGCAATGCTCTGCGCAGTTTTCTGGGAAACGGATACGCCACGAAGGAATGAAATGGAAATCATCAGGCTGGTAGGCGATCAGGATCGGTATGGCTCGCTGACTGAGGTTGCGCGCCGGGGATCGACAACGGCGCGCGGCACGGGGAAGAGGTAGGTTACTTCTTCTTGGCAGGCGGTTTGGCGGCGCAATCGGCTGCGGTGATCTGCTGAGTGGTGATCGGGCGATCAGTCTTGTATTCGCGGAACTCGTAACGCAGCGTGGCGCCCTTGGCCATCAGCTGGCGATAGCCGGAATTGCGGCAAACGCTGGTGCCCAACTGACGACCGACAAGCTCCGGGTTCTCGCGCATTTGCTGGGCCTGACCGGCCTGCACGCTGAGATGGTTGATCAGGATCTTTCCGTCAACGGTATAACCCTGGTCAAGGATGTCTTCACTGAGTGCGTTCGGCTTTCCGACGTTGCTTTTCGCCGCGACTTGTTCCAGCTCTTTATTCAGTTCGTAATCCTGTTTGGACGCCGCGTTGGCGCACAGCGGGGCGACGAGCAAAAGCGTGAGGGTAGGGGCGATGAGGCGCAGCATTAGACTCTCCTGGGGCAGTGAACGTCGTTGGACCGGCGGCGATCGATGGCGTTCACTGGTGACTTGAGGCTTTCAAGGCCAGGCAGTATAGGTGAGTCGCCTTGGCGGACACCAGAGAACCGGGCGGCTCTGATAGACTGCGCCGACTTTTTTACTGCCGGATGTTCGTCGTGCCGCTGCCTTTCCGTCGCCCAATCCCGTCGTGCAGGCGCTTAGCCTCATGAACCATGCTGTCTCACGTCTGCGCGCCGAACGGCTGGCCCGCAGCACCAAGCCCTTCATCGCTCGCGGCTCCCGTGCACCGCGTTGTGCGGGGTGTCGGGTGATCGAACGTTATTGCCTGTGTGCGTGGAAGCCGACGGTTGCGGCCAGATCGGCAGTCTGTCTGTTGATGTACGACACCGAGCCGCTCAAGCCCACCAATACCGGTTGGTTGATCGCCGACGTGATCAAGGACACCGAAGCGTTCAGCTGGTCGCGAACCGAGGTGGATGAAAAGCTCCCCGCATTGCTGAACGATCCGCAATGGCAGCCTTATATCGTGTTCCCAGGTGAGTTCGTCGCCGCAGAGCGCGTAGTGACCGAGGTCAAGCTGGAAGCGGGCAAGCGCCCGCTTTTCATCCTGCTCGACGCGACATGGCCGGAAGCACGCAAGATGTTTCGTAAAAGCCCGTATCTGGATCGACTGCCGGTACTGAGTCTGGAGCCGGAGCAGATGTCGCGCTATCGCCTGCGCCGTTCGAAACGCGACGATCATTTCTGCACCGCCGAAGTTGCGGCGTTGTGCCTGGAACTGGCTGACGATCGGCAGGCGGCCGGAGTGCTGGATGCGTATCTGGATGTCTTCAGCGCTCACTATCTGGGCGCAAAGTTCCAACTGCCAATCGACCCGGACGATGCGCCGCATACCTATTTGAAGGCGTTTATCTAGCTGAGTCTGGTTGCGACCTGTAGAAGCCGGCTTGTTGGCGAATGCGATGTTTCCATCGCATCGCATATGAAGTAACTGGCGTTCCGGACTCGCCAGCAAGCCGGTTCCTACAGGGGCACGGTATATCCGCCACATATTAGGTCAAGCATAGGTCTTCCTCGGCCACAACTGTGCCAGCAGCATCCCCGCCAACATCAGCCCGCAGCCTATATAACCGCGCACCTGTAACTCCTCGCCCAGCAGCCATGCCCCGGCGATGGCCGCAAATACCGCCTCCAGCGACAGGATGATCGCGGCGTGGGAGGCGATCGCATCTTTCTGGGCAACGACCTGCAGCGTGTAGCCGATTCCCACCGCCACCACACCACCATAAAGAAGGGCCGGGGTCGCAGCGATGATGGCATCCAGTGTGATCGGCTCGAATATCAGCGCGAGAATCAGGCTGACGATCGAGCAGGTCACAAATTGCAGAAAGGCCAGACGAATCGGATCGTGTCGACTGGCAAATACGCCCACCAGAACCACATGCCCGCCCCAGACGAACGCGCCGATCAGCTGTAGCCAGTCGCCGGATGCCACCTGAAAGTTATCGCCCACGCTCAGCAGGAACATTCCCAACACCGCCAGCAGGCAACCAAGCCAGGTGCCGATGCCGGTCTTGTGGCCGAGGAACAGACCCAACAGCGGGACTACAATCACGTACAGCCCGGTGATGAATCCCGAGTTGGTCACGCTGGTGAACAGCAGGCCGACCTGTTGCAGGTTTATGCCCAGTGCCAACGCGATGCCCATGACGATACCGCCCTGCAGCAGCCCTCGGGTCAGTAAGGGTTCAGGACGCGGACCTGATGCGGGTCGGCGCATGACCAAGGGCAACAGGCAGACCGAACCCAGTGCGAAGCGCAGTCCGGAAAAGAGATAAGGCCCGATGTGATCCATGCCGGCAGTTTGTGCGACAAAACCGCTGCCCCAGATCATCGCGGTCAGGAGCATGAGCAGGTCCGCTCGCAGGGCGTGTTTTTGCATGATGGCACTCGCAGGAATCAGGGCCGCAGACTGTGCCGCAAAGCACCGAACTTGACCACCCCGGCTTCGCTGGGCATCCTTGGCGCCGCACGGGAGCTCGAACGCCCTGCATTGTCTGTTTTGGCGCTGATGTGCCGTGTTTACAGGCTGGCATTTGTGAATGCCATCGTGGGAGCTGAATCCGTCGGCGCTCACTTATAAACAGGATCATGAAATGACCTACGAAATCCTGATCGCCGATGACCACCCCTTGTTCCGCAGTGCCTTGCACCAAGCCCTCAGCCTGGGCCTGGGACCCGACGCTCGTTTGGTCGAGGCCGAAAGCATCGCCGATCTGGAAGCGCGCCTGACCGAAAAATCCGACTGGGATCTGGTTCTTCTGGATCTGAATATGCCCGGCGCCTATGGCTTCTCGGGGTTGGTACTGTTACGCGGTCAGTATCCGCAGGTGCCGGTGGTGATGGTCTCCGCGCAGGAAGAGGCGGCTGTGGTAGTCAAGTCCCGCGAATTCGGCGCCAGCGGATTCATCCCTAAATCCAGCTCACTGGAAACCATCCAGCGAGCTGTGCGGACCGTGCTCGACGGTGACGTCTGGTGGCCAGCGCAGGTCAACGAAAGTGTCAGCGTCTCGCCAGAGGCCAAGGCGGCCAGCGAAGGGCTCGCCAGCCTCACCCCGCAGCAGTTTCGCGTGCTGACCATGGTCTGTGAAGGTTTGCTCAACAAGCAGATCGCCTATGAACTTGGCGTGTCAGAAGCCACCATCAAGGCCCACGTGACGGCGATCTTTCGCAAGCTGAACGTGCGCACCCGCACCCAGGCGGCCTTGCTTCTGCAGCAACTGGAATCGATTTCGCCGAACTGATCCGTCTGTTTCGGCGCTTTACAAGGGCGTTCAACGGTTGTTCTTCACACTTTTTTGACCGCCGCTGAACTAGTCTCCACCGTCTTTTTTGATCAGTAGTTTCCTTTATGACGTCGCCTTTCAAGGGCCAGACTGGCCTTAAACGTATTCTCAATGCTTCCGGCTATTCGCTCGATGGCCTGACCGCCGCCTTCAAGGGCGAGGCCGCATTTCGTCAATTGGTGTTGCTCAACGTCATTCTGATTCCGCTGTCGTTCGTGTTTCACGTCAGTCGCGGTGAACGGGCAGTTCTCATTGCGGTATGTCTGCTGGCGCTGATCGTGGAGTTGTTGAACTCGGCCATCGAAGCGGCGATCGACCGGATTTCACTGGATCGCCATCCGCTGTCCAAGAATGCCAAGGACATGGGCAGCGCCGCGCAGTTCGTGGCCTTGAGCATGATCGCGGCGGTCTGGGCGCTGATTTTGCTGGGTTAACCTGAATACTCTGTAACAGCACGGCTTGCCGGCAGTAGCGATCTTCAGCGCGCCACCGCCGGCAAGCCGTGCTGCAACGGAAGAGGTTTGCTGGCTGTATATACGCTGCAACTTTTGAACGTCAGGCAATGCTGGGCAGCACAATCTCGTCGCTGCGCCTGACTCCGGCGGTGAACGCGCGGCACAGGTCGAGGAATTCCCGAATCGCCGACGTCTGGTACTTTTGCTTGTGCCAGATGAAATAGAACTGGCGTACCAAGTCCAGCTCAGGGGTTTCCACTGCCACCAAACTTCCCCGGCGAAACGCATCGCGTAGTGCCAGTCGAGAAATGCAGCCGATCCCCAGGCCTGATTCCACGGCACGCTTGATCGCTTCGGTATGCTCAAGCTCCAGGCGCACATTGAGACTGTTGAGGTGATGGCGCATCGATTGATCGAAGGTCAAGCGCGTGCCTGAACCCTGTTCGCGCAGAATCCACGCCTCTTTGGTCAGCTCGGCCAGTGTCGCATGACCCCTTTTGGCCAGCGGATGCTGGGGCGCGCAGAACACCACCAGTTCATCTTCGACCCAGGTCTGCACCTCGATATCGGGATGGCTGCAGTCGCCTTCGATCAAACCCAGGTCGATTTCATAGTGCGCGACCTGCTGCACGATATTGGCGGTGTTTTGCACGTGCAGCTTCACCTGGCTTTCCGGGTGACGCTGCATGAAGCTGCCGATCAACAGCGTCGCCAAATAGTTGCCAATGGTCAGAGTCGCCCCGACCGCCAGGGAGCCGAAACCGGACTTGCCGTTGAGCAGGTCCTCGATCTCCTTGGCCTGATCGAGCAGGGCGACAGCCTGGGGTAATAATTGTCTTCCAGTGGCATTCAGGCTCAGCCGCTTGCCCGCGCGATCGAACAGCTGGCAACTGGACTGACGCTCGAGTTCGGTAATGGAAGTGCTGGCCGCCGATTGCGATAAAGACAGCAGCACGGCGGCGCGAGAAACGCTTTCTTGCTGGGCTACGGCGACGAATACTTGTAGCTGACGGAGAGTGAATCGCATATCTATATAACCGATAACCCATATCTTGATAATCCAGTTAACAGATATTGTGTCTGCCACTAGAATATCGCGCAATGGCGCTGTGACTGGCGCGCGCAAATTTCAGGAGTTCCCACGTACCATGAGCAACATGAATCACGAGCGTGTCCTCAGCGTTCATCACTGGAACGACACCCTCTTCAGTTTCAAGTGCACCCGTGATCCAGGACTGCGCTTCGAGAACGGTCAGTTCGTCATGATCGGTCTGCAGCAGCCTAACGGGCGCCCGCTCATGCGTGCCTACTCCATCGCCAGCCCTAACTGGGAAGAGCATCTGGAGTTCTTCAGCATCAAGGTGCCGGACGGCCCCTTGACCTCGCAGCTGCAACACCTGAAGGAAGGCGACGAGATCATCATCAGCAAGAAGCCGACGGGCACGCTGGTTCTGGATGACCTCAAGCCTGGCAAACACTTGTACCTGCTAAGCACCGGTACCGGCCTGGCGCCTTTCATGAGCGTCATTCAGGACCCGGAAACCTACGAGCGTTTCGAGAAGGTCATCCTGTGCCATGGCGTGCGTTACGTGAACGAAGTCGCCTATCGCGAGTTCATCACCGAACACCTGCCGCAGAACGAGTTTTTCGGCGAATCGCTGCGTGACAAGTTGATCTACTACCCGACCGTGACTCGCGAACCCTTTGAGAACGAAGGTCGCCTGACCGACCTGATGCGCAGCGGCAAGCTGTTCAGCGATATTGGTCTGCCGCCGATCAACCCGCAGGACGACCGCGCCATGCTGTGCGGCAGCCCGAGCATGCTCGACGAGACCAGTGAAGTGCTGAACAGCTTCGGCCTGACCGTCTCGCCGCGTATGCGCGAGCCGGGCGATTACTTGATCGAGCGTGCATTCGTCGAGAAGTAAACACGTTCAACTTGCCAAGCGCAGGCTCAGAATCGGACCCAATCGCGGATGAACCGCTCGCACATTAACTGTGGGAGCGGATTCATCCGCGAATAAGTCAGTACAGGCACCAGCAACTTGGGGTCTGAAAAAAACCGCCTGGAGGTCACGGACCAGGCGGTTTTTTTGTGGGCAGGATTTGGCATCGGAGCATGAAGTTGCGCTTCTGTAGCAGTCCGGCCTGCTGGCGGAAGTGATTTAAAAGACGTCACCGCCGGCAAGCCGAACTGCTACCGGTTTCGTGTCGGTCCAGACGATGGCGTATTCGCATCAATCGCGGCGGGAACGACTTCCAGCACCCGAATTAGCCCGGCTTGCGGATAATGCCAGCGGATATCCAGATCCCAGAACTGCGCGCCGTAGCGGCGTTCTGGCGCTGGCACTTGATAGGCCGGACGCGGATCCTGAGCCAGGCATTGCTCGATCAGTTCAACCAACGGTTCGCCGAGACGCAGGGCATGTTCGCAGGCCTGTGACAGCGCGCTTTCATCCCAGGACACCGGGATCAGCTCAGGTGCCCCAGCCGCCATGCTGTTTCGGGCCTCGGCGATGATGTCGGCGTAAGGCACGTAGGGTTTGACGTCCAGCACCGGCGTGCCGTCCAGCAGGTCGATACCCGACAGCCACAAGCGGCCTGCCTCGACCTTCTCCAGCTTGACCACCGATTGGCCTATGCCGTTGGGGCGGTGGGTCGCCCGCGTCGCGAACACCCCAATCGATCGATTGCCGCCCAAGCGAGGAGGGCGCACCTTGAGGCGCGGTTTTTCTTCCAGTGCCTCGTGAAACAGGAATAGCAGCCAGACGTGACTGACCTGCTCCAGACCCTGAACCGCATCGCCCTGATCGAACGGCGCAACCAGCTCCAGCACGCCACGGGCCGCGGGCGCCAACTGTGGCTGACGCGGGATGGCGAACTTCTCCTTGAAACAGGAGCGCACGAAGCCGATGGGCGAGATGCTGTAGCTTTGCTTCATCGAGGCAGCTTCATCAAATGACTGACAGCGCTTAACCGCGAATGCGCAGGGTCAAACCGCGCAGGAAATTGCGCAGCAGCTGGTCGCCGCATGCCCGATAGTTGTTGTGACCAGCCTTGCGGAACAGGGCGCTCAGCTCCGGCTTGGATACCGGAAACTCCGCAGCCTTGAGGATTGCGTGCATGTCCTCTTCCTTGAGTTCGAACGCCACGCGCAGCTTTTTCAGCACGATGTTGTTGGTCATCGGCAGCTCGATCGGCAGCGGTGGGCGGCTCTCGTCCTTGCCGCGCTTGAAGAACACCAGACCGTCGAGGAAGTGCGCCATGACCTCATCGCTGCACGGCTCGAAGCCTTCTTCTTCGTCTTTCTTCATAAACGCCGTGACCTGAGCCTTGGTGACGTCAATGCCGCCCAGCTTGATGATGTCCACCACCTTGGCGTCGCTGATATCGAGCATGTAGCGAATGCTACGCAGTACGTCGTTGTTCATCATGATGCGTGTTTCCTGATCAATCGGTGTGAGCGCGCGCGAAGTCCCGCACGGCGCTGAAAAAGAAGGTTAGAACTTTTCTTTGTCGGTCATGTAGCGCCAGTGGCCTTCGGGCACTTTGCCAATAGAGACACCGCCGATGCGAATCCGCCGCACGGACACAACCTTCAGCCCCACGGCCTCGCACATCAGAGCGATAACGCCGGGCTGCGGGTTCTTCATGGCGAAGCGCAGGCGGGTTTCGTTCTGCCAGCTGGCTTTGAGTTTCGGCAGTTCCTTACCCTTGTACATCAGGCCATGGTTCAGGCGATTGAGGCCGTGCGCGACCATCTCGCCGTCGATCTCCACCACGTATTCCTGCTCGATCTTGCTGCGATCATCGGTGAGCTTGCGCAGGATCTTCCAGTCCTGACTGAATACCATCAGGCCGCTTGCCTTGGCTTGCAGGGTCGAGATCGCTTCCAGACGCAGGAAGTGACCCTTGAGAGGGCGTTTGCCGATGCTGTGCTCCGGCGACAGGGTGCCGGGAGTGATCAAGGGCAGCGCCTGTTCCGGGCTCATGCCCGCGGGAGCATTGAACAGGATCGTCACAGCTTCCGGGGTGTCGGCCTTGGCGTCGGGACTGAGTACAACGGTCTGGTTTTCGACCTTGAATTGCGGTTCGTCGACGATAACGCCGTCCACCGTGACCCAGCCGCCTTCGATGAACAGCTCGGCTTCGCGACGGGAGCAGCCGACCAGTTCGATAAGACGTTTGGAGAGGCGAATGGGGTCAGTCATGAGAAAAGCCGTAACAGAAGGGAAAGGCGCCTATTGTACCCGTGCAAGCACCGTTAATCGCGGCAACATTGAAAATGCTTCCTGAATCAGACTCCATTCGAGGGATTTTTCCGGGGGCAGCGCAGGTCTGCTCTTGATTCTCACTCTATCTGGAGCTTTTTCATGACCAAATGGCTACCCGCATTGCTGATGAGCGTCAGCCTGCCGCTGCTGGCGGCACAGGCGCCGTCCTATGGCCCGCAGCTGGAAGGTTTTCAGTATCCGTTCCCGGCACAGAATTTCAGTTTCGATTCTCAGGGCGCGCAGGTGCAGATGGGGTACATGGATATCAAGCCGACCGGCACGCCCAATGGCCGAAGTGTGGTGATGTTGCATGGCAAGAACTTCTGCGGCGCGACTTGGGAGGGCAGTATCAAGGCACTTACGGCGGCAGGCTATCGGGTGGTCGCACCCGATCAGATCGGTTTCTGTCGCTCCAGCAAGCCAGCGGACTACAAGTATTCGTTCGAACAGCTAGCGCAGAACACCAAGGCGCTGCTGACCAGCCTGGGGATCGACCATGTGACCGTCGTCGGTCATTCAATGGGCGGTATGCTGGCGACGCGTTTCGCGCTTATGTACCCGGATCAGGTGGATCAGTTACTGCTGGTCAATCCGATCGGCCTTGAAGACTGGAAAGCCAAGGGCGTGCCGAATCTCAGTTTCGATGACTGGTACGCGCGGGAGCTGAAAACCAGCGCCGACAGCATCCGCAAGTATCAGCAATCCACTTACTACGCCGGCCAATGGCGCCCCGAGTTCGACCACTGGGTCGACATGCAGGCCGGGATGTTTAACGGCAAGGGTAAAGAGGAGGTGGCCCGGGCGTCGGCGCAGACCTACGGGATGATCTTCAATCAGCCAGTGTTTTACGACTTCGAAAAGTTGAAGATGCCGACGGTGCTGTTCATTGGTCAGAAGGACAACACGGCGATTGCCAAGGACGCCGCGCCGCCAGAGCTGCGCAAGACGCTGGGTAATTATCCGGAGCTGGGTAAGGCGGCCGCCAAACGCATTCCGCAGGCAACGCTGATCGAGTTCGCAGGCTTGGGGCATGCGCCGCAGATTCAGGATCCTCAGCAGTTCGACAAAGTGCTGTTGGAGAGTTTGAAGCGCTGACGCAAGCTATTTGACACAGCGCAATCTCTGTAGGAGCCGGCTTGCTGGCGAACGGGGTGGTTCAGTTGGAGATGTGTTGACTGACACACCGTTTTTCGCCAGCAAGCCGGCTCCTACAGGGCGTTATTTGCCGAAACGGGATTTCAATCTCATCCGCAACATCGGATACGGCCTGCCCAGCCCATCCACCTCCGAGCGCCCTGCAATCTCGAACCCCTGCTTCTCATAAAACCCCAGTGCCTGCGGGTTCTGTTCATTCACATCCAGTTCAGTCACCTGGAAATGCTCGATGGCATATTCCAGCAATTGTTTGCCCAGTCCCAACCCCCGGTAATCCGGCGCGATGAACAGCATCTCCAGCTTGCCAGGCGTGGTACCGCCGAAGCCGGTAATGTGCAACTGGGAGTCGCGGGTGCAGAACAGATTCACCGCGTCCAGGTACTGGGTTTGCAACAGATTGCGCAGCAGGGTGATGTAGTTTTCCGGCAGAAAGTCATGGGTCGCGCGAACCGAGGCCTCCCAGAGTCGGGTCAGTTCGGCGTAGTCGAGTTTGTTCGGCAGGTAAATGACCGAGTGGTGGGTCATGTTGCCTCTTCTCCTGTTCTTGTCGTTGTCCTGATGTGAAGACGATAGCCAGAAAAAACAAACCCCGCCGTTTCAAGGGCGGGGTTCGAGGATGAGGGCAGGTCACGATTTATTCGTGGGCTAGCTCACTCCCACAGCAAGCGCCGCTGATCTGTGGGACTGAGCTTGCTCGCGAAGCTATCAAATTGTCTCGGCCCACAGGTCGTATTCATCGGCATCGACCACGCGGCACATGATCTTGTCGCCTGGCTTGAGATCCAAATCACTTTCGACAAATACGTTGCCGTCGATTTCCGGCGCATCGAAGAACGAACGGCCAACGAAGCCTTGCTCGTCGACTTCGTCGATCAGCACTTCGATTTCCTTGCCGATCTTCATCTGCAGACGTGCGGCGCTGATGGCCTGCTGGTGCGCCATGAAGCGGTCCCAGCGTTCCTGCTTGACATCGTCCGGCACGATCGGGGCGTCCAGCAGATTGGCTGGCGCGCCTTCGACCGGCGAGTACTGGAAGCAGCCGACGCGATCGAGCTGGGCTTCGGTCAGCCAGTCCAGCAGGTACTGGAAGTCTTCTTCGGTTTCACCCGGGAAGCCGACGATGAAGGTCGAGCGGATGATCAGGTCCGGGCACTGCTCGCGCCACTTCTTGATGCGCGCCAGGGTCTTGTCTTCGAAGGCCGGGCGCTTCATCAGCTTGAGGATTTTCGGGCTAGCGTGCTGGAAAGGGATGTCCAGGTACGGCAGGATCTTGCCCTCGGCCATCAACGGGATGATCTCGTCGACGTGCGGGTATGGGTAGACGTAGTGCATGCGCACCCAGACGCCCAGCGAGCTGAGGGCCTGGCAAAGTTCGGTCATGCGGGTCTTGACCGGCTGACCGTTCCAGAAGCCGGTGCGGTACTTGACGTCGACGCCGTAGGCGCTGGTGTCCTGGGAGATCACCAACAGTTCCTTGACGCCGGCTTTGACCAGGCGTTGGGCTTCGTCAAGCACATCGCCGACCGGACGGCTGACCAGCTTGCCACGCATCGACGGGATGATGCAGAAACTGCAACTGTGGTTGCAGCCTTCGGAAATCTTCAGGTACGCGTAGTGGCGTGGGGTCAGCTTGATGCCTTGTGGCGGCACCAGATCGATCAGTGGGTTGTGATCGAGCTTCGGCGGCGCGGCATCGTGTACGGCGTTGACCACTTGCTCATATTGCTGGGGACCGGTGACGGCCAGCACGCTCGGGTGCACGCTGCGGATCACGCTCTCGTCCACGCCCATGCAGCCAGTCACGATGACCTTGCCGTTCTCGGCGATGGCTTCACCGATGGTGTCCAGGGATTCGGCCTTGGCGCTGTCGATGAAGCCGCAGGTGTTGACCACCACCACGTCGGCGTCCTCGTAGGTCGGCACGACCTGATAGCCTTCCATGCGCAGCTGAGTGAGGATGCGCTCCGAATCGACGAGTGCCTTGGGGCAACCCAGAGAAACGAACCCGACCTTGGGGGCGGCAGGCGTGGTGACGGTGGACATTGACTAACCTCGGCTTAGGTATGCCCGGGCGATTGGCCAAGGCACTGACTGGGCGCTTGGTGCGCCTCTGATCAAAAAGTGCGCAATTCTAGCGACGAGCGCAGCGATTGACCAGCGTTAAACCGAGAATTACGACGAGTGCTGCGCTATGCTTCGCGGCGTTGAACCCGGTCGCCCTTGTCGGCCGGGTGCATCGGAATTTACCGGTACGCTGCGGGTCAATCTGACAGCAGATGTCCCGGTGCTCGAGTCATGGTGTCAGGAGTGGTAAATGGGTCACGCAACTAGTCAGGCAGAGACTGGACATTCGGTCAAACCGTTGAGTCTGCTGGTGGGGGCGGTGGGAGTGGCGTACGGCGACATCGGTACCAGTCCGCTGTACACGATCAAGGAAGTGTTCGTCGGCGGGTACGGCGTGCAGGCCAGTCACGATTCGGTGCTGGGGATTCTGTCACTGATTTTCTGGGCGCTGGTCTGGGTCGTGTCGTTCAAGTACATGGCGCTGGTGCTGCGTGCCGACAACGACGGCGAGGGCGGCATCATGGCGCTGACGGCGCTGGCCCGTCGTGCGTCTTCGAAATACCCGAAACTGCAGGCGACGATGATCGTCTTCGGCCTGTTCGGCGCTGCGCTGTTCTACGGCGACAGCATGATCACCCCGGCGATTTCCGTGCTGTCGGCGGTCGAGGGCATGGAGCTGGCGTTCGATGGCCTGGAGCATTGGGTAGTGCCAATCGCCTTGATCGTGCTGGTGGCGTTGTTTCTGATCCAGCGTCACGGCACCGCCCGGATCGGCGTGATGTTCGGCCCGATCATGGTGCTGTGGTTCGTGACCCTTGCGGTGCTCGGCATTCACGGCATCGTCCGGCAGCCCGAAGTGTTGCATGCGGTCAATCCGATCTGGGCCGTTCGATTCTTCATCGATCACCCTGGAATCGGCGTTGCGGTGCTTGGCGCGGTAGTGTTGGCGCTGACCGGTGCCGAAGCCCTGTATGCGGACATGGGACACTTCGGTCGCAAGCCAATTTCCCGGGCCTGGTTCGGTCTGGTTCTGCCTGCGCTGGTGCTCAACTATTTCGGGCAAGGGGCGCTGGTGATCGAAAACCCCGAGGCCGTGCGCAACCCGTTCTATCTGCTGGCGCCGAGCTGGGCGCTGTTGCCGCTGATCGGCCTGTCTACCCTGGCGACCATTATTGCGTCCCAGGCGGTGATCTCCGGCGCGTTCTCGATGACCCTGCAGGCAATCCAGCTCGGCTACATCCCGCGCATGTACATCCAGCACACGTCCAGTGACGCTCAGGGCCAGATTTACATCGGCGCGGTGAACTGGTCGCTGATGGTCGGGGTGATTCTGCTGGTGCTGGGTTTTGAATCCTCTGGCGCGCTGGCTTCGGCCTACGGTGTCGCGGTGACAGGGACCATGCTCTGCACGACGATTCTGGTGTCGGCGGTGATGCTGCTGGCGTGGAAATGGCCACCGATGGTTGCGGTGCCTATCCTGTTGGGTTGCCTGTTCGTCGACGGCTTGTTCTTCGCCGCCAACGTGCCGAAAGTGGTGCAGGGCGGCGCGTTTCCGTTTCTGGCCGGTATCGCGCTTTTCATCCTGATGACCACCTGGAAACGCGGCAAGCAGCTGTTGGTCGATCGCATTAACGAGGGTGGCCTGCCGCTGCCGATTTTCATCAGCAGCATCCGCGTGCAGCCGCCGCATCGGGTACAGGGCACCGCAGTGTTCCTGACCGCCCGCCCGGACGCCGTGCCTCACGCGCTGTTGCATAACCTGCTGCATAACCAGGTGCTGCATGAGCAAGTGGTGTTACTGACGGTGGTCTACGAGGACACACCTCGGGTTCCTGCGGCGCAGCGTTTCGAGGTCGAGGCCTATGGCGAGGGGTTTTTCCGGGTGATTCTGCATTTCGGTTTCATCGACGAGCCGGACGTACCCGCAGCGCTGAAACTGTGTCATCTGGCCGAGCTGGACTTCAGCCCGATGCGCACCACCTATTTCCTCAGCCGCGAAACCGTGGTGGCGTCCAAACTGGTCGGCATGGCCCGCTGGCGCGAAAGTCTGTTTGCTTTCATGTTGAAAAACGCCAACGGCAACCTGAGGTTCTTCAAGCTGCCGTTCAACCGGGTGATCGAGTTGGGAACGCAGGTGGAGATGTAACCGACCGGATCGCGTTGACATCCCTCGCAGGAGCCGGCTTGCTGGCGAAAGCGTCAGGCAGTCACAGCTTTAAGAGCGGACAGTCCGTGTTCGCCAGCAAGCCGGCTCCTGCAATTGACCGCGCGCACCCTTTAAACAAAAAATCCCCGCAGTCATGAGAGTGCGGGGATTTTTTATGGCCGGTTTCAGTCGGCGCTGGCCGACTCCGGCGCTTCCTTGCCTTTCCACTTGTCGATGACGGCAATCAAACGTTTGGCCAGGGCAGGGTAGTCCTCGTCAAAGTGGTGACCGCCTGGCAGCTGTTGTTTCTGACCGGGGGCGGTCGCTTCGGTACAGCCGCTTTCATCCTTCTCTTCCACGCCATACACGCAGAACACCTTGTCGCCCGGCAGCTTGGCCATTTCCGGGCCAGTGGCGGCTTCCTTGCCGGATGCGCCGAGCCAGCCTTCGACGGCGATTTCAAAGCTGCCACTGCGTGCAAAAGCCAGCAGGATGATGCCGTCGACGCGTGCTTTGTCTTCATCCGGCAGTCGGTTGTAGATAGCAGGCAGAACGTCAGCGCCGAACGAATAGCCAGCCAGGACAAAGTGTTTGGCGCCCCATTTCTGCCGGTAGTGCGCCATCAGTTCGCTCAGGTCGCTCGCGGTCTGCTCGGGCGACTTGTGTTCCCAGTAGTAACGCAGGGTGTCGATGCCGACGACCGGATAGCCGCCTGACTTCGCCATGTCGCCTGCCACGTCCTTGTCCAGATCGCGCCAGCCGCCATCGCCCGAGAGGAACAGGGTGACGGTGTCCGATGGCTGACTCGACGGCACTTCCACCACGGGGATGTTCAAGCCGCCGTTGGCGTCATCGGCAATCAGCAGGTGACGGACTTCGGTGTTCAGTATCTGCGGGTACTTGATGTCGTAATCGCTGATGCTGGTTTCTGCGTTGGGCGTGTCGCGAACGAACACCGCCGTCTCGTCATCCGGGCCGTCGTTCCAGGCCACGGTCCATTTGCCATGGGCCGCGGCTTTCGGCGCCGGGGTTTTGCAGTCCGGCTGATTGAGGACGAAGTTCACCGAAACGGCCTGGGCCTTGTCGTTGTTCTGGCTGGCCAGCCAATCCCAGGCCACCGAGCCGCCAGCGCTGATGCCTGCGACTACATCTGGCGCGCCATCGAGCTTTTGCAGCGCGGCGCTGAAAGTCTTGGCCTGCAACTGGCAGTCGTCCTTGGGCAGAACGACCTGAATGACTTGAGCGGATGCGTCGTAGCTCAGGGCGAGGACTTGCTTCTCTGTCATCGCATCTTCGGTGGTCACGGCCAGGGCGACCCTTGTCTTGACTTTGGTCGACGGGGTTGCACGGATCAGCGCCGAGCCGTCATCCAGGGTCATGTGTTCCAGAGTAGGTTGTGCGGCGGGGCGGTTCCACAGCCAGAAACCCAGTGCCACCACCAGAATTACCAGGGCTGCAAGCAAAAAGCGCCAGTAGCGTTGAATCATCAGCGTTTCACCAATCCAGTCAGGCCGCCCGCAATCAGGGCAGCGGTGTCTGCCAGTGCCACCAGCGGATCGAGTCCCGCAGGCACTGCCATATAGCGAGGTTCCCAGTCAGGCTGGAACTTGTCTTTGAAACGGCGCAGGCCCTGGAAGTTGTAGAGCTGCTCGCCGCGACTGAAGACCATCGAACCCAGACGTTGGGTCAACGGCGCGCCACGTCTTGGCTGCAGGCCCGACAACGGCACCATGCCCAGGCTGAAGCGAGCGTAGCCTTCCTTTTTGTAATGCAGAATCAGACCGACCATCATGAACTCCATGGTCAGCTTCGGCGCGTCCGGATGCGAACGCATCAGGTCCAGACTCGCCAGATCATGCCGGGAGGTCTCCAGCAGGTTGGAGAACGCCACCGGTTTACCCTGGAAATGCACGATAGCGATGCGGAAGTGCTTGAGGTAATCCAGGCTGAAACGGCCCAGAGAGAAGCCTTTTTCGCGAACGTTCTTGCCGGTCAGCCAGGCGTCGGAAATCACTTTGAGCTCGTCCATCGGCGCCTGGCCGACTTCGTAGATTTCCAGCGACAACCCGTCGCGACCACCTCTGTTCCAGGTGTAGCGCAGGTCTTTCATTTCCTTGCCTTTGGCTTCGATGTCGAACTTGTTCAGATCGACCCGAGCTTCTTCACCCAGCTTGATGGCGGTCAGGCCGATGTCCATATAGAACGGCAGGTTTTCGGCGCGCACCTGGTAGAAGACAGGACGAGCGTGGTGCACGTCACACAGGTCGCGGAATTGCCAGATCAGCTCGGCGCGCTGTTGGGTCGGCCCGATCGGATCGTACAACGCCACCAGACTGCGACCGCGATGGGCATACATCAGGAACGCATTGCCACTCGGGTGCATCAGCACGGCCTTGTCGCCCGTCAGCACCAGACCGCCGTCGGGCTGATTGGAGGCTTTGATGATCTCGGCGGCCTTGGCCAGTTGCGCGTCATCCGGCAGATCGATCTGCGGCCGAGCAGTGCGCAATAGCCAGGTCAGGGACACGATCACCAGCAACACCGCACTACCGAGGGCCGAGCGCAGACCGCGTGGGGCGTCAGCGTCGAGAGTGAATTGCCACCACAACTGATGGCTGTATGGCACGTCTTGATAGGCGAACAGCAATAGCCAGAACGAAGCCCCCAGCACGCAAATGCTCGCTACCAGATACAGCGGCGAGAAGGGTAACTCCAGCAGGCGGCTCGGACGGTAGAACGAACGGCGGAAGATGGCCAGAAGGCAGGCGGTCAGCAGCAGCAGACTGGCCTCTTCCCAATCGAACCCCTTGAGGATCGACAGGATTGAGCCGACGAACAACAGAATGGTGGTCAGCATCCAGGCTGCCGAAAGCCGCCGACGCAGGCCCTGCGCGAGCAACAGGCACAGCACGCCGATCAGGCTGGCGCCGAAGTGCGATGCGTCGATGAGCCGATGTGGGATCAGAAAACCAAGGCTTTCCAGGCGTGTGTCGATTTCCGGGGTAGCGCCGGAAAAAAGCAGCACCACACCGGACAGGAACACCAGCAAGGCCAGAATCGGCGCGCCGAGACCCGACGCGACACGCATCGCCTGGCGGGCGAACAGAAAGCGTTTGGCTTCGCTGAACAGCAACACCAGACACGCGACCAGCAGTGGCAACACCACATAGATCAAGCGATACAGCAGCAGCGCCGCAGCCAGTGGCGCGGCACCCAGCTCGTCGGCGAACGCTGCGAGCAGAATCGCTTCGAATACGCCGACGCCACCCGGTACGTGGCTCAGGACGCCAGCGGCCAGTGCCAGCAGGTAAACCAGCAGGAATGCACCGAAAGGCGGGGCGGAAGGCAACAGCAGATAGAGCACCGCAGCAGCAGCGGCGACGTCCAGCGCGGTGATCACCAGTTGCATCAACGTCAGACGCAAGCCTGGCAGGCGCAGGGTGCGGCGGCCGGCACGAACCAGCAGGTTATGAGGGATGTTCTGCTCAGGCAGCCGGCGACGATAAACCGCTACACCGATGATCAGGCTGATCGCCAGCACTGCAATCGCAATGGTTGCCAGCACAGGAACCGAGAGGTGCAGCGCCAGCGATGCCGCGGGCAGATCACTCAACGTCGCGAGTGCGGCAAGCGGAGGCAACGCGCAGCCGAGCGACAGGCTGGCGAACAGCGTCATGTGGGCGACTTCACCCGCACCCAGCCCGAGTCGGGAGTACAGCCGATAGCGCACAGACCCGCCGGAAAGCATCGACAGACCTACTGCATTGCCGATGGCAAATGCGCAGAAACCGCCCATCACCAGCGACCAGGGGGGTAGATCGACGTTGGCATATTTACTGGCAGACCATTCGTAGCCCAGCAGGATGCTGAAGCCGACGACGGTCGCCAGCACCGCGCCAGCAAGGGAAGGCATGGGCACACTCAGCAGAGAATCCTGCAGCGCGTAGATGTCGAGTTCGGTGAGCATGTGCCGACAGGCGATCAACGCCAGGGCAAACAGAATAATGGTGACAGCCAGCCCGATAGGTTGACGATATTTGCTCACCAGTTCGCGTACGCGCAGGCGGGCAGGTGGAGCCGGAGGATTTTCCGGAGCTGCATCGTTTGTGTCGGATGGGTTGGCGCGCATCAATCACTCCTTGGATCGTGCGCGACAGGATGGGGGTATACAGCCAAGTTACCAATCCCTACGCAAAAAATAATTCAGGATGTTAGCGCCTGCGTCTAACGGGCGAATAGTCTAACGGGCGAATACGTCAGATACGTGCAGGTTGTTGCTCGCCAACGCAAGGCCAACACACGGTAACAAATCGGTGGTGAATAAATCGGTCCGACAACGAAGTGTGACAAGCAATTATTCATGCTGTTCGGCGCTTTTCGTCGAGGCAAAAAAAAGGCCACTCTTTCGAGTAGCCTTTTTTAAACGTTGGTTGCGGGAGCCGGATTTGAACCGACGACCTTCGGGTTATGAGCCCGACGAGCTACCAGACTGCTCCATCCCGCGTCTGTGAGGCGGCATTCTACAGCCGAACGACAACCTGTCAACCTTTAAACCTCAGGATCGACAAAATAACCGCATTTGCACTGGTGAGCTGCCTAAGTTATAGCCGGACAAGGTTTTTCTCGTCGAAGCGGCGTGGCAGGGCGCTTTAATTAATGAAAGAAATTTCACGAAATCTGAGGCGTACGATTTTCCCGCGCGCACAAAAAAGCCACTCTCTTGAGTGGCTTCTTCGATGTTTGGTTGCGGGAGCCGGATTTGAACCGACGACCTTCGGGTTATGAGCCCGACGAGCTACCAGACTGCTCCATCCCGCGTCTGTGAGGCGGCATTCTACAGAGGATCGCCGAAGTGTCAAGCTTATGGCAGAAAAAACTGCTTTTTGTTCAATCGGTTAGCCACTGGCCTATGCCGGTATAGACAGTCGGGGCTTGTACGCGGGCCTGTCAGAGCGATCGGCGGGTCAGTCCACGTGGCCGAATCGATGCAGGCTGTATCGCGCGGTGAGTGTCAGACCGTTGCCTGAGTGAGATACTGCTCAACCGTTTTCCTACGACCGCATGTTATGCCGCAGCGCAAAATCATCCATATCGACTGTGACTGTTTCTACGCCGCCATCGAGATGCGCGACGATCCCAGTCTGGCGGGCAAGCCATTGGCGGTCGGTGGTGCAGCAGATCGGCGTGGAGTCATCGCAACATGTAACTACGAAGCGCGGGCTTATGGAGTGCGGTCGGCCATGTCGTCACGCCATGCGTTGTCGCTCTGTCCGGATCTGACCATCGTCAAGCCGCGAATGGATGCTTATAAAGAAGCATCCAAGGAAATCCATACGATCTTCCGCGACTACACCGATCTGATCGAGCCCCTATCGCTGGACGAGGCTTATCTGGACGTGTCCGAGTGCAACCATTTTTCGGGCAGTGCCACGCGCATCGCCCAGGACATCCGCAAACGCGTATCGAAGCAGCTGCACATCACCGTTTCTGCTGGGGTCGCGCCTAATAAGTTTCTCGCCAAGATCGCCAGCGACTGGCGCAAGCCCAATGGCCTGTTCGTCATCACGCCGGATCAGGTAGAGGAATTTGTCGCCGAGCTTCCTGTTTCCAAACTGCATGGCGTGGGCAAGGTGACGGCCGATAAGTTGGGCCGGCTGGGGATCATCAGCTGCGCCGATTTGCGTGACTGGAGCAAGCTGTCGCTGGTGCGTGAATTCGGCTCTTTCGGTGAGCGGCTGTGGAATCTGGCCCATGGTATCGACGAGCGTGCGGTGCAGAACGACAGTCGCCGTCAGTCCGTCAGCGTGGAAAACACATACGACACCGATCTGCCTGATCTGGCGAGTTGTCTGGAAAAGCTCCCAGATCTACTGCAAAACCTGAATGGTCGCCTTTCTCGAATCGATACGCTTTACCGACCGGGCAAACCTTTCGTGAAGGTGAAGTTTCACGATTTTACCCAGACGACGCTGGAGCAGGCGGGAGCGGGCAGGGATCTGGAAAGCTACGAACAGTTACTCGCTCAGGCTTTCGCACGCGGCGGCAAACCGGTGCGACTGCTGGGTATCGGTGTGCGACTGCATGACCTGCGTGGCGCCCATGAACAGCTGCAGTTGTTCACCTGATGCCTCGTTCACTCGCTGCCGGCAGGCACCGCGACCAGGCGACCGGCATCTTTGGCCAGCGAGCGCAAAAATTCGTGCTGCAATTGCGGGTCGTTGCGGGTCATCTCGATCAGTGACTGTTCGAGATCGCTGGCTTCTTCTTCCAAACCCAGTTCGGACAAACGCTTGACCCGGTGTACCCACTGGCTCACTTCGTCATCTTCAAGATCGTCATAGATCAGACCATGGGCTTCAATCAGCTTGCCGCGCAATGATCTGCTCAGGGGCAGGCTGGCGTTGGCCTGCACATTGGACTGGTCGTCCTGCACCTTGAGTCCCAACTGCGTGATATGGCTGAGGTCCTGTTCGGCAAACGGACTGTCGAGCAGGTTGATGCGCAGAACACCATTGCGGTCGGTATTCAACTCGTTGATGTCTTTTCCGGACTTGATTTCGACCGGGCTCTCGCTCCACGGCAGGCTCGAATGCTCGATGCGGTGATCACGCTGAACTTCGTCTATACCAGCCAGATTCTGTTGTGCGCGTCCGTGAGAGGGGGCGTTCATGAATGGGTTGATGCCTGCGATGCCGTAACTGAGCCAGTCTTTGGTCACGCTGTCCGGCAGACTACCGAAGGTCAGTACGTTCACCACGTTGGCGCCGACACCTGCGACGACCGCTACAGCACCCAACGGGATCTCGTATATTTCACGCCAGGGTTGATACGGGGTATAGCGATCGTAACGACGAGTGACGTCGTATTCAGTGATGTCGAAGGTTTTCAACTCGTGGATACGAATCCGACGTTGCGGTAACTCCAGAGTCATGGGTTCGCCGACATCGATTTGAAAGCTGTGATCGAGCAGCTTCCGATCGATCCGCTCTTCGTGTTCGCTGCGTTGAGACAGATGATTGGCGCAACCGCTGACGAGCAGACTGCCGCACAACGCGGCGCCCGCCAGACTTGAAGAACTTCGCTTGAACATGAGATCTCTTGATGCAGGTGAGGCAAGACAACACAGCTCAATGAGAAGGCGCGCCAGCGTGGAATGCAGGCGCGCCGTCGACTCAGCGGTTGATCCGGGCTTTGATGAAGGACAGTACGTCGGCCACCGGCAGAGCCTGAGCTTCGGACTCGGTACGGCTCTTGTACTCCAGATTGCCATCGGCCAGGCCGCGGTCACTGACCACGATGCGATGCGGAATGCCGATCAGCTCCATGTCAGCGAACTTGATCCCCGGGCTGGTTTTCTTGTCGCGGTCATCGAGCAGCACATCGAAGCCGGCTGCGGTCAATTCCGCGTACAGCTTGTCAGTCGCCTCGCGAACAGCGTCGGTTTCATAGCGCAGTGGCACCAGGGCGATCTGGAAAGGCGCGAGTGCGTCGCTCCAGATGATGCCGTTCTCGTCGTTGTTCTGCTCGATGGCGGCGGCGACCACGCGGGAAACACCAATGCCGTAGCAACCCATGGTCAGGTTGACAGGCTTGCCGTTCTCGCCCAGCACCTGGCACTTCATCGCGTCGCTGTACTTGGTGCCCAACTGAAAGATGTGCCCGACTTCGATACCGCGTTTGATGATCAAGGTGCCCTGTCCGTCCGGGCTTGGATCACCTTCGACGACATTGCGCAGGTCGGCGACCTCCGGAACGGGCAGATCACGCTCCCAGTTCACGCCGAAGTAGTGTTTGTCGTCGATATTGGCACCGATGCCGAAGTCGCTCATCAGCTCCACCGAGCGGTCGATGATGCAAGGCAGTGGCAGGTTCAGTGGGCCCAGCGAACCGGCGCCCGCACCGATGGCGGCGCGCAGCTCGGCTTCACTGGCCATGACCAGCGGGCTGGCGACCAGCGGATGGTTCGAAGCCTTGATCTCGTTGAGTTCGTGGTCGCCACGAATGATCAGCGCGATCAGTTTGCCTTCCTCGGCTGCATGGACCACCAGCGTCTTGACGGTTTTTTCAATGGCCAGGCCGAATTGTTCAACCAGCGCGGCGATGGTCTTGGCGTCAGGAGTATCGACCAGGCGCAGCTCCTCGGTTGCGGCACCACGGGCTTTCTCACGCGGGATCGCTTCGGCTTTTTCGATGTTGGCGGCGTAGTCGGAAGTGTCGCTGAACACGATATCGTCTTCGCCGGATTCGGCCAGTACGTGGAATTCGTGCGAACCCGCGCCACCGATGGAACCGTTGTCGGCCACTACTGGACGGAAGTCGAGTCCCAGGCGACTGAAGACGTTGCAGTACGCCAGGTGCATGCGGTCATAGGTTGCCTGCAGGGAATCCTGAGTCGCATGGAACGAGTAGGCGTCCTTCATGATGAATTCACGACCGCGCATCAAGCCGAAGCGTGGGCGGATTTCGTCACGAAACTTGGTCTGGATCTGGTACATGTTGATCGGCAGCTGTTTATAGCTGCTGAGCTCATTGCGGGCCAGATCGGTGATCACTTCTTCGTGGGTCGGACCCGCGCAGAAGTCGCGATCGTGACGGTCTTTCAGGCGCAGCAGTTCAGGGCCGTACTGCTCCCAGCGACCGGATTCCTGCCACAGTTCCGCTGGCTGGATGCCTGGCATCAATACTTCCAGTGCGCCGGCAGCGTCCATTTCTTCGCGAACGACGGCTTCGACCTTGCGCAGAACACGCAGGCCCATGGGCAGCCAGGTGTAGAGACCGGAAGCGAGCTTGCGGATCATGCCGGCGCGGAGCATCAGCTGATGGCTGATCACGACCGCATCGTTCGGCGTTTCTTTCTGTGTGGCGAGCAAATATTGACTGGTACGCATGGTCGGCCGTTGTCGGTTGCTGTGACTGGGAAATGACCTGGCATTGTACGGTGGTGATACAGCCGAGTACAGGGCGGGTGGGTATCGGGCGGGGCGCGAATTGGCGCTTTTGCAGGCGTGAAAAAACCCGGCACAGGGCCGGGCTTTTCTGTTTCGGTAATGACTTGCAGCGCGATCCGTTAATGAATCGCAGCGCTATCAGAGAACCGAGATCGGGTAGTCGACGATCAGACGGAACTCATCTACGTCGCCTTCAGCCTGATCGGCGTTGGCGCGGTGCCACGATTGACGAATACGGAACGACAGGTCTTTGACAGGGCCGGTCTGAACTACGTATTTCGCTTCAACGTTGGTCTCGTGGTGTTTACCGTCAGAACCGTAACCGTAAGCCTGATATGGGCTGCCAGCATCGATTTTGTCGCCGTCGATGTCCTTGCCGTTGATGTATCGGGTCATGAAGCTCAGACCAGGTACGCCATACGGAGCCATGTTCAGGTCGTAACGCGCCTGCCAGGATTTCTCGCCAGGACCGTTGAAGTCAGAGTACTGAACGGAGTTGGCCAGGAAGATCGAGTCGCCGCCGCGGTTGTTATCGCCGATACCGATGTAGTCGAACGGTGTATTGCCGTTAACTTTCTGGAACGCGAGGGTCACTGTGTGCGCTGCCAGGAACGAGTACGCGGCAGAGAGCGAGAACGTGTTGTTGGTAATATCGCCAGCTTTGGCGCTGCCGGTATCGGAGGTGTTGTAGTAGTTGAAGTCGAAGGCCAGCGACTGATCATCGGTCAACGGCAGCGCGTAGTTCACGTTGCCGTAGTACTGGTTCCAGACGTCTTCCAGTTTCGAGTAATAGAAACCAACGCCAAGGTTGTCGGTGATGGAGTATTTGCCGCCACCGAAAGTAGCGGATTTGGATGTCACGCCAGCGTAGGTAGCCCAGATTTCGCCATCACGGTTGGTGTCGTCCTGGCTGGTACCCGAGTAGAAGCGACCAGCTTCAACGTCAAGACCTTGGATCTCGCTGCTTTGCAGGGTCAGACCGCTGGCAGTTTGTGGCAACAGACGGGTACCGCCCACTGCGAAAACCGGGTTTTGAGGCTGCATGTCGCCGATTTTCAGTTCGGTTTTCGAGATGCGGAACTTAACAGCAGCGCCCGCTTTGCCGAAGCTGTCCTCGTTCTTGCCTTCGCTGTCGGTCACCAGGTTGCCCGAACCGGAGTACTTATCGCTGCCGTCCAGCTTGAAGCCAGCGTAACCGAACGCATCTATACCGACACCGATCAGACCTTGGGTATAACCGGAGCTGAAGTTACCAAAGAAACCCTGGGTCCAGTCTTTGTCGTCAACGCCGCCGTTTTTGTTGTTGCGGTTGTAGTAGTAGTTGCGGGTTTTGACGTCCAGCTTGCTACCTTCAACAAAACCAGTTGCTTCGGACTGATCGCTTACGAATGCCGCAGCCGATGCCAACTGGGTACTGGCCGCAGTAACTGCCAGGGCGATTGCGCTCCACTTCATCACTCTCATCGTGACTTTGCTCCTTTGGTTTTAAGAAGAGTACCGCCGTCCACCTGTTTTTTTATCTGGACGGCTCTTTCTTTTTGGTGTCGGCGAAACTTATATCACGCTGACATTATTGGCGATAGTTACGAACCCATCCTTTCAATTTCTTTACTGCCATGTCGCAAAACAGCTCTGTCCGTGTCGCTAATGAACAGCTCCTTATCTAAAGACGTTCAACTACAGCTGTACTTTCGGACCGTCGGGATTCACATCCGCAGTGATCTGCATCCCGTCTTACCGAACGCCCCAAAAGGGTTTGCCCGTCATTTTCCTTTCGATCGACGCTTAAGGTAATGGACGCCTGCTTTTCGATCATGTGTGTGACAAAGCAACAACCGTGCTCAAAGTTCCGTCTTACGTGAAAAAAATGTCCAAAGGCGTGTAAATACGTTCAGGTCTAACTGCAACCATCTGTTTTAAAAGGATAAAAAATATCAAAAAAAATGATTTGTAGTCCTCGAATGGATGAGGTCCTTGCCCAAAAATGTCACTGACGTTACCTGTTACCGGCAGGAAGTGAGTAAATCGCGGATAGGTAATGGACAGTGTCTCAGAGGTGAGTCGTTTTGGTGCGTGCAGTCACAATTTCGCATGCATTTGGTACGTCAGTAGGAAGATGCCACCCGTGCTTGACCTTTGAGTCAGCGCAGCGAGTGATTTCAGCGAATCAAGTGCTTGAATCCGCGAAGGTACAGCGTTTTTTTCTCTCTGCTGCCCCGGCTATTTCATGTTTTCTACGCTGCCTCATGTCGGTGCGTTAGTACAAAAAGCGATCGTTGTCGGTGCAAGGGAGGCTAGCTCGTACTGACTCGGAATCAACAGTCATCACGCAAAATGGCATCACAGAGCACGTTGAGGTGATTCGCCCGGTATTCCCGAGTATCCTGCCCGGTATCGAGGACCGTTTTGGCATTCAGCGAAAACATCAAACCTAACCCCGCGATCAGGAGTTGATGCGTGTTTGTTCTGGATCAGCGTTTAGTGCAGGACACCTTGCCTGTGGGAGATTTCCCATTGTGCCGACTGCTACTGTCCAACGACGCCCAATACCCATGGTTTATCCTGGTACCGCGCAAAGCGGATATAAGCGAAATATTCCAGTTGTCCGAGGCCGAACAGTTGCAGTTGTGGAAAGAAACCACGGCGTTATCCAGGACACTCCAGCAACTGTTCAAGGCCGACAAGATGAACGTCGCGGCGCTGGGGAATGTGGTGAGTCAGCTACATATGCACGTCATCGTTCGTCATAAGAGCGATATCGCGTGGCCGGCTCCGGTTTGGGGCAAGCATCCCGCAGTGCCTTACTCCGTCGACCAGGCAGTCGACGTGATCGGGCGATTGAAGGCGGCGCTTGCTGACGATCTTTGTTTTGTAGAGGTGCAGCCATGAACCTTGAGGATCGGGTGATGGATCTTGAGAGTCGCCTGGCATTTCAGGACGACACGATTCAGGCGCTCAACGATGTCTTGGTCGCGCAGCAGCGAAGCCTTGAGCGAATGCAGTTGCAGATGGCGGCCTTGATCAAGCGCCAGGAAGAAATGGGTGGGCAGTTCGAGGCGTTCGAAGAGGACACGCCGCCGCCTCATTATTAAGAGCACAAAAAAACCGCGCCCTGGAGCGCGGTTTTTTTTGAATTGACGCTTAGCGGCGCGGGAGCGCCGCGATAACGTCTTCGGCCTGTAGGCCCTTGTCACGGTTCATTACGGAAAACTCGACACGTTGACCTTCGACCAGCACGCGGTGGCCTTCTCCGCGGATGGCCCGGAAATGCACGAAGATATCGTCGCCAGAGTCGCGGGAAATGAAGCCGAAGCCCTTGGAGGTGTTGAACCACTTTACTGTGCCGGTATCGCGCTGGCCCAGCTCATGTGATTGTGGCGCCGGGGAGGGTGATGACCTGTAAAAGCTGACACCCAGATGGATCGCGACGGCAACCACCAGGGCCAACAGGCTGACCAGAACGGCAGGTTGGCCTGCGATGGTTTCAAGCGGGACGAGCAGGGTAAGGATTTGAAGAACGACGGCCAGCACCAGAAGCGCGCTGACCAGATTTTGCAGTTGATGACGCGGGCCTCTGTTCCAATAAGGAATCACAGGTGCGATGACCAGATTGATCAGGCCGAAGAGGGCCAGATACAACGCATCCGGTTGGGACAGGTAAGAAGACAGCGCTTCACTACGCAGGCTAGGTATGAAAGACAGCAGCAGGGCAGCTGCGCCCATTAGCAGGTGGACTATTTTCAACATTTCGATGACTCACATTAAGATGGATCACAAGAAGAAGCTGGCGATTCCCGGTACGCTTCTGAAAAAAGGGAAGGCGTGATGCACGAGCGCCGACTCAGCCTGTGCGCTACAACCTATTGGCTTGTCAGTAGCGACACATCCGTATTTAACAGCAAAGCGCAGTGCTACTCAAATCAAGCGCTTAGCGTTACTGATCGCGGAAGATGATGGCTATTTGGCTTGCATTCCCGGCGTTTCGCTGAAGGCGTGTGCCAGAGCCACGCAGGCGGTCACTGAGAAGTTTCCCGAAGCGAAAGTATTCCGCCAACTCCAGGTCTTTTTGCTGCCTGCCCGCTGTTTGGCGGGCAGCGTTGTGAGCCATCGGCGAAGCCTTACAGACTCAGAGATGGCTGCGCCATTGCTCGCGTCTTGCTAGAGTGCATGCAGCTTTTTGGAAACGTCATCATATGAAGAGGGCTTGGCATGGCAATCGATATCGGGATCAGCGAAGAAGATCGCAAGTCAATCGTGGAAGGTCTGTCACGCTTGCTGGCAGATACCTATGTGCTGTATCTGAAAACTCATAATTTCCACTGGAACGTCACGGGTCCGATGTTTCGCACCTTGCACCTGATGTTCGAAGAGCAATATAACGAGCTGGCACTGGCGGTCGACCTCATCGCGGAGCGCATCCGCGCGCTGGGATTCCCGGCTCCGGGCACCTATTCGACCTACGCGCGCCTATCCTCGATCAAGGAAGAAGAAGGAGTGCCTGGTGCCGAGGACATGATCCGTTCTCTGGTGGATGGGCAAGAGGCCGTCACCCGCACCGCTCGCGGGATCTTCCCGTTGCTGGACAAGGTAAGTGACGAGCCGACGGCGGATCTGCTGACTCAGCGCATGCAGGTCCACGAAAAAACCGCATGGATGCTGCGTGCAATGCTGGAAGGCAAGTAATCGTCTTGGTGAGCGGCCGACTTGGCCGCTCACATCCCGCTCTCCTTCTTTTCGCCTTCGACCTCCTTCAATAAATGCTTCTCAAGTCCTATGCACAGACTTTTTTGGGGTTTGACTAACTGAAACTTGAGGCTGAATCGATTTAGCTATTAATATTGTCAGGTTAATTGGTATTGATCTGTCATACCTGCGCGTTCGTTATTTTTTAATGAGTATATATATGTAACACCCGCTGTTTTTTATTCTTATTCCAGATTTCAGTTGCTCAAGTTTCGCCTTCTTACTGTGGTGATGTCCTACATTTCCTAAGTGCTGCTTCCACTGGCTAACCCTCTATGAATAGGGCTTGATAGGCATGTCGTTTATTTGATTTCAAATGTTTCTATCGCTGTGCTCGAAATTGCATCAAGGGGGATTTTATGAGTCAAAATGCCGCACGGGAGGTCAAGGATGTGCACCGATGTATGAAGGTTCTCAATGATCCGTTCGTCGAGAACTTCAACATGGATCTGGCCCAGCCGCAGTCGCGCTCGGTGAGGCTCAACGGTCTGGCAACGTGTCTGCGGCTGGAAGGGGTGTACTGGAATATCCTGTCGGAGATCGCAAGTTGCAATAGCTGTTCGATCAATGCGGTTTTGTCCTACGTCGATCGGCAAGTTCATCTGCGTTACGGCGGCGTGAAGAATTTCAGCGGTTTGATTCGCGTGGTGTGTGTGACGCATCTGTTGAAGGCCGAGGGCTTCCGGCTGTCGTCTGCCTGACTTCGAAGGCACTCATTCCTTGGGGGCGCGTGAATGGCGGGCTCGCCTCCAGCTAGAGTCGCCCGGAAACCGGAAACGCTGCGCCGGGCGACTTCTTTATCTGTATCGGCCAGCGCGGCTGCACAGCCTTGATTAACCCTATATAATCCCCCGCCTTACTATGGAAGGCAGGGATTGACCGCCGGGTTGAACTGCATGCCAAGGCTCCTGCACCATTGCGCATTGGCGACGGGCGAGAGCTCCACCGAATTCCGAATTACGAGAAGTGAATACACGATCATGATGCGCAGCCATTATTGCGGCCAACTGAACGAAAGCCTGGAAGGTCAGGAAATTACCCTTTGCGGATGGGTCCACCGCCGTCGCGACCACGGGGGTGTAATTTTCCTCGACATACGCGATCGTGAAGGTCTGGCTCAAGTGGTCTTCGATCCGGATCGCGCTGACACCTTTGCCATTGCCGACCGCGTGCGCAGCGAATACGTGGTCAAGCTGACCGGCAAAGTGCGCGCCCGTCCAGCCGGCGCGGTCAACCCGAACATGGCTTCCGGTGCCATCGAAGTTCTGGGTTACGAACTGGAAGTCCTGAACGAGTCAGAAACGCCGCCGTTCCCGCTGAACGAATACTCCGACGTCGGTGAAGAAACCCGACTGCGCTATCGCTTCATCGACCTGCGCCGTCCTGAAATGGCCGAGAAGCTGCGTCTGCGCTCGCGTATCACGTCGAGCATCCGGGGCTTTCTGGATGGCAACGGTTTCCTTGATGTCGAAACCCCGATCCTGACCCGTGCGACCCCCGAAGGTGCCCGCGACTATCTGGTGCCGAGTCGCACCCACGCAGGCAGCTTCTTCGCCCTGCCGCAGTCGCCTCAGCTGTTCAAGCAATTGCTTATGGTTGCCGGTTTCGACCGCTACTACCAGATCGCAAAATGCTTCCGCGACGAAGACCTGCGTGCCGACCGTCAGCCTGAGTTCACTCAGATCGACATCGAGACCAGTTTCCTCAACGAAGCCGACATCATGGGTCTCACCGAGAGCATGATCCGCAAGCTGTTCAAGGAAGTCCTGGACCTGGAGTTCGGTGACTTCCCGCACATGACCTTCGAAGAAGCCATGCGCCGTTATGGTTCCGACAAGCCTGACCTGCGTAACCCGCTGGAATTGGTAGACGTTGCCGATCAGCTCAAGGAGGTCGAATTCAAGGTCTTCAGCGGCCCGGCCAACGATCCGAAATGCCGTGTGACCGCATTGCGCGTTCCAGGCGGGGCAAGCATGCCGCGCAGCAAGATCGACGACTACACCAAGTTCGTCAGCATCTACGGCGCCAGAGGTCTTGCCTATATCAAGGTCAATGAGCGCGCCAAGGGCGTTGAGGGCCTGCAGTCGCCTATCGTCAAGAACATTCCGGAAGCCAACCTGAATGTGATCCTGGATCGCGTTGGTGCGGTTGACGGCGACATCGTGTTTTTCGGTGCCGACAAGTTCAAGATCGTCAGCGAAGCGCTGGGTGCGTTGCGTATCAAGCTGGGTCACGACCTGAACCTGCTCACCTGCGAGTGGGCACCGATGTGGGTCGTCGACTTCCCGATGTTCGAGGAAAACGAAGACGGCAGCTTTAGCGCGCTGCACCACCCGTTCACCGCGCCGAAGTGCACGCCTGAAGAGCTGGAAGCCAACCCGGCTACCGCTCTTTCGCGCGCTTACGACATGGTTCTGAACGGTACCGAGCTGGGTGGCGGTTCGATCCGTATCCACCGCAAGGAAATGCAACAGGCGGTATTCCGTCTGTTGGGTATTTCCGAAGACGAGCAGCAAGAGAAGTTCGGCTTCCTGCTCGATGCCCTGAAATACGGCGCGCCGCCGCACGGTGGCCTGGCGTTCGGTCTGGATCGTCTGGTCATGCTGATGACTGGCGCTCAATCGATTCGTGAAGTCATTGCCTTTCCGAAGACTCAGAGTGCTGCAGACGTCATGACCCAAGCACCTGGTGTGGTCGATGCCAAGCAGCTGCGCGAGCTGCACATCCGCCTGCGCGAGACGCCTAAGGCCGAGTAATACCGGCGATAAAGATAAAGGGCAGGGCGTATCATTTGTTTGGTTTGCCCTGATTCCCGGGCCCTGATAGGCCACAGATTCGAGTGAAGCATTCCGTTCGAGTGATCGAGCGGGGTGTGTGTGTTTCAAGTTTGGAGCGTTTTATGGCTGGTCATTCCAAGTGGGCGAACATCAAGCACCGCAAAGAGCGTCAAGATGCCAAGAAAGGCAAGATATTCACCAAGTGGATTCGTGAGCTGACGGTCGCTGCTCGTCAGGGCGGCGGTGATCCGGCGTCCAATCCGCGCTTGCGTCTGGCTCAGGACAAGGCGCTTGGCGCTAACATGAGTCGCGACATCATCGATCGCGCGATCGCGCGCGGTGCAGGCGCCGCCGATGCCGACGATATGGTCGAGCTGGGTTATGAAGGTTACGGCCCTGGGGGCGTGGCGGTGATGGTCGAAACCATGACCGATAACCGTAACCGCACCGCCGCCGCCGTTCGTCACGCGTTCAGCAAGTGTGGTGGAAACCTGGGTACCGACGGCTCTGTGTCGTATCTGTTCGAGCGTAAAGGCCAGATCTCTTTCGCGCCTGGCATCGATGAAGATGCGCTGATGGAAGCGGCGATGGAGGCAGACGCCGATGATGTCGTGACCCATGAAGATGGCTCCATTGACGTATTCACGTCTTTCGCTGGCTTCTATACCGTGCGTAACGCGCTGGAAGCCGCGGGTTTTACCGCTGCGGACGCGGAAATCGTCATGCAGCCGACCACCAGCGCAGTGCTGGATCTCGAAACGGCGGAAAAGGTGCTCAAGCTGATCGACATGCTCGAGGATCTGGATGACGTACAGAACGTTTATTCCAACGCGGAAATCCCGGATGAGGTGATGGAGCAGCTTGGCTGATCGTCATCCCGTCAGGACATGAGGCCGGAGGCACGAAGCGCTGATTTCGATCAGCGCTATCGGCCTCCGGCTTCTGCCTTTATGCTGCGTTCAATTGTGCGCGTCACTTCCCAAGCTGCAGGCGTTATGACTCTTATTTTAGGTATCGACCCCGGTTCGCGAATCACCGGCTTCGGCGTGGTGCGTGACACCGGGCGCGGATGCGAGTACGTGGCCTCGGGCTGTATTCGTACCGGCACTGGTTTATTGCACGAGCGGCTGCAGATCGTGTATCGCGGCGTGCGCGAGGTGATCCAGACCTACGGGCCGGTGACCATGGGGATTGAGAAGGTCTTCATGGCGCGCAACCCTGATTCGGCGCTCAAGTTAGGCCAGGCGCGAGGCGCGGCCATCGTCGCGGGTGCAGAGGAAAGCCTGGAAATCGCCGAATACACGGCGACCCAAGTCAAACAGGCCGTCGCCGGAACGGGTGGGGCGAACAAGGACCAGGTGATGATGATGGTCATGCACTTGCTCAAACTGACCAAAAAGCCACAGGTCGACGCCTCTGACGCACTGGCAATTGCCTTGTGCCATGCTCATACCCGTTCCAGCCTGATCCCCCACGGTCTGAATACCGCGCGCAGCCGTGGCGGCCGTTTGCGTCTCTGATAGCATCATTCGCTCATAAATTTTCACTTGCAGCTCACGTGAGTCCTGCAAACATGGCGACCAGGGTTACGGCCCTGTTCCTCGCAGTCACAAGCTACTGGAAAGGATCTGATACGTGATTGGACGTTTGCGCGGTGCGCTGGTCGAGAAGCAGCCCCCGCACCTGGTGCTCGATGTCAATGGTGTGGGCTACGAGATCGAAGTTCCCATGACCACCCTTTATCGTCTGCCACATCTGGGCGATACGGTGACGCTGCACACTCATCTGGTGGTACGGGAAGATGCGCATCTGTTGTTTGGCTTTTACGAGAAGCGTGACCGCGAGATGTTTCGCGAGTTGATCCGCCTCAATGGCGTGGGACCCAAGCTGGCGCTGGCCCTGATGTCGACGCTGGAAGTCGATGAGCTGGTGCGCTGCGTTCAGGCACAGGACACTTCGGCACTGACGCGCGTACCAGGCGTCGGCAAGAAGACCGCCGAACGTCTGCTGGTCGAGCTCAAGGACCGCTTCAAGGCCTGGGATGCATTGCCCGGGACATTCGCGCTTGTGGTGGAAGGCCCGGGTGCGGCATTACCCGTGGCGACAGCCGAATCCGACGCGGTCAGCGCGCTGATCTCTCTGGGTTACAAGCCTCAGGAAGCCAGCAAGGCGGTGACCGCCATCAAAGACAAGAATCTGAGCAGTGAAGACCTGATTCGCCGCGCACTCAAGGGGATGATGTAAGTGATCGAAGCCGACCGCCTGATCGCCGCCACTGGCCGCGATCGTGACGAGCAACTGGATCGTGTCATCCGGCCATTGAGTCTGGCCGATTACATCGGTCAGCCCACCGTGCGCGAGCAGATGGAGCTGTTCATCCAGGCCGCCCGGGGGCGCAGTGAAGCGCTGGACCACACGCTTATCTTCGGCCCGCCGGGGTTGGGTAAAACCACGCTGGCCAACATCATCGCACAAGAAATGTCGGTCTCGATCAAGAGCACCTCGGGCCCGGTCCTTGAACGGCCCGGTGATCTGGCGGCGATCCTGACCAACCTCGAACCCCATGACGTGCTGTTCATCGACGAAATCCACCGTCTGTCGCCCATTGTCGAGGAGGTCCTGTACCCGGCAATGGAAGACTTCCAGCTGGACATCATGATCGGCGAAGGCCCTGCCGCGCGCTCGATCAAGCTCGATCTGCCTCCGTTTACGCTGGTCGGCGCCACGACCCGGGCGGGAATGCTGACAAACCCCCTGCGTGACCGCTTCGGTATCGTGCAGCGTCTTGAGTTCTACAGCACCGCGGATCTTGCGACGATCGTCTCGCGCTCGGCCGGCATTCTTGGATTGCATATCGAAGATGAAGGGGCTTTCGAGATTGCCCGACGTGCCCGGGGGACGCCGCGTATTGCCAACCGTCTGTTGCGCCGTGTACGTGATTTCGCCGAGGTTCGCGCCAAGGGCCAGATCACCAAACCTATCGCCGACCTGGCTTTGAACCTGCTGGATGTGGATGAGCGCGGGTTCGATCACCAGGACCGGCGATTGCTGCTGACCATGATCGAGAAGTTCGATGGAGGCCCCGTGGGCGTGGATAACCTGGCGGCGGCGATCAGCGAAGAGCGTCACACCATCGAGGATGTACTGGAACCCTATTTGATTCAGCAAGGCTATATGATGCGCACACCTCGCGGTCGCATGGTCACGCGGCATGCCTATCTGCACTTTGGCTTGAATATCCCGTCACGGATGAGCGAGCGGTCGATCCCGGATGAGCTGCCCGACGATACTGACGAATAAAGACGAGATCGACCGATTTATTCCGGCGTTTGGTGGTCTGACGGGCAGTCATGGCAATCAACCTTGTGCCTGGCGGTGAAAAACGATGAAAAACAGTTGCCTGGCCGGATTGGCAACCTGAGGAGTAAGCACTAGAGTATGCGCGCGCAAAACGGGGGTCAGTCGTTCGCACATCGCTGTCGCGTTTATTACGAAGACACCGATGCTGGCGGCATCGTCTACTACGTCAATTACCTTAAATTCATGGAGCGGGCTCGGACCGAGCGACTGCGGGAGTTGGGCTTCGCCCAATCCGCAATGGCCGGTGACGAGAACCTGTTGTTTGTCGTTCATTCCAGCGAGGCGCGTTATCACAAGCCTGCGCGACTGGACGATGAACTCCTGGTTAGCGCCGAAGTGATCGAATTGAACCGTGCCAGCCTGCGCTTTCAGCAACAGGTCAGGCGGGCCGCGGATAATGTACTGCTCTGCGAAGGGCAGTTTTTGGTGGCGTGTGTGCGCGCCGATAGTTTGAAACCCCGGGCCATTCCCGAAGCTCTGCGCACGGCCTTTGCCGGCCAGAGCGGCGCGGGTACACATTCAGAGCAGGAGATACAGCGTGGAAGCTAACGTCGTCGACCATACCTCCATGTGGAGTTTGGTCAGCAATGCCAGCGTGGTCGTTCAGTTGGTGATGCTGATCCTGGTGGCCGCATCGGTCACTTCGTGGATCATGATTTTTCAGCGCAGCTCCATGCTGCGTGCCGGGCGTCGTGCGCTGGACAGCTTCGAGGAGCGCTTTTGGTCGGGTATAGACCTGTCCAAGCTGTATCGTCAGGCTGGCAGCAACCCTGATCCGGATTCGGGCGTGGAACAGATTTTCCGGGCCGGCTTCAAGGAATTCTCGCGCCTGCGTCAGCAGCCGGGTGTCGATCCTGATGCCGTGATGGAAGGTGTCGCACGAGCCATGCGTGTTGCAATCTCCCGTGAGGAAGAAAAACTCGAGCAGAGCCTGCCGTTCCTGGCAACCGTGGGTTCCACCAGCCCTTATGTCGGTCTGTTCGGTACCGTATGGGGGATCATGAACTCTTTCCGTGGCCTGGCCACCGCGCAACAAGCCACTCTGGCTACCGTTGCGCCGGGTATCGCCGAGGCATTGATCGCTACCGCCATCGGCCTGTTCGCGGCAATCCCTGCAGTAATCGCCTACAACCGTTTCGCCGCTCGTGGCGAAAACCTGATCGGCCGTTACTACACATTCGCCGACGAGTTCCAGGCCATCCTGCACCGTAAAGTGCACACCAGCGAAGACTAAGCAGGTATTTTTCAATGGCTTTAATCGCTCGCGGTCGACGCAACAAACGCAAGCCGGTCGCCGAAATGAACGTGGTGCCCTACATCGACGTGATGTTGGTGCTACTGGTCATCTTCATGGTCACGGCTCCAATGATTAACCAGGGCGTGAAAGTCGATCTGCCCAAGGTCTCCAGCGAGGCTTTGCCGCAGGACAACAACAATCAGGTCCTGACCATTTCGATCAAGGCTGACAAGACCTACTACTGGAACCTTGGCAGCGAAGTCGATACCGACAAGCAGATGGACAAGGCCATGACCTTGCCGCAACTGACCAGCGCCGTGACCAAGATCATCGCGGCCGGTCGCGATGCCGGCAAGCAGACTCAGGTGTTCATCCGTGGCGACAAGACCGTGGACTACGGAGCCGTAATGGGCACGATGGGCGGGTTGCAAAAGGCCGGAGTCGGGAACGTTGGTCTGATTACCGAGGCGCCCTGATGCAGCCGATTCGAGAGCCGTCAGCCTCGGAAAGCTACTTCTGGCCCTCAGTCTGGGCTGTGGCGCTGCATGTCCTGATTTTCGGTCTGCTGTTCGTCAGCTTCGCAATGACGCCGGAGCTGCCTGAATCCAAGCCGATCGTTCAGGCCACGCTTTATCAGTTGAAGTCCAAAAGCCAGGCGACGACCCAGACCAACCAGAAGCTTGCTGGCGAGGCAAAGAAATCCGCTGCGCGACAGACAGAAGTCGAGCAGATGGAGCAGAAAAAAGTTGAGCAAGAGGCGATAAAGGCGGCGGAACAAAAGAAAGCCGATGCCGCTCAAAAGGCCGAAGAGCAAAAGGCTGAAGAGGCAAAGAAAGCCGAAGACGCCAAAAAGGCCGATGACGCGAAGAAAGCTGCCGATGATGCAAAGAAGGCCGAGGCCAAAAAAGCGGACGACGCCAAGAAAGCCGCTGAAGAGAAACAATTGGCTGATATAGCCAAGAAGAAAGCTGAAGACGACGCGAAGAAAAAAGCCGAGGAAGATGCCAAGCGCGCGGCTGCCGAAGAAGCCAAGAAACAGGCTGCCGAGGACGCGAAGAAGCAGGCTGCTGACGACGCCAAGAAAAAGGCTGCCGAAGACGCGAAGAAAAAAGCGGCTGACGATGCCAAGAAAAAAGCTGCAGACGACGCCAAGAAGAAAGCCCAGGACGCTGCCCGTAAATCGGCGGAAGAGAAGAAGGCGCAAGCACTGGCCGATTTGCTTTCCGACAAGCCGGAACGCCAACAGGCGCTGGCCGATGAGAGGGGCGATGAGGTCGCTGGCAGCTTCGATGACTTGATTCGTTCGCGAGCGGCGGAAGGCTGGGCACGCCCACCTTCGGCGCGCAAAGGCATGACCGTCGTGTTGCAGATCGCCATGTTGCCGGACGGGACAATCACTTCGGTGACTGTGAACAAGTCCAGCGGCGATGGTCCGTTCGACAGTTCGGCAGTAGCGGCGGTCAAGAACATTGGTCGTTTGACAGAGATGCAGGGGCTGAAACCTTCGGATTTCGCGCCTTACCGTTCATTCAAGATGACATTCACACCTGAGGATCTAGCCTTGTGATTAACCTTCTTCGAGGATTGCTTGTCGTTCTTTGTTGCGCAGCGGGTTTTGCCGCTGCTGACGAAAAGAACATTTTGGTTACAAGCGGCAGTGACCGCGCCACGCCTATCGCAGTGGTGCCATTCGGTTTGCAAGGCGGCAGTGTATTGCCGGAAGACATGGCTCAGATCATCAGCAGTGACTTGCTGAACTCGGGCTATTACTCGCCGATTCCCAAGGAAAACATGATCAGCCAGCCGAGCCAGGCGAGCGAAGTGATTTTCCGCGACTGGAAAGCGCTGGGTGCCCAGTACGTCATGGTCGGCAGCATCAGCCCATCGGGCGGTCGCCTGCAGGTGCAGTACGCATTGTTCAATGTCGCTACCGAGCAGCAAGTGCTGACCGGCAACGTATCGGGCACCACCGACCAGCTGCGTGACATGGCGCATTACATCGCCGACCAGTCATTCGAAAAACTTACCGGCATCAAAGGTGCGTTCTCTACACGCATGCTGTATGTCACGGCTGAACGTTTTGGTACCAACAACACCCGTTACACGCTGCAACGCTCGGACTACGACGGTGCTCGTGCCGTGACGCTGCTGCAATCCCGGGAGCCGATCCTTTCGCCACGCTTTGCCCCGGATGGCAAGCGCATCGCCTACGTGTCCTTCGAACAAAAGCGTCCGCGCATCTTCGTTCAGCACATCGACACCGGCCGCCGCGAGCAGATCACCAACTTCGAGGGCCTGAACGGCGCGCCTGCGTGGTCTCCGGACGGCAGCAAACTGGCGATGGTTCTGTCGAAAGATGGTAACCCTGAAATATATGTGATGAACCTGGCTTCGCGTCAGCTTTCGCGAGTCACTAATGATTCGTCCATCGATACCGAACCTTTCTTCGGTAAAGACGGTTCGACTCTCTACTTCACATCCGATCGTGGTGGCAAACCACAGATCTATAAAACGAGCATTAATGGCGGCGGCGCTGAGCGAGTCACTTTCATCGGTAACTACAATGCCAACCCTAAACTGTCGGCTGATGAAAAGACTCTTGTCATGATCCATCGTCAAGATGGTTTTACCAACTTCAAGGTAGCGGCTCAGGATTTGCAACGCGGTAGCGTAAAAATCCTCACAGACAGCAACCTTGATGAGTCGCCTACTGTTGCGCCCAACGGCACCATGGTAATCTACGCCACCCGCCAGCAGGGCCGGGGAGTCTTGATGCTCGTGTCCATTAACGGACGCGTAAGGCTCCCGCTTCCTACCGCTCAAGGCGAAGTCAGAGAACCTTCCTGGTCCCCTTACCTGAACTGACGCGGCGCTTTACGTTTTACTTAACACACTGGGGTTCATTAGGAGTTTCACGATGGAAATGCTGAAGTTTGGTAAGTTTGCTGCTCTGGCTCTGGCCATGGCTGTAGCTGTAGGTTGCTCGTCCAAAGGCGGCGACAATGCCGGTCAGGGCGCTGCTGTAGATCCAAACGCTGGTTACGGCGCTAACACTGGTGCTGTTGATGGCAGCCTGAGCGAAGAAGCTGCTCTGCGCGCAATCACCACTTTCTACTTCGAATACGACAGTTCTGACCTGAAACCAGAAGCCATGCGCGCTCTGGACGTTCATGCCAAGGACCTGAAAGCTAACGGCGCTCGCGTTGTTCTGGAAGGTAACACTGACGAACGCGGTACTCGCGAATACAACTTGGCACTGGGCGAGCGTCGTGCGAAAGCCGTTCAACGCTACCTGGTTCTGCAAGGCGTATCGCCAGCTCAGCTGGAAGTTGTGTCCTACGGTGAAGAGCGTCCAGTTGCTACCGGCAACGACGAGCAGTCCTGGGCTCAAAACCGTCGCGTCGAACTGCGTAAGTAATTTGACATGCGAACGTACCGCCGTGCTTTAACCGTTTTGGCTCTCACTCTTCCTCTTGCAGCGATGGGTGCGGTTCCTGTGGTCGATGACAACTCTGGCTCTGCTGGCAGCAGTTATCCGCCATCGGGTTATGGTACGGCGGGCGCCTACGCCGGAGGGGGGGCGACTGCCCAACCTTCGGCGCAAGGTCAGCTGTTCATGCAGCTGCAACAAATGCAGGATGAGATTTCGCGCTTGCGCGGAATTGTCGAAGTCCAGCAGAACGATATCCAGCAAATGAAACAAGAAGCGCTGGATCGTTACAAGGATCTCGACTCTCGCATCGGAGCTGGCGGCGCACCTGCTGCACCAGCTGCCAACAATTCAGCTTCCGACGGCGGCGTAAATGCCGGCGGGGCACCCGTAGCACCTGCTGGTGGCGCCGCTCAGGCGCCGCAGAGCAGCACGGAACCGGGTGATCCGGCGAAAGAGAAGCTCTATTACGACGCTGCTTTCGACCTGATCAAGGCCAAGGATTTCGACAAGGCGAGCCAGGCGTTTTCTGCTTTCCTGCGTAAATACCCGAACAGCCAGTATGCGGGTAATGCCCAATACTGGTTGGGCGAAGTGAATCTGGCCAAAGGCGACCTTCAGGGTGCCGGTCAGGCTTTCGCAAAGGTGAGTCAGCTCTATCCAAAGCACGCCAAGGTGCCTGATTCCCTGTACAAACTGGCAGATGTCGAACGACGTCTGGGTCATACCGACAAGGTCAAGGGCATTCTTCAGCAAGTGGTTGCCCAATACCCTGGGACCTCAGCAGCACAACTCGCTCAGCGTGACCTTCAACGCCTCTGATTGCCAGGCAGTTTGACCGTCGATTCAAGAAAGCCGCGCGTTGCGCGGCTTTTTTCGTTAGAATCTCGCCCCCGAAATTCCGGTATTGATTACGCTTCCGTGGATTCTGCGAGTGCAGAGTGTGCGAAAGTGCCTGACGGAGGCGGATGGCCTGTTTAGCCGTTACGCCCGTGGCCCCTATGCAAGACACATTACGAATCACCGAAGTTTTTTACTCGTTGCAGGGTGAAACGCGCACGGCGGGTTTGCCTACCGTATTCGTGCGCCTCACCGGCTGCCCGTTGCGCTGCGGCTATTGCGACAGCGAATACGCCTTCAGCGGCGGCACCATCCAGACCCTTGACTCGCTCATGGAGCAGGTTGCCAGCTATCGTCCGCGGTATGTCTGTGTCACCGGCGGCGAGCCTCTGGCCCAGCCAAACGCAATCCCGTTGCTTCAGCGTCTGTGTGACGCGGGCTACGAGGTTTCTTTGGAGACCAGCGGCGCCTTGGATATTTCCAGGGTCGACCCTCGCGTCAGCCGTGTCGTGGACTTAAAGACCCCCGGCTCGAAAGAGGTCGCGCGCAATCGTTATGAAAATATCGAGCTGCTGACGCCTAACGATCAGGTCAAGTTTGTGATCTGTTCGCGGGAAGATTATGACTGGGCCGTGTCGAAGATCATCCAGTATGGCCTTGAACGTCGCGCCGGCGAGGTGCTGTTTTCCCCAGTGCACCGCGACCTGAATGCCCGCGACCTGGCGGACTGGATCGTTGCCGACAACCTGCCGGTGCGCCTGCAATTGCAACTGCATAAAATTCTCTGGAATGACGAGCCGGGACGCTGACATGAGTGAACAAACGATGACTGAGAAGAGAGCGGTAATCCTTTTGTCTGGCGGACTGGATTCTGCCACCGTGGTTGCCATGGCCAAGGCCGACGGTTTCAGCTGCTACACCATGAGCTTCGATTACGGTCAGCGCCATCGTGCGGAACTGCAGGCGGCCGAGCGCGTTGCCAAGGATCTGGGCGTGGTCGAGCACAAGGTGATCGGGCTCAATCTGAACGGCATCGGCGGATCGGCGCTCACCGATAGCAGTATTGCCGTGCCGGAAACTCCCGGCGAAGGCATCCCGGTGACCTACGTGCCAGCACGCAACGCCGTGTTCCTGTCGCTGGCGTTGGGCTGGGCTGAAGTACTGGGCGCCCGTGACATCTTTATCGGTGTGAACGCGGTCGACTATTCGGGTTACCCGGATTGCCGCCCTGAGTTCGTTGAGTCGTTCGAACGCATGGCCAACCTGGCCACCAAAGCCGGTGTAGAAGGGCAGGGCTTCACGATTCAGGCGCCGCTGCAAATGCTTAGCAAGGCCGATATCGTCAAGACTGGGACGCGTCTGGGCGTTGATTACGGACTGACCGTCTCTTGCTATCAGGCCGACGATCAGGGCCGCGCATGCGGTAAATGCGATAGCTGCCGCCTGCGTGCGGAAGGCTTCGCAGCCGCTGGTGTAGCCGACCCGACGCGTTATTTTTAAATTATTTTCAATCAGGTGTTGAATTACTGAGAAAAATCAGTAATATACGCGCCACCACGAAGCGGGTCGTTAGCTCAGTTGGTAGAGCAGTTGGCTTTTAACCAATTGGTCGTAGGTTCGAATCCCACACGACCCACCATCTTCAAAACCCGAGAGGTCCACGAAAGTGTGAATTTTCGGGTTTTTTTTCGTCTGAAGCAAAGTGGGGCGCGGGTTTGGCGTCGCTATGATCGGCAGCTTCGACCAAGCTCCCTTCTGGCCCTTCGGTGGCTCGGGCTCCTTGAGGAAGGGGGTTTATCCGGTGAGTTACTCCTTTCTTGATACGGTAGTCGATTCAGATTGTGTGAGACATTCAATTATTGGAGTCGATATAAGTCTGAGCACAACTGTTGGAGTTTAGTAGAACAAAACACCTGAATTTAAAGCCATAACCGTAGGTTTCAAAGGCGCTCTCCATATCAGCAGTACGCTAAACGGCGTTATTGTTCAGGCCAGGCTGCGGGCTGCCCGGATAGCCATTGTGATATTCATCCGGCCCGATGACACCGCGAATCATGTAGCGGCCGTTGACTGGATCATGGTCAACCACACTTGCCCAGAATAGCGCGACCTCGATCATCAACTCGGCCCCGCGCGGACAAGCCAGTCGGTGTCGCTGGTCCTTTGAAAGTGCTGCCAGACGTCGTAGACGATTGCGCTGCCGATATGATTTTGCAGGCACGTAGGATCCTTGCTCAATCAATGATTGGTGGTATCGCATCCAGCAATGACCGCACTGTCAGGTGATTCAACGGACGATCCGATTTGATCTCACCGCCATCACTGAGCTTCGCACAGCAGGATTTCCGCTATCTCTCCTGCTCACCGGTTGCCTTGAAGTCGCTGGTGACGATCGGACGAAGGCCGCTGGCCCGGGTTACCGCGTACAAGATGACACCAACCAGTACCAGTGCTCCTGCACGTAGCCATGTGTCCAGACTTTGCTGGGTCAGTAACAGAACGCATGAGGCAATGGCGAGGATGGGAACCCAGGTTGGCACCCGGAAGTGTTTGGCCTGGACGACATCACGCCGCAACATCAAAACAGCCAGATTGGTACTGATGAACACGAACAAGAGGAGCAGCACTACGGTTTGTGCAAGCGTCGCCAGCGAGCCGGTCAGCGTCAGCACCACTGCCACGGCTGTCGTAGCGAGAATGGCCAACCAGGGCGTGCGGCGTTGCGGCAGAACGCTCGATAAGGCTTTCGGAAGTAGACCCTGACGCGCCATGCCATAGGTAAGCCGGCTGGACATGATCATTGTCAACAGCGCGCCATTTGCGACGGCGACCAGCGCAATGAATGCGAACAGCAAAGGTGGAATGCCCAGGCCGGAGGCCTTCACGACTTCCAGCAATGGGGCCGAAGAGGTGACCAGTTGCTCCACTGGCATTACCGACGCGGCCGCGATTCCTACCGCCATGTAGATGGCCCCGGCGATGAGCAACGCGGCGAACAACGCACGGGGATAGGTCTTGCGAACATCCCGGATTTCTTCAGCCAGATTGGCCGAGGTCTCGAAGCCCACGAAAGAGTAAAACGCCAGCAATGCAGCGCTGAGAACCGCGAAAGCGGGGTTTATGCCGGCCTTGAACTCTATCGCTCGGCCGATATCGGCTTGTCCGCTTCGAAAAAACCATGCGGCGGCAAGCACCACAATGATCAGGCCCGAGACCTCTATCACTGTCATCACAAGGTTCGCCGTCAGCGATTCTTTGATCCCGCGCGCATTGAGCAGGGCAATGATGACGAGGAATACCAATGCGGCTACATGGGGCGAGACATCGATGAAGGGTGCAAGGTAGTCGCCTGCGAAAGCCAACGATAGTCCTGCCGCGCTGGTTACTCCGGCGGCCAGCATGCAAAAACCAACTAAAAAGGAAATCAGCGGAGAGTTGAACGCTTTACCGGCGAATACGGCGGATGCGCCGGCATGCGGATATTTGGTTACCAGCTCGGCATAAGATCCTGCTGTAAGCAGTGCAAAACACAGTGCCACCAGCAGTGGAACCCAGATTGCGCCGCCCACTTGACCTGCGATGGTACCGGCGAGCGCATAAACGCCTGCGCCCAGCACGTCGCCGAGGATGAACAGCAATAGCATGGGGCCGGTTACTGCACGCTTTAATGCCGTGCTCGGCGCACTTTCCGATGTTTTCATGTGTTGCTTCCTGGTGACCGCTATGGGCGCGGTCTTGCGCAAAAAGAGCCCGCGCAATGCGCGGGCCAATGAGGGATTCTTGATTACCCATGTCTACGGGCAATATTCGGCTAACGAAATAATCTGGCGACCGCTGTTTCCACGTCGCTGCCGTCATAAGCCGTTCACATCAGGCGAGCCGGATCAGGCGTTTTCACTTAGTGAGCGTGGCGGCCTGGTCGTTCTAGGCATTGTTAAATCCTCGTCGCAAGACGTCGGAGAATGCGGCCACTGGCCGTAAATGCGCACAGCTAATTAGTCGACTCGGCAGCAATGCCAAGTGTTCGAACTATCCACATGCCTGCCGACAGAAGGCGCAAGCGTCGTCCTTTCGAGCATAAATACGCGCTTGTGACCCTACGACCAGCACGATCAAGCAGATGTTTGAGTAAACAGACGTGCCTGAGTGAACGGCAGAGTGACGCGCTGGGACATGCGGGAGGTCGGGTATTTCTGCCGTGGTGCGCTCCGCTCGAGATTTATCGCAGGCTGTCCTGTTATGGCCTCCGGAAAATCGGTGTGAACTTTCCAGCGAGAATCGGCTTCCCTATCTGAACAGAGGCAAAGATCGACTGACCCAATATCTGTCCCGAGGAATCTGCCATGCCACAGGGAAGCAAGGATAAGTACACCGATGAGCAAAAGCGTAAAGCCGAGCACATCGAAGAAAGTTACGAGCATAAGGGCACGCCAAAGGGTGAAGCGGAAGCTCGTGCTTGGGCGACCGTGAATAAGCAGTCTGGCGGCGGCGAAAAGGCCGGTGGCTCAGGAGCCAAAACGCCCAAAGCGTCCAAAGAAAAGGCCAAGTCAGATTCAGGCAAGAGAGCCGCGCAAACACGCGGTGGGCACGGACGCGAATCCAAAGCCTCGCTCGAGACGCAAAGTAAGGAGAGCCTGATGACCGAGGCTCGCAGTCGCAATATTGCCGGGCGTTCGAAAATGACCAAGGCGCAGTTGATTGAGGCACTCAGGACGAACTGAGTTTCGGGCATTGAATGCTGCCGGATTCCAAATACCGTCTGGTCCGCGAACGGATTGAAAGGGCGCAGTTTTCGAATTTTGAATGCGCCTTTTTATTCGGGGTTTTGGGCCAGCAACTGTTCCCTTATTCAGCGCCAAAGAGACTTGGTTAATCCGCAGCTTCTGCTGACTTGTTCGAAACTTCGAAGTCAGCCCTATTGTCCAGACACTTACATCTCAAGGACCGTCAATCAGACGTGCCTTGACGACGCACCAACCCAAACGACACGCGAGGACGACGGCGATGAGGACGGTGGGAGATTTTCTGGTCGAGAGACTGAGTGAATGGGGTGTGACGCGGATTTTTGGCTACCCCGGTGACGGTATCAACGGCGTGTTCGGTGCGCTGAGTCGTGCGGACGGCAAAATCGAATTCGTCCAGGCCAGGCATGAAGAGATGGCGGCGTTCATGGCATCCGCGCATGCCAAATTCACCGGTGAGCTTGGCGTCTGCATTGCAACATCCGGCCCAGGCGCCTCACATCTGATTACCGGCCTCTACGATGCGCGCATGGATCACATGCCGGTGTTGGCTATCGTGGGGCAACAGGCCAGAAACGCGCTTGGCGGCCATTATCAGCAAGAGCTGGATCTGGTCTCGATGTTCAAGGACGTTGCAGGTGCATTCGTACAACAGGCGTCATCCCCTGCCCAGGTTCGTCATCTCATCGACCGGGCGGTTCGAACCGCTGTCGGCGAGCGCCGAGTGACGGCGATCATCCTGCCAAACGACTTGCAAGAAGCAGAATACAAGGAGCCCGCCAGGGCACATGGGACTGTCCATTCTGGTGTCGGCTACAGCAAGCCGAAAATCATGCCCTACGAAGCTGACCTGCAACGCGCGGCAGATGTGCTCAATGCGGGTGAAAAGGTCGCAATCCTCGTGGGTGCGGGCGCGTTGGGGGCGACTGAGGTTGTGGTCGAGCTTGCGGAGAAGCTCGGCGCTGGCGTGGCTAAGGCGCTACTGGGCAAAGCCGTATTGCCGGATGAATTGCCATGGGTGACCGGAAGCATAGGGCTGCTTGGTACGGAGCCGAGCTACAAGCTGATGACCGAGTGCGACACCTTGCTGATGATTGGTTCCGGCTTTCCTTACTCTGAATTTCTGCCGAAAGAAGGTCAGGCGCGAGGCGTACAGATTGATCTGCAGCCGGACATGCTCAGCCTGCGCTACCCCATGGAAGTCAATCTGGTCGGGGATGCGGGCGAGACCCTCAAGGCACTCACCTCGTTGGTGCATCAAAAGACACAACGCAAATGGCGCAAGAAAGTGGAGGGGTGGCGAGCCAGTTGGGACAAGACGCTGGAGAAACGCGCTCTGACCAAGGCCGACCCGATCAATCCGCAACGCGTGGTATTCGAACTTTCGCCCCGTCTGCCCGACGCCTCAATCATTACCAGCGATTCAGGCTCGTGCGCCAACTGGTATGCGCGGGACCTGAAGATTCGTCCAGGCATGAAGTGCTCGCTCTCCGGTGGGTTGGCGTCCATGGGCGCAGCGGTGCCGTACGCGATCGCTGCCAAATTCGCCTTTCCAGACCGTCCCGTCATTGCGTTGGTGGGTGATGGCGCCATGCAAATGAACAACATGGCTGAGCTGATCACGGTCGCGAAGTACTGGAGGCAGTGGAAAAGTCCTAAGTGGATCTGTGCGGTATTCAACAATGAAGATCTCAACCAGGTGACCTGGGAGCAGCGGGTGATGGAAGGTGATCCTAAATTTGAGGCGTCGCAGAATATCCCGGATGTCCCATACCACCTTTTCGCCATTTCCATAGGCCTCAAGGGCATTTTCGTGGATAGCGAGGACGCGGTGGCAGATGCCTGGGAAAGAGCATTGGCCTCTGATGTTCCGGTGCTGATCGAATTCAAGACCGATCCCAACGTGCCGCCGCTCCCACCGCACATCAAACTGGAGCAGGCGAAAAAATTCGCTTCGACGCTGTTCCAGGGCGATCCCGATGAGGCGGGAGTGATCGTGCAAACCGCCAAGCAGGTGCTAGGCGCAGTTCTGCCTGGCGGATCGAAAAAATAAGCGTCTCGATGGCTGTCGACAGACAGAGTTGACAGCCAAAGCGCTCGACATTGCCTCACCCGATGAGACCTATGAGCGATTACGTTGAGGCATTTGCATTGCCGCCGAGGAGGTGAGCCATGAACAAGAGTATCAGCGCCGCGGACCTGAACATTCGTGTGGAGAAAGATGATGAACATGCACTGTTCAAATGGTTAATCGCCAGTTTTCTGATGGGAAAGCGAATCCGCTCGGAGATTGCCGCCGAGACCTACAAGGTGATCGTCGAAAAGCATCAGCGTGATACGCCTCGAAAACTGGGCGCTTGCACGCACGCCGAACTGGTGAAAATGTTGGGCGAGGGCGGCTATGCGCGCTATGACGAATCCACTGCTGAGCGTCTGCTGAAGTTGAGCAAGAAGCTGAACGAGGAATATGGCGGGAAGATAGCCAACATTCGCAAAGACAGTGAAGACAGAGCGGACTTCGAAGCGCGCCTTGGAGCCTTCGAAGGCATCGGCCCGAAAACAGTGGAGATCTTCATGCGTGATGCCAAGGGCGCGTTGTTTTGACCTGCCAGAAGAAAACCTCTTCTATCACGCTGCCACGATGTCGCGCTGGGCAGTTCATCGCAACGGCAATTCAAAACGGTGAAAAGCCATGAAGCAATCACGACATTGGCGCCTGCCCTGGATTTTAGCCGGTGCCGCTGCAGGGGTTCTTGCGGTTGCGGGCGTTCGCGGTTATCGCCATTTGGCTCGCACGCCCGCAGTGAGTGAAAAAAGCCTCGAACTGGGAATCAAGGGTGAATACATACAGGCCGGCCTCTGGCGAATTTTTACCCGCAGCGTTGGCGATGAGAGCGCCCCGGTGGTGGTACTGGTGCATGGTCTGGTCATTTCCAGTCGTTATATGGAACCACTGGCACTCGCCTTGGCTGCAAATGGGTATCGTGTTCTTGCGCCAGACTTGCCGGGCTATGGTGAGAGCGTAAAAGGCTCACCCCGTAGGGCATTAAGTATCGAAAACCTGAGCGATGCACTTTTCCTGTGGCTTGGCGCGATGGGCCTGGACAAAGCCTCTTTCATCGGTAATTCGTTTGGTTGCCAGGTGCTGACGATGCTCGCGGTGCGACATCCTTCGAGCGTTGAGCGTCTGGTACTTCAGGGGCTGACGGTCGATCCGCAAGCACGAACTCTTCTGCGCCAGATAGGCCGCGACATTCTCAATGGCCGCCGCGAGCAGCAGAGATCCAGTGCCAGCATCGGTCGTGTCGATTATGCCAAGGCAGGTCCCTGTCGCGCCCTGAGCAGCATGTTCAGACTGATTCGCGACCGGATCGAAACACGCCTGCCTCTTGTTCAGTCACCTTGTTTGATCTTGCAAGGCAGTCGCGATCCCGTAGTGCCACATCACTGGGCAAACCGGGCGTGCGATTTGCTGCCTGACGGCCGGATTCTCTTGATTGAAGGCGCAACCCATACCATGAATTATGTGTACCCACTGAGTTTCGCCCAGGCCGTCGACAGCTTTCTGCAAGGCCATGAACGCCAACGTGGACTTGAAAAATGAGCCGCCCACCACGGGGCATCGCCCGTTTCGATTCAGCCGCCGCGATGGTGCAGGCTCTGGCAAGCGCTTTGAATGACGAGCCATTCACCAGCCCGAGCCAATCGCCCGTCGTCGATAAACTCATGCTTTTACTCAACGGGATGCCGCGCAAATCACGGGAACGGATTTACGCATTCGGTGGCATGGCTGAAGGCATTGGTCGGCGGCGTGCCAGCCAGCTGGATTTTGAAGCGATCAGCGAGTGGGTGACCGGCCAATACGCCGACCGACATTATCCGGCTGCCTTCATCGGCTCCTCGAACGGCGCGATGATCCATCTGGCGGCGGCGATGAAAATCCCTTGGCTGCCGCAAACCTTTCTATGCCCGGTACGTGCGCTGGGCAACGATCCCGATTACGCGCAGCGAGCCTTCGAAGAGGGATTGGGCACCGTAACGAACCTGCTGGACGCCGATCCTCGTATTGCGGTGCATCACATGCACGATCCGAATCAGGACCGCCTGATGCTCCAGCAGATGACCTATTTCAGATTGAAGTTTCAGCGTCTGCCCCTCGCTTACCGAGAGTTTCTGCTGCGCAATCTGCCCCGCGGCGCCACGTTGTATGTGAACCGCTGCGATCGTCAATGGCCGGTCACGCGTACAGGCACACGCTCGGTCTTCCAGTTCGGTGCTACGGGCGGGGCGACTGAAGCGGAGTACTTTGATGGCTCCGCGCGGGTCGCTGAATATCTGGGACGCTATGGCATTCCCCGGACACGCTGGGAGCCTCCGCGAGCAACCGAAATGGCACCTGAGGCCGAATGGGGATTTGATCCTGCATTATTGGAAGATCTGCGGGAGTTGGCTGAACAGCGTCAATGGCGTCTTGTGGAAATAAGCTATGTGGAACCAGAGGCGCTGAGTGTGCCGACGGCCGAGATATACAAGCAGTGGTACGCCGAACAGGGAGTAGAAACAAAACGTCTGCTGGTCGACAGTTTCTTGCTCAGCGACCCTCATACAACCTTGGCGCTGCGAGCTGTCCCGTTATGGCTGCTTTTCGGTGTGGAACCCTCTGCCGCGCTGCTCGAGCGCTACCTCACGCAGACGGAGGGATTCGATGAAGTCGATTTGATGCTGTTTTCCCATGGCACCGAAGGTGTGGGTCTGGCCACGATGCAACGTTGGCAGCAGGCGTTGAGCAAGGCAGCAGGCGTTACTCGTCTGATAGGCGTGGACGCCAATCGCTACCCTCGCGACTTTGCCACCTTCACTCGCTTCGCCAGGGATTTGCAGCAGTTGAAACCCCGTTTTCAGTCACCCTTGCCGATGAGCCTGGATTTTTTCGAGCCAGCATTACAGCGTCATGGCGAGCCTTGGGGTATCAAGATGCGTGTGCTCAACAGTCACGGCGTTTGAGACGCGTGACGTATCTGGTTGCAGCGATCGGTGGCGCTATTCTGGTGCTTTACCTGGCGGGCCTGATAGCGCTTTATTGGCTGCAGGGACGCCTTGTGTACCCGGGTGAACGCAGTACTGTGGCGCAACCTCTGGATTTTGATCAGCGCTTTGTCTGGGTCTCAGTGGTGACTGCCGATGGACTCGGACTTGCGTGCCGGTATTGCCCACCGCAGGTCAATACGTCGCTGTGCGTTCTACTGCTGCACGGCAATGGCGAGGACTTGCGAAATCGTTCGGTCATCGCCGAACGGCTTGTCGACGAAGGTTATGGCGTTCTTCAAGTCGAATACCGGGGATTCGCTGGTAATCCCGGTCGACCCAGCGAACAGGGTCTGTATGCCGACGGTCGAGCGGCGCTGGATTTGATGGAAAGTGCAGGCGTTCCTGTTGTGATTCATGGCTATTCTCTGGGCAGCGGCGTAGCGGTGCATTTGGCTGCTGAGCGGCGCTGCGCGGGCCTGATTCTGGAAGCGCCATTCACTTCCATCGTGGCAGTTGCAAAAACGCGGCTTCCCTGGCTTCCGGTGGAGCGCTTGACTATGGATCGCTACGACAGCCTGTCAAAGATAGGTCATGTTCATGTTCCGCTATTGATTTACGGCGGGGATGAAGACCGAGTCATTCCTCCCTCTCATTTCGAACAACTTCATGCCGCCGCGAATAGCCCTCGCCAGCTCGTCGTTATCCCAGGAGCAGGGCATGTGGACGTCTGGGAGTGCGGCGGTGAACGCCACGTACTTGAGTTTCTGCGTCAGCTTGCCAGAAAGGTCTAGTGCTGGTTGCGCAAGGGAAAGCGTCTGTCTTCGATTCATGGACAAACGCTCTGCTGAAGTCAACCCTTGCTGTGCTCTTTGGAGGTCGGTGGAATTGCAACGCCGCGTGGCCCGGCGATACCCCAAACTATCAGGCCAATCACCGGCAGCACCAATATCAAAACCGTCCAGCCGGCTTTGGTGCCTGAGGATTTGGTCGTATGCCAGACGTTGGCAATGGCCCACAGGTCAACCAAAAGTACTATTACCGCTAACGCCACCCAAAAGAATGTCGTTTCCATTTCACACCTCCAATTGCAAAGCGGACTTTTAGGCCATGGGCTCAATTGCAAGCGAGAACTCTCATGGTTTTATTCGCCGTTAAGTAGCGGAGCAGGCTAGGGGGTATTTAGTTCAGGCATTTCGGATTGACGGCATGGAGAGGCCTGACTCAGCCCTTGGCGCCACGTCAGTTGCGCCGCATTTTGATAGTGAGGGTTTGCCGCGTCTTCGGCAGCAGTGGGCACCAAGCTGGTCATGTCATTGATCAGCTTCCAAATAACGGTTGTCATGATCCGGCGGCGGTACGCGACACGCATCGTATCTGCCAAACAACCGATAGCGGTTCAGTGCTATCCGATCATAAAGCCAGTCTCGGAACGCCCCCGGAATGACCCGCGCCAGAGTTAGCCAACGCCAGGGTACAGGCATGATTTCAAGGATCTTGAACATGGCCTCGGAGCGAATGCTGAAATGGTTATCCGCAATCAAGACAATTGTGTTGAATCGATCAGTGGGTAATCCGGCCCACTTCAGAAGTTGCTGACCTTCTGGCGACTGCACCGTCACCAGTTGAATACGATGGTCGCGGTCATGACGGATAACGAATTCTGCCCAACCGTTACACAGTTTGCAGGTGCCGTCGAAAAGCATTGCGGCCGCGCCATGCTCAAGGAGCGGTGCCGGTAGATCGGTATGTGCAGCCACGGTGACGTCTCTCAGCGTTTCATTAAGCGGCTACCCACTTGTACGTCAGCAGCGACGCACAAGCGGGTATGTCGTAATTGAATAGTGATGCCCCTTAGACGGCAGGTACGCCCTCGACGGCTTCCGTCTCCACGACAGGGATATCACTGCTGCCCGGCGTCAGGATGACCTTGCGGCAGTCCTCTTGTTTTTTGTCGAAAATCTTGTAGCCCTCAGCCGCCTGTTCCAGTGACATGCGGTGGGTGATGATGGCTTCGGGTAACAAGCGGCCAGCCTCGATGTGTTCGAGCAGTTCAGGTAGGAAGCGCTGAACGTGGGTTTGCCCCATCTTGAAGGTCAGCCCCTTATCGAAGGCATCGCCGAACAGGAAACCATGGATGAAACCTGCGTAGACGCCAGGGACACTCACCGTGCCGCCGCGACGTACCGCGGCGATGCACTGACGCAGGGCTTTGCCGCTGCTGCCTTCGAGCTTGAGCGTCGCCAGGATAGTCTCGGTGGTGCTGCCCTTGGCTTCGAAGCCCACGGCATCGACAACACCATCAACGCCGCGCATGCCTGGGGTCTGCCGAATGATCGTGTCAGCGGGATCATCATCCTCATCGAAGTTGATGGGAATGACGCTATAGGTTTGTTGGGCATAGGCGAGACGATAGGGGTGATGATCGACCATGAAGATACGTTCGGCACCGAGCATTTTGGCCACGGCTGCGCAGAGCAGACCGACGGGGCCGGCGCCATAAATCGCGATGCTCGAACCTTGCCCGATGCCGGTGTTGGTCACCGCCTGATACGCAGTTGGCAAAATGTCCGACAGGAACAAGACTTTTTCGTCAGAGAGCGTGCCCGGCACCTTGAACGGGCCGGTATTGGCTTTCGGGACGCGCACGTATTCGGCCTGGCCGCCGGGTATTCCGCCGTACAAGTGGCTGAAGCCAAACAAGGCAGCGCCTGGCGGGATGGCCTTTTTGTTGAGGATTGCGCCGCGTCCGGTATTGGTCGTTTCGCAAGCTGCATAAAGATGCATCTGACAGAAGAAGCAGTCGCCGCAGGCAATCACAAACGGAATGACGACGCGATCGCCGTGCTGAACAGCCGTGACCGCCGAGCCGGTTTCTTCGACGATGCCCATGAATTCGTGGCCGAAGATGTCCCCATGTTCAACGGTGGGGATCTTGCCTCTGTAAAGGTGCAGATCCGATCCGCAGATGGCCGTCGCAGTCACCCGCAAAATGATGTCATCCGCCGCTTCGATGACGGGATCGGGAACGGTGTCGACCTTGACATCATGGGCGCCGTGGTAGGTAAGTGCTCTCATGTTGGTGTCTCCGGTTTATGGGGGGTTAATAAGCGGAGTTTCCGGATAGGTTTTTAGTTCAGGACGTCTGACCGCCGTAACGTTAAGAGGAGAAATAAACCTTTCATCGGGTTATTTCTATGCACCGCGAACGGCGGCCACTCGTAATCCGTCCGTTAGCAGTACCTTTAAGCATTAGTGGTTTTCGTACTGAACCGAGTCGGTTTCAAGAACGGCGAATGCTTCACCTGCGGAGAGACAATATGCGCCAGAAAACTTCGTTCATCTTTGACTTGGACGGTACGCTGACCGACAGCGTTTACCAAAATGTCGCCGCCTGGAAAGAAGCTCTCGATTCAGAGCGGATTGCTCTGGCGATGTGGCGGATCCACCGAAAAATCGGCATGAGCGGAGGGCTGATGCTCAAGTCGCTGTCTCGTGAAACCGGGCTGGATATCAGCGAAGAGCAGGCCGAGCGGCTCAGCGACAAACACGCCGAAGCCTATGAGCGCCTGCAACATCAGATCACCGCACTGCCGGGCGCGATCGAGTTGCTCAATGAACTGAGCAGCAGCGGCCTGCAATGGTGTATCGCGACGAGCGGGGGCAGTGACACGGCCGAGATCAACCTGAAAGCGCTAGGGTTGAAGGCCGATGAGGTCAAGCTCATCACCCGCGACGACGTCAAATACGGCAAACCCGATCCTGATCTTTTCCTTGCGTCCGCCGAGCGCATGGACGTGCCCATCGAAGACTGTCTGGTGATCGGTGACGCGATCTGGGACATGCTCGCGGCCCGCCGTTGCAAGGCGACCGGCATCGGTCTGCTCTCCGGGGGTTATGACATCGCAGAGCTGGAACGCGCGGGTGCGTTGAGGGTGTATGAAGATGCCGCGGACCTGCTGGATCATCTGGACGAGATCGCCTCTCGGCCGTGAGTGCTCAACGTTATACGTAGCCATCATCTGGGAGCGAATTCATTCGCGATTGGTCCGTACAGCCGATCCATCGCTATCGCCAGCACGATTTTTCGCGAATGAATTCGCTCCCACACGGCCAATTTGCCACCGAGATAAGCGCTTAAAGCCGGCTGACCTTTTCCAGATAAGCACAGAACATGTCGGCCATGGCATGCGCGTATTCAACGACCTCCGCTTCGCCGCGTGGCGTCTGCGAAAACTCTTTGCCCAACGCGCTCAGCGTGCTCTTGATCAGGTCACCTGCCCTCTGTCGCACGCTGTCGTCCGCATCAGGCAACACTTCCTGCATGAACAGCATGATCGCTTTTTCGCCCGTCTCTTTGGCCTGTCTGGCTTCGGGGGCGTAGCGATACAGCGGCGCCGCGTCGTCGAGGGCGATGCGCACGTCGGCTTCATCGCACTCCGAACGCACGAACGTCTGCACCAGATTACGCAAGCGGTCCAAAGGCGGCGTGGTCGTGTCGCCAAGGATGCGCGTCAGCAGTTCGGTGGTCTCGATCCATTCATCGCTTTGCAGGCGAAACAGAATTGCCGCCTTGTTGGGAAAGTACTGATACAACGAGCCGATGCTGACCCCGGCTTTTTCAGCGACCCGAGCGGTGGTGAAACGGCTGGCGCCTTCCTTGGCCAAAACCTGAACAGCGGCCTGAAGAATGATCGAAACCGATTCTTCGGAACGCGCCTGTTTGGGATTTTTACGCAAGGAAATCGCGGGGTTGCGGGAATCGGTCATGGTGCCTCGGCAATGCGATTATCAAATGTGAGGGATTGATCGCATTCTATTCCGGCGTTGAGATTTACGCATCGTTCAATCCGGAGACAACCTATGAACACCCTCACCACACCGCCTGTTGCGCCGCTGCTGGAACGCCTGTTCACCGCCGCTGCCGAACAGTCGCCAATGAACAGCGCCGAGTTCACCGACCTTTCGCACGAAGACCTCGAACGCCAGATGCGCAGCAAGACCGAGTACTTGGATTTTTATGGCCGCCTGAAAGACTTCCCGCTGGCGGTATCGCGGGACACCGGCGCGCTGCTGTACATGCTGGCCCGCAGTTGCAAGGCGCGAACGGTGGTCGAGTTCGGCACCTCCTTCGGCATCTCGACCCTGCACTTGGCCGCGGCCTTGCGTGACAACGGCGGCGGATTGCTGATCACCAGCGAGTTCGAATCCTCGAAAGTCGCGCTGGCCCGGGACAATCTGCAGGCCGGCGGGCTGCTCGACCTCGTGGAAATCCGCGAAGGCGACGCCCTGAAAACCTTGGGCCAGGACCTGCCAGAATCCATCGATCTGGTGCTGCTTGATGGCGCCAAGGCCCTGTACCCAGAGATTCTGAGCCTGCTGGAACGCCGTTTGCGGCCCGGCGCGTTGATCGTCGCCGACAACGCCGACTACGCGCCTGACTATCTGGCCCGGGTTCGCTCGCCTGCACAGGGCTACATGTCCATCCCGTTCGCCGAGGATGTCGAGCTGTCCATGCGTCTTGGCTAAAAGGCGCGGCCGTCGGTAAGTGATCGCTCAACGGGTTACGTGATACATTCGCCGCCGCTTTTGCTCTCCCTGGCGCTCCGGGTCTCCAGAGGCTGATCCGGACGAGGTGAAAGCGCGCGGCAAAACCCTTATCGATACATGCACAAAGATGCGTGTACAAGGCTGGAAACTTCATGACCGTGAGGGTTTCCCGCTTCATTCGTTGCCTGTTGTTCAGGTGTAAACTCGACGTTCGCGCTAACGCGCATTCAGGTCCTGCGAACATGACACAGATTTCCGAACGCCTTCTGGTGCAGGCGCACCTAGACGCCAAGCAGCCCAAGCCACTGACCCCGGCAGAAGAAGCCGAATACCGCCGCCTGATCGCTGCCGAGCTCAAGGCTCAGGACGCGGTGCTGGTCGCTCATTATTATTGCGACCCGGTGATTCAGGCGTTGGCGGAGGAAACCGGCGGCTGTGTGTCCGACTCTCTTGAAATGGCCCGTTTCGGCAAGAATCATCCGGCTAAGACCGTGCTGGTCGCCGGTGTACGTTTCATGGGTGAAACCGCGAAGATTCTGACCCCTGAAAAACGCATCCTGATGCCGACGCTGGAAGCGACTTGCTCGCTGGATCTGGGCTGCGGGGTCGACGAGTTCACGGCGTTCTGTGACAAGCACCCGGAGCGAACCGTCGTGGTCTACGCCAATACTTCGGCTGCGGTGAAGGCGCGCGCCGATTGGGTCGTAACCTCCAGCTGCGCGCTGGAAATCGTCGAAAGCCTGATGGACAACGGCGAGAAGATCATCTGGGGGCCGGACAAACACCTGGGGCGCTACATCCAGCGTGAAACGGGCGCTGACATGCTGTTGTGGGATGGCGCATGCATCGTTCATGAGGAATTCAAGTCGCGGCAGCTGGAAGACATGAAGGCCCTGTACCCGGATGCGGCAATTCTCGTGCACCCTGAATCGCCCGAGTCGGTGATCGATCTGGCCGACGCTGTGGGCTCCACCAGCCAATTGATCAATGCCGCACAGACGTTGCCGAACAAGACCTTCATCGTGGCGACCGACCGCGGCATTTTCTACAAGATGCAGCAGCTGTGCCCGGACAAGATCTTCATCGAAGCCCCAACGGCCGGTAACGGCGCAGCCTGCCGCAGTTGCGCGCACTGCCCATGGATGGCGATGAACACGCTGGCGCGCACCCTGCAGTGCCTGCGTGAAGGTACCAATGAGATCTTCGTCGATCCGGCGATCATCCCCCATGCCGTGCGACCTCTGCAGCGGATGCTGGATTTCACCCAGGCCGCGCGTTTGAAGCTTTCAGGAAACGCCTGATCCGGCGATTCGATGCGGGACCTGTGGGAGCGAACTAATTCGCGAAAACGTGTTTCAGGCGACAGAAATGTAAGGCCTGAAACGCCGTCTCGCGAATGAATTCGCTCCTACAGGGTGTCCTGCGTCGAAAATGGATTAATTCATCATCTCTTTAACCGCCCGCTCTTGAGCGATGATTTCCTGCTGACGCGCATCGATCCTTGAGGCCAGCTGGAAGTTGTTGTTCGCCCGGCGTTTGGCGAATTCCAGCTGTTGAATGGCCTGCTTGAAATCGCCCATCAGGGCGAAGTATTCGGCGCGCGCTTGATGCAGGCCGATGGTATTGCCCGAGAGACCGCGGGTGTCGGCCACCTGGTTCCAGATATCCGGGTCGTCAGGGCGGCTTTTGAGCAGGGTTTCCAGTGACTTCAACGCTTCAGGGGCCTTGGACTGCTTGAGCAGCACATCGACCTTGGCCTGGTTAAGCGGGTAATCGTCCGGGTAAAGGTTCAACAATCGGTCGACCCGCTGCTGCGCGTCGGCCAACCGGTTATTGGTGATGTCCAGATTGATCGCCGCCAGGTTGTAGGTGACGTTGTCCGGTGCCTTGTCCAGCAGCGGTTTCAACGTTTCACGGGACTCGTTCAACTGACCAGCCTTGGTCTGCGCCAGTACCAGGCCGTAACGGGCCGCGTCGTTTTTCGGATTCTCGGCCAACTGAGCGCGGAAGCGTTTGGCGGCCATGCCCGGCGTTTCTTCGTAGATCAGCACCACCCTCGAACGCATCAGCTGATACGCCAGGCTGTCTTCCTTGCCGCCCGGTCTGGCCTGCTCGGCGCGGTTGCGGGTGTCGGCAATACGGGATTCAGTCACCGGGTGACTCATCAGGAATTCAGGTGGCTTGGCGTCATAGCGATACTGGCGGGCCAGGCGCTCGAACATGGTCGGCATGTTGCGCGGATCGTAGCCGGCCTTTTCCAGATTGAGGATGCCGATGCGGTCGGCTTCCGCTTCGTTTTGCCTGGAGAAGCGGGCCTGCTCCTGAATCGCTGCCGCCTGTGTTCCGGCGATGGCAGCGATACCGGCATCACCTGCACCCGCTGCAGCCATGACGATACCGGCAAGCATTGCGGCCATCACCGGCATCTGCATGCGCTGCTGCGCCTGCACGCCGCGGGCGAAGTGGCGTTGCGACAAGTGAGCGAGTTCGTGGGCAAGTACCGCGGCGTATTCGCCTTCGGTTTCGGCATGTAGGAACAGGCCGCCGTTGACCCCGATAATCCCGCCGGGGGCAGCGAAGGCATTGATTTCCGGGGTGTTGATCAGGATGAACTCAAGACGGCGGTCCTGCACTTGACTGGTTTCGGCCAGGCGATAGACCGAGGTCTCGACGAAGTCCTTGAGTTGCGGATCGGAGAGCTGAGCCACTTGCGCGCGCAACAGCCCCAGCCATGCGCGCCCCAGATCGTGCTCCTGTTGCGGCGAAACGATGGACGAACTGGCATCGCCAAGCGAGGGCAGATCGTCTGCGAACGCCGGAGCGGCCAGCAGGCACGCAAGCGTCAGCAGTGTGGGGCGCAGAAAGTTCATGCACGAAACTCTGAGGCAGAAAGTCGTTACTGTAGCTGGCTCAATGGCTTGCTGACCAGAGTGGGGTATTCTTGCAAACTTGTAAGAAGCTTCTTCATCCAACGAGCAGTTATGTGCGATTGGATGTGCCTACCCGGAGAGAAACGATGTCTGACGCTGTAGGGCGCCCCGCGACGTGCGACGCCGAACTGGACGCCAGTGGTCTGAATTGTCCATTGCCCTTGCTCAAGGCCAAGATGGAGCTTAATCGTCTGGCCAGCGGCGCGGTGCTTAAAGTCACCGCTACCGATGCCGGCTCCCAACGTGATTTCCGCACCTTCGCCAGACTGGCCGGCCATGCGCTGTTACATGAAGAAGCCGCCGATGGCATTTATAGGTATTGGTTACGCAAGGCCTGATCGTTTATTACCTTTCGCCTTTTACCCCTTCGCCCCAAAGGTTCACTGATGTTCAAAGTGCTTCGCAACTGGATGCAACGCTACTTCTCGGATGAAGAGGCAGTGGTGCTGGCGGTGCTGTTGGTTCTGGCGTTCACGATCGTCCTGACATTGGGCGGGATGCTTGCACCCGTGCTGGCGGGGCTGGTGCTGGCGTTTCTGATGCAAGGGATGGTGGTGCAACTCGAACGCTTGCGCATGCCGGAAGGGGTGGCGGTCGGGTTGGTCTTTGCGCTGTTCATGGGCGCGTTGGCGGTGTTTCTGCTGGTGCTCGTGCCGTTGCTCTGGCATCAACTGATCACCTTGTTTAACGAGCTACCGGGCATGCTCGCCAAATGGCAGTCGCTTTTGCTGCTGTTGCCTGAGCGCTATCCGCATTTGGTGTCCGACGAGCAAGTGTTGCAGGCCATCGACGCGGCGCGAGGCGAAATCGGCAAGTTCGGTCAGTGGGCGCTGACTTTCTCTCTGTCGAGTCTGCCGCTGCTGGTCAACATGATGATTTACCTGGTGCTGGTGCCGATCCTGGTGTTCTTCTTCCTCAAGGACCGTCGGATGATTGGACGATGGGTCAGAGGCTATCTGCCGAAAGAACGTACGCTGATTACCCGCGTTGCCGAGGAAATGAACCGGCAGATCGCCAATTACATTCGCGGAAAAGTCATCGAGATCTTCATTTGCGGCGCGGTGACCTACATCGCCTTCGTGACCATGGGCCTCAATTACTCGGCGCTGCTGGCGATGCTGGTGGGTATTTCGGTCGTCGTACCCTATGTCGGCGCTGTCGTGGTAACGGTGCCGGTGGCGTTCATTGCGCTGTTTCAATGGGGCTGGAGCGACCAATTCATCTATCTGATGGCGGTCTACGGGATCATCCAGACCCTGGACGGCAACGTGTTGGTGCCGCTGCTGTTCTCGCAGACCGTGAGCCTGCACCCGGTCGCGATCATCTGCGCGGTGCTGCTGTTCGGTGGCCTGTGGGGATTCTGGGGGATTTTCTTCGCGATCCCGCTGGCGACGCTGTGCAAGGCAGTGCTCGACGCCTGGCCACGTAATGAGCCGACGGTTGCGCCGTTGTTGTAACGGACGCGGAAATCTTTGCCTGTGGGAGCGAATTCATTCGCGAAAGGTGTTTCAGACGACAAAAATGTATGGCCTGAAACGCCGTCTCGCGAATGAATTCGCTCCCACAGGGGACCGTGTTTACTGCATCGGATCTGAAAGACTCAGGCCTTGTTCAGCGCCTGAGCCGCTTCCAGCACTGCGGCCACATGCCCCGGCACCTTCACGCCACGCCATTCCTTGCGCAACACACCGTTCTGGTCGATCAGGAAAGTGCTGCGATCCACGCCCAGGTATTCCTTGCCGTACAGCTTCTTCAGCTTGATCACGTCGAACAGCTGGCACATCGATTCATCCTTGTCCGAGATCAGCTCGAACGGGAATTGCTGCTTGGCCTTGAAGTTCTCGTGGGATTTCAGGCTGTCGCGGGACACGCCGAAGACCACGGTGTTGGCGGCCTTGAAGTCGGCGTGATGATCGCGGAAGCCCTGGCCTTGAGTGGTGCAGCCAGGCGTGCTGTCCTTGGGGTAGAAATAAATGACCACTTGCTGACCTTTCAGCGCAGACAGACTGACCGCCTGTTCGCTGGTGGCCTGCACCTGAAAGTCGGCGACGGGTTTGTCCAGTTCTACAGCCATTGGGTTTCCTTACATTGGAGCTTGCGGGCGCCATGGTTCGATCAGCGCATCGAGGTTGAGGGCGTCGGCGAAATCCAGAAACTGGTCGCGCAACCAGCTGATCTGGGTGCCGGCCGGCAGGGTCACGGTGAAGGTGGCGTTGAGCATCGTGCCGCCGGTCTGTGGTGCCTGATAGGTGTCGCAGATCAGGTTTTCCAGCTCGACGTTGTGATCGATGAAGAACTGGCACAGCTCATTGATGATGTCCGGGCGATACGCCGAGCTGACGTACGCCACGTAGGGCAGGGCTTCCGGACGGCTTTCCAGCGAGGCGCTGCGTACCACGTTGACCGTGAAGGCGTGTTTCTTGGAAAGATTCGGCAGGCCGGTCTCGAGGCGCGCCAAGGCGTCCCAGCTACCGGATACCTGCAGAATCAGGGCACTGCATTCGCCGTGGCGAGTGAGGCGCGAGCTGACCACCGAGCAACGGTTTTCATGACTGGCGCGGCACAGGACGTTGGTCAGCTCCATTGGGTTGGCGCCAAGGGCACTGATGACAAGGAATTGTTCGCGAACTGTGGGGATGGACGACATGCAGCATTCCTAAGCGATGAGCGGTCGGTACATTGTTGGCTTGTGCGGCGGGTTCGGCGATCGAAAGACTCGCAACTTCGACCCGGACCATTGCCGTTCGCTGTTGATGTGAGGCGGTCACATCCAGTGAGAGCGAGGCTGGAGCGGGGTTTGCGACGACGAAAACGATCAGTCGAACGAGCTGCGCAGATGACCAGTACCGATCAAAGACCGAAGGGTAGCGAAAACCGTCGCTCAGGGGAATGCTCGCCTTGTGCAAGGATCATGGCGCCAGTACCATTACCGCTCTCTTTTTCCGGCAGGAGCGGTTTGCATGATTGCGGGCAGTATGGTGGCACTGGTCACACCTATGGATGCACAAGGTCGTCTTGACTGGGACAGCCTGAGCAAACTGGTGGACTTTCACCTGAAAGAGGGCACCAACGCCATTGTTGCCGTCGGTACTACGGGTGAGTCTGCAACGCTCGACGTCAATGAGCACATCGAAGTCATTCGTCATGTCGTCAAGCAGGTCGCCGGGCGCATTCCGGTGATCGCCGGGACGGGCGCCAATTCCACCCGCGAAGCGGTCGAGCTGACGCAAAACGCCAAGCAAGCCGGTGCCGATGCCTGCCTGCTGGTCACCCCGTATTACAACAAGCCGACCCAGGAAGGCCTGTACCAGCACTTCAAGCACATCGCCGAAGCCGTGGACATCCCGCAGATCCTCTACAACGTGCCAGGTCGTACCTCCTGCGACATGAAAGCCGAGACCGTGATCCGCCTGTCCAAAATCAAGAACATCATCGCCATCAAGGAAGCCACCGGTGACATGCAGCGCGCCAAGGACATCCTGGCAGGCGTGAGCAGCGATTTCCTGGTCTTCTCCGGCGACGACGCCACTGCAGTCGAGCTGATCCTGCTCGGCGGCAAGGGCAACATCTCGGTCACCGCCAACGTCGCTCCGCGTGACATGGCCGACCTGTGCGAGGCTGCCATTGCCGGTGACGCCGTCACAGCCCGCGCAATCCACGAAAAACTGATGCCGCTGAACAAGACCCTGTTCATCGAATCGAATCCTATTCCCGTGAAATGGGCCCTGCATGAGATGGGTTTGATGCCGGACGGTATCCGTCTGCCGCTCACCTGGCTCAGTGAGTCCTGCCACGAGCCGCTGCGTCAGGCCCTGCGCCAGTCCGGTGTATTGGTTTAATGAGGAAGCACTACGCAATGAAGCGACTGGCCGGACTTTCCGCACTAGCCTTGATTATTTCCAGCACCAGCGGCTGCAGCTGGCTGTTTGGTCAGGACGGTTACTTCCGTGATCGCAGCAGCGATTACCTGGAAGCGACCCAGAAACCCCCGATGCAACTGCCCGAGGGCGTCCAGGAAGCCAAGCGCCTGGACCCGCTGCTGCCGATCCCGCGTAACGTCGCCGACGACACCCAGAAGGGCGAGTTCAACGTGCCGCGTCCGCAGCCGCTGTCCACCGTTCAGGACTCCGGCGACTACACCCTGCAGAAGAGTGGTGACAACCGCTGGATCCTGGCTCAGCGCGCGCCGGCCGAAGTCTGGCCCGTGGCTCACCAGTATTTCGAAGACAACGGCTTCCGCATCGCCGAAGATCGCCCGCAGACCGGTGAATTCAACACCACCTGGCAGCGCATGGACGAATTGTCCGCTTCCGTCGCCAAGCGCATGGATGGCACAGGCGACAGCGCAAGCACCGAGACCCGCGTTCGCGTTCGTATCGAACCGGGTGTGCAGCGCAACACCAGCGAAGTCTACATCGTCAGCGTCCAACGCCCGGCCGGCAGCAGCGATGAGCCTGCTTTCCCGTCGCGCAGCACCAACGTCGGCCTGGACTCGGTCCTGACCGACGACATGCTGGCAAGCCTTACCCGTACTGCCGAGAAGGGCGGTTCGGTGTCTTTGCTGGCAGCGCGTGATTTCGATACACCAAGCCGCGTTTCCCTGAGTGAAGACGGCAGCGGCAACCCGGTCCTGAACCTCGGTGCCGACCTCGATCGCGCATGGTCCAGCGTAGGGCGCGCGCTCAACCAGGGCGACTGGCGCGTTGAGGACATCAACCGCAGCCTGGGTCTGTACTACATCAACCTTGCGGAAAAAGCCGACAAGCCCGAGAACAAGCCTGGCTTCTTCTCCCGCATGTTTGGCAGTGAAGAGACCAAGGAACAGAAAGAAGCCCGCGCCGAGCGCTATCAGGTTCGCCTGAGCAAGGTAGGTGACAACGTTCAGGTCACGGTCGAGAAAAACATCAACACCGTCGCGCCGACCGAAGTCGCCCGTCGTGTGTTGAGCGTCATTCAAGACAACCTCGGTTAAGTGCGCTTCGCGGTTCTGGGCAGCGGCAGCCGGGGCAACGGTACGCTGGTTGCGAGCAACGACACGTACGTGCTGGTCGACTGCGGTTTCTCCCTGCGGGAAACCGAGCGTCGACTGGACCGGCTGGGCGTCAGCGGTCAACAGTTGAGCGCCATCCTGGTAACCCACGAACATGCCGATCACGTGCATGGCGTGGGTTTGCTGTCTCGGCGCTACGATGTGCCGGTCTACCTCAGCGACGGCACCCTGCGCGGCATGCGCAAGCCGGTCGAAGCGGGCGTCAGGCTGGCGGCAGGACAGGGCGTGCGAATTGGCGGTCTGAGCATCGACGTGGTCTCCGTGGCACACGATGCGTTGGAGCCGACGCAGTTCGTCTTCAATGATGGACGCCGACGCTTCGGCCTGCTGACCGACCTGGGGTCGTACTGTCCGTCGGTGCTCGACAGCTATCGTGGCCTGGATGCTCTTATGCTCGAGTCCAACCACTGCCGCGATCTACTCGCGCGTGGCCAATATCCCTACTTCCTGAAACAACGGGTGGGCGGGGATTACGGGCATCTGAACAATCATCAGGCCGCCGGTCTGGTGAACGAGCTTGGATGGCAGGGCCTGCAACATTTGGTGCTGGCTCACCTGAGCAGCAAGAACAACCTGCCGCATCTGGCCCGGCAATGTTTCGTCGACACCCTCGGGTGCGACCCGGACTGGCTACAATTGGCCGATCAAGATTCAGGGCTCGACTGGCGCGAAATCGCCTGACGTCCCGAACCCAACTATCAATGGGCGTCTGGCCCAAGTATTTCGCAAGCGGAGCCCATCATGGAAAAACGTGAAGAACTCTACCGCGGCAAAGCCAAGTCGGTTTACAAGACCGATGACGCTGACCGCTTGATCCTGCTGTTTCGCAACGACACCTCGGCGTTCGACGGAAAGCGCATCGAACAGCTCGATCGCAAAGGCATGGTGAACAACAAGTTCAACGCCTTCATCATGCAGAAACTCGAAGCGGCCGGCATCCCGACCCAGTTCGACAAACTGCTTGCCGACAACGAAGTCCTGGTCAAAAAGCTCGACATGATCCCGGTCGAGTGCGTCGTGCGTAACTACGCCGCTGGTAGCCTGGTCAAGCGTTTGGGCGTCGAAGAGGGCATGAAGCTCAATCCGTACACCTTCGAACTGTTCCTGAAGGACGACGCCAAGGGCGACCCTTTCATCAACGAATCCCACGTCGTGGCGTTTGGCTGGGGCACCGCCGAACAACTCGCGCGCATGAAAGAACTGTCCCTCAAGGTCAATGACGTCCTCACCAAGCTATTCGACGACGCAGGCCTGCTGCTGGTCGACTTCAAACTCGAATTCGGCGTGTTTAGCGATGGCTCCATTGTCCTGGGCGACGAATTCAGCCCGGACGGTTGCCGCCTGTGGGACAAGGACACCAAGAAGAAAATGGACAAGGACCGCTTCCGTCAGGGCCTCGGTGATGTCATCGAAGCCTACGAAGAAGTTGCCCAGCGCTTGGGCGTGCCTCTTTAATCCGCATCCTGGAATAGGCAAACCGCCGCAAGCAACTGAAAAAACGCGAAAATTTTGAGAAAAGGGTTCGCGTTTTTTATCCAAGCTGTTATGATGCGCGCCGTTGGAGAGATGCCGGAGTGGCCGAACGGGACGGATTCGAAATCCGTTGTACTGGCGACAGTACCTAGGGTTCAAATCCCTATCTCTCCGCCATTATAGAGTACGACTAAGCCCCTGAAATTGTTTAAGATTTCAGGGGTTTTTTCGTTTTCGAAGTTCGGATTAGGGCAAAATTGCATAACCCGACGCTCTTATGCCGGTTCAGGACGTTTGGAGTCACGCGTGCCGCCGCTGGACGGGAAGTCCAAACGTTAATAGGCTCTTGATCCGCCGACGACAAAGCGTCAGCTATCGAACCAGACCGTGTGAAAACGCAGCTAGCATTCCAAAAACTGAGCGTTGCGAGGGTTGCCAGTGGAATCATCGGGCATCCGCTTTTTTCAGCGTCTCTATCTTTTCTTTCAGTCGCTCTGCTTTGGCGTCGGCTGCTTCGGGCGTTGCCGATCCGTCGAAGGTACTTCAGTCCGCGCGTTCAGCGCCGGTGCGGCAAGTTCCGCTGAACCTGGTCAACTCGGTCCTCATCAGCATGTTGCGGGTCACGACAAGACCGAACCGCTTATGGTCAACGGAGGGTGGTAGTCCTACGGCATTGCGAACGCCGCGCGAAAACTTTCCACCGAACGATAGCCACAGGCCTCGGCAATACTGCTGCACTCTGATCGGTACTTTCCAGCAAATCCCGGGCGCGGCTCAGGCGTTTCGCTGCAACCAGACCTTGAGCGATAAACCGATGGTGTCGACAGAACGTCTGAGAAGCGTGCGTTCGTTCATGGCTACCTGGTCGGCTAGGTCACAGACGCTCAGCGGTAGCGTGATTGTAATGAGCACTGGGCGGAAAGTAGAATGCGAAACTTTTCGCAGCTACCTAGTCGGTTAGACCGCTGGTCGCTCTGCACGTCCACAAGGGAATGAGTCAATGAGTTCATCTGTTTCCCCCGCCCTGATAAAAAAACGCGAGTCCATAAAGGTCTCTGCGGTAGGTGAAACGTCACCTCTAACTTATCGTCCCGACATCGATGGTCTGCGCGCCTTAGCGATTTTGGCAGTTGTCGTCTACCATGCTTTCCCTACTTCTTTAACGGGAGGGTTTATTGGGGTTGACGTTTTTTTTGTGATTTCTGGTTATCTGATCTCCAGCATTATCCTGAAAGGAGTAAGCACCGGTAGCTTTAGCTTTACAGATTTCTATATGCGGCGAGTTCGAAGGATATTTCCTGCGCTACTGTTGGTTATCTTCGTCACCTATCTGGCTGGCTGGATAATTATGATGGGGGAGGAATATAAAGCTCTTTCTAGACATATTATGGCTGGTATAGGTTTTGTTCAGAATGTAATGATGTACAGTGAAGCCGGCTACTTTGATGCAAGTACCGAAACTAAGCCGTTGATGCACCTGTGGTCGTTAGGTGTTGAAGAGCAGTTTTACCTGTTTTTTCCGATAGCGATAATCCTTCTTTCGAGGGTTAGGTCGGCAATAATGCCAGCTTTGATTTTTTGCGGCGCTCTATCATTTGTGGCGGGGTTGCTTTTCATCGCTGATACACCAGCGGGTGTGTTTTTTCTGCCCCAATACCGAGTGTGGGAACTGTTGTTCGGTGCAGTTTTGGCATACTTGGCAGTGTTTAAGCCTAGTGCAGTTCGGGTCTTTTCGTCACCTTCGGTCCGGAATACTACTTCCTTTATCGGTGTGATGCTGGTCGCTTGCGCGCTGTATTTAATTGATAAGAACAAGCAGTTTCCTGGTTACTGGGCTTTGCTGCCGGTTATCGGTTCCGCGCTATTGATATCAGCAGGTCCGGACGCTTGGATTAATAAAAGAATATTGTCGTCTCGAATTGCAATTTTTATAGGCCTCATCAGCTATCCTCTATATCTCTGGCATTGGCCCATATTCTCTTTTGCATACATCTGGTCTTCGGGCCTGCCCATACCCAAAATGCGGATTGCACTTGTAGTGTTGGCGGTGGTTCTGGCTTGGTTGACTTATCGCTTCGTTGAGATTCCGCTGCGTCGGCGTGTCTCCGGCAAAAACGCCTACATTGGATTAGTTGTAGTCGCGGTTATTTTCGTCATGATAAGCGCTTTCACTGTCTATAAAAACGGCTTCCCTGATCGTAAAAACGAGATGCAAGAATTTGCGGCTTACTTTGCGAATGGGGGACCTAATTGGCACTATTTTACTGAGAATCATATTCCTGAACGGTTCCGTAGAGATTGTGATTGGTATAATTTGGACGCTTTTTTTAGCGGTAATGCTACGAATTTACCGGTCCCAGCTATTGCCGAGAAATGTTATAGGTCTGATAAGGCAAAAAAAGTTTTGTTTTGGGGGGACTCCCACGCTCAACAATACATATATGGCGTCACTCAGGAGTTGCCCAAAGATATCGCGGTGTTGAGCGTCGCGAGCTCGGCATGTCTACCAAATTTACCCGAAGTCGACGCCTCGCCAGCGCAGTACTGCCGTAAATCTAACGAGTTTGCAGTTGAAACGATTAAGGATCAGAAGCCTGATGTAGTAATCATTGGGCAAATTATCGGTCATGACGTATCTAATAGTTTGCCCAACATTGCTTCAGCGTTAAGTTCGTTTGGCGTAAAGCACGTTGTAGTAATGGGGCCGGTCCCTCGTTGGGAGACGCGCCTGTATGAGATCGTTTTGAGGAAGTATTGGTCCCATACACCTAAATACCTGAAAGACGATCTTGTTAAGGATGTGTTTGACTCGGAGTTATCTCTCAAATCAAAATACGGCGCGGGTCAAGGTGGTTTTCAATATCTTTCTATGATTGATTTGCTATGCGGTGACCAAGGGTGCCGAACTTACGTGGGGGACGATAGGAAAATTGGACTGACTTCGTTCGACAATAGTCATTTGTCGCCTGCGGCATCTGTATATACTGCTCAGACGGCGCTGGTCCCGCTTATTTTGAAAGATATCAACGGCGAGTAATAAGTATTGGCAATAGTTGAAAGCCCGCATCACTCGGGCTTTTATAGAACAGGAGTCGTTATAAATTTATCGGGATGCTTCCGGTGCCTACCGAGAGCCATACTTGGCATAAGGTTTCACTACTGGCAACCATGAAGAATATGGTCGGTTTCCGAAATATTGCCGTTCACGAATACCAGACACTCCAGTTGCCAATCACGGTAGCGATCATCCCGCAACATCTGGACGACTTCATCCGTTTCAGTTCGTTTGTGCTAACGCGGGATGCAGTCTGAAGACTTCAAGGGTTAGATCAAAAACAGGTACGCCCGCCCGAGCGCACCTGCTTTCAAGGCTTACTCGTCCCAGGGACGATCGCCGTTCTCGTCCTTGATACGAGTCGGCAGGCCCATCACGTCAAGCGCTTTCAGGAACGCCTGGGCAGGCAGCTCCTCGACGTTGACCATGCGCTTCACGTCCCACTCGCCACGGGCAACCAGCAGGGCGGCAGCAACCGGCGGTACGCCGGCGGTGTAGGAGATGCCCTGGCTGTCGGTTTCCGCGAAGGCTTCTTCGTGGTCGGCAACGTTGTAGATGAACACTTCGCGCGCTTTGCCGTCTTTTGTGCCTTTGACCAGGTCGCCGATGCAGGTCTTGCCGGTGTAGCCCGGCGCCAGCGAGGCAGGGTCGGGCAGCACGGCCTTGACCACTTTGAGCGGCACGATCTCGACACCTTCAGCGGTTTTCACCGGCTGTTCGGACAGCAGGCCGAGGTTCTTCAGTACGGTGAACACATTGATGTAATGCGCGCCGAAGCTCATCCAGAATCGCACGTTGGGCACGTCGAGGTTTTTCGACAGCGAGTGCACTTCATCGTGGCCGGTGAGGTAAAGGTCCTGCGCGCCTACGACCGGCAGGTCATCAGTGCGCTTGACTTCAAACATGGTGTTGCTGGCCCACTGGCTGTTCTGCCAGCTCCACACCTGTCCGGTGAATTCGCGGAAGTTGATTTCCGGGTCGAAGTTGGTGGCGAAATATTTGCCATGGGAGCCGGCATTGACGTCGAGAATGTCGATTGAATCAATGCGGTCGAAATATTCTTGCTGCGCCAGGGCTGCGTAGGCGTTGACCACGCCCGGGTCGAAGCCGATGCCGAGAATTGCGGTGATGTTCTTCTGCTGGCACTCCTCGAGGTGCTTCCACTCGTAGTTGCCGTACCAGGGCGGTGTTTCGCAGACTTTGCCCGGCTCTTCGTGGATAGCGGTATCCAGATAAGCCACGCCGGTATCGATGCAGGCACGCAGCACCGACATGTTGAGAAACGATGAACCGACGTTGATGACGATCTGCGATTCGGTTTCGAGAATCAGCGATTTGGTCGCTTCGATATCCAGCGCGTTCAAGGCGTAAGCCTTGATTTCCGCAGGCTGCTTTAGGCTGCCCTTGGCGTTGACGCTGTCGATGATGGCCTGGCACTTGGAGATGTTGCGCGACGCGATGGCAATACGACCGAGTTCATCGTTATGCTGCGCGCACTTGTGGGCCACCACCTTGGCGACACCTCCTGCACCAATGATAAGAACGTTCTTCTTCAATTTCTTTCTCTCTCCTTTCTGCCAGCTTACGAGAGGCTGGACAGATAATCGTCGAAACCAAATTCGCGAACCACTTCGACTGTACCGTCGAGTTGTTTCACTGCGATGGACGGCATTTTCAGACCGTTGAACCAGTTTTTCTTGACCATGGTGTAGCCCGCTGCGTCCACGAACGACAGCCGATCGCCGATAGTCAGCGGACGATCGAATTGGTATTCCCCGAAGATGTCCCCCGCCAGGCAGGATTTGCCGCACACCATGTACGTGTGCTCGCCTTCGCTCGGGGCCAGTTTGGCGTCCAGGCGGTAGATCAGCAGGTCGAGCATGTGCGCTTCGATGGAGCTGTCGACCACGGCCAAGTGCTTGCCGTTGTACAGGGTGTCGAGCACGGTCACTTCCAGCGATGCGCTTTGAGTGATGGCGGCTTCGCCCGGCTCCAGATAAACCTGCACGCCGTATTTCTGCGAAAAAGCCTTCAGGCGCGCGCAAAACGCGTCCAGTGGATAGCCTTCGCCAGTGAAGTGAATGCCGCCGCCCAGGCTGACCCACTCGACCTTGTGCAGCAGATGGCCAAAGCGCTCTTCGATGGTCGACAGCATCTGGTCGAACAGGCTGAAATCGCCGTTTTCGCAGTTGTTGTGGAACATGAAACCGGTGATCTGCTCGATCACTTTCTCGATTTTCTCAGGATCCCATTCGCCCAGGCGACTGAACGGTCGTGCCGGGTCGGCCAGCAAGTAATCGGAGCTGCTCACCTGCGGGTTGACACGCAGGCCGCGCACTTTGCCTGTGCAGGCGGGGGCATGGCGTTCCAGCTGGCTGATGGAGTTGAAGATGATCTTGTCGCAGTTTTCGAGCATCTCTTCGATCTCGTCATCTGCCCAGGCCACGCTGTAAGCATGCGTCTCGCCCTCGAACTTCTGGCGACCGAGCTTCAACTCATAAAGAGAAGAAGAGGTGGTCCCGTCCATGTACTGCTGCATCAGGTCGAAGACCGACCAGGTCGCGAAACACTTGAGTGCCAGCAGGGCTTTCGCACCGGATTGCTCGCGCATGTACGCGATCTTTTCCATGTTGCGCAGCAGTTTTTCTTTGTCGATGAGGTAGTACGGCGTTTTGATCATTTCGTGGCCTCCAGCAATGCCAGCCGAAAAAGGACGGCGATTGTGCCTTCACTCGAAGTGGATCGAAAGGGCGAAAAGGACTTTTTGCTATTAAATGCGACGTTCGTGGTCTGATCTGGCCGCCCATGAAACATTTGTAGCCAGTCCGGCCAAGGATCCGACGCGCCTTCCTGACAACTGTTTCACTGTCATTCCTCTCGCGCTCAGCCATCATTTGGCAATCAAAACAGTGACAAAATGTCGCAATCGCTTCGAGACGAGTAAGATAGGCACCCTGATTTTTATCTCCCCAATTTTCTTCGGATGGATCCTGCGTCGAGCGTCGTGAAAGACCGACCTCCGGGGCATCGTTTCGATTACGCATTGATAGAGCAAATAGAGAAAAGGCGATTACAGAAAATGACCAAGACCTCGCGACCTTTATATATTTCCTACGCCGGCCCTTCGTTGCTGGAGATGCCGCTGCTCAACAAAGGCAGCGCCTTTACGCCGCAGGAGCGGGTGGATTTCAACCTGGTCGGCCTGCTGCCGCAGAACGTCGAGACCATCGAGGAGCAACTGACCCGCGTTTACAGCCAGTACAAGCAGTGCGCGAGTGATCTCGACAAGCACATTTATCTGCGATCGATCCAGGACAACAACGAAACGTTGTTCTTCCGCCTGCTGGACTCGCATCTGGAAGAGATGCTGCCCATCATCTACACCCCGACCGTGGGTCAGGCGTGTCAGGAATTCTCCAAGATCTACCGCACCCATCGCGGGCTGTTCATTTCCTACCCGGAGCGCGATCGCATCGACGACATTCTGCGCAGCGCGACGAAAGATCGCATCAAGATCATCGTGGTGACTGACAGCGAACGCATCCTCGGCCTGGGTGACCAGGGCATCGGCGGCATGGGCATCCCGATCGGCAAGCTGTCGTTGTACACCGCGTGCGGCGGTATCAGCCCGGCGTACACTTTGCCGATCGTGCTGGACGTGGGCACCAACAACAAAGAACTGCTGGACGACCCGATGTACATGGGCTGGCGCCATGAGCGTGTCACCGGCAAGGAATATGACGACTTCATCGCGCTGTTCATCGAAGCCGTTCAGCGGCGCTGGCCGGACGTGCTGCTGCAGTTCGAAGACTTCGCCCAGACCAACGCCATGCCGCTGCTGGAGAAGTACCGCGACGAGCTATGCTGCTTCAACGACGACATCCAGGGCACTGCGTCGGTGGCGGTGGGTACTTTGCTCGCCGCGTGCAAGGCCAAGAATGAAACCCTGGGCCAGCAGCGCGTGGTGTTCCTGGGCGCCGGTTCCGCCGGTTGCGGCATCGCCGAGCACATCATCGCCGCGATGGTGATCGAGGGTCTGAGTGAAGCCGAAGCCCGCAAGCGCGTGATGATGGTCGATCGTTTCGGCCTGCTGACCGACAGCATGGACAACCTGCTCGACTTCCAGAAAAACCTGGCGCAGAAAGCGGGTGACGTGGCGGGCTGGTCAAGCGGCGACGGCTATCCTGAACTGCTGGACGTGGTTACCCACGGCAAACCGACCGTGCTGATCGGTGTATCGGGCCAGCGTGGGCTGTTCACCGAGCAGATCATTCGCGAAATGCACAAGCACTGCGCCAAGCCGCTGGTGATGCCGCTGTCCAACCCGACCTCGAAGGTCGAAGTCACGCCACAGGAAGTCCTGACCTGGACCAACGGCGAGGCGCTGGTCGCGACGGGTAGTCCGTTTGCACCCGTGACTGTAGGCGACCGCACGTTCCACATCGCTCAGTGCAATAACTCCTACATCTTCCCGGGCATTGGTCTGGGTGTGGTCGCGGCGAAAGCCACCCGTATCACCGACAAGATGCTGATGGCCGCCTCCAACGCGCTGGCCGAATGCTCGCCGATGGTGACCGGCAAGGGCGATGCAGTACTGCCGCCGCTGAAAGAAATCCAGACCGTGAGCAAGAAGATCGCGTTGGCAGTGGCCAAACAGGCGCAGGCAGAAAACGTCGCGCTGGAAACCACTGAAGAGATGCTGCTGGAAGCCATCGAGCGTAACTTCTGGATGCCGAACTATCGCAGCTATCGTCGTAGCGCGGTGTAACTGACACGTGATGCGGAGTAAATGCGATACCCCTGTGGGAGCGAGTTCATTCTGGCGGCACTCCGACGAGTGGCCAGTACAGTCAACGTATTACTATCGTCTGTGCTGACGTCTCGCGAATGAATTCGCTCCCCCAAGGTTCCTAGCGCATCCGATTCAACGATGTTCGACAAAAGACCGCCCTACAGGGCGGTCTTTTGTTTTTTCGCAAAAAACATCAGGATGGGCCCTCGATAAAAACAAAAAGATCGACGAGGGACACATGCAACCGGACAGTGTGCTCTATGACTATGTGATCGTTGGCGCGGGCCCCGCCGGGTGTCTGCTGGCCAATCGACTGTCACACAACTCTTCTCATCGTGTACTGCTGCTCGAAGCAGGCGGGCAGGACAACTACGCCTGGATTCATGTGCCGGTGGGTTACCTCTATTGCATCGGCAATCCGCGCACCGATTGGTGTTTCAAGACCGAAGCCGAACCTGGCTTGAACGGGCGCGCCCTCAGTTACCCGCGCGGCAAAGTGCTGGGCGGCTGTTCGTCGATCAACGGCATGATCTACATGCGTGGCCAGTCTCGCGATTACGACGGCTGGGCGGCCGAGGGCAACAAGGGTTGGGGTTGGCAGGACGTGTTGCCGATCTTCAAACGCTCCGAAAGCCATTTCGCTGGCGATTCCGACCTTCACGGTGCGCAAGGTGAGTGGCGCGTGGAGCAGCAGCGGCTGTCATGGGCCTTGCTAGATGCTTTTCGCAAGGCTGCTGCGCAAACCGGCATCGCCTCGATTCCCGACTTTAACGGCGGCGACAACGAAGGCTGCAGCTACTTTCAAGTCAATCAGCGGCGGGGCGTGCGCTGGAACGCGTCGAAAGCGTTTTTGCGTCCGATCGCCCAGCGGCCGAACCTCACGGTAATGACCAATGCCGAAGTGTCGCGAATCGAGTTCGAAAACGCTCGGGCGAGCGCGGTGCTGGCCAAAGTTGGTAATCAGCAACAGAGGCTGCGCGCCAAGCGGGAGATCATTCTGTGCTGCGGCTCGATCGGTTCCCCGATGGTCTTGCAGCGCTCGGGGATCGGCCCGCGTCCACTGCTGGAAAAGTTTGGCATCGGCGTGCGCCACGAGTTACCGGGCGTTGGCGGCAACTTGCAGGACCACTTGCAGCTGAGGCTGATCTACAAGGTCAGCAACGGCCATACATTGAACCAGATGGCTGGCAGCCTGTGGGGCAAGATGAACATGGGATTGCGTTATGCCCTCAATCGCAGCGGGCCGCTGGCGATGGCGCCGAGTCAATTGGGGGCGTTCGCCCGCTCCGGCCCGGAACAGACCTCGGCGAATCTGGAATATCACGTGCAGCCGCTTTCGCTGGAGCGCTTCGGCGAGCCCTTGCACGGCTTTCCCGCTTTCACGGCGTCTGTTTGCGACCTGCGCCCGCAAAGCCGTGGCACCGTGGAGATCCGCTCGCCGCTGGCCGATGCCGTACCGATCATTCGCCCCAACTACCTGAGTCACGAAACCGACCTGAAAGTCGCCGCCGATGCAATCCGCTTGACCCGCCGCATCGCCGCCGCGCCAGCGCTGGCCAGTTACGAACCCGTCGAGTACCTGCCTGGCGCTCAACTGCAAACTGACGAAGAACTGCGCCATGCCGCAAGTCTCATAGGCACCACCATTTTTCATGCGGTGGGCACCTGCAAGATGGGGCAGGGGCCTGATGCCGTGGTCGACGAACGCCTGCGGGTTCACGGTGTGGCAGGGTTGCGCGTGGTCGATGCCTCGATCATGCCGACCATCACCTCCGGCAACACCTGCTCGCCCACGGTGATGATTGCCGAGAAGGCGGCGCAGATGATCATTGAGGATGCGCTCGCTGCTGAAAAAAATGTGGGGGCTGGCGTCGCTGCTGTCGAACTTGCCACCGATACGCTGTAAGAGCCGGCTTGCTGACGATTGCGAACTTCCAGTCGCACTTGCCTCAACGGACACTGTGCTTTCGCCAGCAAGCCGGCCCTACAAATTCGCGGCGCGTCACAGGTTTCTCAAGCAGGAGTTCGTCCTACAACAAAAGAATCCGACCCCCACCATTTGTTCTCATCCTTTTCACAAAAAATTGATAGCCAACTGCCTAAAGTTTGCGACGTCGAAGGAGTTTTCATTCTCCTGATTGGCATTCTCTTTTCAGGCATACAGACCCCACCATGCTGAACGTAAAAGCAGTTCGTCCTGAGCTTGCGACCGTGTTCGCCAGTATTTTCTTATTGGCCGGATTCAACCTGACGCTCTGGCAGCATTTATTCGCCATTACCGACTTCAGCGGTAAAGGGCTTTTGTTGCGCGGCGCTTTTGTGGTGATGATTTTCTGTGTCTTCAATATTTTTCTGACGCTATTTGCCTTCAGCAAAGTATTGAAACCCGTATTGACTGTTTTGTTCATGATCAGTGCGGGCGTGGCTTATTTCATGAATCAATATGGCGTCATGATCGACTCGGGGATGTTCCGCAACTTTGCTGAAACCAACCCTAGTGAAGTTCAAGGTTTGTTGTCGTTGAAACTGATCGTTTATTTGCTGCTGCTAGGTGTATTGCCTTCGTTGATCTGCTGGAGAGTTCCGATCAGTTACCGCCGTTGGCCGCGGGAAATACTGAGCAAAGTCGTGGTCAGCGCCGTGTGTGCCGGTGTGATAGGTAGCGTGGCACTGGTGAATTATCAGGGATTGTCATCGCTGTTCCGCAATCATCATGAGTTGCGGCTGATGGTGGTGCCGAGCAATTACATCGGTGCATCGGTGGGGTATTTGAGCGAGCAGGTGAAATCGGCGCAGCAACCGTTCGTGAGTATCGGTCAGGACGCGAAACTCGCCAGCGACTGGCAGCAGCACAAGCGTAAGTCGCTGACGGTATTGGTAGTCGGCGAAAGCGCGCGTGCCGAGAACTTCGGCATCCTCGGCTACAACCGCGACACCACGCCGCAACTGAAGCAAGAGCGTGGCGTGCTGACTTTTACTGACGTGCATTCCTGCGGCACCGAGACCGCGGTATCGGTGCCATGCATGTTCTCCAACATGGGCCGCAAGGACTATGACGCCAGCGCCGCCAGAAACAAGGAAGGCATGCTCGACGTGCTCAAGCGTGCCGGCCTGGACGTCATCTGGCGGGACAACCAGTCCGGCTGCAAGGGGACGTGCGATCGCGTGAGCCTGCAGGACGTCAGCAACCTCAAGGATCCCGTACTGTGCGCCAATAACGAATGTCGCGATGAGATCCTGCTGCAAGGCCTGCAGAACTTCATCGATCACCTGGATAAAGATACCGTGCTGGTACTTCACCAGATGGGCAGTCATGGTCCTGAATACTTCAAGCGTTATCCGAAAGAATTCGAGAAGTTCACGCCGGTATGTGAAAGCAATGCACTGAATAACTGTACGCGGGAAAGTATCGTCAACGGTTACGACAATACCTTGCTATATACCGATCATGTATTGGCTTCGTTGATCGATATCCTGCGCAGCAATCAGAACAAGGTCGACACTGCGATGTTGTACCTGTCCGATCATGGCGAATCCCTGGGCGAGTACAACCTGTTCCTGCACGGCACGCCTTATATGTTGGCGCCGGATCAACAGAAACATGTACCGATGATTGCCTGGTTCTCCGATAACTATCAGCAGGCGTTCGCGGTGGATACGCATTGCCTGCAAAAAGAGCGCGATGCGCCCTTGAGCCAGGACAACCTCTTCCACTCGATGTTGGGGTTGTTGGAGGTTCGCACCAGTGTCTATAACCCGGAGCTGGATATGTTCGCCGGCTGCCGGGGGATATATACGGACGGGGTACTGGCCAATGAGTGAACATGCGAGCGACGACAACCAGCAACAGCAATACGCGCGGCATCACGAACAGGGCCTGGCCCGGCGCTTGAGCCTGTGGCGCGATGCACAACTGGCGCGTCAGGCTCTGCGCGATGCTGGCGACCCTGGTCTGGTGCTGGATCTGCCTTCGGGCTCCGGCCGTTTCTGGCCGGTGCTGGCAGAACGCGCTAACCGGGTGATTCTGGCTGCAGACCGGTGCTCCGACATGCTGGACATCGCCGAGGCGCAATCTCCGGCCAAGGTGCGCAAGCGTATTCGTACATTTCAGAGTTCGGCACTGTCCATCAACCTCTCCGCCAATTCGGTCGATTGCATTTTCTGCATGCGACTTTTCCATCACGTTGCTGACAGCGAAGAACGCAAGGCAATTCTGCAGGAGTTTTATCGTGTGACCCGCGACACCGCCATCGTTGCATTGTGGGTCGATGGCAACATCAAGGCCTGGCGACGCAAGCGTCAAGAAGCGTATCGGCGGTCTGTCGGCGGCGCGCCAGCGGTACGAAATCGCTTTGTCGTGTGTCGGACGGAGATTGAGTCCGAGTTCATCGAAGCCGGGTTTCGGATGGTCGGCCATCGGGATTTTTTGCCGGGCTACGCCATGTGGCGTGTCTACGTGCTGCGCAAGACGGTTGATTGATCCGATGGACGGTAGTACTTCGATGTCTTATCGATAAACAGCGAAGATGAAGTTGTTCGAGACTTGCAGGAGGATGCGCGGTAGACGCCTGTAGCGATATATACTGCGCGCCATTCTTCAAGGGAGAGCCGTGTGGCCATCGATATTCACTGGATTCGCGACGACGACAGCCTCGCCCAACACTGCGCGCAGTGGCAGACACTGCCGTTTGTCGCGCTCGACACCGAATTCATGCGTGTCGACACCTTCTATCCCATCGCCGCGCTGTTGCAGATCGGTGACGGCTCGCGCGCCTACCTGATTGATCCGTTGCTGATTAACGAGTGGAAACCTCTGGCCGAGCTGCTGGAAAATTCCGACGTCATCAAGGTGGTTCACGCCTGCAGCGAGGACCTTGAAGTCTTGCTGCGTCTGACCGGCAGCCTGCCTGCGCCTTTGTTCGATACTCAGCTGGCCGCCGCTTATCTGAATCTCGGGTTCTCGATGGGCTATTCACGTCTGGTGCAGGAAGTGCTGAACATCGAGTTACCCAAGGGCGAAACCCGCTCGGACTGGCTGCAGCGGCCGCTGTCGGACACCCAGATCAGTTACGCCGCCGAAGATGCCGTGCACCTGGCCGAAGTCTACAGCCTGCTGCGCCCGCGTCTGTCCGACGACAAATACGCCTGGGTGCTGGAAGACGGCGCCGAACTGGTTGCCAACCTGCGTCGCGAAACCGACCCATACGAGGTCTACCGCGAAGCTAAGCTGGCCTGGAAGCTGTCTCGCGCTCAATTGAACGTGCTGCGTGAGCTGTGCGCTTGGCGCGAACAGCAGGCTCGTCTGCGCAATCAGCCGCGCAACCGCGTCCTGCGCGAGCATTCGTTATGGCCGCTGGCCAAGAATCAGCCGGACAATCTCGGGGCGCTGGCGAAAATCGAAGATATGCACCCCAAGACCGTACGCCAGGACGGCGAGTTTCTGCTGGATCTGATCAAAAAGGCCGGCAGCGTGTCACCTGATCTATGGCCCCCGGCGTTGCCCGAGCCATTGCCGATCGAAGCGTCGAATGTATTGAAGAGCCTGCGTGCAATTGGCCAGCAGCAAGCCGAACGCCTGGACATGGCGCCGGAGCTGATGCTGCGCAAGAAGACTCTCGAAGCCCTGCTCAAGACCGGTTTCCCTGACGGTCCCTATAAACTGCCCGATTCGCTGCGTGGCTGGCGCCGCGAATTGATGGGCCAGATGCTGCTCGACAGCCTGGCCAGCGCCGGAGAACAGCCTTGAAACGTATCTGCTCCATTTATCGCAGCCCGCGCAAGAACGGGATGTACCTGTATGTGCTCAAAAGCGATGTACTCGAGCGCGTGCCAGACGAATTGCTCGTCGCGTTCGGCAAGCCGCAGCACGCCTTCGATTTAGTCCTGACGCCTGAGCGTACCCTGGCCCGCGAGGACATTCATGCGGTTCTGGCCAATCTGGAAAAGCAGGGCTATCACCTGCAGATGCCACCGGCCGAGGACGAGTACATCGAGCATTTGCCCGAAGAGTTGTTGCGCCGCAACGACCCGGTCTGACCGATTTTTTGACCCTGCAATTCAGCGCAGGGGTTCACCGGACCGCTGTGGTTTCTGGCCTGCCTGGGTTTTCATAAACCGCGGGCGCCGGATGTCCCGCGGTCGCATGTCCTGTTTTTTTGAGTTTTGAATCCATGCGCGTTCTGATCGCCGAACACGATTACGTTGTTTATACCGAACTACTTCGCAAGGCTGCCCCCGGTGTCGAAGTGCTGAGCAGCGGCGATTCCGCCGAATTGTCGAAAATGGCTGCCGATGCACCGGTCTGGCTGGGGCAGCCTGACCTGCTGGCGAATCTGCTTCGTCAGGGGCACAAACCCCAATGGCTGCAATCGACCTGGGCCGGGATCACGCCGCTGCTTGCCGACGGTCTCAACCGTGACTACCGGTTGACCCGTGCGGTGGGCATCTTTGGTCAGGTCATGGCCGAGTTCGTGCTGACCTACATGCTGGTTCACGAGCGCGAAGTGCTGGCCCGGCTGGTGAGTCAGGTCGAGCGCAAATGGGATGCCCGGATGGGCCAGAGTCTGGCCGGGCGCAAGGCCTTGATCGTCGGCACCGGCGATATCGGTGTCAGCGTTGCGCAGTTCCTCGTCCCGTTCGGCGTCGAGCTGTACGGCGTCGCTACGACAGCCCGCACGCTGGCGCCGTTCGTTGAAGTGGGCGCGCTGGAGGATCTGCCACGATTGGCGAGCGAGGTCGATTTCGTCATCAACCTGCTGCCCAACACGGAGCAGACCCACGATATCTATGATGCGAAGCTGTTCGCCCAATTCAAGCCATCGGCGTTGTTCATCAACGTCGGACGCGGCGTGGCGGTGGTCGACGCCGATCTGGTCAATGCGCTGAAGGAAGGTCATCTGGCGGGCGCGGTGATAGACGTTTGTCGTCAGGAACCATTACCACAACGTCATCCGTTCTGGACCGCCTGGGGCCTGCTGTTGACCGGCCACAGCTCGGCACCCACTTCGCCGTTGGCCATGACGCAATTGTTTGTCGAGAACCTGAACGCGTTTACGGCAGGTGAGGCGTTGCGCGGGGAAGTGGATTTCGCGAAAGGGTATTGATGCGCGGATTCAGTGTTTGAAACCTTTTTCCTGGCGAGCAAACTCAAATCTCTCTGTGGGAGGGAATTCATTCGCGAGACGTAGGTACAGACGACAAAGATGCATCGGATGCACCACCCAATCGCGAATGAATTCGCTCCCACAGGTTCAGCGTGCGCAGGCCAATCGCGAATAAATTCGCTCCCACAGGTTCCGCATGCACAGGCAAACCGGCGTATGTTTGCGGATCGTTGCCCGGCTTACAGAGTGAAATCCCCCTCAACCGCCAGTTCCACTAGCGGCCACATGGGGCTTGGGGTTTCGCGGGGAAGTGGATTTCGCGAAAGGGGGTATTGATGCCCGGATTCAGTGTCGGAAATCTTTTTCTCGGTGAGCAAACCTCCCCCTGTGGGAGCGAATTCATTCGCGAGACGTAGGTACAGACGACAGAGATGCATCGGATGTACCACCCAATCGCGAATGAATTCGCTCCCACAGGTTCAGCGTGCACAGGCCAATCGCGAATGAGTTCGCTCCCACAGGTTCAGCGTGCGCAGGCCAATCGCGAATGAATTCGCTCCCCCAGGTTCAGCATGCACAGGCAAACCGATACATGCCTGCGGATCGTTGCCCCGGTTTACAGAGTGAAATCCCCCTCAGCCGCCAATTCCGCCAGCGGCCGGCGTGGGCTTGGGGTTTCGCGGGCTTGCAGGTAGTCGGCCAGGGTCGCCTTGTCACCTAGTTTGCCAATCGCCACCGCCGCATGCAGTGCATAACCTTCCGGGATCTTCAGTTCCTTGCGGGTCAGTTCCTGATCGAAACCGGCCATACCGTGGGTGTGCCAGCCGCTGAGGCTCGCTTGCAGCGCCAGGTGTCCCCAGGCTGAACCGGTGTCGAAGGTGTGCCAGAGCGCAGGCGTTTCTTCGGTGGCGCCCGGCGCGATGAAAGTGGTTTTGGAAATGATGATGACCAGTGCCGACGCATGCTGCGCCCAACCGCGATTGAACTCGTTCAGCAGACCGAGAAAGCGCTCCCAGTTCGGTGTGTCGCGGCGAGCATAGAGAAAGCGCCAAGGCTGCGAGTTGTAGGCAGATGGCGCCCAGCGGGCGGCCTCGAAGAAGCTCAGCAGGGTTTCCTGCGGAATGCTTTCTCGGTTGAAGGCGCGCGGCGACCAGCGATCGGTGAACTGTGGATGAATGGCGTATCCGGCAACGCGAGAGTTGTCGCTCATGGAATTCTGATCCTGAAAAATTGAGATGGCCGCCCGCCAGCGAGGGCGACGAACGGAATCAGTCAGATGGGCCGTGGACGGCAGGCATCGTCGAAACATGCTGTGTGATGTGTCGCGAGGCCGCTGTGGGTTGCGTTCGCGAAGGCGTAAAACTACTGCGCCGACTGTCTGCTGACAAGTCTGCGCTTACCGACAGTCGCCAGCGCTTGGCCCTGATGCGATGTACCACTAGACTGGCGGCCTTTTCATCACCCGATACCGATCTCTGCGAAATCATGGCCGCCAAAGTCGAACCGTTCTGGATGCGCAAAACCCTCACTCAACTCGATCAGGTCGAGTGGGAATCCCTGTGCGACGGATGCGGCCTGTGTTGCCTGCAGAAGCTCGAGGATGAGGACGATGGCAGCGTCTATTACACGCGCATCGCCTGTAAATTGCTGGATCTGAACACCTGCCAGTGCACCGATTACCCGAATCGCCGGGCCTTGGTGCCCGATTGCATTCAGCTCACGCCGGGTCAGGCCGATGAGTTCAAGTGGCTGCCGCCCACCTGCGGCTACCGCTTGGTCAGCGAGGGCAAGGATCTGCCGCTCTGGCATCATCTGGTGTGCGGCGACCGGGATCAGGTCCATAAACAACGTATTTCCCAATCCGGCCGCATGCTCAGCGAAAAGAGCGTCGCAGAGGATGACTGGGAGGATTACCTGATCTTTCGCGCTGGCTGATTCATCGCATAGCAGCACGGCTTGCCGGCGGTGGCGTCCTGAGATCGCTACCGCCGGCAAGCCGTGCCGTTACATCCTTCTATCGGGGCTGAATCAAACGCCCTTCGGCCCTGTCACTGCATCGACGCCCTTCACGACGGCTTCTTCCGCCGCCACCTCCGCCTTGGTCTTGAGCTTGCTCAGCTCGGCGCCGGCTTGTTCGATGCGCGTGCGCGCCTGATCCATGTCGCTGCGGCTTTTCTCCAGTAGCGACTTGGCCGAGCAGTGGCCGGTGATGCCACGGGCCAGTACGGCGCCGCCGATGGCCAGTTGCACCAGACCGAAGATGCCGCCGCGGCGCAGGCCCTTGCCCATCATCAGCACGCCACCGGCCAGCGAGCCAATGCGCTCCCAACCCTGTACGTTCTGCTCTGGGTAATCGTGCAGTGGGCGGTCGACGCGTTTAAGGATCGGGGTATCGCTCATGATGCGTGCTCCATGAAAAGTAAGGTCCCTAAAGCTGACTGTCACAAGCGCAAACTGTTCAATGCGTTTGTCGCGGGGAGCGATCAGGTGCGATCGGTATCGCGGCCGAACTGTGGCCCGGAACGGGTGCTGTTGCCCTTGGCCATGCGGTCGTAAAGCACGACGTTGACGGTCGCGGCCAGATTCATGCAGCCGGTGGTGGGGATGTACACCACGTCTTCGCACCAGTCACGAATCTCTTTGTCGAGCGAGCCGTCTTCCGGCCCGAAGATGTAGATCGCGCGATCCGGATGAGTGTATTCGGGCAGTGAGCGTGCGCCTTCCACCAGCTCGACGGCGACGGGGATGCAGCCCAGGGGAATGATCTTTTTCAGGTCATCGATGCCGATCAGCGGAATGTCCTGATGAATCTTCTTGGTGTCGGTCACGAAGTCCCGGGCCCGCTCGTAGCGCTTGCCGGTATAGAACACCGATGCCACGCCGTAACAGCCCGCCGCGCGCATCACCGAACCGACGTTTTCCGGGGATTTGGGGTTGTATAAGCCGATGCAGGCATAGCGTTTGTTGGCCACGGGGGAGGGTGCTCGCTGGAAAAGGCCAGCATTATACGGGACGGCGCGCGGCGTAGCAGATGTTCGATTTCATTGTAGGAGCCGGATTGCTGGCGAACGCGCAGTGTCATTC
>NZ_JBOICF010000101.1:0-7833 GCF_050739935.1 Pseudomonas sp. | reverse complement strand
GTCCACAACGTCGCCCACTCCTACGGCAAGACGGCGACCTTCATGCCGAAACCGATCAAGGGCGACAACGGCTCGGGCATGCACTGCCACCAGTCGATCTGGAAGGGCGGCAAGCCGCTGTTCGCGGGCTCGGGCTACGCCGACCTGTCGGAGACAGCGCTCTACGACATCGGCGGCATCATCAAGCACGCCAAGGCGATCAACGCCTTCACCAACCCGTCGACCAACTCCTACAAGCGTCTGGTCCCAGGTTTCGAAGCGCCAGTAATGCTGGCCTACTCGGCTCGTAACCGCTCCGCGTCGATCCGTATTCCTTACGTCTCCAGCCCACGCGGCCGTCGTATCGAAGCACGTTTCCCGGATCCATCGGCCAACCCATACCTGGCGTTCGCTGCTCTGTTGATGGCAGGCCTGGACGGCATCCAGAACAAAATCCACCCTGGCGATGCAGCTGACAAAAACCTGTACGACCTGCCACCTGAAGAGGCTGCAGAGATCCCACAAGTTTGCGGCAGCCTGAAAGAAGCCCTGGAATCGCTGGACAAAGGTCGCGCGTTCCTGACCAAAGGCGGTGTTTTCAGCGACGACTTCATCGATGCCTACATCGCTCTGAAATCGGAAGAAGAAATCAAGGTACGTACCTTCGTACACCCACTGGAATACGAGCTGTACTACAGCTGCTGATCCAGTCGCGCCAGCGAAAGCTGCGTGAAAGAGAGGCCTCCTTTGGGGGGCCTTTTTTATGCCTGGGGAATGGTGTGATGAGGCAAGAAAAATCTGAATGCCGTATGTGGTGGTACTTATTTATCGTGTTTACAAAGTTTTTTTCCGGATACTGTTTCATCCAGCCTGCTCCCGGACGCTCCAAGAACTTACACGGACATCGACATGCTCAAACCGATCTTGCTCATGCTTCTGATCTCACCCCTGATTTGTGCTTGCACTGGCGCCGCTATCAACCGGCCAGCGCCTGCCGAACTGCGCTCGCTGATCGATACCATCGGGCAACGCCTCGACATTGCCAATGATGTCGCGCAGAGCAAGTTCTACAGCGGCAAGCCGGTGCAGGACACTGATCGCGAGCGGCAGGTGATCGCCAATGCCGAATCCCAGGCCGCAACATACAGGCTCGACAAAGACGACATTCACAGGTTCATGACGGCGCAGATCGAAGCCAACAAAATGGTGCAGTACGCGCGTATCGCTCAATGGCACGAAGATATTCAGCCGCCCGAGAAACCCACTGCCAGCCTGACGACAGGGATTCGCACGCGTCTCGATACACTGCAACCGATGCTGATGGAGAAGTACGCAGCGTTTTTGCCGTATCGCAAGGACAATGCTTGCCATGGCTGGGTGCAAGCCGAGATCGAGCGTCAGGCAACGGACCCGACCCTTGTGACTGCACTGCAACGAGCGGCAGAGGATCTGTGCACAGACGCAAACAAGGGTTGACCTGAATGGCGGCTGAGCTCACCGCCAATCCGGTTTTGCTCTATGCTGGCGACTGCGCCCTGCACTATCGACGTAGCCCGGCGCGCGCTGTCGTTCTCCTGATCGTGGACCGGAGTATTCATGCGTCAAAGCCTTGCCCTTGTGCTGCTGTTGCTTGCGCTTCCTGCAGTCGCCCAGATCTACAAATACACCGACGCCAACGGCAATACGGCTTTCAGCAATCAGCCGCCCGACGGGACTAAAGCGGAGACGGTCGATCTGCCGCCACTCAACAGCGTCGAAACCGCGGGACCAACGCCCGCAGTGCCTGCTCCTCCGCAGAACCAGACCCAGGCGCAGCCCAATGCCGCGGCCTACCAAGTGCTGGAGCTGACTGATCTGCCCAATGGCGAAGCCCTGCGCGCCAACAACGGTTCATTCACAGTCGGCGTGGCAATCGAGCCGCGTCTGCAGCCAGGTCATCTGCTTCAACTCCTAGTAGACGGTAACCCCTACGGGCAACCGACCAATGTTCCGCGCATTCAGGTTGTGGAACTGGACCGAGGTGAACACAGCCTGTCCGTCCAGGTGCTGCAAGGCACAGAGACGATTCAGCAAAGCCAGACGATCAATCTCACAGTGCAGCGAGTCCATGTCGGCAAGCCCTGATAGTTCATGGCTGTGGCGTGCGCTGATCTGCCTGCTCATGCTCATCGGCCAACCGGCAGCTGCAGACGTCTACACCTACATCGACGCCGAGGGAAATCGGGTTTTCACCGATCAACCTCACAAAAATGCGAAAAAGGTCGAGGTCACTCCCGGCAACCAGATCAGGTCCACGCCTAAAACGCCAAGCCAGGCTTCCAGCGCCAAACCCAAGGCCGGGCCGCTGTTTCGCTATCAGCTGTTACGCATTCTTGCGCCGGAGCCGGACAGCACGATCCGCGACATTCAGGGCAACCTGATCGTGACCGTCACTAACGATCCGGAGCTTCAACCCGGTCACACCTACCGCCTGCTGCTGGATGGTAAGGCGTATGGCAATGCCGGCCGCAGCCCGGTTTTCCCGATGACCAATATTGACCGCGGTACCCATCAGCTCTCGATAGAGATCATCGACGAGTTCGGTCGCGTGGCTGAGCGTACGCCCAACCAGCCATTCCACATGATGCGCATCTCCCTCGCACAAAAGCGCCTTGCCCAACCCTGCAAGATCGACGATTACGGCGTGCGCCCCGAATGTCCGATCAAGGACAAGCCACCCGAAGAGAGCAGCATTCTGCCTTTTTTCTGATGTAGCGCTGCCGAGATGACTATGCTCCACCATGGTGCGCAACCTGAACGATCGCGCCGATTAAAACCCCATTTTGGTTCACGAATCGCTTCTTGCCGCGCCGAAGTCGGGCTGGCTGTCCAAAAAAAGCCCGAAATGCTTCATCCGACGCTTCTTTTCGGAGCTTGGTTTGGTTTTTGCATTTTCTTACGAATAAGCAGGGGATAAGCACCCGTAGCGGCCGTCTTCCTACGCTGGCGAAGACCAACCAAAGCCTGCACTCCTGGGTCCGCTCAGTGTGCAATGTGCCAAAAGAGGTCAACCAGATTCATGACTATCAGCGATACGTTGCACCGACTGTTACTCGACAATCTGACCACTGCCACCATTCTGCTCAACTCTGAGCTACGTCTGGAGTACATGAATCCGGCCGCCGAAATGCTGCTGGCAATCAGCGGTCAGCGCAGCCACGGGCAATTCATCAGTGAGTTGTTTACCGAGTCCGCTGAGGCATTGAGCTCGCTGCGCCAGGCGGTGGAGCAGGCACACCCGTTCACCAAGCGCGAAGCCATGCTCACCGCGCTCACCGGCCAGACGCTGACTGTCGATTACGCCGTGACACCGATTCTGTCGCAAGGCGAGACGATGCTCCTGCTGGAAGTCCACCCCCGTGATCGCCTGTTGCGTATCACCAAAGAAGAGGCGCAGCTGTCGAAGCAGGAAACCACCAAGATGCTGGTCCGCGGACTGGCTCACGAGATCAAGAATCCGCTCGGCGGGATCCGCGGCGCCGCCCAATTGCTCGCTCGCGAACTGCCGGAAGAAAGCCTCAAGGACTACACCAACGTCATCATCGAAGAAGCCGACCGCCTGCGTAACCTGGTCGACCGCATGCTCGGTTCGAACAAGCTGCCGTCGCTGGCGATGACCAACGTGCACGAAGTGCTGGAGCGCGTGTGCAGTCTCGTGGAAGCCGAAAGCCAGGGCTGCATCACATTGGTGCGTGACTATGACCCAAGCATCCCGGACGTTTTGATCGACCGCGAACAAATGATTCAGGCCGTGCTCAATATCGTACGCAACGCCATGCAGGCGATCAGCGGGCAGAACGAACTTCGTCTCGGTCGTATAAGCCTGCGCACCCGCGCGATGCGCCAGTTCACCATCGGCCACGTGCGCCATCGCCTGGTGAGCAAGATCGAAATCATCGACAACGGTCCCGGCATCCCGCAGGAACTTCAAGAAACCATCTTCTACCCGATGGTCAGCGGCCGCCCCGATGGCACCGGGCTGGGCCTTGCCATCACTCAGAACATCATTAGTCAGCACCAGGGGCTGATCGAGTGTGACAGCCATCCTGGCCACACCACTTTCTCGATCTTCTTGCCGCTGGAACAAGGAGCAGCTTCGACATGAGCCGTAGTGAAACTGTCTGGATCGTCGACGACGACCGTTCCATCCGCTGGGTACTGGAAAAGGCCTTGCAGCAAGAAGGCATGACCACGCAAAGCTTCGACAGCGCCGACGGCGTGATGAGCCGCCTGGCGCGTCAGCAACCGGACGTGATCATTTCCGACATTCGCATGCCCGGCGCCAGCGGCCTGGACCTGTTGGCGCGGATTCGCGAACAGCATCCGCGCCTGCCAGTCATCATCATGACCGCCCATTCGGACCTGGACAGTGCGGTGGCGTCGTATCAAGGTGGGGCGTTCGAATACCTGCCCAAGCCGTTCGACGTCGATGAAGCGGTGTCGCTGGTCAAGCGCGCCAATCAGCATGCTCAGGAACAACAGGGCATGGACGTTGCGCCAACCCTGACCCGCACTCCGGAAATCATCGGTGAAGCACCGGCGATGCAGGAAGTGTTTCGCGCCATTGGACGTCTGAGTCATTCCAACATTACCGTGCTGATCAACGGTGAATCGGGTACCGGTAAAGAGCTGGTCGCTCATGCTCTGCATCGTCACAGCCCGCGCTCGGCCTCGCCGTTCATTGCGCTGAACATGGCGGCGATTCCGAAAGACCTGATGGAGTCCGAGCTGTTCGGCCATGAAAAAGGCGCGTTCACCGGCGCGGCCAACCTGCGTCGCGGTCGTTTTGAACAAGCCGATGGCGGTACCTTGTTTCTCGACGAAATCGGCGACATGCCTGCCGATACCCAGACTCGCCTGTTGCGCGTGCTGGCCGATGGCGAGTTCTATCGGGTCGGTGGTCATGTGCCGGTGAAGGTGGACGTGCGCATCATTGCCGCGACTCACCAGAACCTGGAAACGCTGGTCCAGGCAGGCAAGTTTCGTGAGGACTTGTTCCACCGCCTGAACGTGATCCGCATCCACATTCCTCGTCTGTCCGATCGTCGTGAAGACATTCCGACGCTGGCCAAACACTTTCTGAGCCGTGCGGCGCAGGAGTTGGCCGTCGAACCGAAGCTGTTGAAGGCCGAGACCGAGGAATACCTCAAGCATCTGCCTTGGCCGGGCAACGTGCGTCAGTTGGAAAACACCTGCCGCTGGATCACGGTCATGGCCTCCGGTCGTGAAGTGCACATCAGCGACCTGCCACCAGAGTTGCTCAGCCTGCCGCAGGACGCCGCCCCGGTCACTAATTGGGAACAGGCGCTGCGTCAGTGGGCCGACCAAGCGCTGGCTCGCGGGCAATCCAGCCTGTTGGACAGTGCGGTGCCGACCTTCGAACGCATCATGATCGAAACCGCCCTGAAGCATACCGCTGGCCGCCGCCGCGACGCCGCCGTGCTGCTGGGCTGGGGCCGCAATACCTTGACGCGCAAGATCAAGGAGTTGGGCATGAAGATCGATGGTGGGGATGATGATGAGGGGGATGAGGGTTAACTGCCCCCTGAATGATGGACAGAGCGCGATCATTGTAGGAGCCGGCTTGCTGGCGAAAAGAAGTGTGTCAGTACCAAATCCTCTGACTGACACACCGCTTTCGCCAGCAAGCCTGCTTCTACAGGTGCTTCATTTCCATTTACCAGTTATCAACCTTCACTCAGCCGACGACGGCTTTTCCCACAGGTTGATCCCGCCTTCCACAGCGAACCGGTCGATCTCGGCCAGTTCTTCCTGGCTGAACTGCAAGTTGTCCAGCGCTCCCACGTTCTCGATGATCTGCTCCGGGCGGCTGGCGCCAATCAATGCGGAAGTCACCCGCGGATCGCGCAGCGTCCAGGCCAGGGCCATTTGCGCCAAGCTTTGACCACGACGTTTGGCGATCTCGTTCAGAGCGCGCACGTGCTCGATGTTCTGCTCCGACAGATGCGAAGCCTGCAACGAACCGCCGCCAGGACGATTGACCCGCGCATCCTTCGGAATCCCGTTCAGGTACTTATCCGATAGCAGCCCTTGAGCCAACGCAGTGAAGGCGATGACGCCCGAACCCAAGTCGTCGGTGGTGTCCAGCAGGTCCTTTTCAACCCAGCGATTGAGCAGGTTGTAGGCCGGCTGGTGGATCAGCAGCGGCACCTTCCACTCCTTCAGCAGGCCGGCGATTTCCCGGGTCTTGGCACCGGAATACGACGAGATCCCGATGTATAGCGCCTTGCCCTGCTGTACGGCGGTGGCCAGCGCGCCAGCGGTTTCCTCCAGCGGGGTGTCCGGGTCGAAGCGGTGCGAATAAAAGATATCCACATAATCCAGGCCCATGCGTTGCAGGCTCTGATCCAGACTGGCCAGCACGTATTTGCGCGAACCACCGCCCTGCCCATATGGGCCAGGCCACATGTCCCAGCCGGCCTTGGTGGAGATGATCAGCTCGTCGCGGTACTGCTGGAAGTCTTCACGCAGCAGACGGCCGAAGTTGATTTCGGCGCTGCCGTAGGGCGGGCCATAGTTATTGGCGAGGTCGAAGTGGTTAATGCCCAGATCGAACGCGGTGCGCAACATCGCGCGCTGGGTATCCAGCGGCGTGCTGTCGCCGAAGTTGTGCCACAGGCCCATCGACAGCGCGGGCAAAACCAGGCCGCTACGGCCTACGCGGCGATACGGAACGCGTTCATAACGATTTTCGGCAGCGATGTAGGTCATTCAATCCTCTCTTTCTTTTGAATGGCGGATAGCGAAGCGGTCGTTCGAGACTACTCGGATTATCGACAGCTGAATCGGCTTCCAGATAACACAGGCAGACGCCGACTACGGAGCGATAAGAAGCGCCAATGGATAAGCAGTAAAGCGAGTATATTCAGCCCTCACGTCCCTCGAAAAATGCTTTATTCCTCTCACTGATATCGGTTTCTGATATGGATATTCGTCAACTCAATGCCTTCATCGCTGTGTTCGAGGAGCGCAATATCACCTTGGCGGCGCAGCGTCTGTTCACCAGCCAGCCCACGCTGTCGGTGACCATTCGCCAGTTGGAAGAAGCATTAGGCACCACGTTGTTTCAGCGCCTGCCAAGAGGCGTGGAAGTGACCGACGACGCCCGCACGCTTTATCCGCAGGCACGGCGACTGCTGGCCGAAGCCCAGGCGCTGAGCAATCAGTTCCGCCAGCGCAATGATCGGCTGACGCTGGGGATCGGCGTGGAAAGCGAGATCGCAGCCAGCCATCTGGAGGCGTTTCTAGGGATGGCGTACCGGGTCGTGCCGAATCTATTGCTGACATTACAGGACGGCTGCAGCGGCGATGCGCGGCTATCGGTGGAGGAAGATTGCTGCGAGGACGAACTGTTTCTCCCGCTGTGGGAAGAGCCCTTCGTGTTGGCGCTTGCCGTTGACCATCCATTGGCGGACCTAACGGCGCTGGATGAAGCTGACCTCGCCAACGTGCAATGGATTACATGCCCTGCTCACGCATCCCACCAGCGCCTGATGGAACTGTACAACCGCAGCTCCGGGTCGGTAGTGGCGACGGCGGGCTCGATGACGCTGGTGTTGCGGCTGGTCGCGGCCGGTGCGGGGCTGGCGATGCTGCCCGAGTCGATGGTCAACCGTCATGCAGGCGTCATCGCCCGACCGGCACGCACGCCCAATCTGATCCGCAGGGTTGGCCTGTGCTATGCCGCCCAGGCACTGGATGTCCCGGCATTGCGTTTGTTGCATGGTTATTTGCACACCACATCCCCGCACACCGCCAGCGCCCTGTAGCCGCACGGCTTGCCGGCGGTAGCGG
>NZ_JBOICF010000100.1:0-12246 GCF_050739935.1 Pseudomonas sp. | reverse complement strand
CAAGCCGTGGTCCATCGAGTAGTGCCGAGCGACCTTGCGAAACCCCTCGTCACCGTTGATGTAAGCCTTGATGGCCGTGATTTTGAATTCGATGGAATACTTGCCCATGGAGGACACTCCCAAAAGTTTGGATTGGTGTCCAACTTTTTGGGAGCAGTTCAAATCCGCGTTGCTTGGTGGAACGCCGCCGGCAAAAGAGTATCTACAGGCAACTGCACTCACTATTGACTCGCCGCTGATACGACACTCAGCGAATCTGATGCTTGTGCAACAACCGATAAAACGTTGGCCTGGAAATGCCCAGCACCTTGGCTGCGACGCTGAGGTTGTCGCTGTGCCGAGTAAGCACGTCGCACAGTGCCTGACGCTCCGCCCGGGACTTGTATTCATCCAGGGTGCCCATGCTCGAACTGATTTCCTCTTCACCCAGCAATCCCAGGTCGAAGGCTTCGATCTGCCGCCCTTCGGCCAGCACCAGGCCGCGACGCACACGGTTTTCCAGTTCACGGACGTTGCCCGGCCAGTCATGCTTGCCCATGGCGACCAGCGCATCCTGACTGAAATTGCGTGGACGGCGCCCGGTTTCCTGACTGTAGAAATGCGCGAAATGATTGGCCAGCAACGCCAGGTCACCATGCCGCTCACGCAGCGGCGCCGTCCCCACTTGCAACACGTTGAGCCGGTAATAAAGATCCTCTCGAAAGCGTTTCTTGCGAATTGCCGCCTCGAGGTCCACGTGGGTCGCCGCGAGAATGCGCACATCCACCGCGATACGCTCCGCGCCGCTGTCGATATGTCGTTCCTGCAGGAAACGCAGCAGATTGGCCTGTACGTCCAGTGGCAGATCACCAATCTCGTCGAGAAACAACGTGCCGCCATTGGCAGCTTCAATACGCCCCGGCTTGCGTTTCGGGCTGCCGTTTAGGCCGTCCGTCTCATATCCGAACAACTCGGCCTGCAACTGATGCTCGGCAATGGCGCCGCAGTTGATCGACACGAACGGTTGAAGACGACGCTGGGATTGCATGTGCAGTGTGCGCGCGATCAGTTCCTTGCCAGTGCCGGTTTCACCGCGGATTAACACCGGCGATTCGGTCGGCGCCAATTTGGTCAGCAAGCGCCGTAGCTCACGGATCGGCCTGCTCTCGCCGAGCATTTGATGCTCCGGCCCGTTGCCATACCTAGGACCTTGGGCACGCAAGCGCGCCATGCCGTAAGCTCGCCCGAGGGTCACCTGAACCCTTGCGACATCGAACGGCAAGGTGTGGAAATCGAAAAACCATTCGCAGACGAAATCACCGATCAGCTCGCGCCGCAGGTCATCGGCGGTCAGCACGGCAATCCATTCAGTGTGGCTGCGGCTGATCAGATCCTTGATGACCTGCGGCTGTTCCAGATGTTGCGGCATCAGTCGGATCAGTCCGACATCACACGGACGAGAAGCGGCGGCTTCAAGCGTGCAGCTGTCCACCTCCCAGCCGGCGATGCGCAAGCCAGGAATCAGACGCAGACACTCTTCGCTCGGTTCGACAATTAACAGCCGACGGATCGATGCCGGTTCATGCATGAGAAATTCCTTGGCGCCAGGATGAATAATTCGAGCGAAGAAAAAGTTTTAGAAACAGTGCCTTGGCGGCTCTGCTCGATACATTAGCAAATTTTTGACACGCGCTTGGACCGTTTAAATATAAGGCTAAGATCGAAAGGTGATTAGCGAAGCGGCAGAGCTATTAACGAGGAAAACGGCCGAAGAATCAGGGCTATAAACACGTGGAAAAAGGCCAGATAACTGCTGAGGCGCTCTGAATTACCGGCGATGTTCTGGCGAGAAAGATAAAAAAATTCGAAATACCTGTGACTTCACCCACGGCGTGCGTCATCAGTACTAGTACCAACCGCTCGGGAAGCCCGCCGGCGGTGGCTGAATTGATACGGGCACTTGAGGACTTTCCATGAACGCCCCTTTGCGCTTTAACGATGCTCTGCTGATCGCCGGTCACGCATTCGAACCCTTCCGCTGCGTTGCCTGGGCTCCACAGGACGGTGACGGCGTGCTGAACCTGACCGTCGTCGATCGCACAAGCACCCGTATCGGTCGTAAGCAGATCCCGAGCAGCGCCTACTCCGATCCAAAACAGCTGGCGCAGTTTCTGGAACAAGCCCGCGCCGAAATCAGCGGCGAAGGCTACAGCCTCGAACCCTGGACCATGCCTGCCTGAGCGTTCATCTGAGTGCTGAGTGTTTTATCCCATCGATGTGGAGATATTCAGCTTCCAGCAGACCGGCCAACTCGACTGCCCTGCCCAATCTGATCGGCCCTCGCTCCATGTCGATCAACAGGCTCGGGCAGGCGAACGCCGCGACAGGCGGGACGTCCTTGACTCGACCATCGGTGAGAATCAAGACCCGTTGCGACTCGGCGAGATAACGCTTGCGCCGTTTCCCAAGCCACTGACCCGCCTGATCGATGGCCTCGAACAACGGCGTGCCGCCGCCCGCGCCCAACGTCTCCAGCCACGGTTGCAACGCTGATCCTGCCTTGAGCCCATGGTGCTGCCAGCGCGGGCTGCCGCCGCTGGCGGTAAGCAGTGCCAGCCGTGCGCGTTGTCGGTAGGCGTCGTCAAACAGCTGGGCCAGCAGCCCCTTTGCCTGAGTCAAGGCTTGGTTACGGCGGGTCGAAGCCGATGCGTCAACAATCACTAGCCATAACGTTTGCTCACGCCGGGTTCGGGGCTGACGCACGAGATCGATACGGCTTTGCGGACGTCCGCGCAGCAGGGTTGGCAACCAGGCGATCGCGCCATCGACACCCGACCGCGCCGCACCGCTTTTACCTCCCTTGAGGTTACCTGGCCGGGGCCTGGCATCCGCCGCCGTCATCGGATGAGGGCGGCGGATGCCTAGGGCTTTTTTGGCCAGCTCGGCACTTCACGACGCGCGCCGGTGGCAAGCGCTGGCGCAGGCATCTCGCCCCAGTTGCCCTCGCCATGTTCCGGTGGTGTGTTCGGCGATTGCGCCGGAGTGTCCGATTTGGACGAGGATTGTTGCAGGGGTGATTGTGGCGGCGGCGCTTGAGTGTCACGCCGACGATGGCGCAGCGCGAACTCGGCCACTGCATCGATATCCTCAAGGGCAATCTTCGATGCTCCACGCCAGGCCGCATGCGCCCGCGCCGCGCGCAGCCAGACCAGATCCGCCCGCAGACCATCGACCCCGGCGGCATAGCAGCGCTGGGTAATGGTGGCCAGACTCGCGTCGTCCAGTTCGATGTTCTCCAGCAAACCTCGGGCGGTTTCGCATCGGTCCTTCAGCGCCTGCTGTCTGCCTGCCCACTGCTGACAGAAGGCTTCGGGCGCGGCATCGAAATCCAGCCGGCGACGAATGATCTGACCCCGTTGCTCAGGCATGGTCTGGCCATTCAAGGCGACATTGAGGCCGAAGCGGTCGAGTAATTGCGGACGCAGCTCGCCTTCTTCCGGGTTCATGGTGCCGATCAGCACGAAGCGCGCCGGGTGGCGATGGGAAATGCCGTCGCGCTCCACCAGGTTGACCCCGCTGGCGGCCACATCCAGCAGCAGATCGACCAGATGATCCGGTAACAGATTGACTTCATCGACATACAGGACGCCGCCATCCGCCTTGGCCAGCACACCCGGCGAAAAGCTCGCCCGTCCTTCGCCTAGCGCAGCGTCCAGATCCAGGGTGCCAATCAGCCGCTCTTCGGTCGCGCCCAGTGGCAAGGTGACAAACTGCCCGCTGGCCAGCAGATCCGCCAGGCCTCGCGCCAATGTCGACTTGGCCATGCCACGCGGTCCCTCGATCAGCACACCGCCGATCTTCGGATCGATGGCGGTCAAGCACAGCGCCAGCTTTAACTCATCGGCGCCGACCACAGCGGCCAGGGGGAAATGCGGGATGTCGGTCATGGGTTAGGCTCTGGTTCCGGTTTTGGTCCAATTACACATGGTTGGAGCGATAAAATCCGCTGTGGGAGCGAATTCATTCGCGAAGTGCTCCGCCAGACGCCAAAGATAGGTCGCCTGTGATGACCTCTCACGAATGAATTCGCTTCAACAGTCTGAATCGCGTCAGGTCAGATCCATTCGTAGAATTTAAAAAACTCATGTCTCTTCTATATCCAGCAAAAGGTTCTCCAACGCTTGGCGATACTCCCCCGGTTCCTCCCATAACCCACGCTGCTGCGCCTCCAGCATGCGTTCGGTCATGTCGCGCAGGGCATCCGGGTTGTGTTGCTGGATGAATTCGCGGGTCGATGGATCGAGCAAATAGGCATCGGCGAGCAAGGCATACTGGTGATCGTCGATCAGCTCGGTAGTGGCGTCGAAGGCGAATAGAAAATCCACGGTCGCCGCCATTTCGAACGCGCCTTTATAGCCGTGCCGCTTGACCCCTTCGATCCACTTCGGATTGGCCGCCCGCGAACGCACCACCCGGTTCAGTTCTTCTTTGAGGCTGCGAATCTTCGGTAGGTCGGGTTGGCTGTGATCACCGTGGTAGCTGGCAACTTTGTCGCCACCGAGGCTTTCCACGGCCGCGAGCATGCCGCCCTGAAACTGGTAATAGTCGTTGGAGTCCAGCAGGTCGTGTTCGCGATTGTCCTGATTCTGCACCACAGCCTGTACCTGGCTCAGACGTTTGGCGAAATCATCGCGCGCCGGCGTGCCTTCATCCGACGCGCCATAGGCGTAACCGCCCCAGTTCAGGTACACCTCGGCCAGATCCGCCCGGGTCTGCCACAAGCGGCCGTCGATCGCATTCTGTACACCCGCGCCGTAGGCACCCGGCTTGGCACCGAAAATTCGCCAGCCGGCCTGCTTTGCCGCCTGCTCGACACTCAAGCCGTCGCGCTCCAGTTGCGCACGCTCTTGGCGTACGCGTGCCGCCAACGGGTTCATGTCATCGGGTTCGTCCAGTGCTGCAACCGCCTGAACCGCTGCATCGAACAGGTGAATGAGATTGGCGAAGGCATCGCGGAAAAACCCTGATACTCGCAGCGTCACATCGACCCGGGGGCGATCCAGCAGGCTCAGTGGCAGAATCTCGAAGTCGTCGACCCGCTGACTGCCCGTGGCCCACACCGGACGCACGCCCATCAGAGCCATAGCCTGGGCAATATCGTCGCCCCCGGTGCGCATGGTCGCTGTACCCCATACCGACAAACCGAGTTGACGTAGATAATCACCATTGTCTTGCAAGTGCCTTTCCAGCAACAGATTTGCCGATTGAAAGCCGATACGCCAAGCCGTCATGGTTGGCAGATTTCGTACGTCTACCGAAAAGAAATTGCGGCCCGTTGGCAGTACGTCCAGCCGTCCCCGACTGGGTGCGCCACTGGGTCCTGCCGGGACGAAGCGGCCATTCAGAGCATCCAGTAAACCGCGCATTTCAGCGGGTCCACAGTTGTCCAACCGAGGCGCCACATCCTCTAGCACTGCATTAATAAGGCACTTTAATTCTTTGTTTTCAAATGAATTTATATCGAGATACCCGCTCATGAGCTGCTCGATGAGACGCCCCGCATACAGCTCAAGCCGCTCGCGTGCATCGCCCAGCGTTCGCCAGGGTTCCGCGCTGACTTCAAGTAATACATGAGGTTTAAGACCCGTCCACGGCTCGCCCAGATTGCAGTCCAGCGGGTCGAACTCAAGATTGAGGGCGTTACTCAAGGCACGCACCAGACTGGCGTTCGCGCCCCGACCATCACCGCGTGGCACCCGCAGGATCGCCAGCAATGTATCGATGCGCAGCCGCCCACTCGGCGACTCGCCGAACACGTGCAGGCCGTCGCGAATCTGCGATTCCTTCAAGTCGCACAGGTACGTGTCGAGTCGCGGCAACCAGATCGCGGCATCAGCGTCACTGTTCAGGTCTTCATCCAGCGCGAGTTCACGATCGATATGGGTTTCGCGAACCAGCTTGAGAATGTCCTTTTGCAGCTCCCGAGCACGCCGAGGGTCGAGCAGCTGCGCTTCGTAATACTCGTCGGCCAGCAGCTCCAGATTGCGCAACGGCCCGTAGGTTTCTGCACGGGTCAGCGGTGGCATCAGGTGATCGATGATGACCGCCTGGGTGCGCCGCTTGGCCTGTGCGCCCTCGCCCGGATCGTTGACGATGAAGGGATAGATATTAGGCATGGCGCCCAGAATCGCATCCGGCCAGCAGTTTTCGGACAGCCCGACCCCCTTGCCCGGCAACCACTCCAGATTGCCGTGCTTGCCGACATGGATCACGGCATGAGCGCCATAGCTTCTACGCAGCCAGAAATAGAACGCCAGATAGCCATGGGGCGGCACCAGATCCGGGTCGTGGTAGACCGCGCTGTGATCAACGTCGTAGCCCCGCGCAGGTTGAATGCCGACGAAGGTCAGGCCAAAGCGCAGTCCGGCGATCATCATTCGCCCGTTGCGGAACATCGGGTCGAGCTGCGGCGCGCCCCAACGCTCGATCACCGCAGCCTGATTGGCGTCGGGCAGGGTCTGGAAAGCCGCTAGATACTCATCCATCGCCATGCTTTGATGGCACGGGCGTTGGTCAAGGCTTTCCGGGTCGTTGGTCACGCCGCCGAGCAGCGCATGAATCAGCGTCGTACCGTTGTCTGGCAGGCCCGCGATGGGATAGCCCTCACCCTGCATCGCTTTGAGAATATTCAGCGCGGCCGCCGGGGTATCCAGACCGACGCCATTGCCGATGCGGCCATCGCGGGTCGGGTAGTTGGCGAGAATGAGCGCCACTCGCTTGTCGGCGCTGGCCGTGCGCGCCAGCAATACCCAGCGGCGTGCCAGTTCGGCGACGAAATCCATGCGCTCGGGCTGAGCGCGATAACAGACCACGTCTGACTGGCTGCGTTCGCTGTACCAGGCCAGATCCTTGAAACTGATCGGCCGGCTGATGATCCGTCCGTCCAGTTCCGGCAGCGCGATGTGCATTGCCAGATCGCGGGAACCCAGCCCCTGTTCGCTGGCCTGCCACACCGGCTCGTTGTCCTGAGCGCAGATGGCCTGAATCACCGGAATGTTGCGACGGAACGGCCGCAAGTGAGGCGCTTCCGGGCTGGACTGGGCGAAACCAGTGGTATTGAGGATGACGTCGCATTCAGTCTCATCAAGCCAGTCCTGCACAGCGTTGAGGCACGCGGGCTCCTTCAGGCTGGCGACAGCGATGGGCAAAGGATTCAAGCCTTGCCCTAACAACCGCTCGCAGAACACATCGATAAAACCAGTGTTGGCCGCCTGCAGGTGCGAGCGGTAGAACAGCACCGCCGCCACTGGCTGATCGGCGCGCCAGTCCGCTTGCCAATCGACAAGCCCGGCGCTGGCCTTGCGTGGATGGTAGATCGTCACACGGGGCAAGGTCTGCGGTTCTTGCCAAAGGTAATCGCGGTCCAGCCAGCGACTGGCCAGACAATGAAACAGCTGTAATGCGTTTTGCATGCCGCCCTGGCGCAGATAATGCCAGAGCCGCTCGCGGTCTTCGGCCGGTTCGGTGCTCAGATCACTGAGTTCCGGATCGGGGCGGTCGTCCCCCGGCACCAGAATCAGCTTCACGCCCTTTGCTGCCAGCTCGACCAGCCGCTCGACGCCATAGCGCCAATAGCCAATCCCGCCATGCAACGAGATCAGGATTACCTTGGCGTGGCGCAGCACTTCATCGACATACAGATCGACCGAGGCGTGATTCTGCACCTGCATGGGATTGGCCAGACGCAAACTGGGGTAATCGTCCGGCAATTGCTGCGCGGTTTCGGCGAGCAGCGCCAGATGGGAATCGCCGCTGCACAGAATCACCAGCTCGGCGGGGGTCTGGCCCAGGTCCGCGATGCTGTCATCCGGGACGAAGCCGCCGGGCTGCGTGCGCAGCAGGTGCATGACTAGGCCTTGCTCTCAACGGCGATGAGGGCAGCGCGCAGCTGGGCTTCGAGCACCGCGGCATCCAGCTCCTGGCCGATCAGCACCAGATGGGTCAGGCGCTCTTCATCCGCTTTCCAGGCGCGGTCGAAATGCTTGTCGAAACGGGTGCCGACACCTTGCACCAGCAGGCGCATCGGCTTGCCAGGAATCGCAGCGAAGCCCTTGACCCGCAGAATGCCATGTTGCACGACGGCCTGAGTCAGGGCGTCGAGCAACAGTGCTTCGTCGGCCTGGGGCAGCGAGATGGAGATCGAATCGAAGGCGTCGTGATCGTGATCGTCGTGGTCATCACCTTCATGATGATCATGATGCGTCTTGCGACCGTCGATGTGCAGTTCGGATTCGGCGCCCAGGCCCAGCAGGACGCTAATCGGCAACTGGCCCTTACTGGCTTCGATGACTTTCACCGCAGGCGGCAGCTCTTCGGCGACTTCGGCGCGCACGGCAGCCAGGGCGCTGGCGTCGAGCATGTCGGCTTTGTTGAGAATGACCAGATCGGCGCTGGCCAGTTGGTCGGCGAACAGTTCGTGCAGCGGCGATTCGTGATCCAGGTTCGGATCGAGTTTGCGCTGGGCATCGACCTGATCCGGGAAGGCGGCGAAGGTACCGGCGACCACGGCCGGGCTGTCGACCACGGTAATCACCGCGTCAACGGTGCAGGCATTACGAATCTCCGGCCACTGGAAGGCCTGCACCAGCGGTTTGGGCAGCGCCAGGCCAGAGGTTTCGATGAGAATGTGGTCCAGATCGCCGCGGCGGGCAACCAGTTCCTGCATCACCGGGAAGAACTCTTCCTGAACAGTGCAGCACAGGCAACCATTGGCCAACTCGTAGACCCGGCCAGTGGCTTCTTCCTCGGTGCAACCGATGGTGCACTGCTTGAGGATGTCGCCGTCGATGCCCAGTTCGCCGAACTCGTTGACGATCACCGCGATACGACGCCCTTCAGCGTGATCGAGCATGTGACGCAGCAGCGTGGTTTTGCCCGAACCGAGAAAGCCGGTGACGATGGTGACGGGAAGTTTGGCCAGTGTCTTCATGGTTGCCCTCAGGCGCAGCGGCGGGCAAACAGGACGAGAACCGCGCAACCGTCGATGTCGACAGGCCCGCCGTTCGATTCGCCACCGGATCACCCCGCCCGGTTGTAATGAGAATTCGTCGGGCTGTCTGAAAACAGGCCCGTATCGAGGCAGGTCTCCTGGCTCACGGCGGCGAAGGTGCTGGCATCATCGCCAGAACAAACGCGTTCATCACGCCTTCCCGCTCGCGCAGTGGCTGTGCAATGAACCCGACCGTTTACAGTTGCGGGGGCAGCTGTGGCTTTAACCACATTCCCTTCTTAGCGCCGATCCGGATAACGACCGGGTCGGCGAACCTCAAGTGCGCAAGGCTACGCAGTGGCTGTGTGAAGGTCAATGTGCGAACCGGCAGGAACGAGGCCGGGGTTCGCATGGTGTGCGGTGAAAGGCGTCGTCCGGACGCCGCGCTATCGCAAAGGGGACCGCGCGAATCCTGCTGATGGCGCCGCGTCTGATTGACTGCCGCCCGGCTCCGTGGTCTCCTACACGCCTTGTTACGGGTGCCCTTCACAGGGTGAAACGGGAAACCGGTGCGTGCAGACATCGATGTCTGTGCAAGTCCGGCGCTGCCCCCGCAACGGTAAGCGAGCGAAGAGTCAGATCCACTGTGTCGATCAGCGATATGGGAAGGGACTCTTGCAGGCATGCGCCATGCCCCTCGCAAGCCCGGAGACCGGCCCGACAATGACACATCACAAACCCGCGGTGGGCGGGCGCTGTCGAGTCCGCTACTGACATTCGTCAGTGGCTTGCTTTGCGCCTTCCCTTTCGCCGACATTCCAGAGGGAAGCGCCATGTCGATCAGCACCACCAGCCAGACCACCAGCAACGTCAGCACCCAGAGCCAGCGCCTCACCGCCGCCATCAGCGCGATGCTCCTCGGTGCGTGCCTGGTCTACTTCGCGGGTTTCTCGCACATCGACGCCGTGCACAACGCTGCGCACGATACACGTCACAGCTCCGCCTTCCCTTGCCACTGAGACCTGCCGTCATGTTCAAGCGAATTGCTCAAACGGCCGGTTTCACCGGACTGCTCGCCGCGCTGCTGTTGACCCTTCTGCAGAGCTTCTGGGTCGCCCCGCTGATTCTGCAGGCCGAAACCTACGAGAAGACTCCCGCCGCCGAAACGCATCAGCATGGCGAAGGCGCGATGGCCGCTCACGTTCACGATGAGGAGGCCTGGGAGCCGGAAGACGGCTGGCAGCGCGTACTGTCTACCACCGGCGGCAACCTGGTGGTTGCTGTCGGTTTCGCCCTGATGCTGGCGGCGCTGTACACCTTGCGCACCCCAGGCAAAACCCGCGAGGGCGCACTCTGGGGCCTGGCCGGTTTCGCGGTCTTTGTACTCGCGCCAACACTGGGCCTGCCACCGGAGCTGCCAGGCACCGCCGCCGCCGATCTGACCCAACGGCAGATCTGGTGGGTCGGTACCGCAGCCTCTACCGCTGCAGGATTGGCGCTGATCGTGTTCGCTCACAACTGGCTGCTGAAAGTGCTGGGCGCTGCGATTCTGCTGGTGCCGCATGTGCTGGGCGCGCCTCAGCCGGAAGTCCATTCGGCGCTGGCGCCTGCCGCGCTGGAGGCACAGTTCAAGGTCGCGTCATTGTTGACCAACGCCGTGTTCTGGGTGGCGATGGGCCTGATCAGCGCGTGGCTGTTTCGCCGTCACGAGGCGCAATCGGCTCAACCTGGCCTGAATCCCGCGCTATGAATGAAGCGGGTTGCCGACCAACGCTGGTTATCGGCCTCGGGTGCCAGCGTGGCTGTCCGGCGTCCGTGCTTCAGGGTCTGATCGAGGTCAACCTGCTTGAACATCGATTGAGGCTGGCCGATATCACTGCCCTCGCCTCCATCGACATCAAGTCTTCAGAGGCAGGGTTGCTGGAGCTGGCTGAACAGTTGGGGCTGCCCCTTGGTTTCTTCAGCGCTGACGAGCTGAGCGCATTCGAGACGCAGTTGAGCCATCGCTCGGAGATCGCCTTTGATAGCACCGGGTGTCATGGCGTGGCGGAAAGCGCAGCGCTGGCGATGGCATCGCGCTTGAGTGGATCGCCTGCCAGGCTGGTGATCGAACGGCGGAACAGTTCGCGGGCTACGTTTGCCCTGGCTTTGGCCTAACTTCCTGCAGCAGTCCGGCTTACCGGCGATATCTGTCTCAGAACCGCTACCGTTGGCAAGCCGACTGCTACAGGTTCGATTTTCAGCCGCGAGATAGCGCTTTAATCCCAACAGAATCTGGAGATTCCATGACCGTTTATTTCATCGGCGCAGGCCCGGGCGATCCGGATCTGATCACGGTCAAGGGCCAGCGCCTGATCCGTACGTGTCCTGTAATCATCTACGCCGGATCATTGGTCCCAGAGGCCGTTCTTGAGGGCAACCAGGCCGTTCAGGTGACCAACAGCGCCGAGTTACACCTGGAACAAATCATCGCCTTGATGAAATCCGCTCATGCACGCGGCCAGGATGTCGCACGCGTACATTCCGGCGACCCAAGTCTGTACGGCGCCATCGGCGAGCAAATCCGCTGTCTGCGGGAACTGGATATCCCTTTCGACATCATCCCCGGCGTGACTGCTACCGCTGCCTGCGCCGCCTTGCTCGGTACTGAACTGACGCTGCCTGACATTTCGCAAAGCGTGATCCTCACCCGCTACGCCGACAAGACCGCCATGCCTGAGGGCGAAGAACTGGGTGAGCTGGCGCGGCACAAGGCGACCATGGCGATACATCTGGGGGTAAATAATCTGGGGAAGATCGTCGCTGAGCTGACGCCACATTATGGGGATGACTGCCCGATTGCCGTAGTTCATCGCGCCAGCTGGCCGGATCAGGATTGGGTGGTCGGCACGTTGGCGGACATCGAGGAAAAAGTAAGGGCCAAGGGATTCAGGCGTACGGCGCTGATACTGGTGGGACGAGTGCTGGGGAATGATGTGTTTGGCGAATCATCGCTGTATCGCGCGGGCCATGCCCATCTCTTCCGGCCATAAGAGCAAAACAGCGAACGATTCAGCGTTTAACCACATCGATAGCAAACCCGCACGCGGCCTTGCCGACGACCGCGCCCTCAAGAATGCCACCGCCGGCAAACCGGGCTGCTACAAGCGGCGAATGTGTCTGTACCAATTCCACCAGACCGTGGAGGAGCCGGGCGGATAATGAAAATTCCGGCATGCCGCCGCCCGTAGGAGCCGGCTTGCTGGCGAACGCGGAGTGTCAGGCAACATATCCATACC
>NZ_JBOICF010000099.1:0-101902 GCF_050739935.1 Pseudomonas sp. | reverse complement strand
AGCTTCGTCGGCATCATTACCCCGACCCTGATCGTCGGCAGCGTGCTGGGCCTGGACAGCGAGGTGCCCTACCTGATCAGCATGGCGCTGTTCGTCTCGGGCGTCGGCACCTTCGTTCAGGCCAAGCGCTTCGGTCCCATCGGCTCAGGCCTGTTGTGCCTGCAGGGCACCAGTTTTTCCTTTCTCAGCGTGATCCTCAGCGCCGGTTTTCTGGTGAAGAGCCGTGGTGGCGGCACCGAGGAAATCCTCTCGACCATCTTTGGCGTCTGCTTTTGCGCCGCCTTTGTCGAGGTGGTGCTGAGCCAGTTCATCGGCAAATTGCGCAAGCTGATCACCCCCGTGGTCACCGGCACCATCATTACCTTGATGGGCCTGTCACTGCTCAAGGTGGCGATGACTGACATGGCCGGCGGTTTCGGCGCGCCGGACATGGGTTCGGCGACCAATCTCGGACTGGCAGCGCTGGTGCTGGGAACGATCGTGATCCTCAATCGTTTCAATATTCCCTTGCTGCGCCTGAGCGCGATCATCATTGGCCTGACGCTGGGTTTCCTGGTGGCGTGGTACATGGGCCGCGTCGATTTCGCGCACATGCCGCAAGTGCCGGCGATGAGCATTCCGGTGCCGTTCAAATACGGTTTCTCATTCGATCTGCTGGCCTTCATTCCGATTGCGGTGATCTTTCTGGTTTCGCCTCTGGAGGCCGCCGGCGACCTGACCGCCAACTCGATGATCTCCCAACAGCCGGTGAGTGGCCCGACCTACATCCGCCGGATCAAATCGGGCCTTCTGGCCGACGGGCTCAACTCGGTCATGGCTGCAACTTTTAACAGCCTGCCGATGGTAACGTTCGCCCAGAACAACGGGGTGATTCAGTTGACCGGCGTGGCCAGCCGTTTCGTGGCGTTTTTCATTGCCGGGATTCTGGTGCTGCTCGGACTCTTCCCGATTATCGGCGCGGTACTGCAATTGATGCCCAAGCCGGTGCTCGGCGGTGCGACGCTGATCATGTTCGGCACCGTAGCCGTGGCCGGGATCAAGATTCTGTCGGAGGCCGGGCTGCATCGTCGCAACATGCTGATCGTGGCGATTTCCCTGGGGATGGGGCTGGGCGTGGCAGCGGTGCCGGAAGTGCTGCGCGAACTGCCCAAGGCGCTGCACAACATCTTCGAATCGCCGATCACGGTCGGTGCATTCTGCGCGATCATCCTCAACATCTTCCTGCCGGAAGAACAGATGGAAGAAGAGCTCACAGAGTTCGACCCGGAAGCCTCGACCCTCAAGGTGCTGCAGGATCCGGCGCAGCCCCCCGAAACAGAACCTCTCTCCAGCCACGCGGTCGCACAGTTGAATCGCTAGGCTTTATCGAGCGGGAGCATTCTCCCGCTCTGCCTTGTGCAACTGGAGCACCACGATGCCGCCACGCCCGATCCGATCACTGTTGACCTGTCTGCTCGTCCTGGCATTGAGCGCCTGCGCGCTGTTTCCCAACCGCGACCCGTTGAACATCAATGTGGTGGGCATCGAGCCGTTGCCGGGACAGGATCTGGAAATCCGCTTTGCCGTGAAGCTGCGCTTGCAGAATCCCAACGACGTGGACATTTCCTACGATGGGGTCGCGTTGAATCTGGACGTCAACGGCAAGCTGCTGGCGTCGGGTGTCAGCGATCAGAAAGGCACGATCAGCCGTTTTTCCGAAGGCGTGTTGACGGTGCCGGTGACCGTTTCGGCCTTCGCCGCGCTGCGCCAGGCGGTGGGTCTGGCCGAGACGCAGAGCCTGGACAATCTTCCATATGAATTGCACGGCAAGCTGGCGGGCGGGCTGTTTGGCACCATGCGGTTTTACGACAGCGGGACGCTGAGCCTGCCGCAGCCGGCGAGCGGCAGTTGGTAGTCGGCAACTGTCGTCGGCTGTAGACCCATTCCCTGTTCGCTCCGCCATCTCAGGCGATCGCCATCTTCGGTTGCGGGCTTTGGCAACGTCGTTACACACGATGCGCCATGAACTCTTCTTCCTCGACAGGACGTTCTACCCCTGGGAAGTCGGAATCAGGCCCGCTTCCTGGTAGCTGAGGATCAGATCATCGAACAGGCCAATGTCCTGCCGGGCTCGAGCGATCAGCTGGGCGCCGGCCACGGCGGTGTAAATCGCGTGGGCGCGCCGCTCGCAGCTTTCGGCACTGCCCATCCCCGCGTCGACCAGCAGGCTTTTCAGCCATAGAACATTGGTGTCCGCGAACGCCTTGACCTCGTTCCTGACCTGCTCGGGCAAGCCGTCGTACTCCGCGGCCATGAAGCTGGACAGACACAGCCTGTTGCCGTCCTCGAGCGAGTTGCGAAAGATCGACGGGTAGCGCGCCAGACAGGCGCTCGGATCAGCGATCGAGTCGCGGATTGCCTCGAGAGCGCTGGCAGTGTCCTGCCAATAACGACGGGCGACCGCGGCGCCCAGGTCGGCCTTACTCGGGAAGTGGTAGTAAATGCTGGCGTTCTTGATCCCTACCGCTTCACCGATGCTTCGAAAGTTGATGCCGTTGTAGCCGTGGGTCTGCGCCGCTTTCTTCGCCGCCGCCAATATGGCTTCCCGAGCATTTTCGCTCACGTTCATTTCCTCATTGCTGGTTCAGCCGTCATTGGGCGGGAGTGTACGCCGAGGCCTTCCACCTGCCAACTGACAGGTAGGGATTGACAACCGCAAAATAAGCGCTCAACGTTTACCTACCAATTGACAGGCAGGTAACCCATCATGACCTCTTCAACATCGCTGTTCGATTCCTCAACCCTTCCCACAATGAAAATCCATGACTGGTTCGATGGTCCCTACCCGGCCCGTGTACGCATCGCGCTGGCAGAAAAGGGCCTGCTTTCCAAGGTCGAATTCGTGTCGGTCAATATATGGAAAGGCGAGCATAAGCAACCGCAGTTTCTGGCCCTCAACTATTCGGGAACGCTTCCCGTGCTGGAATTGAATGACGGAACCCTCATCGCGGAGTGCACCGCCATTACTCAATACCTGGATTCACTGACTGGTAGCCCTACCCTCACCGGTGAGACCGCGCTCGAAAAAGGCCTGATTCATATGATGACCAAGCGGGCTGAAATCGAGTTTCTCGATGCCGTCAGCGTCTATTTCCACCACGCCACACCCGGCCTTGGGCCGCAGGTAGAGCTTTATCAGAATCCGGAATGGGGTGGCCGCATGCGTGACAAGGCGGTCAGGGGCATGCACTACTTCGATGGTGTGCTCAAGCATCAGCCTTTTGTGGCGGGGGACAGCTTCTCGATGGCCGATATCGCGGTGCTGGGCGGAATGATTTTCGCCTCGCTGGTGAAACTGCCGGTGCCGGATGAATGCGAGGCCTTGCGCGCATGGCACGCCAGAATGCTGGAGCGCCCCAGCGTGCAGCAATGGCGAGCGATGGTCGAGCGTGGCATGCCGCACAAGTGAGGTGGACAGCATCCGCCAGCCTGCGCGGGGATGGCGTCACCCGCGAGCAGCAGCCACCAGGCGATTGACCTCGGCGCGCACCATGTTGGCGTACTCCGGCGGCGACATGGTATCCAGCTCTGCCCGCACCCATTCCGACCACTTGCCCTTGCGTTTGGCGCGCTCGCCCATCAGTCGGGCAGCGTCGCCCTTGGCCTTGCCCAGATTGCTCTGCCACAGTTCGAACAGACGGGATTTTTCGTCTTCGATCTCGGCTCGCTCGGCAAGGGACTTGTTGGCCAGGTTGAAACTCATGACGTTTACCTCTGTTTGCAAAAACGTAACGCTCGATTGCAGCCGAGTATCGGCTCGAAAGCGTCAGCATCTTACACCCGACGCTGCGGATGCCCGATCACATTCGTCGCACTTTTTGCCCTGAGCCGGGACATACCCTGCAACTTTTCCCGACCCACGCGACTCCATTGCTCACTGCCATCATCAACTGAAAGGAAATTTGCCATGGCTCGTAAAACTGGTGTCCAAAACGCCGCCGAACAGATCCAGGATCAAGCATTCAGCGAACTGGCGGCCCTTATTGAAGAGTCCGACAAACTGCTCAAGGACAGCGCTTCGCTGGTCGGCGAAGAGGCAGAAACCGTGCGTGAGCAGCTGAGCCAGAAGCTCAGGCAGGCTGTGGATTCTCTGGGCAACGTGCGGGACAAGACCAAGCCTGCCGTTGAAGCCACCGAAACCTACATTGGCGGTCACCCATGGCAGACCGTAGCGGTCTCGGCCGGCTTCGGTCTGGTGGTGGGTCTGTTGCTGGGTCGTCGTTGATTCGACGCACGCGCGCCCCGACTCAGGGTTGACGCCACTTCCATAGCAGCACGGCTTGCCGGCGGTGGCGTCACCGCGATCGTCGCGACCGGCAGGCCGGACTGCTTAAAGCAACCGTACAGAACGGCACCGCACAGATTCAGCCCTTCTCAGACTTGCCGCTGCGGCACCACGCCCTGCAACAGCCTGCCGAAATAATCCGCTGTAAACGCCAAAGGCTCGGCATCCTTGACTCCCACCGTTTTTCTCAACATCCATTCACGGCGTCCCGCATCCAGTTGCAGACTGTATTTCTCCTGTCCGTGCAGGCTCAGTCCGCTCACCGAAATGCTCACCTGTCCCTTTGCTCCCATCGCATCTGGCACGAACGCGACCGCGTGGGTGCCCAGATTGAAACTCATGCGGCGGGTTCTGAACGGCGAGTTTTCGTCGGGATAGCCCTTGCTCTGGGCCAGATGCGGCTCGTACTCGAAGGAGGTCTGGCCTGCGTCCACCAAGGGTTTGAGCCAGCTTTCAACCTGTTCGTAGAGGGCATCGATGTTGGCATTCCACTGCGCCAGATCATCATGAAAACGTTGGTGTTTCTGCTCTTCGTAGCGCTGATTGGCGATCAGCAACTCGCTGAGGCGTTGAATCTCGTCCATAACGGCGATTCCCGGTTCACGCGCCCGAGTATTCGAGCACGTGAATGAAGGGTGGCACAGCCACGGCGAGGTGTCGCCTTACATCGTGCGTCGGCCTATCAGGATCTGGGCGGGATGACTTCCAGTTGCGACAGGCGATGGCCCTTGACCAGCGCCGCATCGATATCGGTCTTGGCTTTTTCGGCGGCCTCTTGAGAGTCGAACGGACCGATCATGACAACCTCATTGCCGTCGACCTTGACCACATACGAGGGATAGTGGTGCTCGACCAGCCAGTAGGTCATATCGCTCAAGGCTTCTTTCAAATGAACACGAATGGTCCATTGTGGCGAAGCCGGGGTCGGCGCCTCGGCGACTGAATCGGTTGTCGGGACCTTTGCCGGTGTTGCTGGTTTACCGCCGTCGCAGCCTGCCAGCATCAATACCGCCACCATCATTGCCATCTTGCGCACGTCTGTCGCTCCTCGTTTGAAGTGGCGAGAGTCTACCACTGCGCATCACCACGAGTTGTAACGCGACCGGCCCGCCGCCGGCGAACATCACCGACAGCCGGCCTCGGGAGGTCAGACCTGCGACTTTCCGACGCGGGCTGGAGTCAAGTCATCGGTACCAGCCACGCCCGGGGGAACGGATTTTTCCGAGCCGGCGCTCATCGCAGCGATTTCCCGCGCAGCCTTGGCCTTGTCGAATGAGCCATCCCATTTGGCAATGGCGATGGTGCCGATGCCGTTGCCGATCAGGTTAGTCACCGCCCGCGCTTCGTTGAGAAAGCGATCGACCCCCAGCAACAGCACAAGGCCGATCATGGGAATGCCGTGAAACACCGACAAGGTCGCCGCCAACGTGACAAAACCTGCCCCGGCGACACCCGCCGAACCCTTGGAGGTCAACAGCAATACACCGAGCACGGTTAATTGATCCCACAGCGTTAGCGGCGTGTTGGTGGCCTGAGCAACGAAAATCGCAGCCATGGTCAGGTAAATGCAGGTGCCATCGGAATTGAAGGTGTAGCCGGTGGGCAGCACCATCCCGACCACAGACTTCTCGCAGCCGAGTTTCTCCAGTTTGACCATCATTCGCGGCAGTACCGCTTCAGTTGAACAGGTGCCGAGGGTCACCAGAATCTCATCCTTGAAATAACGCAGAAACTGCAACAGCGGCAGCCCCGACCAACGCGCCACGGCGCCCAGTACGACGAAGATGAAAATCAGCGTGGTGATATACAACGCCACCAGCAGCTGGCCCAACGAGAGCAGCGTGCCTATCCCGTACTTGCCAATGGTGAACGCCATCCCCGCCCCCGCGCCCAGCGGTGCAAGGCGCATGACCATGGCGACCACGCGAAACAGGCTTTGCAGCAGCATATCGATGACATTGACCAGCGGCTTCACCGGTTCACCGATCTGCACCAGCGCAACGCCCATCAGCACCGAGACCAGAATCACCTGCAGCATTGCACCCTTGGCGAAGGCGTCGAACAGCGTGGTCGGGATGATGTTCATGAAGAACTCCACCACCCCGCCCTGCGCCGCCGCGGCTTGGGTATAGCCGGAGAGCGCGCTGCCGTTGATGGTGTGGACGTCGATGTTCATGCCCTCACCGGGCTTGAGGATATTGACCACCAGCAAACCGATGATCAGCGCCAGGGTCGAGAGTACTTCGAAGTAGATTAGCGCCTTTGCCCCAATGCGCCCGACCTCCTTGACACTGCCCATTTTGGCGATGCCTACCACCACCGTGCCGAAGATGATTGGCGCCAACAGCATCTTGATCAGCTTGATGAAGCCGTCGGCGAACGGTTGTAGCTTGGCGCCAATATCGGGGAAAAAGAAGCCGATGGCACCACCGATGACGATGCCGATCAGAACTTGCACGTAAAGCTGGCCGTACCAGCGTGTCGAAGCCTGTTCCATTGAATGCCTCACTGTTGTTTTTGTATGAGGGGAAAGGGCAGTTGCTGAAGAAACTTCTGGATGAAACGTGCCCCGTCTGTGGGAGCGAATTCATTCGCGAGAGGCCATTGACACCGACACACTGGCGCCGCCTGGCTTGTTTTTCGCGAACGAACTCGCTGTCACACAGGGCCTTGACCGCCCCAGATTCGAGCGGTGTTAAGCGCCCTCACCCAACTCACGCATCACCGCGTACAACGCCGACTTGGCCTCGAAGCCCACACCCGGAATATCCGGCAGGCCGACGTAGCTGTTTTCGACACGAATGCCATCGGCGAAACCACCGAACGGCTGGAACACATCCGGGTACGATTCATTGCCGCCCAGATGCAGACCGGCGGCGATGTTCAGCGACATCTGGTGCCCACCGTGAGGCACGACGCGGCGAGTGGACCAGCCAAGCTCCTTCATCACGTCGAGCGTGCGCAGGTATTCCACCAGGCCGTAGGACAGCGCGCAGTCGAACTGCAGGAAGTCACGATCCGGGCGCATACCGCCGTGGCGCAGCAGGTTGCGAGCGTCCTGATGGGAGAACAGGTTTTCGCCGGTGGCCATCGGCAGTTCGTAGTGATTGGCCAGCTCAGCCTGCAGCGCGTAGTCCAGCGGATCGCCGACTTCTTCGTACCAGAACAGGTTGTACGGCTTGATCGCTTCGGCGTAGGCGATGCCAGTTTCCAAGTCGAAACGACCGTTGGCATCCACCGCCAGACGCTGACCATCGCCCACCACTTCCAGCACAGCTTCAATGCGACGCAGGTCTTCGGCCAGAGGCACGGCGCCGATCTTCATTTTCACCACGTCGTAGCCACGATCCAGATAGCTCTGCATTTCGGCCTTGAGTTTGGTCTGGTCCTTGCCAGGGTAGTAGTACCCGCCCGCCGCATAGACCCACACCTTGTCGTCGGCCACGCCATCGCGGTAACGGTCGGCCAGCAGACGATAAAGCGGCTTGCCTTCGATCTTCGCCACGGCGTCCCATACCGCCATGTCGATGGTGCCAACGGCTACCGAGCGCTCGCCATGGCCGCCGGGTTTTTCGTTGCTCATCAGCGCTTTCCAGATGGCGAACGGGTCGAGGTTGTCGCGCTCTTTGTCGATCAGCGATTCAGGGTCGGCCTCCAGCACGCGGGCCAGGAAACGGTCGCGCATCAGCGCGCCCTGACCGTAACGGCCGTTGGAGTTGAAGCCGTAGCCGATCACCGGTTTGCCATCGCGAATGACGTCAGTGACCACAGCCACCACCGAACAGGTCATCTTGGAAAAATCGATGTAGGCATTGGCAATCGGCGAGGCAATGGAAACCGTCTTTTCGCGAATGTCGACAATACGCATGGGTAACTCCTATTGTTTTGGGCGAAGGGGGTGCAGCAATCGTGGGGGGCCACTGTAGGACTGGACCTTTCGCTGCGGCCAATGCTAAAAACGCGGCACTCAATGCGCGGACGGCATTACGATGGAACTGGTTTGGCTCGAAGACTTCAATGCGCTGGCGCAGAGCGGCAACTTTTCCCGCGCAGCCGAACTGCGCCATGTGACCCAGCCCGCGTTCAGTAGGCGGATTCGGGCGCTTGAAACCTGGGTGGGCGTCGATCTGTTCGACCGCACCACTCAGGGCGCGACCCTGACCGATGCCGGGCGGCACATACTCGACAATGCACAGGAGATGACGAGGCGTCTGTACCAAATGCGTCAGGAAGCGCGCGAAGTCGCAGGAAAGCAGGCACGTTCGCTGCTTTTCGCCGCCACTCACTCGCTGTCGTTCACGTTCTTTCCAGGCTGGGTCCGGGCTGCGGAGCGCAGCAGTCCCATCGAGGCGATACGCCTGCATTCGGACAACATGCGGGTCTGCGAGCAGATGTTGCTGGGCGGCGAAGTGCAGTTTCTGCTCTGCCATCAACACCCGGACGTACCGCCACAATTCCCTGCCGAGTCCTTTCATTCCAAGGTGGTGGGCAGTGATTTGCTGATCCCGTTGCAAGCCCGGGAGATCGAAGCCAATCTCGACTCCAGCGCCCTGTCACTGCTGGGCTACACCGCTGAATCAGGCTTGGGCCGGATCGTGTCGGCGCGTCTGCGCAAAGAGTCTCGGCCGCCCAGCCTGCACACTGTTTTCAGCTCCCATCTGGCGGCGGTATTGCTGTCGATGGCCCTGGAAGGCAAAGGCTTCGCCTGGCTGCCGAAAACCCTGGCAGAGCCGGAGATTGCCAGTGCCAAGCTGGTGCGCGCGCTAGATGAGCATTGGGACATTCCCGTTGAAATCCGGCTATTCAGGCCGGCCATGGCCTTGAGTGATTTTGCAGAGGATTTCTGGGCGAAGCTGTAGCTCAATCGGATGATTGGTCCCCGGCAATCCGGCGTGTAGCGTTGCCTGGTTTACGCATCCGCCGGGCCTCACTGCTACAGGATCTGTCCGCGCCCTTGCGGTCGGGCTACAATCAAGCGCTTCGCCGTGACACAAGCCGCAATGACTCGCGCTGCCTATTGCGCTGATTATGCAGCCGGAAAAGTGCTTTCATTCAGATGTTTCCCCATACTCCCTGATCGGCACCGAACCCGATGCTGGCATTGTGGTCAATCTCTCAATCGAACTCATCAATGTGCCGCCCATGACACTCGTTCCCCTTAATCCATACCCGCATGGCGCCGGAGTAAATCCCTTCGCGGTCCGTCCACTGCGTGCGCCAGCCCGTGAAGCCGAACTATTTTGAACACGTCCAGCTCTTCAACCACGGCGCCCCCTTCAACCACGGCGTCAATCCCCCGCAGCACGACTCCGCTGAGCGACCCCGCGCAGTGGATCATCTGCGAGCATTGCGATTCGCTATACCAGGCCGAAACCCTGAACAAGGGTGAGACTGCCTATTGCCTGCGCTGCGCAGGGGTGCTTGATCGCGGGCATCGCATGACCATCGAACAGATGCTGGCCCTGAGCATCGCAGCGGGCATCATGTTCATCTTTGCCAATGTGTTTCCGGTGATCAGCATCAGCATGAAGGGCCTGTACAACCAGGTAACGCTGTGGGGTTCGGTGCAGGCGCTGGCTCAGGGACAGATCACCCTCATCGCACTGGTGGCGGGCCTGGCGATCATCCTCGCGCCGGCCCTGCAGATCGCGCTGCTGTTCTGGGTGCTGGTTCATGCCCGACGGCACGAGATCGCCCCTGGCTTCAAGATCTGCATGCGCACCCTCGAACATCTGCGTCCCTGGAGCATGCTGGAAGTCTGTCTGCTGGGCATTCTGGTAGCGATCATCAAGCTGGGCGGAATGCTCGACGTGCACCCCGGCGTGGGGCTGTGGGCCATGTTCATGCTGATGGTGCTGATCGTGCTGATTGCGGGCAAGGACATTCGTCGGCTGTGGGACGAACTGGACGTGGAGCCCGAATGAACGGTATTCCCTTCGCCCACGAACGCAAGGTCACCCTCTGCCATATCTGCAGTTATGTCTGCCCGGAAGACGCCCGCGATTGTCCGCGCTGCGACGCTTCGGTTCATCGGCGCAAACCCAATAGCGTGGCGCGTACCTGGGCATTTCTGATCGCCGGGCTGATTTTCTACATCCCGGCCAATACCCTCCCCGTGATGTTCACGACGCTGCTGGGCAGCGCCAGTGAAAACACCATCATGAGCGGTGTCATCGAGTTTGCCGAAGGCGGTTCCTGGGACATCGCCATTCTCATTTTCATCGCCAGCGTCTTGGTGCCCTGCGTCAAGTTCCTCGTTCTGGGGATGCTGCTGGTGACCTGCCAGCGCCGCAGTCGGTGGGCGATGCGCGAGCGTTCGCGGCTTTATCGTTTCATTGAGTTGATCGGCTACTGGTCGATGCTCGACGTTCTGGTGGTCGCCCTGGTGGCGGCACTGGTCCAGTTTCGCGGGCTCAGCACCATTGAGCCGCGGCTGGGCATCCTGTTCTTTGGTTTGGTGGTGGTGATGACGATGTTCGCCGCCATGAGTTTCGATCCCCGGTTGATCTGGGACGCAGAGGTTGAAGATGTCTGATAACGCCCTACCCCCATCGGCGCCAGAGCCTGCACGACCGCAGGTCAAGGCGCGCAAGGCACGCATTTCGCTGGTCTGGCTGGTCCCGATAGTTGCCGGTGTGATCGGCTTGTCGATGGTCATCCACGATTTTCTCAGTGTCGGTCCCAAGGTCGTGGTCAGTTTCCTGACAGCCGAAGGCCTGGAGGCCAAGAAAACTCAGGTCAAGTACAAGAACGTGGTGATCGGCACCGTGACCGACATCGCCCTGAGCGACGACCGCACACACATTCTGGCGACCATCGAGCTGAACCAGTCAGCCACTCCGTTCACCCGCGCCGATTCGCAATACTGGGTAGTGCGCCCGCGCATCGGCGCACACGGTGTCTCCGGCGTAGACACGTTACTGTCCGGGGCCTTCATCAGCGCCGATGCCGGCAGTTCGGAGAAGACCGAGAAAAACTTCCAGGGCCTTGAAAATCCGCCGCCGGTGACCTTCGGCGAGAAAGGCAAGCGGTTCATCCTGCACACCGACGAGCTGGGCTCGCTGGACATCGGCTCGCCGATCTACTTCCGTCGCATCCAGGTCGGCCAGGTGGTGGCCTATGAGCTGGCCAAGGATGGCAAGGGGGTGGACATCGAAGTCTTCATCAATTCGCCCAATGACCAGTACGTACTCACCGACACACGCTTCTGGAACGCCAGTGGCGTCGACGTCAGCCTAGGCGCAGCCGGTCTGAAAGTTTCGACGCAGTCGCTGACCTCGATCATTGCCGGGGGCATCGCTTTCCGGGAACCCAAGTACAGTCCGGACGCCAAACCTGCCGACTCCAATGCAGAGTTCACGTTGTTCGGGGACCAGGCGACCGCCCTGGCTCCGCCGGACGGTGAGCCGAAGTACATTCGCATGCGCTTCGATCAGTCTCTGCGTGGCCTGGTGGTCAATGCTCCGGTGGATTTCCTGGGCGTGAACATCGGCCGAGTGGTGTCGGTAGACCTGGACTACGATCCGGCCAATGGCACATTTCCAGGTATTGTCGGTGCGGTGATCTATCCACAGCGCCTGGGTGCAGCCAACGACAAGCTCAAGGAACAGGCTGGCGGTGGGAATGAGGAAGAGCAGACCTCACGAATCCTGGGTCGCTTCGTCGAACGTGGGCTGCGGGCGCAGGTGCGGACCGGTAATCTGCTGACCGGCCAGTTATACGTGGCCATGGACTTCGATCCCAAAGCGCCGAAAGTCGCCTACAACCCCAAGGCGCGGCCGCTGGAGATTCCGACCATGGGCGGCAGTTTCGACAAGTTGCAGGAGCAGCTTCAGGCCTTCGTCGACAAGCTCGGAAAAATCCCGATCGACGACTTGGCGAAGAATCTCAACGGCAGCCTGATCGAACTGCAGAAGACTATGAAAACCGTCAACGGGCAGGTGTTGCCGCAAATGACGGGCACCTTGCAGCAGGCGCAGAAAACCCTTGGCAGCGCCAACCAGACGCTGTCGGATGATTCGCCGGCTCGTCAGCAGCTGGGTCAGGCTCTGGACGAAGTACAGCGTACCGCCCGTTCGGTACGCGTCCTGACCGACTTCCTCAGCCGCCATCCCGAGTCACTGATCCGCGGTCGCACCGGTGACGCAGCGCCCGGCTCATACAAAGGTTCATCCTCTTCCCGTGAAATTGCTCCGGAGCCTGTGCAATGACTGTGCGTACTCACCTGCTGGTATTGGCCTGCGCGCTGGGCCTGAGCGCCTGTTCCTCGACGCCGACGCATTACTACACGCTGATCGCGCCGGCGACGCAGGCTTCGGCCAGTGTCGCCCAGGCGCCCTTTCAGTTCGAGATGCAACCGGTGCTGATGGCGGTGCAAGTGGATCAGCCGCCGCTGGTCGTGCGTCAGGGCGACGGCAGCCTGGCCATCCTGGAGAACGAGCGCTGGGGCGCGCCGCTGGGCGATGAATTTCACGATGCATTGACCGGAGAACTGGAGCGCCGCTTCGGTTCTCGTGACCTGGCAGGCCTGCCCAAACAGAGCGACGAACCCGTTCTTTCGATTCGGACGGATGTGCGACGTTTCGAATCAGTGCTCGATCATTACGCGTTGATCGATGTGGTCTGGAACCTCAGCCTGCGCGGCAACGGCAACGGCAACGGCAACGGCAGCAAACGGCAGACCATCACCTGCAGCAGCATCATTCGTCAACCCGCCGGAACGGGAATGGAAAGCCTGGTCCTGGCCCACCAGAAGGCAGTCTCGGATCTGGCCGATACCATTGCCAGAACGGCCAACCAGTGGGCACGGCAAACCAACTCCCGCTGCCCTTCCTGAGTTGTCTGTTCCTGAGGACGCCGCCTCCGGCGTCCCTTGGCTTGGAAAGCTGGCGGACTTATCGATTTAAACACCACAGATCCAACCCGTTCGTAATATCCAGTCATACGGACGTTCAAAATAAATCATTCTAATCGATTGGATCCATTTCCAGTTCTCCGGTATTGTCACCACGTCTCATGGCCGCCCGCATGCGACTTCAACCGCAACTCATCAGGCGATTACCGCCATACGACTCAGGGCGTTTGTGTCTGGGATCATCAAGTGGCATGCCACTTGGGGACCAGCGACACGAATGGAGGAACACATGACCGGGATTGGTCCAAGACTTCGGGAAGAGCGAACCCGTCTCAAACTTTCGCAAAGCGCATTGGGTTCTATCGGCGGCGTTGAAACCAACGCGCAGGGTAACTATGAAAGCGGAGCACGCTCACCCAAAGCTGACTACCTGCTGCGCATTACTGACGCAGGAGTAGATATCAACTACGTTCTGACAGGAACTCGCCAACACGAACCGGGCGCCTCGGTATCCCTTCTGCCCGATTCCGAGCCGATCCAGGACGAGAATCTGGATAAGGTCACGCACCAGCTTCATCGCAATCTCCACGGACTCATTGACGCGTTGTACCAGATGACTCTGTTGATCGAACTACGCGCCAACCATGCCAAGGACGACATTGTGAAAAAAGAGCTGGAAACCATCAGAACCGAAGCCCAGGACCTGGCCCAGGCGTCGGTTCGCCTGATATTCGTCACTTCCAGACTGGCTTGATCCGGGCTGCTTTCTGTCGCATCGACCGGCTAAGCCACGTTTTAAAGCTGGTGCTGGGGGCAAGTCATCTGCAGGGCGAATCCATCGCGAGAGACCCATGCGTCACCACACCCGCGTCAAGTGGAACGTCTTCCGCACGCCCCCACAGCTTTGCCATCTACCTTCAGTGCGGTTTCTCAACGCCGTTTCAGACGGTCAATGATCACCGCCAGCAACAGAATCGTGCCGCGAATCACGTATTGGTAGAAGGTGTCGATGTTCTTGAGGTTCATGGCGTTTTCGATGATTGCCAGAATCAGCACGCCGGCGATCACATGGCGAATCATGCCGATGCCACCGCTCAGCGACACGCCGCCCAGTACGCAGGCGGAGATCACCGTCAGCTCGAAACCCTGGCCAATCATCGGCTGGCCCGAGGTCATGCGCGACGCCAGCACCACGCCCGCCAGTGCGCCGATCAGACCATGCACGGCAAATATGATGATCTTGGTCCGGTCGACATGGACACCCGCCAGCAAAGCTGCTTCCTGGTTACCGCCGATGGCCAGCGAATTGCGACCGTAAGTGGTGTAGTTCAGCAGCCAGCCGAAGAACACGAAGCAGACGATGGTGATCAGGATCGGCACCGGAACGCCGAACAGCTGGCCGTTGCCAAACACGAAGAACGCCTCATCGCCCACACCCACAGCCTTGCCGTTGGAAAAGATATACGCCAGGCCCCGCACGATCTGCATGGTCGCCAGCGTAGTGATCAATGCGTTGATACGCAGCTTGGCGATGACGATGCCGTTGATCAGACCGACCAGCAGCCCCATGGCCAAGGCTGCGGAAACGCCGAGAAACACGCTGTCGGTATCGCGAATGACGATACCCGCAATAACCCCGGAACAGGCCAGGACCGAACCGACCGAAAGGTCGAAATGCCCGGATGCGAGGCAAAACAGCATGGTGCATGCGGCGATGCCGACGGTGGAAATCGCCAGCCCCAGGCCACGCATGTTCAGCGGCGACATGAAGTTGTCGATGAGCAGGGCGCAGAGCACGAAGATGCCCAGTGCGGCCAGGAGCATTGCCCAATCGTCGAAGAATCGACGCATATTCGTGCCCTGGCGGGGAGCCGTCAGGCTGGTTTCGGTAGACATACGCACCTCGTTTTTATTTTTCACTGTCGTGCCCAGATTCAGCCGCGAGTACGCGGCAGTGCCAATTGCAACAACCGTTGTTCATTGGCCTCGTCGCGAGAAAGCTCGCCGGTGATGGCGCCTTCGCTCATGACCAGAATGCGGTCGGAAATACCCATGACCTCCATCAGATCGCTGGACACCACAATGACCGCGATGCCCTCGGCGGCCAGGTTATGGATGATCTGGTAGATCTCGGATTTGGCACCGATATCGATGCCCCGGGTCGGTTCGTCGAGCAGCAACACTTTCATCGGCATCGACAGCCAGCGGCCGAGAATGGCCTTCTGCTGATTGCCGCCGGAGAGAAACAGCATCTGCTGTTCAGGCGAAGGCGTCTTGACGTTCATCGAGCGGATCTGGTGCTTGGCGTTGTCGCGTTCCCAGCGGCCTTGAATCAGGCAACCCAGATGAACATGCCGAGGCCGTGCGCCGATGTTGATGTTCTCGGCGACGCTGGAAAGCGGCACGATGCCTTCTTTTTTACGATCTTCCGGGCACAGCAGAATGCCGGCGGAGATCGCATCGCGCGGCGAGCGCAGATTCAGCGGCTTGCCGTCCAGTTGCAGAGTGCCGGTCTGGCTGCGGGTCAGGCCCGAAAGCAGGCGGAACAGCTCGGTGCGACCGGCGCCGACCAGCCCGAAAAAGCCCAGCACTTCGCCCTTCTCTACCGCAAAACTCACGGGCTCCTGAATACCTGGCCCGAGTAGCCCGGTGACGCGCAGGCTCGGTCCCTGATGCTGGCGCGGACGGTAGTTGTAGATGTCCTGGATGTCGCGACCGACCATGCAGGTCACCAGACGATCATGATCCAGCTCGGCCATGTCGTCGAAGGTGCGCACGAAACGCCCGTCCTTGAACACCGTTACGGCATCACACACCCGGAAGATTTCTTCCATGCGATGCGACACATAAAGGATGACCCGACCCTCATCGCGCAGTTTGACGATGATTGCCATCAAACGATCGATTTCCCGCGCCGACAGGCTGCTGGTCGGCTCGTCGAAGGCGATGACGTGCGCATTGCGCGACATGGCCTTGGCGATTTCCACCAGTTGTCGTTGCCCCAGCGACAGATCGCCAAGGCGGGTGGTCGGGTCGATTTCGTCAGCCAATCCCTTGAGCAGGTCCCGTGCGCGACGGATCATCGCGCGCCGATTTACCAGCCCCCAGCGGTTGGGCATATGCCCGAGCAGCAGGTTTTCCGCCACCGACATTTCCGGGACCAGATGCAGTTCCTGGTGGATCACCGCAATGCCGGCGGTGATGCTGTCAGCGGTGGACTTGAACGCCAGATGCTGATCGCCGATCTGCAGGTCGCCGCTGTTGGGCTGATACGAACCGCCGAGAATCTTCAACAGCGTCGATTTGCCCGCGCCGTTCTCGCCCATCAGCGCATGGACGCTGCCTGGCCGAGCTTCGAAATTGATGTCCGACAGTGCCTTAACGCCGGGAAAAGTCTTGCCGATCCCGTTGAAGCGCAGGCTGCCGCTGGACTGCTTTAGCTGAACCGATGCCTGTTGCATGAACCACCTCCTCCTCGCCCCACCCAAGCGGTGTGGAGCGAGGCCTTGCAGATGTCGGCCTGACGAATCAGGCCTGCGAATGTACGCCGCGGATTACTTGTACAGACCGATCTTGGTCAGCACATCCTTGAAGTTTTCGCGAGTGATCAGGGTCACGTCGTCCATGGCGGTGTACTTCGGCGGTTCCTTGCCGGTCGAGACCCATTCGTACATTTGCAAGGCGGTGTTGTAGCCTTCTTTGTCCGGGCTTGGCAGCATCGAACCGAAGAAGCCGCTTTCTTTTTTCTTCAGTTCGTCGATGGCGTCGGTGCCATTGATACCGATACCGATCACGTTGGCCGGTGCGAAACCCGCGCCCGCGGTTGCGCGCACGCCACCGAGCACGGTGTTGTCGTTCATGCCGCCGACGATCAGGTTCTTCGCGCCACTGGGCAGTTTAGGCAAGGCCGCGTTAGTGGCGTCCATGCTGCCCGGCACATCGAGGGTTTTCTGCGGCGTGAAGAGAATATGGTCTTCCGGCAGCCCGGCTTTCTTCAGCGCGTCGACCGAACCATCGGTGCGCTTCTTGCCGGTATCCAGCTCGTTGTAGGTGTTGATGATCGCGTAGGTTTCCTTCCAGTCCCACTTGCGATTCTGCGCTTCGGTAGCCATGGCCGCGCCCTGCTTCTGACCAACCTCAAAAGCGGCCATGCCCAGATATGGCACGTCTTCCATGAATTTGCCCTTGGAATCGACAAAGCGATCGTCCACTGCCATGACCTTCATGTCGTTTGCCTTGGCTTTGGCGACGATGGACGGGCCGAGTGAGACATCAGGCGGGCAGATGACAAAGCCCTTGGCGCCGTTGGCGGCCAGGCTGTCGATAGCGGAGAGGGTCTTTTCGCCGTCCGGGACAGCGATTTTGATCACTTCGAAACCGTGATCCTTGCCAGCTTTTTCGGCGAACTGCCATTCGGTCTGGAACCAAGGTTCTTCGGCTTGTTTGACGAGGAAACCGATCTTCACCTGATCGGCGGCGATCGCGCCACCACTCATACCGACAATGGCGGTGGCGACGGCGGCACAGCACAGGGAACGAATCCCGTGGCGACTCAACATAGCTAACTCCTTATTTTTATTGACTAGCTACAGCGTCCAGCAGTGAGTGTCGTAACAACCCAGATGAAGAAACACCACAGGCTGACCGACTGAAAACAGTCATATCATATTATCAATGACCTCTATGTAACCGAGTGTCACACCTTCCCAACCTCCTTCGCGCTCTTCCTTCAACCTGGGAATCTTTCAACCGGCAAAACGCTGCGAGGTAAGCCCCTTGATGCCCGTTGCCGCCTGCAACACAGCCCCATCCAAGGCCAAGGCATCGCGGGCGGGTCTGGCGCTGGTGACGAACAATGTGCTCATGTCCGGCCCGCCGAACACACAGCTGGTGGGATGACTCAGCGGCACTTCGATGATCCGGTCGACACTGCCATCGGGGGCAAATCGGATGATGCAGTGTCCGCCCCAACGCGCATTCCACACATAGCCCTGTGCATCCATCGCCGAGCCATCGGGCGCGCCTCGAACATGTGGGGCCGCCCAGACACGGCGTTCGCCCAAAGAGCCATCGGCTTGAATCGGGTAGCGATAGATCACGCCGTCGAGGCTGTCGGCGGTCAGCAATGCGGTATCGTCGTCGGTCCAGAGCATGGTGTTGACGATGCCCTGATCACCGAGCAACGGCGTGACCTGGGCATGGGTATCGATGCGGAATATTCCGCCCGAACGGCGTTCCAGCGGCAGGTCGCCACCCTCTGCGTCCAGATTGTTTTGCATGGTGCCGAGCCACAACCGGCCATGACCGTCGCAGCGGGCTTCGTTGGCGCGATTGCCGGCGATGGTGTCGGCCACGCACAACAGCGACGTTACGGGATGTTCAGCGGGAGAATCGAGCTTCAGGCGGTAGACGCCGCTGGCCAGCGTGACCAGTGCATCGCCCTGAGCCGTGGGAATGAAAGCGGAGACCGGCTCGTTGAATTGCCAGTGGCGAACCTGACCTTGATGCAGGCGCAGCGCACGGAATCCGGCGATGTCCACCCAGTAAAGGCTTTGCTGGGCGTCGTCCCAGAATGGCCCTTCGGCCAATTTGAATCGCTGGTCACAGACCGGCTGCCATTTCATAGCGAATGTCCTGTTCTTATTTTTGTCAGGTGTTACTGAAGCCCGTTGCTGCTTATTGCTTGTCACTACCTGCTCATTGCTGCGCCAGCGAGCGGGAAATCACCTCACAGGCATTCTCGATCAGACTCATACAGGCCCAGACACCGCGGGCTACATCACGTGTCGCAATGGCATCGGCCAGATCCTTGTGCAGCGGCAGGGTCCTACCCAACTCCCCCGGCACCCCGGACGACACTTCAAAGGAAATCGCCAACAACGCACCCAGCGCCGGCAGCATCTGCTCGATGAACTGGTTGTGACTGGCCGCCAGCACCGCCTCATGAAAGCGCTGATCGGCGTGGTTGTAATCACCCTTGTCCGCAACACACGCTGCCAGTTGCTGATAGGCCGCCTGAATCTCTGCAATTTGCGCCGGAGTGGCCCTTTCGCAGGCCCATCGCACCGCCATCGGCTCAATAGCCCGTCGCAAATCCAACAGGTCCATCACGACGCTTTCCGGCAAACCCTTGGCCGCTAACCAACCGACCACCTGCGGATCGAACAGGTTCCAGCTGCGCACTGGCAAAACCCGCGTACCGACCTTCGGGCCGACTTCGAGCATACCCTTGGCCACCAGCGTCTTGATGGCCTCGCGAATCACTGTCCGGCTGACCCCGAACTCCTCTCCCAATGCCGCCTCGACTTTCAGCGATTGCCCGGGCGCCACGCTGCCTTGAGCAATCCAGGCGCCCAGGCGGTCTACCGTCGACGCGTGAAAACTGTTGCTCATCGCTCCGCCCCTTATTGCGCTACTTCGCGCGAATCGAGGCTAATCATCATACGATTGAGTGTCAAACGCCTGTACAACCACTAAAAGCTGAGCTAAACCTGATCAGCAACCGACTTGAGCTTGATACCAGAAAAATAGTATTACAATTAAATTTTAAATCGAGTTTTTTGCGCTGAAAAAATCGAATAACCGCCTAATTGCCATTAATTAGTAATACCAGTTATCAACTTTGGGCTGCCAATAGAGGTCATGTCGACCCCATTGCAGCTTGAGGCCTGAACTTTGTCGCTGCTCTCAAAACAACAAAAGGAACGACGCAATGAGGAAGACGCTTATCCCTGCTATCGGACTGACGCTACTGACCGCCGCCCTTCAGGCAAACGCTGGCGCCGGACTTTCCAGTGAGCATGCCGCTTTCGGCAAGTTGGCCGATGGAACCACTGTCGAGAAGTACACCCTGCGCAACAGCCTCGGCATGCAGGCGACGGTCATCACCTACGGCGGCACGTTGCAATCGCTGCTGGTGCCGGACAAGAACGGCAAGACCGAAGACGTCGTTCTGGGTTTCGATGATCTGGACGGTTACGTCAAAGGCACAGCGTATTTTGGTGCCACCATCGGACGCTTCGGCAACCGCCTCGCCAATGGCAAATTCAGCCTTGATGGCAAGAACTATCAGGTCCCACAGAACGACAAGACCAACTCGTTGCATGGCGGCACCAAGGGCTTCGACAAGCAAATCTGGAAGGCCGAGCAGGTCAAGGACAAGGATTGGGTCGGCGTGAAACTGACCTACGTGTCGGCGGACGGGGAGATGGGCTTTCCGGGCACCTTGAAAACCGAAGTGACCTATAGCCTCAACGAGAAGAACGAACTGCGTATTCAGTACCACGCCACTACCGACAAACCGACAGTACTAAACCTGACCAACCACAGTTATTTCAACCTCGCGGGGGCTGGCAATGGCGACATCCTCGACCACGTCGCTATCGTTCACGCCAGCCATTACACCCCGATCAACGAAAAGCTGATCCCGACTGGAGAACTGCCAGCGGTCGCGGGCACCCCGTTTGACTTCCTCAAGCCTGTGGCCTTTGGCAAACGCATTCGCGAGGACAATCAACAATTGAAGTACGCCGAACCGACCCAAGGCGGCTATGACCATAACTGGGTACTCGACAACAAAGGCAAAGTGTCGAATCTGGCAGCGGATGTGGTGGAGCCGAAGTCCGGGCGCCGCCTGCAACTGTTTACAACGGAGCCCGGCGTGCAGCTTTACACAGGCAACTTCCTGGATGGCACGGTCAAGGGCAAGGCCGGCAAGATTTACCCGCACTGGGGTGCGTTCACGCTGGAAACCCAGCACTATCCCGATTCACCGAACCAGCCGAACTTCCCGTCAACGCGGCTGGATCCGGGCAAGGCATATAGTCAGACCACCGTCTTCAAGTTCTCCAGCAAGTAGCTGAGAAACCTGTAGCAATCCGGCTTGCCGACGGCATCGATCTAATGACGATACCGTCGGCAAAGCCTCCTCCCGAAGCGTCGTCGCAGAAAATGGGGTGTATAGCTTCAAGCTGTCATGGCCCTCACCCATCCATTTGTTGACATCCGCCCACTGCGAATCACCCTTCTGTACCACACGTAACCGTCTGGCAATGAAAGAAATGATCCGAGTGAATTTTCCTGCTGGATCCGACTCAACGAACTGTGAGCGACTGATAGGGAGGTTTGCGAGAGTGGCACAATACAAGCATTTCAGAATCGATTATCTGCTGCACGGTAAATACAAAAGCTTCTACATCAGCGCCGAAGCCATGGATAACGCATCCGCATGGCATTGGGCGTCGGTAGACGCCGGATTTGGGCAGATACCCAAGTATCGTTCGGACAAAGTGCCGAAAGTCAGTAAACCCAAAGCCGAACAGCTTGGGTTGACGGATGTGGAATGGGCCGAATCCTGAGCGTCCGAGCGTAAGCTCAACGGGGCGTGTTTTCGCTTGGGTGATTCGGTGGTCTTGGTAGCTGCCATGCAGCTATCGGCCCATTGCTCATACCACTCCAGATCGCTTTACCTTTAGCGTCGACACTCCCCTTTGTAGGAACTGATCATTAAACGACCATTGCAAGTAAGCCCTTGCATTTAAGGGCTTGCAGCCAGTTATCCACAGAGATATTCACGCTTTCCGTGGACAACTTTTTGAACGAAATGGCGTTGACTTTCAGGGGCTTCCGAGCGTAGCTCTGCCGTTTGTCCACAGCTCTCAAGAATCGGCATGCACTTCATGGCTCGACCCTCTATCAGACAGCGATGCCGTTAATTCCCCCCAAGCCACCTTCCTCCTGAAAAAGATTCACCTGCCAAGCCTAGCGTTAAACCTGCGTGTTAGCATCGCGAGCACACCGACTGACGAGGGAGCAAAGGCATGCTGGAAGAGCACACATTCGCCGCATTTCTGTTCGACATGGACGGTACGCTGACCAACTCGATTGCCGCCGCCGAGCGGGTTTGGACCCAATGGGCGCAGAGCAAGGGGCTGAATGTCGAAGAATTGTTGTCAACCATTCATGGCGTGCGTTGCGTGGACACATTGCGCCGCTTGAATTTGCCGGGCGTCGACCCTGAGCGCGAGGCCGAATTGCTCGCCCAGGCTGAAACCGATGATGTCGAAGGCGTGGTTTCCATCGAAGGCGCCGCCTGTTTCCTCGCGGGGTTACCTGCTGATCGCTGGGCTGTAGTGACGTCCGCGCCGAGATTGCTGGCCGAGCGCAGGATTCAGGCAGCAGGCCTGCCGCTGCCGGACATCATGGTCGCTGCGGAGGATGTCGAGCGCGGCAAACCTGCGCCGGACTGTTTTCTGTTGGCCGCCCAGAAGCTGGGGGTCAAGCCTGAGGAATGCCTGGTGTTCGAGGACGCACCAGCCGGCATCGCCGCAGCAGAGGCGGCAGGTGCGAAAGTCATGGTCATTACCGCAACCCACAAGCATGCGATTGAGACTCCACACTCAAGCTTGACCAGCTATGACGCCTATGGCGTTTCGATCAATCATCAGGGCCGCCTGCAACTGCGCGCTCAGTGACAGCCTGTGACTCGATGCAGGCGCCGGTCGCCCGTTGCATCGAGCCGGGCCTCACGCCTCGCTCAGCACACGGGCCAAGGCCGCTTTGATTTTGCCCATGCCGTTGTGCAGCGCGTGATCGATTTCGACCATGGTGATCACCGAAGACGACTTGCCCGCCGCCGGATTTACCACCAGTGCCAGGCAGGCGTATTCGAGTTCAAGCTCACGCGCGAGAGCGGCCTCCGGCATGCCGGTCATTCCGACGATGTCACAGCCGTCGCGCTCCAGCCGGACGATCTCGGCTGCGGTTTCCAGACGTGGCCCTTGAGTACAGCCGTACACGCCGAAATCGCTGAATGCACAGCCTTCAGCGGCCAGCGCCGCGATCAATCGCGCGCGCAACGGCTGGCTGTAGGGATGGCTGAAATCGACGTGGGTGACCTGCTCCAGATCATCGGCAAAAAAAGTGTGGTCCCGAGCACTGGTGTAGTCCACCAGATCGTGGGGCACGCAGAAATGCCCGCTGCCCATGTCAGCATGAATACCACCGACCGCGTTCACCGCCAGAATCGCCTGCGCGCCCGCCTGCTTCAACGCCCAAACGTTGGCCCGGTAATTGATCCTGTGCGGCGGCAGACGGTGCGGATGACCGTGACGGGCAAGAAACATGACCTCCCGCCCGGCAAACTCACCGATCTGGATCTCGCCGGACGGCGCGCCGTAAGGCGTGTTCATCGGCAGTGACTGACGAATCGTCAGGCCTTCGAGCTGGGTCAATCCAGTACCGCCGATAATCGCGTAAACAGTCATTGCGGATCCTTAATCGATCAGTTGGGCGGTGCGCAGTGCATTCACGGCGGCCTGCCAGCGTGGATGTTGACGGTACTCAGTGGTCGCGAGGCCCTGGCCGCGCATTTTGGCGATACGCTCGTGGGGAGTGACCTTCATCCGCTGGGCAGCGCTTAGCGCCAGCTCCGCGGCGCCACGGTCGTTACACACCAGACCCATGTCGCAACCTGCCGCAAACGCCGCTTCGATACGGCTCGCAGCGTCACCCACCACATGGGCGCCGGCCATGGACAGGTCATCGCTGAAAATCACGCCATCGAAACCCAGCTCGCCGCGCAGGATTTCCTGCAGCCAGCGACGGGAAAAACCGGCCGGCTGCGAGTCGACCTGCGGGTAAATGACATGCGCAGGCATCACTGCGGCAAGGTGCCTGCTCAGGCGCGCGAACGGCACCAGATCGTTGGCACGGATGGTTTCCAGACTGCGCTCGTCGTTGGGAATCGCGACGTGAGAGTCCGCCTCGGCCCAGCCGTGCCCCGGGAAGTGCTTGCCCGTTGCGGCCATGCCTGCGTCATTCATGCCACGGATAAAGGCACCTGCGAGCACCGCTGCGCGTTCAGGATCGCCCTCGAACGAACGGCTGCCCACTACCGCGCTGCGCTGATAATCCAGATCCAGCACCGGTGCAAAGCTCAGATCCAGACCGACCGACAACACTTCGGTTGCCATCAGCCAGCCACACTGCTCAGCGAGAAACTCGGCGTTCGGATGATCGGCGATTGCCCGCATCGCTGGTAGACGCACGAAACCCTGACGCAGGCGTTGCACCCGACCGCCCTCCTGATCGACCGCCAGCAGCAGGTCAGGACGAATCGCGCGAATGGACGCGCTCAGCTCGCGAATTTGTCGTGGGCTTTCGATGTTGCGCGCAAAAATGATCAGCCCACCCACCTCGGGCTGACGTAGAAACTGACGGTCTTCGGATGTCAGCCAGGTACCGGCGATATCCACCATCAGGGAGCCTTGCAGGCCAGAACTCATATGTAGATCCTTCAACAACCGTTGCCTAGTGCGGCATGGTGCGGGATCGAAGGGTGCGATGCAAATGCACCGCACCGGCAGGCGGGGCAGTCAGACTTTAGCGGGGGCAGGCGCGGTGCTTTTACTGCGTGGCTTGAGCTGAGCGCTGATCATCGCCGAATCGGTAACACCCGTTTCGGCGCGCATCCCGGCGGCCAGGAACGGCACCATCAGGCGCATGACTTGTTCGATGGAGGTGTTGACGCCGAAATCGGTTTCCGCAATGGCACGCAGCGCCTTGATACCGGACATGCTGAATGCCGCGGCACCGAGCATGAAGTGCACGCGCCAGAACAATTCGATTGGGGGAATACGCGGCGCGGCTTCGTTAACCAGCAGCATGTAGCGGCGAAACACCTTGCCGTACATGTCTTCCAGATAACGCCGCAAGTGCCCTTGGCTCTGACTGAACGCCAGCCCCAGAAGGCGCATGAAAATAGACAAATCATTGCCGCTTCGGGGCTGCACGACCAAGGCCTGTTCGACGAGAATTTCCAGCAACTCTTCGAGGGTGGGTTTGTGCTCCGGTTTGGCCTGACGACGCTCGAGCTCTTTGTCCAGGCTGGCGCAGAACGGCCCGAGAAAGCGCGAAAATACGGCTTGGATCAGCGCCTTTTTTGAACCGAAATGGTAGTTCACCGCTGCCAGGTTGACCGAAGCCTTGCTGGTGATCAGCCGCAACGAAGTTTCGGCAAAACCCTTTTCCGCGAATAGCTGCTCCGCAGCATCGAGAATTCGTTCAACTGTTTCCGACTGAGCCATGGTTATTCGCCTGACAAACACTTGTTTGAAACATACGTTTCAGCCTACCGGCTGTCAACCCTGGCTGTTCGTTTTCTGGCTGATCAGTCACGCCATTTAATCATAAAAAAACCGGCTGTCAGCCACCGGCCCAGCGAGAGAGAAATGTGCTCTTCGCGACATTCGACCCCCGCCTGTGAAAAAGGATGATTGCCAAGACGCAATCACTGTATATAATCCCAGTCACTGTATAAAAAGACAGAGCGATGCACATGATCAAACTGACGTCACGCCAAGCCGAAATCCTGGACTTCATCAAACGCTGCCTGGAAGACAACGGCTATCCACCGACCCGTGCGGAAATCGCCCAGGAACTGGGGTTCAAATCCCCCAATGCTGCTGAAGAACACCTCAAGGCCCTCGCGCGCAAGGGGGCAATCGAAATGACCCCTGGTGCTTCTCGCGGTATCCGGATTCCGGGCTTCGAGGCGAAGACCGAAGAAAGCGGCCTACCGATCATCGGTCGGGTTGCGGCCGGCGCTCCGATCCTGGCCCAGCAACATATTGAAGAATCCCTGGCCATCAACCCGGCCTTCTTCCATCCCAGCGCCGACTACCTACTGCGCGTTCACGGCATGAGTATGAAAGACGTCGGCATACTCGACGGCGACCTGCTGGCCGTTCACACCACCCGCGAGGCCCGCAATGGCCAGATCGTCGTAGCCCGAATCGGCGACGAAGTCACGGTCAAGCGCTTCAAGCGCGAAGGCAGCAAGGTCTGGCTGATGGCCGAGAACCCTGAATTCGCTCCCATCGAAGTCAATCTGAAAGATCAGGACCTGGTTATTGAAGGGCTAAGCGTCGGCGTCATTCGCCGCTAAGGAGAACGTTTATGCAGTTCCCACACACACCGCAACAACATGCACAACTGCCGCTGTTCGAAGCATTCATGGCGCCTGTGCTGCCAATGCTCGACGTTCCGCTTCAGGTACCGGTTCTCGACGATATCGTCGAAACGCCCTGGAGCAACGAACCAGAAGTCTTTAGTGAATTGTCATTGCGCGGTGCCGCCGGGAACTGCCTGAACCTGCTCGCGCCCATTCTGCGCGATTTGAGCCAGGACCGAAACGACCGGTGGCTGACCCTTATCGCTCCACCTTCCAGCGTCACACAAGCCTGGCTGCGGGACGCGGGGCTGAACCGGGAGCGCATTATCCTGATGCATCCCAGAGGCACGCAAACCGCGCTGGAGCTGACTCGCGAAGCGCTGCGTCTGGGTCGAAGCCATACAGTAGTCAGTTGGGTCAATCCGATTTCCGCCAGCGCGCGTCAGCAACTGATTACCGCGGCCCGTATCGGCGATGCGCAGAGCCTGAACATCCGCCTCGGCTGATGGCGCGTAGGGGCTTCTCCAATCAATGAGAAGCGATCAGACAGCTGTCGCCGGTGCTGAATGCCGACCCCGGACGGGATCGGCGCAGGATCAATGCAGAACCCGCGGTCCCTCTTCTTCCTTGGTCAGCTCGCCTTCAGCCAGACGGCCGGCCATTTGCACGCCCACACTGAGCATCGCCTTGGCGACTTCGACGTGTTGGCCATGCAGAAATGCCTTGGCATCCTCGGAGAAGTTCAAGGTCACGAGCGACCCCTCATCCTCGGCGCGGCGCAGCTCAATGCGGCCGTCAGGCAATTCGACAATTTCCAGAAAAGAGGTTGGCATCAGGACAGTTCTCCACGAAAGGCGGGCATTGTAACAGCCGGATGACTCAGGCCCTAGCCCACCGATCATTCTGTGTCAGCACTCGCTCAAACCCTCGCGGAAGCGTATCGCCAGCCCTTTGAGCTGCTGACGCCAGCTTTCCATTTCTTCGCGAGTCAATTCCGGCTCGATTTCTTCTTCAGCACCCACCGCGATAATCAACGGCTGCGTGACATCGCCTTTTGATTTTTTCGGCGCCCGAGGCGGCTGAAACAGTGCGTTATAGGAAGCCAGCAACTGCGCCAGCCAGGTTTCACGTTGCTGTGCCAGCTCCACCAGTTCGCCCATTTCAGGGATGGCGATTGCCTCCAGCACTTGCGGTGTTAGCAGATCCTCCGCACGCGGCGTACTGGCCTTTGGCAGTCGGTAGAAGCCGGCGATTTCATGGCACAAGCCCAACAGCGCTCCGTACAGATGAAAGATCGCAGATTCGCGTTCCGCCTGCTCAAGCCCTTGAGCGTTCATCGCCCGACTTTCCTTCGCCTTGGCCATCGCCTCAAGGGCAAGACCTGCAAAGAAAAGCTTCTGATTAGTGCGGGTATAGAGTTCGTGAGCCATGACAGTGGCCTCCACATCAATGAAATTTGAACGAGCAAGCCAAGGCAAAAAAATCCCTCGATGCACAGGAAAGCCACCGAGGGATTCTTTTAACGCAAAGCGTGGATGCTCGCCAGTCGTCTTTGACCCGACATTAAGCCATCAACGCTTGTCTTCGACCTTCCACGTGCCGCCATCGTAGAACGCGCGCCAGCCGGTCGGCTTGCCTTCCACTTCGGTCTGCACATATTGCTCCTTGGACTTGCGGCTGTAACGGATCACCGCCGGACGGCCATCAGGGTCTTTTTGCGGCGCTTCGCAAAGGAAGTGATATTTCGGATCGATCTCGGACTTGTGCGGCACGATTTCCAATACCAGCGGAGCACGCGTCTCGCGGTTTTTCGGGAATTGGCTGGCAGCCAGAAACAGACCCGAGGCGCCGTCACGCAGGATGTAGGTATCGTCGACCTTCTCGCACTTGAGTTCCGGCATCTTCACCGGGTCCATCTTCGGCGGCGCTGCTTCGCCGTTCTTTAGCAGCTTGCGGGTATTCTTACAGTTGGTGCAGCCGAAGAACTTGCCGAAACGGCCGGTCTTGAGCTGCATCTCGCCGCCACACTTGTCGCACTCCACGCTCGGGCCTTCGTAGCCCTTGATACGATACGTGCCTTCTTCGATCTCGTAGCCCGCGCAATCCGGGTTGTTACCACAGATATGCAGTTTGTGCTTTTCGTCGAGCAGGTACGCATCCATCGCCGTGCTGCAGATGGGGCAACGGTGCTTGCCACGCAGCACGCGGGATTCAGACTCACCCTCATCGTCGTCGGCAATTTCGTCGCCCGGCGTCAGGTTGACGGTAGCTTTGCAGCGCTCTTTGGGCGGCAGACTGTAGCCCGAGCAACCGAGGAACACGCCCGTGGACGCCGTACGGATCTGCATCGGACGACCGCAGACCTTGCACGGGATGTCCGTCATCACCGGCTCGTTGGCGCGCATGCCGCTGCCAGTGGCCTCGGCCACTTCCAGCTTCTTCTTGAAGTCGCCATAGAACTCGTCGAGCACGTTTTTCCAGTCGCGTTCACCCTGGGCCACGTCATCGAGGTTTTCTTCCATCCCGGCGGTGAAGCCATAGTCCATCAGGTTGGCGAAGCTCTCGGACAGACGCTCAGTCACGATGTCGCCCATTTTTTCCGAGTAAAAGCGGCGGTTGTGCAGCGCCACATAGCCACGGTCCTGAATCGTCGAGATGATGGCCGCGTAGGTCGATGGACGACCAATGCCACGCTTCTCCATTTCCTTGACCAGACTCGCTTCCGAGTAACGCGCAGGCGGCTTGGTGAAGTGCTGGCTCGGATCGAGCTTGATCAGCTTCATGCTGTCGCCCTGAACCATGTCAGGCAGCACATCGTCGTCGCCGGGCTTGCTCATCTGCGGCAGCACTCGGGTGTAACCATCGAACTTGAGGATTCGGCCCTTGGCTCGCAATTCGAAATCGCCCGCCGCCACGCTGACGGTAGTCGAGAGGTATTGCGCAGGCGGCATCTGGCAGGCCACGAACTGGCGCCAGATCAGCTCGTACAAGCGCTCGGCGTCACGCTCCATGCCCGACAACTTGCTCGGGTGGGTGTTGACGTCGGACGGACGAATCGCTTCGTGCGCCTCTTGCGCGCCTTCCTTACTGCTATAGACGTTCGGCGAATCAGGCAGGTATTTCTTGCCGAATTCGTTCTCGATGTAAGTGCGAGCCATGGCCACCGCGTCAGCCGACAGGTTGGTCGAGTCGGTACGCATGTAGGTGATGTAACCGGCTTCGTACAAACGCTGGGCCATCATCATGGTTTTCTTCACGCCATAGCCCAGGCGGTTGCTCGCGGCCTGTTGCAAGGTAGACGTGATGAACGGCGCGGACGGCTTGCTGCTGGTCGGTTTGTCTTCGCGCTTGGCGATGCTGTAGGACGAAACCTTGAGCTTCTCCAGTGCCGCCATGGCCTGGGCTTCGTTTAGCGGCTTGAAAGCCTCACCCTTCTCGCGCGCCACTTCGAAGCGCACGTTGGCGCCCTTGGCGGTGCCCAGATCAGCGTGGACTTCCCAGTATTCTTCGGGGATGAACGCACGGATCTCGCGCTCACGCTCCACGACCAACTTCACGGCGACGGACTGCACCCGACCCGCCGACAGACCGCGGGCGATCTTCTGCCACAGCAGCGGGGAAACCATGTAACCCACGACGCGGTCGAGGAAGCGACGCGCCTGCTGGGCATTGACGCGATCGATGTCCAGCTCTCCCGGTTTGGAGAAGGCTTCCTGAATCGCCTTCTTGGTGATCTCGTTGAACACCACGCGCTTGTAACGCTCGTCGTCACCGCCGATGGCTTCGCGCAGGTGCCAGGCAATGGCTTCCCCTTCGCGGTCCAAGTCCGTCGCGAGATAGATGGTGTCGGCATCCTTGGCCAGGCGGCGCAGTTCGTCGATCACCTTCTCCTTGCCGGGAAGGATTTCGTACTTGGCTTTCCAGCCATGCTCGGGATCGACGCCCATCCGCGCCACGAGCTGGCGCTTGGCCTTTTCCTTGGGCGACAGCGCAGGCGCTTCAGACGCGGTCTTGCCGCGCTTGGCAGCAGGCTCTTTGGCGGCACTCGCCGAACCGCTGGTGGGCAGGTCTCGGATATGGCCGATACTCGACTTCACCACGTACTGGCTGCCCAGATACTTGTTGATGGTCTTGGCCTTAGCCGGGGATTCCACAATGACCAGCGATTTGCCCATGGATCGGAAAATTCCTAATGCAAGAAAAAAAGACGTTGGAGCCGTCGAGGCCCCGCTATATATAGTGGCTAAGAGATGAGGTCAAGCAGAGGCTACTGCAAGGTCTCGCCTCACGACCTTGAAAAAAGATCAGGTTCGGCCTGGACCAAAGCAAAGCGCGGCACTTGCTCCCCGTCAACCTCGACTGACTCCAGAAACATGCTCAAAGGACGCACCCACAACCCGTATTCACCATACAACGCCTGATAGAACACGACTTCCTCTTCAGTCTCCGAATGCTTCGCGACACCGAATACACGGTACTCAGGACCTTTGTAATGACGGTAGAGACCTGGCTTCAATTGCATGCTGCTGACCTCACGGATGGACGCGAAAAAAAATTTCAAAAAACATTCCCGAGAAAAGCAAAAGCCGGGGCACCTGGCCCCGGCTCGCACACTCACACCGATTTATACGCGTTCGAACACGGTGGTGATGCCTTGCCCCAGGCCGATACACATTGTGGCGACACCCAAAGTGCCGCCTTTCTGTTTCATGACATTGAGCAAGGTGCCGGAAATACGCGCTCCTGAGCAACCAAACGGGTGACCCAAAGCGATAGCGCCGCCGTGCAGGTTAACCTTCTGGTCCATCTTGTCGAGCACTTTCAAATCTTTCAGCACGGGCAGGGCCTGTGCGGCGAAAGCTTCGTTGAGCTCGAAGTAGTCGATGTCAGCGATGCTCAGACCCGCGCGCTTGAGCGCTTTCTGGGTCGCCGGAACCGGGCCGTACCCCATGATCGCAGGATCGACACCGGCCACTGCCATGGAGCGAATGACCGCCATTGGCTGAATGCCCAGATCCATCGCACGCTGGCCGGACATGACGATCATGCAGGAAGCACCGTCAGTGATCTGCGAAGACGTACCCGCGGTCACGGTACCACCTTTTGGATTGAACGCCGGCTTCAGGGCCGCGAGGCTTTCCAGGGTGGTTTCGGGCCGGATGGTCTCATCGAAGTCGTACATCTTCAGAAAGCCATTCTCGTCATACCCTTGCATCGGGATGATTTCGTCCTTGAAATTGCCCTCCACGGTCGCCTGATGCGCCAGACGGTGCGAACGCACACCGAACGCGTCCTGTGCCTCACGGGTGATGCCATGCATCTTGCCGAGCATCTCGGCGGTCAGCCCCATCATCCCCGAAGCCTTGGCCGCGTACAGCGACATGTGCGGGTTCGGATCGACACCGTGCATCATGCCGACGTGGCCCATGTGCTCGACACCACCGATGACGAAGACGTCACCGTTGTTGCTCATGATCGCCTGAGCTGCGGTGTGCAGCGCACTCATTGATGATCCACACAGGCGGCTGACGGTTTGCGCCGCCGAGGTGTGCGGGATCTGGGTCATCAGCGACGCCATGCGCGCGATGTTCCAGCCCTGCTCCAGGGTCTGGTTGACGCAGCCCCAGATCACGTCCTCGACTTCCGCCGGGTCGACCTTGCTGTTGCGCTCCAGCAATTTGCTGATCAGGTGCGCCGACATGTCTTCAGCGCGGGTGTTACGGTGCATGCCACCCTTGGAGCGGCCCATCGGAGTACGACCGAAGTCGACAATCACGACGTCTCTCGGATTCAAGCTCATATTCTCACCTGTTCGTTGGGCACTTAGCCGAAGAAACGCTGGCCGGTACTGGCCATTTCGCGCAGCTTCGCAGTGGGGTGGTACAAAGCGCCCAGATCAGCGTATTTGTCAGCCAGGGCAACGAATTCAGCGACACCGATCGAATCGATGTAACGCAGCGCACCGCCACGGAACGGAGGGAAACCAATGCCGTAGATCAGGCCCATGTCGGCCTCGGCTGCGGTATCGACGATGCCGTCTTCCAGGCAGCGCACGGTTTCCAGGCACAGCGGGATCATCATCCAGTTGATGATGTCCTCATCAGTGACTTCGCGCTGTTCGTAGATGACCGGCTTGAGCACTTCCAGCACAGAAGCGTCGACGACCTTCTTCGGCTTGCCCTTCTTGTCGGTCTCGTAGACGTAAAAGCCTTTGCCGTTCTTCTGGCCCAGGCGATCGGCGTCATACAACGCGTCGACAGCGGAGCGACGATCGTCTTTCATGCGGTCGGGAAAGCCTTCGGCCATTACATCGCGACCGTGGTGGCCGGTGTCGATGCCGACCACGTCCATCAGGTAGGCCGGGCCCATTGGCCAGCCGAACTTTTCCATGACCTTGTCGATGCGCACGAAGTCGACACCGGCGCTGACCAGTTTGGCGAATCCGCCGAAGTACGGGAACAGAATACGGTTGACCAGGAAGCCCGGACAGTCGTTGACCACGATTGGATTCTTGCCCATTTTCTTGGCGTAGGCGACGGTGGTCGCGACCGCGACTTCACTCGACTTCTCACCACGGATGACTTCCACCAGCGGCATCATGTGCACCGGATTGAAGAAGTGCATGCCGACGAAATTCTCAGGACGCTTGAGCGCCTTGGCCAACAGGCTGATGGAGATGGTCGAGGTGTTGGACGCCAGAATGGTGCCTTCGCCCACCTGCCCTTCCACTTCCGAGAGCACGGCCTGCTTGACCTTCGGATTCTCGACGACGGCTTCTACCACCAGATCCACGTGACCAAAATCGCCGTAGGACAGGGTCGGGCGAATCGCGTTCAGCGCTTCAGCCATCTTCGCCGGGGTCAGACGGCCTTTCTCGACGCGCTTGCCCAGAAGTTTGGAAGCCTCGTTCAAGCCCAGCTCGATGGCTTCTTCGCGAATGTCCTTCATCAGAATCGGCGTGCCTTTGACAGCCGACTGATAGGCGATGCCACCACCCATGATGCCTGCGCCGAGTACGGCAGCCTGCTTCACGTCCCTGGCGACTTCGTCGTAGATCTTGGCTTTCTTTTTCAGCTCCTGATCGTTCAGGAACAGACCAATCAGACTCTCGGCCGCCGACGTCTTGGCCATTTTCACGAAACCAGCCGCTTCAACTTCCAGCGCCTTGTCGCGAACGAAGTTCGCAGCTTTCTGGATGGTCTTGATCGCTTCGACCGGAGCCGGGTAGTTCGGACCGGCCTGACCGGCAACGAAACCCTTGGCGGTCTCAAAGGCCATCATCTGTTCGATGGCGTTCAGCTTCAGTTTATCCAGCTTCGGCTGACGCTTGGCCTTGAAGTCGAACTCGCCGGAAATGGCGCGTTTGATCAGGTCAAGCGCGGCTTCCTGCAGCTTGTCCGGAGCGACGACCGCATCCACGGCGCCCACTTTCAGGGCATCCTCGGCGCGGTTGTCCTTGCCCGAAGCGATCCACTCGACAGCGTTGTCCACCCCGATCAAACGCGGCAGGCGTACCGTGCCGCCGAAGCCAGGGTAAATACCCAGCTTGACTTCCGGCAGGCCGATCTTGGCGGTGGCAGACATCACGCGGAAGTCGGCCGCCAGGCACATTTCCAGACCACCACCCAGCGCGATGCCGTTGATCGCAGCCAGCGTCGGTACGTTGAGGTCTTCGAAGTCACTGAAGATTTTGTTCGCCTCAAGGTTACCGGCGACCAGTTCGGCGTCCGGTAGCTTGAAGTTATCGACGAATTCGGTGATGTCGGCTCCGACGATGAAAACGTCCTTGCCGCTGGTGACGATGACGCCCTTGATCGAACCGTCGGCCTTGATGGCATCGACAGCCTGGCGCAGATCATTGAGGGTGAGGCGGTTGAATTTGTTGACGGACTCACCCTTGAGGTCGAATTTCAATTCGACGATGCCACTTTCAAGAGCCTTAACCGTGATGGCTTTACCTTCGTAAATCATCAACTGATCTCCACGATATGGAAGCTGAACAATACGCGTCAGACGCTGAAATCCGGCGGCAAACAGAGACGCTTCCGTCAATGCGAACACCAAACGCCAGGCACCCCGTCGACGCGATTCGGGCGTCTGTCAGAGCATTCCTACGGCAAACGCTCAATTCATACGCCCGTTTGATTTGGGTGCGCCTACCTTCGGCCATATTCCAGCAATTGTCAATTCGCCAGGCAGCGGGCAAAACCGGCAAATCACAGGTAAAAGATACGTTTGATGAATGAGTATTCAGCCGAATGATTGCACTCAGCAGATCGCGGGGGCGATAAACGGGGGAAGCGACGACCGGTCGGCAAATGCCAAAAAATAACTGGATCCACGGCAGACAAATGCACCAATAAGGTCTACATTCAGCGCACTGCGCATCAAGACGGGTCGTTTTTTCAGAGAGGCAGTGAAACGAATCGGTACATCTTTTGCGGCATTGCACCGCAAAGCACCACGAATTACGGCCTGCCTGGCCAACCCCAGCCCGATGTTGCTATCGGGCTTTTTAATGCCTGCGATTCGGTCCTGAGGACAGCTCCCCCGATCACGCCAACGCCTTGAGCACTGCCGCAATACGCTGCAACACTTGCGCCTCGACCCTCTCCCCCCAATACAGCGCAACCAACTGCTTGCCCGCTTCGATCTTGTAGACGTCCGCTGGCAGCGTCCGGAAATGCGCGAGCAAGTGCGCATCCTCACATGCCTCGCGCCATTGATTGACCCAGTTTCCCGGCGTCATCTGCCAGTAGACCCAGGTATCGGGTTCACGAGTGGCGCGGGGCCGGTGATATTGTGCACACGGGCTGGGTGGCTGCACCGCCAGCCAATGCGGCCACTCCTGCGGAATTAACTGCATCGCTAGACCCATGCGTCGAGCCTCCATGCGCATGGCCATGCGGCCGCTCTGAGCACGGGACGGCCGCAGCCATACCAGAGGGCTCAAAACAACGGCAATGATTGACAGCACTATCCAGACCGTCATATCTGTATGCCCCCGCCGCGACGAGCGACGAGCAAAACACAAAGGCGTGCCATGAGGCGCGTGAAAAGAGCCATAATTAAAACCATCGCAGACCTCAGAAGGAACATCCCATGTCCTATGAACATATCCTGGTAGCCGTGGACCTCACTGAAGAGTGCGATCCGGTTATCAAGCGCGCAATGAACCTGGCCCTGGCCAGCGGGGCCAAGCTGTCATTGGTGCACATCGTCGAACCCATGGCCATGGCCTTTGGCGGCGATGTGCCGATGGACCTCTCGCAACTGCAGCAACAACAGTTCGATCAGGCCAAGGAAAAACTTGAAGCACTAAAACTCAAATACCCTGATGTCAAAACCGGCGACAGCCACCTGACCTATGGCCAGCCTCGCCAGGAAATTCACCAGTTGGCCAAGGAGCATCATGTCGACCTGATCGTGGTCGGCAGCCACGGCCGTCACGGCCTGTCGCTGCTGCTGGGCTCTACCGCCAATGATGTACTGCACGGCGCGCCTTGCGACGTGTTGGCAGTGCGACTGGTCAAACGCGCCGAGTGATGCGCCGGTAAAAACAAAAGCCCGAACCCTTGAAGGGGCTCGGGCTTTTTGTTGCAGCGCGTTACCAGATCACTCGTCCAGTTCGGCCCAGCGCTCTACCAATGCATCCAGTTCTTTATTCAACTGTTCCAGCGACGCCAGCACCCTCGCGGTTTCAGCAGCCGGACGTTGGTAAAAGGCCGGATCGGCAACTTCAGCCTCAACGGCCGCTATCTGCTGCTCCTTGGCATCGATTTCACCCGGCAATGCTTCCAGCTCGCGCTGAAGCTTGTAGCTGAGTTTCTTCCTGGCCGCTGGCGCCGCTTCCTGCGCCGGTGCGGGAGCTGCCGCAGGCTCGACGATCGCCGAGTTCAAGTCAGCTTTGCCAGACTTGCTTTCAGTCACACCCAAGAGGCGCGGCGAACCGCCCTGACGCAGCCAGTCCTGATAGCCACCGACGAACTCACGCACCTTGCCCTCGCCTTCGAACACCAGGGTGCTGGTGACGACGTTGTCGAGGAATGCCCGGTCGTGGCTGACCATCAGCACGGTGCCCTTGAAGGTCAACAGCACTTCTTCGAGCAGTTCGAGGGTTTCCACGTCCAGATCGTTGGTCGGTTCGTCGAGCACCAGCAGGTTGGCCGGCTTGCTGAATAGCTTGGCCAACAGCAAACGCGCACGCTCGCCACCCGACAGCGCCTTGACCGGTGTGCGTGCACGCTGCGGGCTGAACAGGAAATCGCCCAGATAGCTCAACACGTGGCGGCTTTGGCCGTCGATATCAATGAAGTCACGCCCTTCGGCGACGTTATCGATCACGGTCTTTTCGAGATCGAGCTGGTGACGCAACTGGTCAAAGTAGGCGACGTCCAGCCGCGTGCCCACTTCAACCGAACCACTGGTGGGCTTGAGGTTGTCGAGCATCAACTTGAGCAGTGTGGTCTTGCCGGTACCGTTGGCGCCCAGCAGGCCGATGCGGTCTTCGCGCTGCAGGACCATCGAGAAATCCTTGATCAGCATCGGACCGCCCGGGTGAGCAAAGCTGACGTTTTCCAGCACCATGACCTGCTTGCCGGATTTATCGGCGGTGTCCAGCTGGATGTTCGCCTTGCCGGTGCGTTCACGACGTTCGCCGCGCTCCACGCGCAAGGCCTTGAGGGCGCGCACGCGGCCTTCATTACGGGTCCGGCGAGCCTTGATGCCTTGACGAATCCAGACTTCTTCCTGCGCCAGACGCTTATCGAACAGGGCATTGGCGGTTTCTTCGGCCGCGAGCATCGCTTCCTTGTGTACCAGAAAGCTGGCGTAGTCGCCGTTCCAGTCGATCAAGCCGCCACGATCCAGTTCAAGGATGCGCGTGGCAAGGTTTTGCAGGAAGGACCGGTCGTGGGTGATGAACAACACCGCGCCCTGAAATTCCTTCAGTGCTTCTTCGAGCCAGGCGATGGCACCGATGTCCAGGTGGTTGGTCGGTTCGTCGAGCAGCAGCAGATCAGGCTCGGAAACCAGCGCCTGAGCCAGCAGCACGCGGCGACGCCAGCCGCCGGACAGCTCGGCGAGGGTCTTGTCGGCCGGCAGTTGCAGGCGGCTGAGGGTGCTGTCGACCAGTTGCTGCAGGCGCCAGCCGTCACGGGCTTCGAGGTCCGACTGCACGTGCATCAGTTTGTCGAGGTCTTCGGCGGTGACGATGTTCTGGCTTAAGTGGTGATATTCGGCGAGCAAGGCGCCTACGCCATCCAGCCCTTCAGCCACCACGTCGAATACGGTGCGGCCGTCGGCCACGGGCAATTCCTGTGGCAACTCGCCAATCTTCAGGCCTGGCGCACGCCAGACGCTGCCGTCATCGGGCAGTTGCACGCCTTTGACCAGCTTCAGCATGCTGGATTTGCCGGTGCCGTTACGGCCGATGATGCAGACCCGCTCTCCACGGGCGATCTGCCAGGACACCTTGTCCAACAACGGCATGGCGCCGAACGCAAGGGACACATCGCTGAATTTGAGCAGGGTCATGAGCTTCTCCAAAAACCGGGGGCGCATTCTACCTGAGATACGTGGGGATGGCTTCAAATCGTTATCCCAAGCCAACCCACTCCGCTTCAACTGCAACCATTTGTTTCCATCCACACCCCCCGACGAGTGAGCGCTTCAACCCGCGCTGGCAACAGGCTAAGCTAGCGACACTTTTCACGGTTCATCTGCACGGAAGTCTCATGCGCAGTCGTTTGTTCAGCCTTTTGTCCTGCCTGCTTCTGTCGGCCACCGTCGCCCAGTCCGTCCAAGCGGTCGATCTAACCACCCAACGTCAATACTACGATCAAGCCAAACGGGCACTGGCCAAGGGCGATGCCGGCCCGTATCGCATGTATGGCTCGGCACTGGCCGATTATCCGCTGGAGCCCTATCTGGCCTACGACGAGCTCACCGCCCGCCTGAACACCGCGAGTAACGACGAAGTCGAGCGCTTCCTCACCGAACATGGCGATCTGCCCCAAACCAACTTCATGAAGTTGCGCTGGCTGCGCCTGCTTGCATCACGTGGCGACTGGCAACCATTCGTCAAATATTACGACCCAAAACTCAATTTCAGCGAGCTGGACTGCCTGTATGGCTCCTACCAGCTCAGCCACAACCTGCGCTCGGAAGGCTACGCCAACGCCGAAAAGCTCTGGATGACCGGCAAGACCCTGCCGACTGCCTGCGATACCTTCTTCACCCAGTGGGCCGTTGAAGGCCAATTGACCGAACAGAAGCGCTGGCAGCGCGCCAAGCTGGCGGCGCAGGCGCGCAACTATGCGCTGGCCAACCAACTGGTCAACAGCATGACCACCCTCGCCCCTCAGGGCCGTTTGCTGATCGCCGTCGCCCAGAAGCCAGAGATGGTCAACAATCAGGGGCAATTCATGCCTGCCGATGAAGCCATGTCCGATGTGGTCGGTCTGGGCCTGCGCCGTTTGGCCAAGCAAGATCCGCAGCGGGCAATGGAGCTGCTGGACAGCTACTCCCCGATGCTGCACTTCTCCCATGAAGAGCAGGTGCAGATCGCCAAGGAAATCGGCCTGACTCTGGCGCGCAGCTATGACGACCGCGCCCTTGAAGTCATGACCAAATACGACCCGGATTTGCGCGACGACACCGTGACTGAGTGGCGACTGCGGCTTCTGCTGCGTCTTGGCCGCTGGAATGATGCCTACGAACTGACTCGTCGTTTGCCTCAGGATCTGGCCACCACCAACCGCTGGCGCTACTGGCAGGCCCGCTCCCTGGAGCTGTCGCAGCCCAACAGCCCGTTGCTGCCGGCGATGTACAAGGCGGTTTCCAAGGAGCGTGACTTCTACGGTTTCCTGGCAGCCGATCGCACGCAAACGCCTTACATGCTCAACAACAGGCCGCTGCCACTCAGTCAGGCCACCATCAACAAAGTGCGCAACACCCCCGGTGTACGCCGTGCGATGGAGTTCTACGAGCGGGGCGAAGTGGTTAACGGGCGCCGCGAGTGGTATCACGTGACCCGCCGCTTTACCCGCGACGAAATGGTCGCCCAGGCCAAACTGGCCTATGACATGCGCTGGTATTTCCCGGCCATTCGCACCATCAGTCAGGCTCAGTATTGGGATGACCTGGACATCCGCTTCCCGATGGCCCACCGCGATACATTGGTGCGCGAAGCGCAGCTCCGCGGTCTGCATTCCAGCTGGGTGTTCGCCATTACCCGCCAGGAAAGTGCATTCATGGATGACGCCCGCTCGGGTGTCGGTGCCAGCGGTCTGATGCAGCTGATGCCAGCGACAGCCAAGGAGACGGCTCGTAAATTCAGCATCCCGCTGGCCTCGCCCGCCCAGGTGCTGGACCCGGACAAGAATATTCAACTTGGCGCAGCCTATCTGAGCCAGGTCCATGCGCAATTCAATGGCAACCGAGTGCTGGCGTCGGCGGCCTATAACGCAGGTCCAGGTCGCGTACGGCAGTGGCTCAAGGGCGCGAACCATCTGGCATTCGACGTCTGGGTCGAAAGTATCCCGTTCGACGAAACCCGCCAGTATGTGCAGAACGTGCTTTCATATGCGGTGATCTACGGCCAGAAACTCAACGTGCCGCAGCCGCTGGTGGATTGGCATGAGCGGTTCTTCGACGATTTGTAATGCCCAATATCTGTAGAAGCCAGCTTGCTGGCGAATGCGGAGCGTCATTCAGCGACGATGTGCTGATATGACAGATTCGCCAGCAAGCCGGCTCCTACAGTGAAGAGGTCGTACGTCAGCTAGAACCCGACAGGACCTCACTCCAACACTTCAACCTCCATGCCCACCTCCACGATACCCGGCCCGTCGTTGACCATGTTCTGGCCGAACCAGACCTCTCCTTCTTTCTCGCGATAGGTCTTGAGCGTGCTCAACGGTTCACGGTCGTCGCTGCGTTCGCCGGTTGCAGGATCGATGGTGGTGAGGATGCAGCGCGAGCAGCCTTTGAGCAGGCGGAACTCCAGGTCGCCGATACGAATGCGCTTCCAGCCATCTTCAGCGAAAGCTTCAGCACCCTCCACAACCAGGTTCGGACGAAAGCGCAGCATTTCCTGAGGGCGGCCGATTCTGGCCGACAGATCATCCAGCGACGCCTGACCGATCAATAACAACGGGAAGCCATCGGCGAATCCGACTTTGTCATCCACAGTGCCATAGCCCGACGGCAACCAGCGGGCGCGTTCCTTGGGAATGTGTACCAGGCGGGTGGGTTTGCCAATGAAGTCGCTGACCCAACGCGCCGCTTCGTCGCCCGCGTCGGGCACGCGCAACGTGTCGCGCCAGACAGTGACACCCCGCAGATTGTCTTCGACATCCTGGGGAAGCGCGACATCCAGCGCTGAACTGCCTGGCGCCGACAGCGTCACGCCGCCCCTGTCGTTCCACAGCACCGAAAGCTGCGACATATGAGGCAAGGCGCGCTGAGTGAAAAAGCGCCCGTTACTCTCGTCCACCAGCATCCAGCGTCGATCACCGGTCAGGCCCAATTCATCGAAGCCAGCCTGTTGCAGCGGCTCTGCCTTGCAGGATTTCAGAGGGTATCGGTATAACGCGCTGAGGTGCAGCATGGACGTATCCTTATGGCTGAGCACAAAAACCACACTTTATAGGAGCCGTTGCGCCAGCGAACGATACAGATACAAAAAAGCCCCTCCATACAGCGAGGGGCTAAAAAACCTGGGTGGGCTTCAGTTGTCGAGCATCAGGCGTTCGCGTACGACATCCACCAGCTTGTCGGGCTGGAATTTGGACAGGAAGTTGTCGCAACCGACCTTCTTCACCATCGATTCGTTGAAACTGCCCGACAGCGACGTATGCAGGACGACGTACAGGCCGCGCAGGCGCGGATCATTGCGAATTTCGGTGGTCAACCGGTAGCCGTCCATTTCCGGCATTTCCGCATCAGTGAATACCATTAACAGCTTGTCGGTCATCACTTCGCCGCTGTCGGCCCAACCCTTGAGTACGTTCAGTGCCTTGAGACCGTCGCTGGCCACGTGCATCTTCACGCCGAGCTGTCCGAGGGTGTCACGCAACTGTGAGAGCGCGACGTTGGAGTCATCCACCAGCAGCACTTCACGCCCACGAGCCCGGGCCAGCACCGGATCTTCGAGTTTGTCGCGGGATACCTTGGCGTTGTACGGAACGATCTCGGCGAGCACTTTCTCGACGTCGATGATCTCGACCAGTTGATCGTCCACCTTGCTGATGGCGGTCAGGTAATGTTGCCGTCCCGCACTGCCTGGAGGTGGCAGGATGGCTTCCCAGTTCATGTTGACGATGCGGTCGACGCCGCCCACCAGAAACGCCTGAACGGAACGGTTGTATTCGGTGACGATGATGGTGCTCGACGGGCCTGGTACCAACGGGCGCATGCCGATCGCCTGGGACAGGTCAATGACCGGCAGCGTCTGCCCACGCAGGTTGACCACGCCACAGACGAACGGATGACGCTGGGGCATCAGGGTCAATTTGGGCAACTGCAGCACTTCCTGCACCTTGAACACGTTGATCGCGAACAATTGTCGACCGGCCAGACGGAACATGAGAAGTTCCAGGCGGTTCTCACCCACCAGTTGTGTACGTTGGTCTACCGTGTCGAGAATGCCAGCCATCTGTTGCTCCTGGAGCAGGGTTCTAGTGAGTCCGCTTATCGTTTATCGGCAGCGACGGCGCAGACCTTAATGCTGAAAAAAATGCCCGAGGGGCATAATTGATATCACATTAGCATCATGCTTTACTCACGGGTATCCGGTCCGTTCAAGTGGCGAATCAGAAGCGCGCTCGATAATGGCTTTCTGCCTGATCTGGATGAAAATGCCGAGATGCGCCTAGGGGCATTCCTTAGCCACAATCAGGGGACACCTGATGTCCCCGGTTTCTAATAGCCATTATTGTGACGTCATTCTCACTGAATGAATGGAGTCAAGTATGTGGTCGCGCTCGCGGAACCTGTCGACGCCCCCGTCAAACCCGTGATCACGGACCCGATAGTCGCGCACGCCGGGTGGGGTATTGCAGGCGACCATGTCTCGTCTGCGGCAAACAAATCGCAATATTCGGAAACGCCCTACAGACTTTCCCTTGCCTTCGACATTAACTTTGGGCCACTCGCCCCGCGCGATCCTGGATCGCTATCCATGAAGAGTGGAGATTTCACATGCTGAACGGCAATGAATGGCAGCAACTGCACGGCGATTTTCTCGGTGATACCCACCACTTGCTGAACCGCGCCGACGAATGCCTGAGCCACCTGGAATTAATCAGCGACGACAAAGACGCGATCGAATGCCTGCTGGGCACGCTGCAAGAGATCGCCGACAAGGCCGATGTCGCCGCTGTGCCGTCCATTGCCGGATTCGCCAGACAACTTCGCTATCTGCTGTATTTCAGCGCAGCCGGGCGTTTGCTTCCAAAAGCGCTGGCGTCCTTGCGCCAATGCCTGGCCCTGCTGTCTTGGCAGGTTGAGCTGGTCGACCCGCTCACCGGCCTGCTGCCTTTGGATGACAGCGAGCAACAGGAGCTACTGGAGCAGTTCGGTTGCTGCTGCGGAATCGGCCAACCGGAAAGCAGCTGCTCCGTTTCAGTGGAATGGACAGTGCCCACAGCGGTCACCCATTCTGAATCCGGCGTCGGCGAACGTGCCGATCGCTCCACGTTTTGAATCCGTTTCGGCGATGGGCCCTGGTGAACCCATCGACCGCGGGCGACATGCTTGAAAACCACAAGTCCGCTTTCATTGACGGGATCATCGCCAACCCGACCTTTGCGCGAGTTTCAGTTACATGGCAACTTGGTAATCTGCGGGCTGGAAGTTGCAGCAATCAACAACTCGCAATATCGAGAAACGCCTGTTGACTTTGATTAGCACTATCGTTCCATAAGAAAACCTGACTTACACGGCAATATTTGCCAAGGGTTATTTACAGTTAGCGCTTAATCAAACCGCTATTTAAGGTAAGATCGGCGGCCGCGAATGCAGGTGACTTGTCTGTAATCGAATAACCTTGATGAAAGTCGAACATGGACTTTCGTACACACGTAAACAGTGAACAGGCGCGGCGTCGCCGTGTTGACTCGCTTAAAGTGACCTGACAATGAACACTCAGGTATCCGCAACGATTATCCGACGGCTTCATCCGCTATGCATGGCAGCAGCAAGACCTTCAAGTTACGGCCTATGAGCCCCAACAAAGCGATGGGGTGGGTTGCGATTGTCTGTCTGGGGACAACCGCGTGTAACACTGCCGCCTGGCTCTTCAATGGCAGCGTGCTATGGCCATTGCTCAACGTCGTGGTGTTCCTGATCTGCTGGTACGGCATGAGCCGTCCCAACCAGACGATCCAGTTTCAACCTCATGAATTGGCAGACCACATGTTGCAGGTCCAGGAAACCGAGCGCCATCGCCTGAGCCGCGAGTTGCATGACGATATTGGCCAGATGCTGACAGCCGCCAAGTTAAAGAGTGTATGGGTGCAACGTCGCGCTTCCGAAGACCTGCACCCACACTGCGTCATGCTTAACAGCATCCTCGATGAAACCCTGGCCAAAGTGCGAGATGTATCGGCCATTCTCAATCCCCGGCAGTTGGCCAGTCTTGGTCTGGAAGCCAGTCTGCGCGCGCATCTGGTACAGACGCTGGCCGACACGCCGATCCTCTGGAGCCTCGAATGCCGGCAGCGACTGGCCGGTATTCCGGAGGAGATGGCGGTCGCCGCGTTTCGGATTACCCAGGAAGCGGTCACCAATATGCTGCGCCATGCCCAGGCTAAGAACCTGCTGGTGCGTATCCAGCGACTGCCCGAAGGGCTCGCGCTGAGCATTTCCGATGATGGGCTCGGCTTTTCACCGGCGCTCGATCCCGGCGCGCAAGGCCAACGAGGCATGGCGGGCATGGCCGAGCGGGCCGCTTTGCTCGGCGGACACGTCACCGTCGACAGTGAACCAGGCCACGGCACTCATATTAAGGCTCTGTTCCCCTGGGCTCCCCGTGCCCGCGAACGTGCTGACATAAGTAAGCATTCATGATCTGCAATCTTCTTCTGGTCGACGACCACGCCTTGATTCGCGCCGGCGTGCGGGCACTGGTGTCCGACATCCCCGGTTATCAGGTGATTGGCGAAGCTGCCGATGGCGAGCAATTGCTGGAGATGACGCTGGACCTCAAGCCGGACATCATCCTGCTCGATATTTCCATGAAGGACAGCAATGGGCTTGATGCCCTGGAACGGCTGCACCATGCCCTGCCCCACAGCAAAGTGCTGATTCTGTCCATGCACACCGATCCACAGATGATCATGCGAGCCCTCGAAGGCGGAGCCCATGGCTACCTGCTCAAGGACGCCACTGCCACGGAGATCGAACAGGCGCTCGACGCGTTACGCAATGACGAACGCTATTTGAGTCCGGCCATTGCCCATACGGTGATCAATCAGGCACTGGTCGGCGCCCAGTCGAGCAAGGTCGAAGCGGCTGAAAACCATAATCTCACCGCGCGACAGCTGGAGATCCTGCGCTTGATCGTGCGCGGAAAATCCACCAGGGAGATCGCCAACGGTCTGGACTTGAGCATCAAGACCGTCGAAACCCACCGCTCGCAGATCATGAAACGCTTGCAGATCTACGACGTGGCGGGGTTGGTGTTGTTTTGCGTCCGGGAGCAGATCATCAGCCTGGATGATTGATGCCTTCCCGCCCGGCGTGCATTTTTCGGCGTAGAAGCGAGGCTCGGGTGTGGGCAACCTGGCTTTGTAGCAACACGGCCTGCAGGTGGTAGCGATTGCGTTGACGCCACGGCTGCAAGCCGAGCTGCTATAGGGGTGTGTAATCACTCGATCCGCTTGGCCCCGCCAAGCAGCGGCGAATGCGCCGGCAGATGAATGCGCAGCGCTGCGGGCCGCGCTTCGAAGCGCAATTTTTCGCCACGTAGCGGCTCGCCATCCAGATTGATATCCAGCCCCTGAACCGATTTCAGCTCAACCCAGGGCAGCCGCGCCCGGACGAACAGGTTATCGATGCCCAGTCCACCCTCGAGCAGGCTCTTCAGTGTGCCGACCACTTCCTGCGGTGCCGGCAGAATACTGATATCGAGCAAGCCATCATCGGCCAGCGCGGTGGGACACAACGGGTGCCCGCCTCCTGCCTGTCGGCCATTGCCGATGCCAAGAGCAAGAAGGTCGCCACGCCAGTGGAAATCCGGACCGTTCAATTCGCCGTAAGCGGCTTTCAATTCGCTGAAACGCGATAAACCGGTGAACAGATATGCGGCCCCACCGAGTACCTTCTTCAAGTCCTCGGACGTATTGGCTGTCACCTGACTGCCGAACCCGCCCGTGGCCATGTTGAGAAACAGCTGGCCGTCCACCGACCCCATGTCAACCGTGCGCGCGGGTACATCCAGAAGGTCCAGCGCCCGCTCGATGTCCAACGGCACGCCGGCCGACCGCGCAAAATCGTTGGCCGTGCCCAAGGGCAGGATGATCAGGCTGGCATCGCTATGGGCCAGAGCCAATGCCTCAGCGATATCCCGAAGTGTGCCATCGCCCCCGCCCGCGATGATCTGACGGTGACCGGCGTTCAACGCTTCTGTCACCAGGCGCTGGGCATCACCGGCTTCCCATGTCACGCGTACGTCGAGGTCCCAACCATGCGTGCGCTTGCGCCGCACAGCATTGCGCACGTCATCGTTGAGCGCCTGCTTACCATGAAGAATCAATACTGCCCTGCGCTCCGTCATATGCCTTCCTTCTAGGTTTGCGATTCATTGCGTCAGATGTTGACCCCAAGCCCTCAGGAAAAAGCCCTCGAAGCGATATTTTTTATCTCCAGGGCTTTCCTCTGAGCGCTTGAACCATCGGATCGGGTTCACCGCTTGATGTCCAACGGCGCCGACAAGGACACGCATGTGGGCTCTTTGTGGCTGCCCTCACTATGACAGTGCCTGCCTCAGCGGCTTTACTCTGCTGAACACTCGTTTGAGGGATTACCAAGCTGCATCCGGAGTGATCGAGCGCCGAATCCGGAATGAATGGGATTTTTTCTCATCGGTGGGGATTGAAATCCGGTTCAAAGGAGCGCTTAATCGACAATATATTGGCTTTTCCTGACAAATAACTGGGAAAAGTCATAATTTTGACTTGTATGGCGTCTTCCAGCTTGAATACATCGAAAAACCGGTTCGTCTGGTTCGATCCATACATCCTTCTGCGCACTGTTGCGGCAGTGCTCTTCTCTCGCGAGGCTTATTGATGGGCACTTTAATTCCCTGCATTATCGCCGGCGGCGCCGGCACCCGGTTGTGGCCAGTCTCTCGGGAGGCAATGCCCAAACCTTTCATGCGACTGCCCGACGGCGAAAGCCTGCTGCAGAAAACCTTCAACCGCGCCAGCGGCCTGCCAGGCGTACAGAGCCTGCTAACGGTCACCAACCGCGAAGTGTATTTCCGCACCGTCGACGACTATCGACTGCTGAACAAGCACAAGCTTCACCTGGATTTCATGCTGGAGCCGTTCGGCCGCAACACCGCCCCGGCCATCGCTGCCGCGGCTTTGCATGTGCAAGACTTGCATGGTGACGATGCCCAACTGTTAATCCTCCCCGCCGATCAGTTGATCAACGATCTCGACGCTTTCGCCGACGCCGTCACAGCGGCGCGGGCGCTCTGCGACGACGGCTGGCTGGTGACCTTCGGCCTGATTCCGACCCGCGCCGAAACCGGCTTTGGCTACATCGAAAAAGGCCAGGCGTTGAACGACAGGGGCTATCAGGTCGCCCGTTTCGTCGAGAAACCGGATGCGGCTACCGCCAGGGAATACCTCGACGGCGGCCTGCACCTGTGGAACGCCGGGATGTTCTGCATGCGCGTCGACGTGCTGTTGCGCGAACTGGAAACCCATGCGCCGGAAGTGTTGACCGCCGTGCGTCAGTGTCTGGCGCAGTGCAAAAGCAAGGAAGGCAATAACGAGCTGCAGATGGAACTGGATGCCGCCACGTTCGCCCAAGTGCCCGACATCTCCATCGACTACGCGCTGATGGAACGCTCGCAAAAAGTCGCGGTAGTGCCCTGCGAACTGGACTGGAGCGACATCGGCTCGTGGCAGGCGATTCGCGAGCTGGCCCCGGCCGACGTCAACGGCAACCAGTTCAACGGCCAGGTGGTGCTGCACGATGTCACCAACTGTTATATCGATTCGAAGAAACGCCTGGTCGGCGCCGTGGGCCTGGACAATCTGATCATCATCGACACCCCGGACGCGCTGCTGATCGCCGACGCCGAGCGTACTCAGGAGGTCAAACTGATCGCTCAAGAACTCAAGCGCCAGGGCCACCCGGCATACCTGCTGCACAATACCGTGACTCGTCCCTGGGGCACATACACGGTGCTGGAAGAAGGCAAGCGCTTCAAGATCAAACGCATCGTGGTCAAGCCCCAGGGATCGTTGTCGCTGCAGATGCACCATCACCGCAGCGAGCACTGGATCGTGGTCAGCGGCATGGCCCGGGTCACCAACGGCGAGCGCGAATTCATGCTCGACACCAACGAATCGACCTTCATCAAGCCCGGTCATGTCCATCGCCTGGTCAATCCGGGGGTCATCGATCTGGTGATGATCGAAGTCCAGAGCGGCGAGTATCTGGGCGAGGACGACATCGTGCGTTTCACCGATATCTATGGCCGCGTTCCCGACGCTGCGAACGTCTGATCATCACGTCCACCGGGAAGGGCCGTGCATGTCGCGGCCATCGACCCAGCGAGGCATCCGCGACACCCGACCGTGGCATCGAACGCATTGGATTAGGCAGTACCGCCGACATGACTGCTTTACCCGCAAGGGAGCCGTATTCATGCATGACAGGAGTTTTGGACCAAGGAACGACACGCTGGTGCTGGCCAGCGCCGTGCCGCTATGCGCGAGGATGTTGAATGAAGGGCAAGGCGTTACTGGCGATGGCGGTGCTGAGCGCCTGTGCGTCGGTCTTCCACAGCCCAACGGTGAAGGCTGAAACCGTGCTGCGCGGGCAGCGGGCCGTGACCTGGAAGGATTTTCTGGGTATCAACGTGCAGTTTCAGTACTTCACCCCCGACATCTACCAGAAACAGATGAACCGCCTCGATCAACTGGGCCTGAACTGGATTCGCTGGACCCTGCAATGGCCCGTGCTGGAACCGGCACCCGGGCAGTACAACCTGGCGGATCTGGACGCTGCGATGAGCGCCGCCGGTCCCCACGACTACAACACCGTAGCCTATCTGGTCGGCTCGGCGACTTTCGACAGCAGCGCGCCGCAGGGTGCCAGCAATGCCGATCAATACCCGCCCCGCGACGACAGCATCTTCGCCGAACGCATGGCCGCCCTCGCCCAGCATTATCCGCAGGTCAGCCACTGGCAGGTGTGGAATGAGCCGAACATCGTCTGGCTGCCCCAGGCCGATCCGGTGGCCTATTACAACCTGCTGACCAGCGCCGCCAATGCCATCCGCAGCGCATTGCCGGGCAAACCGATCGTCACCGCAGGTGTTGCGTACTACGGGCAAATACGCGGCTCCACCGGCTATATGTTGCAGTCGATGGTCGATCAGGGGCTGGCCGGCCAGAACATCATCGCCGCCTACCATCCGTACTCCGAATACCCGGAAGGCGACTCAGTGCCCGACCTCGACTTTCTGGTTCGCGCCAAGGCCCTCAACAACAGCCTGCATGACGCTGGCGTAAGGCAGGTCTGGGCCACCGAATGGGGTTGGTCGAGCTACAGCGGGCCGGTGGAAATGCAGCACATCATCGGGCTACGGGGCCAGGCCGATTACACCCTGCGGCGGCTGGCGATGATGAGCACCCTGGATTATCAGCGCATCTTCCTGTTCAACCTCAGCGACCTCGACCAGCGCGCCAGCGCTCGCGACCGTGGCTATGGTCTGCTCGATCTGCACGGCGAACCCAAGCCGGTCTATACCGCGCTGAAGAACTTCTTCGACGTAACGGGCCCGACCCTGCAACCGGCCGATCCACCACCCGCGATGGCGGTGCCGGAGGATCTGTTCGCCATTGCCTGGAACAAACCGGACGGCACCCACCTACTGATGGCCTGGAGCGCCAGTAGCGCAGCTCTGAACTTTCCCGGGATCAAGCACGCAACGCTCTACGATCCCCTGACCGGCAACCACAGCGAGTTGGCCAATGCCAAGGGCGTGGACCTGCCGTTGACCCCTACCCTGCAAATCCTGGCGTGGAAATCCTAGTCACGGGAATTCTCCGGACACTGCTCTACCTACCCTGGCCCACCATCAGCGGCCCGCGAGGGCTTTTACGCCAGGCCCCGGCATGGCGCTCATCAGCGGTGATGCCGGTCTGTTGGCGGTCTGGCGTAGCCAGCGTCTCAAACCAACTCTGAAAGCTCGATCAGATTCAGATCCGGATCGCGCACATACACCGAGCGAATCGGCCCTGTCGCGCCGGTGCGCATGACCGGGCCTTCGAGGATCGGCCATTGCGCAGTGTTGAGGCGGGCGATGACTTGTTCCAGCGGGATCGAAGCGATGAAGCACAGGTCCAGCGCGCCTGGCACCGGCACGTGGGCCTTGGGTTCGAACTCCTTGCCACGTATATGCAGATTGATCTTCTGATTGCCGAACGTAAAAGCCATGCGTCCGCCGCCGAAGGTTTCCAGTTGCATGCCCAGCACGCGGGTGTAGAAGTCTACCGTGGCGTCGGCATCCACCGCGGTCAGGACCAGATGGTCGAGGTGATCGATCATGATGCTCTCCCAATATGCTTCAAATCAGACCACGTGCCCGCCACGCCTGACGCTGCTGCGCATCGATGCCCAACTCGGCCAGGACTTCGTCGGTATGTTGTCCCAAGGTCGGCGCCGACCGAATAACCCCGCCTGGCGTGCTGCCCAGCTTGGGCACGATGCCCGGCAATGTGACGGGCGTTCCGTCGTCGAGCTGGCTGTCGAGGAGCATGTCCCGCGCTTTGTAATGAGGGTCGCTGGCGATGTCGGCGGCGTCGTAGATCTTGCCCGCTGGAATCCGCGCGGCAGTCAGCTTGGCCAGCACGTCGTCGAGGTCCAGACTCGCGGCCCAAGCTGAAATTGCCGCATCGATCAGTTCGACCTGCTTGACCCGCCCATCGTTATGCGCCAGAGCCGGATCGGCGGCCAGATCGGGCCGCTCGATCAAGGCCATCAGACGCTGATAAATGCTGTCGCCATTGCCGGCGATCAGCGCGTAACGGCCGTCGCGACAACGATAGGCGTTGGACGGCGCTATCCCCGGCAGGCTGCTCCCCGCAGGCTGACGCACGGCACCGAATACCGAGTACTCAGGGATCAGACTCTCCATCATGTTGAACACCGACTCATACAGCGCGACGTCGATTTGCTGGCCTTCGCCGCCGTTCTGATCACGATGACGCAGGGCGAGCAACACGCCGATCACGCCATGCAGCGCCGACAGCGAATCGCCGATGGACACCCCCACACGCACCGGCGTGCGCTCAGGCTCACCCGACAGATGCCGCAAGCCGCCCATGGCCTCGCCTACCACCCCGAAACCGGGTCGGTCGCGATACGGCCCGGTCTGGCCGTAACCGGAAACCCGCAGCATCACCAGCTTCGGATTCAGCGCATGCAGTTCCTCCCAGCCCAAGCCCCAGCCTTCCAGCGTGCCGGGACGAAAGTTTTCCACCAGTACGTCGGCTTCGGCGATCAGCCTGCGCACCACGTCCTGGCCTTCCGGCTCGCGTAGATCGAGAGTCACCGAACGCTTGTTGCGCGACGACACCGCCCACCACACCGACGTACCTTCGTGCAGCAGGCGCCATTTGCGCAGGGGATCGCCGGTGCCTGGCGGCTCGATCTTGATCACATCGGCGCCGAACTCGCCAAGAATTTTTGCCGCGAATGGGCCGGCGATCAGCTGCCCGAGTTCGATGACCCGAATTCCTTGCAGTGGCTTTTGCATGACGTGTCCTTTCTTTTTTAAAAAGTCGTTATGGGAAAAGTCGCGTCATTGTCTGCTATCCAGACAGGAAATCCAGCATCGATTCATCAGCCACGAGACGAGCACCCGTACGTTCCATAGGCAGTTTTCACCGCTCGTTGATCGGTATTCCAAGCCATAAAAAAGCAGCGGCCTGATCATCCATATTTCTCGGAACGTCGGTCAGCCCAGCACCTCGCTCAAGGGGATGAAGTTGAGCAGGTCACCTTCGGCCACGGTGGTGCCTTCGATGACCTCGATCAACCCGTCGGCCCACGCGGCGCTGCGCAATACGCCGGAACTTTGATTGCGATAGGCGATTAGACGGCCCTGCTCCAGACGCCCGCGCAGGTATTCGCGCCGATTGCCGGGCTTGTCCCAGACAAAACCGGCGGGCACCTTGAACTGCAGAGGGTTCACATCGCGTGCCCCCAGCCGTCGCAGCAGATAGGGTCTGGCGAGCAGCGCGAAGGTCACCAGCGTCGACGCCGGGTTACCCGGCAGACCGATCACCGGAACACCACGAAAATGCCCGAAGGTCAGTGGTTTGCCCGGTTTGATCGCCAGTTTCCAAAGCGAGATCTCGCCTTCTTCACGCAAGGCATGGCCGAGGAAATCCGCCTCGCCAACAGACACGCCACCGGTTGACAGAATCAGGTCGACATCCCCAAGCGCTGCCAGCGCGGCGCGGGTTTTCGCCAGATCATCGGCCAGAATGCCGGCGTCCACCACTTCGCAGCCCAGACGCCTGAGCCAACTGCACAGCAACACGCGGTTGCTGTTGTAGATCTGCCCCGGCCCCAGCGGCTGGCCCGGTTCGATCAGTTCGTCGCCCGTGGACAGCACCGCCACCCGCGCGCGGCGCACCACCGGCAAGTGAGCCAGGCCCATGGTCGCGGCCAGACCCAGTTCGATCGGCCTCATCACGGTGCCCGCGTCCAGCACCTTGTCGCCAATCGTGGTCTCTTGACCTTTGGGCCGAATGTTCTGATTCAGGCTCAGCGGCTCCAGGAAACGCACGCGCTCATCGGCCTGTACTTCGGCGTTTTCCTGCATTTCCACGCAATCGGCGCCTTCAGGCACCGGAGCGCCGGTGAAGATCCGAGCACAGGTACCAGGCTGTAAAGGCAGTGGTGCCTGGCCGGCGAAGATGCGCTGGCTGACCGGCAATGGCTCGCCAGTCCAGTCGGCGACCCGCAGCGCGTAGCCGTCCATGGCGCTGTTGGGCCATGGCGGCAGATCAAGTGTGGAGACCAGGTCTTCGGCGAGAATCCGGCCCTGCGCATCGGCCAGGGCGACTGTTTCACGCCCCGTGATCGGCGCGGCTTCGGCCAGGTTCATCAAGCGTTCCATGGCCTCTTCCACCGGAATCAGGCCGCGCGGTTCAGGCATGCTCATCGGTATTCACCCACGAGTTGCGCACGGCTCGGCCTTTTTCAGGTGCGGCACGAAATTGCAGGGACGGAAGCTGTTGTTCAACTGGTCGGCAAGAATCCCGTCCCAGCCGGTGCGCACAGCATTGGTCGAGCCCGGCAGGCAGCAGACCAGTGTGCCGTTGGCCAGGCCAGCGAGCGCACGGGATTGAATGGTGGAGCTGCCGATATCCGGCACCGAGATCTGGCGGAACAGCTCGCCGAAACCGTCGACCTGTTTGTCCAGCAGGCACGCCACCGCTTCGGGCGTGCTGTCGCGACCGGTGAAGCCCGTGCCGCCGGTGATCAGCACCACCTGGACTTCATCGTCGGCAATCCAGGTGGCGACCTGGGCGCGAATCTTGTAGAGGTCATCCTTGAGCAAGACGCGCTCGATCAAGCCGTGGCCGGCGGCGGTGAGGCGATCGACGAACATCTGCCCGGAGGTATCGTTTTCGAAGGTACGCGTGTCGCTGACGGTGAGAACGGCAATGTTCAGCGGCACGAAAGGTGTGTCAGCCTTGGCTTTCATCGGCTAGGTCCAGTTGTCGGGGAAACAGTGCGGTGTTATATCACAGCACCCCTCTTTTCTCCGCTGAACGAGTTTGCCATGACTACACCCGACACCCTCGCGCCTTGTTCGATCCTGTTGCTGGCTGGCGGCCAGGGCCAGCGTATGGGCGGGCGGGACAAGGGCTTGATTGCCTGGCGCGGCGAGCCCCTGATCCGGCACTTACAACGCCTGACCCGGCCGCTGACCGACGACCTGATCATTTCCTGCAACCGCAATCGCGAGCAATACGCAGCCTTGGCCGATCAAGTGGTGCAGGACGATCAAAGCGATTTCCCGGGCCCTTACGCAGGCATTCGCGCTGGATTGGCCGTGGCCCGGCACGCATGGCTGCTGGTGATGCCCTGCGACACGCCGCTATTGGACCTGCAACTGCTACAGGGCCTGAGGCAGACCGCTGCCGCCCACCCCGGTAAACCGGTGATGGTGCGCCAGGGCGAGCAATGGGAGCCGCTGCTGTGCTGTATCCCAACGATTCATCGGCAGGTCTTCGAGCAGCACTGGCAGCAAGGTCAGCGCAGCCCGCGGCGGACCATGGCCGAGCTCGGGGCAGTGGCGCTGCAGTGTGAGGCGGGCGATCCGCGGCTGGCGAATCTCAATACACCGGATTTATTGATCGATATCAGGCAGTGAAGTTGTGGGCGGTGTTTCATAAGGCTTTGCATGCAGAGGCTTTTCACGGGCAAACTTTCCATTGCGCGATTATTCATGGAACTTTGCTGACAACCGCTGCGTCAGAAACTGCACTACATAAAGAATCACCCTCGGAGACACAGTAATGAAACAACGGACTATTCCCGCAGCGTTCCTGCTCGCACTTGGCCTCGCCACCCTTGCCGGTTGCTCTTCGCCTACGGTAATCACCCTGAACGACGGCCGTGAAATTCAGGCAACCGATGCGCCCAAGTACGATGAAGAGTCTGGTTTCTACGAGTTCAAACAGCTCGACGGCAAAGAAACCCGCATCAACAAGGATCAGGTTCGTACCGTTAAAGAACTGTGATGCCAGATTGAAGACAAAAAGACCCGCCTACTCAGGCGGGTTTTTTGTGGGCGGATCGGCATGGGACGTTACAGGCAGTGCCGTTAGCGCGCGTGACCTGAATACTGCTGATCGTTCCCATGCTCCGGATGAAACGCCGCCCTTGACACTTCGCGTCGTCCTGATTGAGGCGCAGCGTCAAGGGATGCATTCCCACCCAGCAAGAGAACGTTCAGAGCCGAAGTTCCAAACCGGTTCGACCGTCAGCCGTTACCAGCGAAACGCCACAGTACCCAATACGGTACGTTCTTCGCCCCAGTAGCCACGACCGGCGTTGTTGCAGCCGCTGACGTATTCCTTGTCGAACAGATTCTTCGCATTCACATCCACCGACCAGTGCTTGTCGATGTCATAACCGACCAACGCATCCACCAGCGTCACGTCACCAGTCTTCAACTTGCCGTACAACGTCGGCGCGGTGTAGGCGAAGGTATTGTCGAAGTACCGAACACCACCGCCGATACGCAAGCCACTCAACGGACCATCGAAGAAACGGTAAGTCGCCCACCCAGAAGCCTGGTTACGCGGAATGCCGGTCAACTGATGATCCTTGAACAGCGAACCCGGTGTGTCCTTGGTCACCCGTACATCGGTGTAAGTGTACGAAGCAGTCAGGCTGAGGTTCTTGGTCACATCGCTGTTGACCTCAAGCTCCACGCCCTTGGACTCGCTCTTGCCTACCTGACGGCTGAAACCGCTGGTGTCCGGAACCACATCGTCTTTCTTGGTCAGGTCGAACACGGCCGCGCTGAACATGGTGTTCCAGCCCTTGGGCTCATACTTCAGACCTACTTCGTACTGTTCGCTCAGGATCGGATCGAACAGACCGCCACCGGGCTGAGACGATTGCTGCACCGGGGTGAAGGCCGTCGAGTAGCTGATATAAGGCGAGATACCGTTCTCGAACTGGTACATCAGTCCGGTCTGCCAGCTGAAGCGATGATCCCAGCCATCCAGATCGGTACCCGGAACCGCTGCGCTTCCCGCACGTGCGGCACTGGCACGGTTGCGGTATTCGCTGTGGACCCAGTCCTGACGTCCGCCCAGCAGGAAAATCCAGTTGTCGTACTTGCTCTGCAACTGGCCGTAGGCACCGTACATGTGCTGGTCGAGCTGGGAGTTCTGCACGTATTGCGAAGCATTCGGCTGCACCGGCGAGAAGACCGGATTGAACACGTTATAGGTGCCACCCAGACCGGCGTCCCAGTCCTGGTTGAACGAAGTGCGATCATAGCTCGCACCCAGCAACACGGTATTTTCCAGCGCACCGGAGGTGAAATGACCTTCGAACTGGTTATCGACCGAATACGTGACGGACTTGTTGTCACGGTCATAGGCCGTGCTGCTCAAGGTGGTGCCGAAGCCGCCGTTGTTGAGGTTGTTCGGCCAGGTCTCATGGCGATTCAGACGCGACTCCATGTAGCGTGAGTTCTGGCGGAACTGCCAGTTCTCGTTGAGCTGATGGCTGAACTCGTAACCCAGGGTCCAGGTTTCACGCTCGAAGTCGTCCCAGTTCGGGTTGCCATTGAGCCGATCCTTGCCGATCTTGCCGTTGGGGTTGTTCAACAGCGTACCGGCGGCCGGGTAGCCGAGCAGCAGTTTGGTGCGGTCGCGCTGGTAGGACGACAGCAAGGTCAGGGCGGTGTCTTCGTCGAAGTTGAAGGTCATCGACGGCGCGATGTAGAGGCGATCGTCCGGCACTGAGTCGACTTGCGTATCGGCGTTGCGGCCAAGCATGACGATACGGCCCAGAATGCGGTTGTCGTCGGTCAGCGGGCCGGAGACGTCCAGCCCCAACTGACGGCGGTTGTTGCTGCCGTAGGTGAATCGGGCTTCGCCTTGGGCGACTTCGGTCGGGCGTTTGCTGACCAGGTTGACCAGCCCGCCCGGTGCGTTTTCGCCATAGAGGATCGAGCTGGGGCCACGGAAGACTTCGGTACGTTCCAGGCCAAACGGTTCGGTGGTGGTGTCGTAGCGGTTGCCTTGCAGACGCAGACCGTCCTTGAGCAGACCGTAACCGTAGTCGGTAGCGTTGTAGCCACGGATGGAGAACAGATCACCGGCCAGACCGTCGCCGACCGCGAACGGCGGCGCGAAAATGCCCGGCACATAGCCGAGGATATCGGTCAGGGTTTGCGACGCCTGATCCTGCATGCGCTGACGCGTCACCACCGATACGGAACGCGGTGTTTCCGATAATGGAGTGCTGGTCTTGGTGCCCGCTGTGCTGTTCTTCGCCTGGTAGCCTGCTTCCGGCTCCGCCACTGGCGCTTCGCCTGAGACCACCGAGTTCTGCAATTGAATGGTGGACCCTTTCACCGGCGTTGCGGGGGCGTCATCGGCCCAGGCCATACCGTGGCAAGCGACCGTTGCCACTAGCGCTGCCAAGGCTTTCACCTTGAATTGACTGTTGTCGTTGCTAGCCATCTGAAACTCCCCTCCCTTTGAAATCACACGGGGCCCCAGCCCCAGAATTGACTGCACATGTCAAAAAAAGCGAGAAAATGTAACAAGTAAGCATTCTCATTACCATTCAAATGATCGGCATCGACGAAATGTCCTACGCCATGGCACCCGCAGTACAGCTGGACATTGGACCAAGGCTGAACCTTCCACGCTTACAGGGCTCACTTGTTCAGCACGTTACGCCGACCGTTTGCACAGGAATCGACATGGGCCGTTATGCCGCCACTACCCCTTCAGCCACTCGCATCGAGCGTGAATTGAGCTTGCGCGCGGTGCTGACGGGGGCCGTTCTGGGCGTCCTGCTGACCCCATCGAATGTCTATGCGGGCCTGAAGATCGGCTGGTCGTTCAACATGTCGATCATTGCCCTGCTGGTGGGCTTCGGGGTCTGGCAAAGTCTCGCCCGACGCAACCACAGCCAGCCGGCGTGGACCCTGCACGAGAGCAATATCAACCAGACCGTGGCCTCGGCTGCCGCGTCGATCATTTCGGGCGGTCTGGTGGCGCCGATCCCGGCGTACACCCTGCTCACCGGTCAGCAGCTCGACCCGCTGCCGATGATGGCCTGGGTGTTTTCGGTGAGTTTTCTCGGCATCTGGATCGCCTGGTATCTGCGCCCTGCCCTGCTCAACGATGATGGCCTGAAGTTTCCCGAGGGCATGGCCACGCTGGAAACGCTGCAACACATTTATCGCCACGGTCAGGAGGCAGTGACCCGAATCAAAGTGTTGTTCAGCGCCGCACTGTTATCAGGTTTGGTGAAATGGGTGGATGGCTTCGTCTGGCCCATTCCGCGCTGGGCACCCACCGCGCAACTGGAGCGCCTGACCTTCACCCTCGACCCGTCGCTACTGCTGATCGGGTTTGGCGGCATCATCGGCATTCGCGTCGGGCTGAGCCTGCTGTTCGGCGCGCTACTGGCGTGGGGTGGGTTATCGCCTTGGCTGATCGATCATGGCTGGGTGGTATTGGCGCCAGACGCCAGCGGACCGCAGTTCGCCAAACTGGTGGAGTGGCTGCTGTGGCCAGGAGTGAGCCTGATGGTCTGCTCGACACTGACGGCGTTGGGCATCCGTTTTTTCATGGCACCCCAAACCGCTCGAGCCAACCACGGCCCTCGTGCCCGCGCGCCGTTTTCGCCGGGACCGGCAATCGGCCTGCTGCTTTCCATCGCGCTGGTGGTGAGCTTGCAGGCGGTACTGTTCGGCATTGACGTGTGGATGGCATTGTTGAGCATTCCGCTGGCGATCTGTCTGGCGGTGGTCGCCGCGCGCGTCGTGGGGGCAACCGGCATCGCGCCGATTGGCGCCATTGGCAAGCTCTCGCAGCTGACCTTCGGCCTGGTCGCGCCCGGTCAGGTGCCGATCAATCTGATGAGTGCCAATACCGCAGGCGGGGCCGCCGGGCAGTCGACGGATTTGATGAATGACTTCAAGGTCGGTCTGGCCATTGGTGCGACTCCAAAAAAACAGGTCGTCGCTCAGTGCATCGGGATTTTCATCGGCAGCGTGGTCGGGGTGCTGGTGTATCTGGCGTTGATCCCCGATCCCCAGCACATGCTGCTGACCGAGCAATGGCCCGCGCCTGCCGTCGCCACTTGGAAAGCCGTGGCCGAGACGCTGACCCATGGCCTGCAATCACTGTCGCCGCAAATACGCTGGTCGATCTTCATCGGCGGCTTCTTTGGCGTGTTATTGGGGGCTCTGGACAGCCTGCTGCCGCAACGCCTGGCGCGCTGGCTGCCGAGTTCGGCGGCATTTGGCCTGGCGTTCGTCCTGCCCGCTTCGACTTCGATGATGATGGGGTTGGGTGCGGTGCTGACGTGGGCGGCGAGTCGTCGCTGGCCCGCCGTTACCGAACGATTCGCGATCACTGCAGCCGCCGGTTTGATCGCCGGGGAGAGCATGACCGGGGTCGGCGCGTCGTTCTGGGAGATGTTCAAAAACCTGTAAGCACAGTCGCTGTATCGGACCTAACACAAACCTTCCCGGCGTTTCAAAGCTTGCGGGTATTGATTGTATCGATAACCAACATACACGCGAACGCCGTTCATTTTCACTGCGCAGATCGGGATCATGTCGCCATTGACTAGCCCGAACAAGGATTCACACATGTCCGTCAACCTGACCATTCTGCTGATGCTGATCGTTTCTTTTTCCATCGCTCTGGTGGGTGTGGGGCACTTTTGATTCGCTTTTAACGCTGCTCAAAGAACGTAGCGGCACGGTTTGCCCTTGGTATTGCTACCGCTGGCAAGCCGTGCTGCTACAAGACTTCGCCCCGGGATCACTTCAGCCTGAAGACGCCGACAGCCCATTCACTCATAAAAATCCGCCACGTCTTCCTTGCTGCCCACAAAAAAACTGTCCGCCACGATGCGCAGCGGTTGCAGATCCAGATCGCTTTGGCGATCCGCAATCAGTTGCGCGAAATGCCGGTACATGGCCGGGTATTCGCCCTCTTCCGACACGCTCTGTGCCACTCCGTCGATGCTGACCAGCGCACCGCCCGCATCCAGACGCATCACGCCCTCGTCGCACTGCAATTCAATGCGCCATTGCTCATTGTCGCTATGATCGAAATCGAATTCGGCGCGCACGCCCACCTGAGCCCCAGTGCGGATGTTCAGTGACGCAGCGATGGGCGACTGGCAGTTGCCCGGCACACTCAACACAGCGGATTCAACGAATAGCGCGCCCGGCAGCAGATCGGTAACGATGGACAGTGCGTTGATGCCCGGATCGAATACACCCAGGCCGCCCGCCTGCCAGATCCAGGTCTGGCCGGGATGCCATTTGCGTACCTGCTCTTTCCAGTCGACACGCACCTGTTTCAGGGTCTTGCCCTTGAGCCACGCTTTGGCATGGGCGACACCGGGAGCGAAACGCGAGTGCCAGGCGAACAGGCCGCTGACGCCAGCCCTGCCTACTTCATCGATCAGCGACAGGGCCTCGCCCAGGGTCGAGCATGGCGGCTTTTCCACCAGCACGTGTTTACCCGCCTTGAGCGCCTCCTGAACCAGTGCGAAACGCCCCTGTGGCGGCGTGCAGAAAGCAATCGCATCGACCTGAGGGCCGTGGGCAAGCAGTTCGGTCAGCGAGCGGAAGTTGTCGACGCCCGGACAAGGCTGACCCAACGTCGCCACCGCCACCAGTTCGAACCGCGAGTCGGCGCGGATCGCCGGCACGTGCTGGTCCTGTGCGATCTTGCCGTAACCTACCAGCCCTAAACGAATCGGATGCATCGATGACTCCTGTGATGTTGTCGTTATTTTGCGGCGATTCCCGTGCCCGAAAAGCCGGCGGCCGAGTCGCTGAAGAGTTCGCCGGCATCATAGCTGGCGGCTTCACTGGCAAGAAGCACTTGTGAAGGGAGACGTCGGAGGTTGTAACGTCAGCAAATGCGGTGGGTCTGGTAGAGGCGTGTCGCCTGGCATACCGCGTTCGCCAGCAAGCCGGTTCCTACAGTGGATTGGCTGTATGCCGAATTCAGGCACTCCGCAGAACTTGATATTCGCGAGGCGTGCAGCCGAACTCGCGGCGGAATACCGTGTGCAGGTATTGCGCGGATTTGAAACCACATTTTTCTGCGATGTCGGCGATGGCTGAATCGGACTTCTCCAGCCGCGTCGCCGCGGCGGACAGTTTGAAGCGCAGGATCTCGTCATGCACGCTGCACCCGCGCTCCTTGCGAAAATGCGACTCCAGCGAGGAACGCGAAACACCGACATAGCCTGCAACCTGCGCCGTTTTGATGCCTTGACAGGCGTATTGGCGAATGAAGTGCAATGCCTGCATCACGTAGGGATTGCCCAACGGCTGATGCAGACTCGATGCCTGTACATTGATGGCTTCCGGCGGCACCAGAATCTGACTGGTCGTCGGCGGCATGCCATGCAGCATTTGATGCAGCAAATGCGCAGCCGTGCGGCCCATGCTTTGTGTCCCCTGAATGACCGAACTCAACGGCACGCGCGTCAGGGTGCGGGTCAGCGGGTCGTTGTCGATGCCAATCAGCGCGACCTGCTCGGGGATGGCAATTCCGGCGGTCAAACAGGCCTGCAGCAACTGCCGCGCGCGGGCATCGCTGACCGCGATGATACCGATGGGCTTGGGCAGACTGTGCAGCCAGGCGATCTGCTGCTCGACGGCACTGTCCCACAGCGGCGCGCTGGTGCTCAGGCCGCGATAAATTTCACCGCGCAGACCGTCACGTTGCAGCAGGCGGCGAAAGGCTTTTTCCCGCTCCTGAGCCCAGCGATTGCTCTGCGCTTCCGGCAGGCTGAAAAAGGCGAAACGGGTCAGTCCGGCCTCGATCAGGTGCTCGTAGGCCAGCTTGATCAAAGCGAAATTGTCGGTGGCCACATAAGGGATGTGTCTTGGATAGGCGCGATCGTCCTCATAGGAACCGCCTACGGCGACCACCGGCAGCCTGCTGCCCGCCAGCGCCTCGCCAATCAGCGGATCGTCGAAGTCGGCGATGATGCCGTCGCCCTGCCAACGCTCGATGCCCTTGAGACGACAGAGAAAATCCTCCTCGAGAAACAGATCCCAGGATGCGCGCGTGCTGCTCAGGTAATTGCCGATGCCGGTGATGATGCCGCGGTCGTAGATCTTGCCGCCGTTGAACAACAGGGCAATACGGTGGACGGGCGGAACGGTTTTCATTGTTTTTCTCCGGGCCGATCGGCACAGACTAGGCCTGTGCGGGGTGAATCTCAATACTCAAAATCGAACACTGACTTGGTGATTTTCATAATCGCGGGGCCCAAGGCCGTTGCTAGTATCAGGCCAGACGCAGACCAATCAGAACAACAAGGAATGACCAATGCCCTGCTTCCCCGATATCGACAAGATTCGCTATGAAGGCCCCGGCAGCGAATCACCCCTCGCCTTTCGCCACTATGACGCCGACAAACTGATTCTCGGCAAACCGATGCGCGAGCACCTGCGCATGGCGGCCTGCTACTGGCACACGTTCGTCTGGCCGGGCGCCGACATGTTCGGCGTCGGCACCTTCAAGCGTCCGTGGGTAAAACCGGGAGACGCCATGGAGCTGGCACGCTTGAAGGCCGAGGCCGCATTCGAGTTCTTCTCCAAGCTGGGTATCGATTACTACAGCTTCCACGACACCGATGTAGCGCCTGAGGGTGCGAGCCTGAAGGAGTACAGTCACAACTTCGCGCAAATGGTCGACGAACTCGAACGCCATCAGGAACAGAGCGGCATCCAGTTGCTGTGGGGCACCGCCAACTGCTTCAGCAACCCGCGTTTTGCCGCGGGCGCGGCAAGCAATCCGGATCCGGAAGTGTTCGCCTATGCAGCCGCGCAGGTGTTCAGCGCGATGAACGCCACTCACCGGCTGAAGGGCGCCAATTACGTGCTGTGGGGCGGCCGTGAAGGATACGAAACACTGCTCAACACCGACCTCAAACGTGAACGCGAACAACTCGGGCGTTTCATGCGCATGGTGGTCGAGCACAAGCACAAGATAGGCTTCACGGGCGATCTGCTGATCGAGCCAAAACCGCAGGAGCCGACCAAACATCAATACGATTACGACAGCGCCACGGTGTTCGGCTTTCTACAACAGTTTGGTCTGGAAAAGGAAATCAAGGTCAACATCGAGGCCAACCACGCCACCCTCGCTGGCCACAGCTTCCACCACGAAATCGCCACGGCGGCTTCGCTCGGCATATTTGGGAGCATTGATGCCAACCGCGGCGATCCGCAGAACGGCTGGGACACCGACCAGTTCCCTAACAGCGTCGAAGAGCTGACCCTGGCCACCTATGAAATCCTCAAGGTCGGCGGGTTCAAAAGCGGCGGCTTCAATTTCGATTCCAAGGTGCGTCGACAAAGCCTGGACGAAGTCGATCTGTTCTATGGTCATGTGGCGGCCATGGACGTGCTGGCCCTGGCTCTTGAACGCGCTGCCGCCATGGTGCAAAACGATGTGCTCGAACAGTTCAAGACCCAGCGCTACGCCGGTTGGAATCAGCCATTCGGCCGTTCCGTGCTGTCCGGGGATTTCAGCCTGGAATCGCTGGCGCAGCATGCGTTGGAGAAAGAGTTCAACCCACAGGCGGTCAGCGGGCGTCAGGAAATGCTCGAGGGCGTCGTGAACCGGTTTATCTATCCTTGACGCAGCACTCTGTAGCAGCACGGCTTGCTGGCGGCGACGCACTCAAGGTCGCTACTTCCGGAAAGTCGTACTGCTGAGGAAAAAGCATCACCGATCTCCGGTTACATTCTCGCGACAATTCCCTACGCCGCGGCGCCCGGGCACGCTCTACAGTACTACCGGCAATACGTACACGCTCAGGAAGTGCCTCTAAACAAAAATAAAAGGACGCACCACAATGAAAAACCTGAAAACCACCTTGCTCGCCAGCGCTCTGGCTCTGCTCAGCCTGCCGGTAATGGCCGATTCGGCCCATCCGAAAATCGGCTTCTCCATCGATGACCTGCGCCTGGAACGCTGGTCACGCGACCGCGATTACTTCGTCGCGGCCGCTGAAAAAATGGACGCCAAAGTCTTTGTCCAGTCCGCCGATGCCAATGAGCAAAAGCAGATCTCGCAGATCGAAAACCTGATCTCGCGTGGCGTCGATGTGATTGTCATCGTGCCATTCAACGCCACCGTCCTGACCAATGCCGTCGCCGAAGCAAAGAAGGCCGGGATCAAGGTGGTGTCCTACGACCGGCTGATTCTGAATGCCGATATCGATGCCTACATCTCCTTCGATAACGAGAAAGTTGGCGAGATGCAGGCCAATGGCGTCTTGAAGGCTCAGCCCAAGGGCAACTATTTCCTGCTCGGCGGTGCACCGACGGACAACAACGCCAAGGTGCTGCGCGAAGGCCAGATGAAAGTGCTGCAGCCGGCCATCGACAAGGGCGACATCAAGATCGTTGGCCAGCAATGGGTCAAGGAATGGAACCCGACCGAAGCGCTGAGCATCGTCGAGAATGCCCTGACCAAAAACAGCAACAAGATCGACGGCATCGTCGCTTCCAACGACGCTACAGCCGGTGGTGCGATTCAGGCGCTGGCCGCGCAGAAACTGGCCGGCAAGGTGCCTATCTCGGGTCAGGATGCCGACCTGGCAGCAGTCAAACGCGTGCTCGACGGCACCCAGACCATGACTGTCTACAAGCCACTGAAACTGATCGCGTCTGAGGCCGCCAAGCTCTCGGTACAACTGGCTCGCAACGAGAAACCCAACTTCAGTTCGCAATACGACAATGGCACGAAGAAGGTCGACACCATCCTCCTGACCCCGACACCGTTGACCAAGGACAACATCGACCTGCTGGAGAAGGACGGGTTCTATACGAAGGATCAGATGGCCGGAAAATAGCCGCTGGGGCTGAGTCTTGCCCTGTAGCAGCGCGGCTTGCCGGTGGTGACATCCTTGGGATCGCCACCGCCGGCAAGCCGTGCTGCTACAGGTCGGTTTTTCAACTCTGACTGCTGTGTGAGTCCGTGCAATGTCCGACTATCTGCTGCAAATGAATGGAATCGTCAAAACCTTCGACGGGGTGAAAGCCCTGGACGGCATCGACATCAAGGTCCGTCCCGGTGAATGCGTGGGTCTGTGCGGTGAGAACGGCGCTGGCAAATCGACGCTGATGAAAGTGTTGTCGGCGGTCTATCCCTACGGCACGTGGGAGGGCGAAATTCTCTGGGACGGCCAACCCCTCAAGGCGCAGTCCATCAGCGAGACCGAAGCTGCCGGGATTGTCATCATCCACCAGGAACTGACCCTCGTCCCCGATCTGTCGGTGGCGGAAAACATCTTCATGGGCCATGAACTGACCCTCTCCGGCGGGCGCATGAATTACCCGGCGATGATCCATCGCGCCGAAGCCCTGATGCGCGAGCTGAAAGTGCCGGACATGAACGTGTCGCTGCCGGTATCGCAGTACGGCGGTGGCTATCAACAATTGGTGGAAATCGCCAAGGCGCTGAACAAACAGGCGCGACTGCTGATTCTCGATGAACCCTCCTCGGCCTTGACCCGCTCGGAAATCGACGTGCTGCTCGGCATCATTCGCGACCTGAAGGCCAAGGGCGTGGCTTGCGTCTACATCTCTCACAAGCTAGATGAAGTGGCGGCAGTCTGCGACACGATTTCGGTGATCCGCGACGGCAAACACATCGCGACCACGGCGATGACCGATATGGACATCTCGCAGATCATCACGCAGATGGTCGGACGCGAAATGAGCAATCTCTACCCCACTGAACCTCACGATGTCGGCGAAGTGATTTTCGAGGCCCGACACGTTACCTGTTACGACGTCGACAACCCCAAACGCAAGCGCGTCGACGACATTTCCTTCGTGCTCAAGCGCGGCGAAATTCTCGGCATTGCGGGTCTGGTCGGCGCCGGACGTACGGAGCTGGTCTCGGCGCTGTTCGGCGCTTACCCCGGCCGCTCCGAAGGTGAGGTCTGGCTCGAAGGCAAACAGATCGACACGCGCACACCCTTGAAATCGATTCGCGCGGGGCTGTGCATGGTCCCGGAAGATCGCAAGCGCCAGGGCATCATTCCCGACCTTGGCGTCGGCCAGAACATTACCCTGGCGGTGCTGGACAGCTTTTCGCATCTGACCCGCATCGATGCCGAAAAGGAACTGGGTAGCATCGACAAGGAAATCTCGCGCATGCACTTGAAGACCGCGAGCCCTTTTCTACCGATAACCAGCCTCTCCGGCGGTAATCAGCAAAAGGCCGTGCTGGCGAAGATGCTCCTTACCCGACCCCGCGTGCTGATCCTCGATGAACCCACGCGCGGCGTTGATGTGGGCGCCAAGTACGAGATCTACAAACTGATGGGCGCGCTGGCGGCCAATGGCGTGTCGATCATCATGGTGTCGTCGGAGTTGGCCGAGGTGCTGGGCGTCTCCGACCGGGTGCTGGTGATCGGCGACGGCCAACTGCGCGGCGATTTCATCAATCGCGGCCTGACCCAGGAACAGGTGCTCGCCGCCGCGCTCAGCCAGGCCGACGGACATAACAATAACGATCGACCAGATGTTGTGGAGAGAAGCGCGTAAATGAATCAGGTCAAACAACTGTTCACCCGCTACAAAATGCTCGCGCTGGTGATTGCCATTGCCTTGATCTGGCTGTTTTTCAGCTGGCAGACCGAAGGCGGCTTCTTTACCCCGCGCAACCTGTCCAATCTGCTGAGGCAGATGTCCGTCACCGGCATTCTCGCCTGCGGCATGGTGCTGGTGATCATCAGCGGCGAGATCGATCTCTCGGTAGGTTCATTGCTCGGGCTGTTGGGTGGCATTGCCGCCATTCTGGACGTGGTCTATCACCTGCCGCTACCGCTGAATCTGGCGCTGGTCGCCCTGTGCGGGCTGTTGATCGGCCTGGCCAATGGCTGCATGACCGCTTACCTGCGCATCCCCTCATTTATCGTCGGTCTGGGCGGCATGCTGGCTTTTCGCGGCATTCTGCTGGGCATCACCGGCGGCACCACGATCGCGCCGGTTTCGCCGCAACTGGTCTATGTCGGCCAGGGCTATCTACCCCCGCTGGCGGGAGTGACTCTCGGCGTGCTGCTGTTCGCCCTGACGCTATTGCTGACCTGGCGCCAACGCCGCAACCGCGCCTTGCATGGTCTGGCTGCACACTCACTGCTGCGAGACGTTTTACGCGTGGTGCTGATCGGCGCGGTACTGGCCGGTTTCGTTTATACACTCAACAGCTACGACGGTATTCCGGTGCCGGTCCTGCTGCTGTTGGTCTTGCTCGGCGTCTTCAGCTACATCACTAGCCAGACTGTTTTCGGCCGCCGCATCTATTCGGTGGGCAGTAACATGGAAGCCACGCGCCTGTCGGGCATCAACGTTCAGGCGGTGAAGCTGTGGATCTTCGGCATCATGGGCGTCATGTGCGCGCTAGCGGGTCTGGTCAATACCGCACGCCTCGCGGCCGGCTCACCCTCGGCCGGCAACATGGGCGAACTCGACGCCATCGCTGCCTGCTTCATCGGCGGCACCTCCATGCGCGGTGGCTCGGGCACGGTCTACGGCGCGCTGCTCGGCGCATTGGTCATCACAAGCCTGGATAACGGCATGTCCATGCTGGATGTCGACAGCTACTGGCAGATGATCGTCAAGGGCAGCATTCTGGTGCTGGCGGTGTGGGTGGACGTGAGTACGCGCAGTGGGCGCAGGTGAGCACGGGAATGCTGGCGCGCAAGACCGGCCGAGTATGGCTTTGCCGAATGGATGGTTCCCACGAGTTCAATTCTGGTGCCCTATAACGGGCTCCGATTCAATCCAATGATGGACTGGACCGACCGACAAGCAACAGCGATGGTCCAAAGCCAACGGCTGATTCACCTGCCCTCAAGCAGTTCCCCCGCCTTATCGAGCAGCCCCAATGGATCGTCCGTCTTGTGAATGTCCACCGACAGCAACTGGCGGAACCTGCGGGCACCGGGAAAACCGGTGCCCAGGCCGAGCACGTGGCGGGTAATGTGATGCATCGAACCGCCATCGCGCAGATGGGTTTCAACGTAGGGCCGTAGCTGCGCGAGCGCTTCGGCGCGGGTGATCTGAGGATGACTGCCGCCAAACAGTTCGCGGTCGACTTCCGCCAGCAGGTATGGGTTGTGATAGGCCTCGCGGCCCAGCATCACGCCGTCGAAGATTTTCAAGTGTTCCTGGCACTGCTCCAGGGTCTTGATGCCACCGTTGAGAACGAACTCCAGATCCGGAAAATCCTGTTTGAGCTGCGCGGCGACTTCGTAGCGCAACGGTGGGATGTCACGATTTTCCTTTGGCGACAAGCCTTCGAGGATCGCGATCCGAGCGTGCACGGTGAAGCTTGTACAGCCGGCATCGCGGACGGTTCCGACGAATTCACAGAGTTGCTCGTAGCTGTCCCGGCCATTGATGCCGATCCGGTGCTTTACGGTTACCGGAATCGAAACTGCGTCACGCATGGCCTTGACGCAATCGGCGACCAGTTGCGGGTGCCCCATCAGCACTGCGCCGATCATGTTGTTCTGCACGCGGTCACTGGGGCAGCCGACGTTCAGATTAACCTCGTCATAGCCTGCGGCCTGCGCCAGACGCGCGCTGGCAGCCAGGTCCGCAGGGTTGCTGCCCCCCAGTTGCAACGCCAGAGGGTGTTCGGTCTGATCGTGACGCAGGAAGCGCTCGGCATCGCCATGCAGCAACGCGCCGGTGGTGACCATCTCGGTGTACAGCAGCGCATTCTTCGATAGCAAACGCAGGAAGTACCGGCAATGGCGGTCAGTCCAATCCATCATCGGGGCCACGGAGAAGCGACGAGAAGGTTCGTTTGGCGGGCTGGCGGTAAGTGGGACGGTCATGGGCAGCATGCGAGTGATCGGGCAGTTCAGGCGTAATGGGCGCGTAGTTTATCAGCTTGGACGATCGAGCTGTAGGCGACCCCCTGGTATTGCCCGCCGATTGGCTGGCCAGTCGGCGGTGGCGTTCCTGAGATCGCTGCCGCCGGCAAGCCGGACTGCTACAGCGGGCGGACGCGGGTGCCAAATACAGATGCACCCATAAGAAAAGCCCGCCGAAGCGGGTCATTCATCACCTTCTTCACGGGTTTGGCTCTCTTGCCTGCGTCGCTCATCAGCACAATAGACGACAACGCGGGGAACGACCGTTGGCATTCATGCTCAAACCAGTCTGGATCGAGTATCCGCCCTCCTCGGGAACCGATGATCACCAACCGCACAGACTGAAAAAATGTCATGTCGCATCGGGTTGGTGGCTGAAGTACAGGTCTGCTGTTTGCGCAAATGCAGGCGTCTAAATCAGCGTATTTGTTGCGGTTTACGCCCTTGAGTGACCGGCGGCGCTCGGGTAATGTCATCAAACCCACAGGACAGAGCACGCTCATGACTTCCAAGCTGGAACAACTCAAACAGTTCACCACAGTCGTTGCCGATACCGGCGATTTCGCAGCTATCGAAAAGCTCAAGCCGGTTGACGCTACGACCAACCCTTCCCTGCTGCTCAAGGCAGGTTCGAATGACAGCAACGCTGACCGTCTGAAAGAAGCCTTCAGCGGCGCCAACGGCGATATCAATCTTGCCAGCGACCGCTTTGCCGTGGCGATCGGTCGCGAAATTCTCAAGGTCGTGCCAGGCCGCGTTTCCACCGAAGTGGACGCCCGCATTTCCTTCGACACCAACGCTTGCATCGCTCGCGCCGAACGCCTGGTGGGCTTGTATGAAGACTTCGGTATCGGCCGCGACCGCATCCTGATCAAACTGGCTTCGACGTGGGAAGGCATCAAGGCTGCCGAGCAGTTGGAGAAGAAAGGCATTCAGTGCAACCTGACGCTGCTGTTCTCCTTCGCACAGGCCCAGGCGTGCGCCGACGCTGGCGCATTCCTGATCTCGCCATTCGTGGGCCGCATCTACGACTGGTACAAGAAGGCCGAAGGCAAGGATTACGTCGGTGCGGAAGACCCGGGCGTCAAGTCCGTAACCCGCATTTATAACTACTACAAGGCCAACGACTACAAGACCGTGGTCATGGGCGCCAGCTTCCGCAACCTGAGCCAGATCGAAGAGCTGGCGGGCTGTGATCGCCTGACCATCAGCCCGGATCTGCTGCAAAAGCTGTCGGAAGACAACGGCACGCTGGCTCAAAAACTCAAGCCAGGCAATGGTGGTGAGCCCCGTCAGACGCTGAATGAAAGCCAGTTCCGCTGGGCTTCCAACGAAGACGCCATGGCCACCGAGAAACTGGCCGAAGGCATTCGCCAGTTCGCCCGCGATCAGGAAAAGCTCGAAGCGCTCCTCAGCGCCAAGAAGTAAAGCGCAAAAAGGGCGGCACCCTCACAGGTGCCGCCCTTTTTCATGCCCGCAATTCGCAATCGGGGCTGAAGGTTATCTTGAAGCGGAAGGCTGTACTTACTGATGCTCGAGCGCGTTGACCAGATCGCGGAATGCTTCGCGATTGGAGTCGTTCAGCCCCATCAGGATCTTGTGCGCTTCCAGCACCTTGGCCTTGACCACATCCTCGCATTGATCCTGCGATGGCAGGTCGCTCAAAGTCTCCGGGCGCGGGATCGGCCGGCCTACGATATTGAACACCTGATCGAAGCCCATCGACTGCAACAGGCGCGTGATGTCTTCGTGGGTGGTCACGACAGTGGGCAACAGCCCGGCTTTTTGACGCGACAAGATGGACAACTTGGCAAGTAGGCCAAGCGTTGTGCTGTCAATGCTGCGGGTTTCAGTCAGATCGATCACCACGGTCGAAAAATTCATCGAGGTGAAGATCCGCTCAATCGTCGCATCCAACGCCGAGCAGAGAGTCAGGCGCACTTCACCCACGAACTTCAGGACGAATGTGCCATCTTGCTCGGCAAACTGGATTCTACCGGTACTCATTAAAGGTTCCTGCTCAACACTAACAAGGCGATATCATCCGGCATCTCCCCGAGTGTGGCCAATCCAAACTTACGCCGCAGACCATCCAGGCTGCCGCCCGCCGACTTCACCAATTCAGGCAAGTTGGCTTCTTTCTCTTTGAGTGTATCACCTGGCAACAAGTCCAGAATGCCATCAGACAACAGGGTCAGACTAAAGGACTCAGGCAGATCCAGAACGTGATCCGAATATGTCGCTTCGTTGAACAGCCCCACCGGCAGGCCGCGGCCTTCGAGATAACGGGTTTCGGTCGGCGTAAACAGCACAGGCAAAGGCAAATGCCCGCCGACGCTATAGGTCAGCTTCCCGCTTTGCTCGTCGATCACCCCGCCTACCATGGTCACGTGCTTGCCCAGCTTGCAGCTGATAAGACCACGGTTGATATGGCCCAGAACTTCCGAAGGCTTGAACTCAGGCAAAGTGCCGCCACGCTTGGATTCGAACAGCAGCCGTGTAGTCATGAATTTCAGCAGCACGGTAATGAATGCCGATGAAGCGCCATGACCTGACACGTCTGCCAGATAAAACGCGACTCGACGCTCATCGACACGGAAATAGTCCACGAAGTCGCCTGACAGATACAGCGACGGGATGATTTCGTGTTCGAATTCGAACGAGTCAATGGCCCAGGGGTTGGTCGGCAGCATGTTCATCTGCACCTGGCGACCGGCATCCTGGTCCTCCTGCAGCAAATGCAGGCTGGCTTCGAGCTCGCGGTTGGCGGTCTCGAGCTTCTGACGATACAGCTTGTTTTCCTGCAGCAGCCGCGCGCGATCCAGCGCCCGTTTGACCGAGTGCTCAAGCACCGCGAGGTCTTCCAGGGGCTTGATCAGGTAATCGGCCGCGCCCAGACGCAACGCTTCGACAGCATCGCTCATGACACCCGCGCCGGAGACCACGATGACCGGGGTTTCCGGCGCAAGGCTGGTCACCTGACGAATCAGCTCCAGGCCCCCAACTTGAGGCATGCGCAGGTCGCAGATCACAAGATCAGGCTTTTTTTGCTCGAAGGTCTGTAGACCCTGCAGGCCATTGCTGGCTTGCAAGACGCTGAACCCACTGTCTTCCAAGTAGGCCGCGAGACTCGCGCGCACTACTTCGTCGTCATCGATAATCAGCAGCGTGGCACTGGTTTTTTGCATGTGGGCAAACGGCGCCAGATTAGGTTGGCGTACACGGTCGGATTCGGTCAGAGCCGCATACTGGATTCGCTTCTAGCCTCTCTGGATCAAAGGTAGCGGACTTTTGGTCAAACGCTTCAGTCATCAGAGGTGCCCTTCAAGGCGCAGACGGTACTCCCATCCGCCGGGCGTTTCAAGCTTGCTCCAGCGGTCGGCCAGCGTCTTTACATCACAAATCGCCGGGAGTTATAAGAACTCTTAAATCAGCGACAAAAACAAAGGATGTGTCATGGGCCAGATTGATCACGACTATGCCGAGAAACGAGATTACATCCGCATGCGTGTCGACGCAGACGTCAGCCTGATCTATGCAGGCCAGATTATCCCGGCAGTCTGCGTGGATTTGTCCAGTTCTGGCATGCAGATACAGACACCCCGCTCGTTCAAGGTCGGCGACCGGATAAGCGTGCGCATCGAGTCCGAGCACGCTGCACTCAAGGGTCTGGAAGCCGATACTGAAGTGGTGTGGATCGCCGACATCGACGATGGGGGGCAAAAGCTAGGACTCACCATCCTGACGATGAAGTGATATCAATTCGGAACTACATCACAATTTCGAAAAAATCCGAAAAACGACAAAGGCGACCCGAAAGTCGCCTTTTCTACATCCGAGTACGGGTGCGTCCGATCAGAAATCGTCGACGACCTTGCCATCCTTGACCTTGAACTCACGGTTCTGCAGGAAGGCATTACGAATGAAAATGTATTTGTCGCCGTTGATCAGCTTCTCAGCCGACAACAAGCTGGCACGGGCATCGACAACGCTCGCACCGAGCGCCGTGTTGCGGGTCGGCACATGGTCGACGTAGCGATACGGCAGGGTGTAGGTGTCCGGGTACTTGGCGAACGCATCGCGCACGGTGCTCGGGCCGAAGAACGGCAGCATCACGAACGGACCGCTTTGCACACCCCAGTGGCCGAGGGTCTGGCCGAAGTCTTCTTCATTACGCTGAAGGCCCATCTTGGTGCCGACATCGAAGAAACCCAGCAAGCCAAAGGTGGTGTTGACGATCAGGCGTGCGGTGTCCACACCTGCCGCTTCAGGCTTGGCCTGTAGCACATCGTTGGCGAAGTTGGTTACCTCGCCGATGTTCTTGAACATATTGTGGATGCCGTCTTCAAGGAACTGCGGCGTGATGAACTCATAGCCTTGGGCGATGGGTTTCAAGGCATAAGTGTCGAGGGTGTCGTTGAAGCGAAAGATTGCGCGGTTGACCCCTTCCCATGGATCTTCGTCGGCGGCCTGAGCAGCCATTGGCACCATGGCCAGACCGGCCCAGAAACACGTTCGAGCCAGACGATTGATAAAGCCAGCACCGGTCACGGGCATAGCTGAGACTCCCAGTCAAAGTGATGAAGCGGGCGCTACGCCCCCAAACCAAAGGCGGCAGTATAAAGCCTTCCGTAGGCGTTTAGTTCGCCGAAAACAGAAGGAATTCCGTAAGTAATTAAACATCTGCTCACAATGTCACCTTTCGGTCATCGCACTGTCATGCAAATCCCTTAGCGTCATTGGCATTTGAGAGCCCATGTGAGAGGCAATTTCATGCTCGCCCCCGTCGCCGTGCCTACCCCTTCGTTTACCGCTGTGCTCTTTGGCCTGAGCGGTTGCCTGGTCGACTTCGGCGCGCAGGCGCGCACATTGCGCAGCACAGACGGCAGATCGTTCGTCTCACAGGATGCGAAAGCTTTCTCCACACCGACACCGGGGGCGCTCAATGCGCTGAAAAGCCTCAAACTGCAGGGCATTCCCTGCGCATGGATCGAGGAATATCCAGCCAGCATCGCCCAACAACTGGCGGTATCTCTTCAGGGTCTGGTTCAGCCTACCCCCACCCCGAACAACCACTGGCCGGCACCCGACGCCTGCTGGCAGGCACTGATGGCCCTGAACGTCGCTCAGCTCGACGGCTGCGTGCTGGTCAGCGGCGACCCGAGGCTGCTCATGGCCGGGCTCAATGCCGGCCTGTGGACGGTCGGCCTGGCATCTTGCGGCCGACTGTGCGGGCTGTCTCCGGCACAATGGGAGGCGCTCAGCGATCTACAGCGCGAGCGTCTGAGGGGCCGCGCGACGCTTGAGCTGTACGCCGCCGGGGCGCATTCGGTCATCGATCATCTGGCCGAACTGGAGTCGTGCCTGGCGGACATCGCCCTGCGTCGTCTGAAAGCTGAGAAGCCTTGATTGATCGGTATCATGCAAGCTGCTCTGGAGTGGATTAGTCTTAGCGATAAAGGACCTTTGCCGATGTGCCGCGGTCCATGCAGAGACTATCAATGAAGGGAGCACCCTATGCCTGCCCGCGAACTGCAAGCACAACTCAATACCCTGCGCGAGCAATTGCAGCAAAACCCGCCGCTGACTGAAGAAGAACGCGATGATTTGCATAAGCTGATGGCGCAGATCGAGGCAGAGATCGCCGTCGAAAACGCTACCCCGGATAACAACCTGGCCGATGGCGTGAACCTGGCGGTCGAACGCTTCGAAGTCGAACACCCGACCATCGCCGGGACGTTGCGCAATATCGTGCAGACGCTGGGGAATATCGGGATTTAAATCGACGCAATAAATGCCAGTAACGAAAAGAGCCCGTCATAGTGACGGGCTTTGTGTTTCTGGGCCCTCACGCGACATTGTCGGGAGCATCCGCAGCCGACCGTCTGTGCTACAGACTGGCGATTCCGGCAGCCGCTGATACCCTTACGCTATGGCTATCTCAATTTGGATGATATGCCCATCCCAGGAAGGGAAATATGCTCTCAATCATGCTCCTCGCTCTCATGACTCTGTTTACTCTGGTATTCATGCAGGAGCTGATATTCCTGTTCTGGGCATTCAAATTACCCACTGCTCATTCCATGCCATGCAGAACGCCGGAAATTTGCGTATTAATTCCCTGTTTCAACGAGGAAAAAGTTCTAGAGGCTACCGTCATTGCCATCCTGCAATCTCGCAATGTTCGTTTATCGCGTGTGATTTGCATTGATGACGGTTCGACCGATGGCACTCTGGCACTTATGCATAAGCTCAGCGAGGTGTACCGAGACCCGCTTCGAATTGTGGCCATGGCAAACGGCGGCAAGGCAATGGCGCTGAATAAAGGCCTTTCCGAAGTTAATACACCGCTATTCGTATGCGTTGATGCAGATACATTAGTGTTTCCGGAAACGCTGTCACGCTTATCCAGGACATTATTGTCAACGGGCGCGGCGGCAGTTGCAGGGCACGTAGTAGTGGGCGGAGGAAAACATGACAGCTGGATTCATAATGCTCAAATTGGTGATTACGAGACAGCAGCCAACATTGAACGTCGGGTACTTTCCACGCTGCGATGGCTTCCCGTCGTCCCTGGAGCGGCCGGGGCATTCCTGACAGAGGCAGTCCGAGCTTTAGGGGGCTTCAGCAACAGCACCATGACCGAAGATACCCACCTGACAATGCAGCTACTTTTAGCGGGGCATGACGTTCGCCATCAATCTGAAGCGCCAGCGATGACTGAAGTGCCCAATACAATTGCCCACCTATATAAACAACGCTTGCGTTGGGCAACGGGGGAAATACAAGTTGTGATTCGAACTGCGAAACCGGCGATGTCTCAGCGTGCGCGGATGCGCTGCATCTGGGCTTACATGGCGATCACTCACTGCCTTATGCCTTTGTTTGCTTTTCCCGCCTATATTCTGTTTGCCGGTTGCCTGGTGGCAGCGCTCTTCTCATCGGATGTACCTAACTCGCTAACGATTGTAGGGCTACTGGTCATATTGGCAGGCTCGCTTACTTCATATCTGCGCCAATCTTATGCCAGACAATCTGACGCCAGATATTGGCCTGAAGGAAGTCGCATGCATAGACGACATAGATGGCTAGGTGAAACATTGATCATGTCGTCGATCGCATGGCTGGCAGCTTGGGCGGGGCTGTGTCGAATCCTGTTCCGCCGGACTCGGGCGTGGGGAAAAGTACCCCGGCGTGGGGATGTCAATCTGCCAGACAGCTAAAAAGCACCGTGCCGTTAGCTATGCAGACCAAACCTGGCGATGCCCGGGACGTCTATACCGTTGCCCGGACTACGTCAGTAAAACGTTCTCAATCTGCTGCCAAACGACTTCACTCGCCTCGGCTAATCACTGCCGCGCCAGACGCCCGTTCTCCAGCGTCAGCTTTTCAGTACTTCGGTACGGGTTGATGTCCAGCCCGCCACGACGCACATAGCGCGCGTACACCGTGAGTTTTTCCGGTTTCAGCAAGCGCTGCAGGTCCATGAAGATGCGCTCCACGCACTGCTCGTGAAAATCCGAGTGCTGGCGGAAGCTGACGATGTACGCCAGGAAACTCTCATGATCCAGGGCCGCACCGCGATACTCCACGGCCACGCTGCCCCAGTCTGGCTGACTGGTCACCGGGCAGTTGGATTTGAGCAGATGGCTGTGCAACGCCTCATCCACCACTCGCGAGTCGTCGCAGCGCAGCAGTTCCGGCTGCGGACGGTCGTAGCTGCTGATGCTCAGGTCCAGGTCATCGACGCACACGCCTGGCACCGGCACGATGCCCTCGGCTTCGATGTCCTTCAGCGAGCGAATACGCACGCCCACAGGCCTGCCCGCAGCGGCGGACAAATCCTTCTCCAGCGTCGCGACCAGCTCGGCCTTGGAGGCAAACGGGGTCTGATTCAGCGAGTTGAGGTAGAGCTTGAACGACTTGGATTCGATGATGTTGGGCGAATCGGCAGGAATGCTGAACTCACCTATCGCCACCACCGGTTTGCCTGACGGCAGCAACCAGGACAGCTCATAGCAGTTCCAGAAATCGACACCGCGATACGGCAACGTCTCGGCAGTCAGCCCCAGCTCCGCCCACTTGGCAGCGCGCGGAATCGGAAACAGCAGGGACGGCGTGTAGGTGGCAATATACTCACTGGACTTGCCCAGCGGCGAGTGTTCGGCTGCGGGATGCATGGCGGGACCTGAAAACGGATAGAAATGGCTGATGTGAAAATCCTGACCGCCAAGTTTATAGGTTTTGTCCCGCGCTTTCAGCGATTAGTCGGCGATCACGATTTTTCCGACCATCCCTGCCTGATAGTGGCCGGGAATATTGCAGGCGAATTCGAGATTGGTGACTTTGGTGAACGTCCAAGTCAGCTCGGCGGTCTTGCCCGGCTCCACCAGCACACTGTTGGGGTCGTCGTGCTTCATGCCCATGTCGCCATGATCCATCCCGGCCATGTCGTGCTTCATGCCGGTCGAGGTGAGCATGCCGCTGGCGACCATCTTCAGCATTTCCTGCTGATGAGCAGCGTGCATTGCCGCGTCGCCCAGGTTGAATTCATGTAACAGCTGGCCCTTGTTGACCAGCACGAAATGCACGGTTTCGCCCTCTTTGACGGTCAAGGTCTTGGGTTCGAAGTACATGTCACCCAAAGTCAACTCGACGGTTCGCGTGGCCTGCCCGGCCTTCGCTGGATGGCCGAAATCGAAGTGCTCGCCGGGAGAGGCTTGGGACGACAGGCTCATCCCCAGCAACAGAGCAGCAGCGAAAAAACGAGCAAACATATGAATCTCCAGTCAGCGACGGTCAATGGCTCAAGGTTAAGTCTTCGCCACTGGCAATCAGCTGACCGCAAGATTACAACTTTGTAAGCTTGCGCCCCCGACCGCCCGGTCGCGTTATAAAGTACGACCGCAGCACACAGCCTCGCAGCGTTATCAGGACTGATGAGTCACCCATGAAATTACTGATCATCGAAGATCAAGCGAAAACCGGCCAATACTTGCGTCAGGGTCTGACCGAAGCGGGCTTCAACACCGAACTCGTCGCCGACGGCACCAGCGGCCAGCATCTGGCGCTGACAGGGGATTACGCGTTGCTGATACTGGACGTCATGTTGCCCGGCCGTGATGGCTGGCAGATCCTGCAGACCTTGCGTAATGCGGGTCTGGACACGCCAGTGCTGTTCCTGACCGCGCGCGATGCCGTCGAGGATCGGGTGCGTGGCCTGGAGTTGGGGGCCGATGATTATCTGGTCAAGCCGTTCGCCTTCTCCGAACTGCTGGCCAGGGTGCGCAGCCTGTTGCGTCGCGGCGGCAGCGTCAGTCAGGAAACCCATCTGCAACTGGCCGACCTGCGTCTGGACCTGCTGCGCCGGCGGGTCGAGCGCAACGGTCAGCGGATCGACCTCACAGCCAAGGAATTCGCCCTGCTGGAGCTGATGCTGCGGCGTCAGGGCGAAGTGCTGCCCAAATCGCTGATCGCCTCCCAGGTCTGGGACATGAACTTCGACAGCGACACCAACGTCATCGAGGTCGCCATCCGCCGCCTGCGCCTGAAGGTCGATGACGACTTCCCCAGCAAGCTGATTCATACCGTGCGCGGCATGGGCTATGTCCTCGAAGAGCGCGGCCAGTGATATTCAAGCGCATTTCCCTGGGTAGCCGCCTGGCGCTATTGTTCGCCGCCTGCACTGCGGTGGTTTCATTGACGGCGGGCGTGCTATTCAACCGCGCCAGTGAAACCCACTTCATGGAACTGGATCAGCAATTGCTCGACAGCAAGTTGCCGACTCTGCGCGATGCGTTGATGGGGGTGTCCAGCGCTGACCAGTTGAACGAACATAAACAAGCCTTGCAGGGCGAACTGGCGCACTCGCCGGACCTGGCGCTGCAGGTGCGCGGCGCCGATGGGGCGTTGTGGTTCGACAGCCTGGCACCATCGATGAAACAGACCCGCATGCGTGAAGGGCTGCACACCCTCACCGAAAACGGCATCTCGTATCGTTCCTATACCGCGGCCCTGCGACCGGAGCAGGCGGATTCCCCACAATTGACTCTGCTGCTGGACATCACCCATCACCAGCACTTCCTCGAACGCATGCAGCACCTGATCTGGCTCACCGTCGGTCTTTCGGCGCTGGCCACCGCGCTGCTCGGCGCCTGGGCCGCACGTAGCGGTTTGCGGCCATTGCGGGAGATGAGCGAGATCGCTGCCAGCGTTTCCGCCAGCTCGCTCACCACTCGCCTGCCCCAGACCGAGATGCCCGCCGAACTGGCTGACCTGGGTCAGGCATTCAATGCGATGCTGGCCCGTCTCGATGACGCCTTTCAGCGCTTGTCTGCATTTTCGGCGGACATCGCCCATGAATTGCGCACACCGCTGTCGAATCTGCTGACCCACACTCAGGTCACCCTCACCCGGCCACGGGATCTGGAGGAATATCGCGAGGCATTACTGGGCAATCTGGAGGAACTGCAATGGATGGCGCAGATGGTCAACGACATGCTGTTTCTGGCCAAGGCCGAGCATGGTTTGCTGAGTCCGAATCGCGAGCGCTTGCGGTTGGGCGATGAGGTCGATGCGCTACTGGAATTTTTCCTGCCTCTGGCTGACGAGACGCAAGTGCGCCTGATTCGCGATGGCGAGGCGACGCTGGAGGGCGACCGGCACATGCTGCGCCGGGCTGTGTCGAACCTGCTGGACAACGCCTTGCGCTTCACGCCTGCGGAGGGTGAGGTTTCGGTCAGGCTGGAAACTACGGCGCAGCAGGTGCGGATCAGCATCGAGAACAAGGGGCAGACGATCCCGGCCGAGGCGCTGCCCAGATTATTTGACCGGTTCTACCGCGCAGACCCGGCGCGGCATGAAGGCAGCAGTGAACATGCGGGATTGGGACTGGCGATCACCCAGTCGATCATCAAGGCCCACGGTGGGACGATCAGGTGTGAATCGCGGGAGGGCGTAACGCGGTTCTTGATCGAGTTGCCAATCTCAAGCTAGCGCTAGCGATATTCAGCTGTGGGAGCGAATTAATTCGCGATGCAATCGTTCAAGCTACCGATGTGCGTCGACTGTCCCGCCCTCGCGCGAATGAATTCGCTCCTACAGCGGCTATGCAGACTTCAGCGATCACTCATACCGCAACGCATGCGCCGGCTGACTCCGCGCCGCGCGGTACGCCGGGCAAGCGATATTCAGCTGTGGGAGCGAATTCATTCGCGATGCAATCGTTCAGGCTAGATGTGCATCGACTGTACCGGCCTCTCGCGAATAAATTCGCTCCTACAGCGGCTATGCAGACTTCAGCGATCACTCATACCGCAACGCATGCGCCGGCTGAATCTGCGCCGCGCGGTACGCCGGGTAGAGCGATATTCAACTGTGGGAGCGAATTCATTCGCGATGCAATCGTTCAAGCTAGAGATGTGCATCGACTGTACCGCCCTCTCGCGAATGAATTTGCTCCCACAGCAGCTATGCAGACTTCGGCGATCACTCATACCGCAACGCATGCGCCGACTGACTCCGCGCCGCGCGGTACGCTGGGTAGAGCGCTATTCAGCTGTGGGAGCGAATTCATTCGCGATGCAATCGTTCAAGCTAGAGATGTGCATCGACTGTACGGCCTCTCGCGAATGAACTCGCTCCCACAGCGGTTACGCAGACCTTCGGCGATCACTCATACCGCAACGCATGCGCCAGCTGACTCCGCGCCGCGCGGTACATCGGGCAAAGCGATATTCAACTGTGGGAGCGAATTCATTCGCGATGCTATCGTTCAAGCTACAGACGTGTATCGACTGTACCGGCCTCTCGCGAATGAATTCGCTCCTACAGCGGCTATGCAGACTTCGGCGATCACTCATACCGCAACGCATGCGCCGGCTGAATCTGCGCCGCGCGGTACGCTGGGTAGATCGTCGCCAGGAAGCTCAGAATGAACCCTGCCGCGCAGATCAGCGCCACGTCGCTGCCTTCCAGCTTCGATGGCAGGTTGCTGATGAAATACACGTCGGACGTGAAAATATGCTGCCCGGTGACGCGCTCGATCCAGCCCACCAACTGGCTGACGTTGATCGCGGCAATCACCCCCAGCACACCACCGATGATCGTACCCACCACCCCGATGACAGTGCCCTGAACCACGAAGATGCTCATGATCTGCCGCGGTGTAGCGCCGATGGTTCGCAGGATCGCGATGTCAGCGCCCTTGTCGTTTACCACCATGATCAGCGTGGCAATGATGTTGAACGCGGCGACCGCGACGATCATCAGCAACAGCAGACCGATCATGGTCTTTTCCATTTTCATCGCGCTGAACAGGCTGCCTTGGGTATGGGTCCAGTCGTCGGCCTTGTAGTCGGCGCCCAACCCGCCCGCAATGGCAGCGGAGACTTGCGGCGCGGCGTACAGGTCGGTCAGCGCCAGACGCACGCCCTGCACCTGATTCGGCTGCCAGCGCTTGATGGTGGCTGCGTCGGCGACGTTGACCAACGCCATCGAGCCGTCCAGCTCGGCGCCAACCTTGAACACGCCGACCACGGTCAGGCGTTGCAGGCGCGGAGTGATGCCGCCCGGATCGCTGCTGATCTCCGGCACGATAAGGGTGATCTTGTCGCCGACATTCAGCCGAAAGCGTCGCGCGGTGATTTCACCGATGACCACGCCGAACTCACCAGCCTTCAAATCCTGAAGGCGACCCTGAACGATGTGCTGGGTGACGATGGACACCTGAGATTCCAATGCCGGATCGACGCCGTTGATCTCGATCGGCTGCATCGAGCCTTTGTACGACAGCATGCCGTCCATTTGCGTGAACGGCACGGCAGCGGTGACCTGCGGGTTCTTCAATGCCGCGTCGGCCGCCGGTTTCCAGTCATCCAGCGGTCTGACGCCGTCGATCACCGCATGCGGCACCATGCCAAGGATGCGCGAGCTCATCTCCTGCTGGAAGCCGTTCATCACGGACAGCACCACGATCATCGCCAGGACGCCCAGCGCCAGCCCGATCATCGAGGTCATCGAAATGAACGAGATGAAATGGTTGCGTCGCTTGGCCCGGGTGTAGCGCGTGCCGATAAAGATGGATAACGGTCTGAACATTCGTGGAGCACCGTAGCTAAAAGTGAAAAACCCGAAACCGGCAAACCGGGATCGGGTCAAGTGAGTCAGGCCTGAACCAGACGGCCTTCTTCCAGACGCCACACGCGGTCCATCTGACGGGCCAGCGCCATGTCGTGGGTCACCACCAGAAAAGCCGTGCGCGACGACGTGCTCAGCTCCAGCATCAAGTCCTGGATGCCTTGGGCGGTGTGGGAGTCGAGGTTGCCGGTCGGTTCATCGAGCATCACCAGACCCGGTTGATTGACCAGTGCACGGGCGATCGCCACGCGCTGCCGCTCACCACCGGACAGCTCCGAAGGCTTGTGCGCCAGACGATGCTTGAGCCCTACCCGCTCCAGCAATGCAGTGGCGCGCTGGCGGGCCTCCGGGATCGACGTCTTGCCGATCAGCAGCGGCATGCAGACGTTTTCCAGCGCCGTGAATTCAGGCAGCAGGTGGTGGAACTGATAGACAAAACCCAGCGCCCGGTTACGCAGCAGGCCACGGGCCTTCTCGTTGAGTGCCGACAGCTCTTCCCCCGCCAGCCAGACGCTGCCTTCGGTCGGGGTGTCCAGGCCGCCGAGCAGGTTGAGCAAGGTACTTTTGCCTGAACCTGAACTGCCGACGATCGCCACGCGTTCGCCCGGGTGCAGTTCCAGCTGCAGGCCCGAAAGCACCACCACCGATTCCGGGCCTTCCTCGTAGGATTTGCCCAGGTTGCGGCAACTCAGTACAGCTTTATCACTCATGCCCGACTCACTCATAACGTAGCGCCTCCGCCGGCTGGGTGCGCGCGGCACGCCAGGCTGGATACAGGGTGGCGAGGAAACTCAGGACCAAAGCCGCGCCGCACACCAGCAGCACGTCTTCGGCCATCAATTGCGAAGGCAGATAGTCGATGAAATAGACATCCGCATTGAGAAACTTGTGGCCGATCAGACCTTCCAGCGCCGAAATCGCAGAGCTGACGTTGAGCGCGGCGAGAATCCCGACACCCGCGCCGATCAGCGTACCGACCACGCCGATCACGGTGCCCTGGACCATGAAGATCGCCATGATCTGCCCGGGTGTAGCGCCCAGCGTGCGCAGGATCGCGATGTCGCCGCGCTTGTCGTTGACCACCATCACCAGCGTGGAAATGATGTTGAATGCCGCCACCGCCACGATCAGCAGCAACAGCAGGCCGATGATGGATTTCTCCATGCCGATGGCCTGATACAGGTTGCCGTGGGTGCGGGTCCAGTCGCGGGAGTAATACTGATGCTCGCCCAGGTTCTGCGCGATGTCGTAAGCGGTGCGCGGCGCCTTGAACAGGTCGGTGAACTTCAGGCGCAGCCCCTGCACCTGATCAGGCTTCCAGCGGTGCAGACGCGCCAGATCCTGCAGATTGGTCACGCCCAGGTAGCCGTCCAGCTCACCGGCGCCCACGTGGAAGATGCCGACCACGGTGAAGCGTTTCATGCGTGGAAACATGCCGGCAGGGGTGACTGTGACTTCAGGCGAGACGAAAGTGACCTTGTCGCCGACCCCAACGCCCAGCTTGGTCGCGGCCTTGTCACCAATGACCACGCCGAAGCCGCCGGTCACCAGATCGTCGAGACGGCCCTGTTTCATGAAGCCGTCGATGATCGAAACTTTGCGTTCCTGAACAGGGTCGATGGCATTGAGCAGGATCTTCTGCACGTTGCCGTTATTAGTCAGCAGGCCCTGCATCTGAGTGAACGGCGCGATCGCCTCCACCTGCGGGTTCTGCTTGACCCGGGCGGCCAGGCTTTGCCAGTCGCTGATCGGCTCGCCCGATTCGATGGTCGCGTGAGGCACCATGCCCAGGACGCGGGTGCGCATCTCATGATCGAACCCGTTCATGACCGATAACACGACTATCATCACCACTACGCCAAGGGCGAGACCGATCATCGACGTCAGGGAAATGAAGGAGACAAAATGATTACGGCGTTTTGCACGGGTGTAACGCGTGCCGATAAATACAAAAAGAGGTCTGAACATGTAGGGGCTTGTTCGGAGGAATGGGAACGTCCTTGTGGCGGGCCTGGGCCTGCGGCTTTACACTCGAATCACTGAGTCGCAATCGAGAGCAATCACTCTGACAACCGCTGCTACCTTGGGTTCGCCATGTCGACATTAGATGAAGAAGAACGCCGCGAATACTACCGTATCGAGGACAGCGTCGCACTGGAAATTCAGCGCATTCCAGCGTCCGGCTCGATCGATGAACTCGCTCACCACGACACCTCGACACTCTTCGATTTGCTGACCGAACTGCACGTCGCCGAGTTCGAGTCCCAGCATCTGCTGCGCCAGCTCGACGACCGTGACCGTACCACCAACAGCTTCCTGCGGGCGATGAGCAAACGCATCGATCTGTTGGGTCAAGTGGTGGCCCAGACCGTACTGGGCAAGCTGGGCGCCCCGCAGAAGGTGATCATGTCCGAGGGTGGCCTGCAATTCGAATCCCACCAGCCCTTCCCGGCCGGCAGTCTGTTATCGGTGAAAATGGTGCTGATGCCACAGGCTTCCGGGATGATGCTGCGCGCCAGGGTAACGCAATGCCACTCGCTGACCATCGGTGATTTCGAGGTCGGCACCGAGTGGATCGACCTGAGCGACGCCCAGCGTCAGCTGCTGGCCCGACACATCTTGCAACGACAAGCCGCGCAACGGCGCCTGGCTCGCGAGCAGAGCAACCCCGATCAGAATTGATTTTCAGCCTGTAGGCGCGTTATCGAAGGAGTATTTGTGACGTTGATTTATGGCCACCGCGGCGCTAAAGGCGAAGCACCGGAAAACACCCTGACCAGCTTTCAGGAATGCCTCAAACACGGGGTGAAGCGTTGCGAACTGGACCTGCACTTGTCCCGCGACGGTGAGCTGATGGTAATTCACGACCCTACCCTCAAACGCACTACCGACCGGCGCGGCAAGGTGGTCGAGCACGAAGCAGCGGACCTTGTGACCTACGATGCACGCAAGGGCGGCCCCGGCTGGGTTCAGCCTTGCCCGATTCCGCGCCTTGAAGAACTGTTCGAGAAATGCGCCTTCGATCACTGGCAGCTGGAAGTAAAGAGCGCTTCTCGGACCCGAGCGGCGACCACGGTCTTGGCGATTCGTGAACTGGCCCAGCGTCATGGGCTGCTGGACAAGGTCACCATCACTTCAAGTTCGCGGGAAGTCTTGCGCGCAGCCCTTGAGCTGACGCCGGATATCTCGCGGGGGCTGGTGGCCGAATACGCCTGGCTGGACCCTTTGAAGGTGGCGCAGAGCTACGGCTGTGAAATTCTCGCGCTGAACTGGACGCTGTGCACGCCCGAGCGCCTGAAAAAAGCCCAGAGTCAGGGCTTGCACGTGTCGGTGTGGACAGTCAACGAGCCCGCGCTGATGCGCAGACTCGCCGACTTCGGCGTTGACAGCCTGATTACAGACTTTCCCGGTTTGGCCAGCGCCACCCTCGGGAATTACTGAAATCGGTCTCCCCGGCCGGCTCAGGCCACCGGCCGGAGCCACTCAAAAAAGCCGGTTCAGACCGTCGTATGCCGCTACCCGATAAGCTTCGGCCATGGTCGGGTAGTTGAAGGTGGTGTTGACGAAATACTTGAGGGTATTCGCCTCGCCCGGCTGGTTCATGATCGCCTGGCCGATATGCACGATCTCCGACGCCTGGTCGCCGAAACAATGCACCCCGAGAATCTCCAGCGTCTCGCGGTGGAACAGAATCTTCAACATCCCAACCGGTTCGCCGGAGATCTGTGCACGGGCCATGCCCTTGAAGAAGGCCTTGCCCACTTCGTACGGCACCTTCGCCTGGGTCAGGTCATGTTCGTTCTGGCCGATCGAGCTGATTTCCGGAATGGTGTAGATGCCGGTCGGCACGTCGTTGACGAAACGCCATGCGCCGTTATCCACCGCACTGCCCGATGCCGAACGGCCCTGATCGTAGGCCGCACTGGCCAGGCTCGGCCAGCCGATCACGTCACCGGCGCCATAGATATTCGGCTTGCTTGTGCGGTAAGCCTCGTCCACTTCGATCTGGCCGCGACCGTTGGCCTTGATCCCGACGTTTTCCAGACCCAGCTTGTCGGTGTTGCCAGTACGGCCGTTACACCACAGCAAGGCGTCGGCCTTGACCTTCTTGCCGGACTTGAGGTGCAGGATCACGCCGTTTTCCAGGCCTTCGACGCGCTCGTATTCCTCGTTGTGGCGAACCATCACGTTGTTGTTGCTGAAGTGATAGCTCAGGCCCTGGGAGATTTCCGAATCGAGGAAGCTCAGCAATTGATCGCGGTTGTCGATCAGTTCGACCTCAACCCCCAGACCGCTGAAGATCGAGGCGTATTCACAGCCGATCACGCCAGCGCCATAGATGATCAGCTTGCGCGGGGTGTGGTTGAGGCTGAGGATAGTGTCGCTGTCGTAGACGCGCTTGTGGTTGAAGTCGATATCCGCCGGGCGATAAGGACGCGAACCGGTGGCGATGATGATCTGATTGGCCACCAGCTTTTCCACGACGCCGGTGCTGCAGACCACATCGATGGTGCGTTCATCGGCGAAGCTGCCGGTGCCGACGAACACATCGACACGATTGCGCGCGTAGTAGCCGGTGCGCGAGGCGACTTGCTTGTTGATGACCTTTTCGGCGTTTTTCAACACATCCGGAAACGAAAACCAGCGCGGCTCGCCAATGGCCCGGAACATCGGGTTGGTATTGAACTGGATGATCTGCTTGACCGAGTGACGCAACGCCTTGGACGGGATCGTGCCCAGGTGAGTGCAGTTGCCGCCGACCTGCCGACGACTGTCGACCATGGCTACCTTGCGCCCAGCCTTGGCGGCGTTCATTGCCGCGCCTTCTCCAGCTGGGCCGGAACCCAGTACCACTACGTCGTAGTTGTAGACAGCCATGCGTACTCCTTAGAACAGGCCGAGACGCCACTCTGGCGTCTCTGGCTAACCCATGCCGCGGCCGGCGGCATGAAGAATCGAAACTCGCGGCGCAGTCTAATCGTGCAGCGTCGCGGCGAACATTACCCCTTGGTCGTGTCGCAAGCCAATTTTGTCTGCGTTACGTGGCAGTTTCCTCGCGCGGTAAAAACCGGCGGGATGCCTGACTGGTGCGGATGATAAATGTGTTGGCGTCATGAATCCCATTAAAAGCTGCAATATTTAGGTTCATGCGTGCTCTGTTGGTTTTTTGCGTGGGACATACCACCGCGTCGCGAATGAATTCGCTCCCGCAATGGATCGTGTGTTTGCGCCAGCGCCCGACACGCCATGGAACCTGACTGATCGGCTGATCGCCCCCACATTCCGCATGATCACTCATCGCGGACGCTCCGCGCTCACCAGCCGACTGACGCGAAGCGTCGGGGGGATGCATTCCCACGCAGAGCGTGGGAACGATCAATTGGCTGCCGAGCCGCGTGAAGCGCTGCTTTAATAAGCTACCTGGCCAGGCTCAGGAACAGCCGCTGGGCGATCTCTTTTCCAATCGCGCTGCGATAGACGCTGATGACTTCCTTGTTGTCTTTCGCCGCCTTGACCTGCGCCTTGTAGCCAATGAAGCGCTGCTCAGGCAGTTTAAGATGAGCCGCCGTAAACGCCTCGGCGCCCGCCCCTTCACTGGCGTAGTGAAAGTGCGCCCACCACAGCACGCGCCGATCCTTGTCACGAATGACGTACTCCTGCAGGAAATCGTTGCGCTTGGCGCCGGACATGTTCTTGCGCCCCTCGAAACGGGCAATGTCGACTTCCTGCTCCTGCGCCAGATACCCCAGACGCGCCGCAGTCGGCGGTTGCGCCTTGATCATCGCGATACGCAGCGCCCTGCCCTCTTCGACAAGACGTGAAGCCCCGGATCGCAGCTGACTCACCAGGGTCTGCACAGCAGTCGCGGCCGTTTCCCCATCACCGGCTTGCGCGGCTTGGCTGGTCAGCTTGTCAGCCAGGGCGGTAAACATGTCGGCCTTGTGCGTCAGGATGTCCTGCATGTCTGCCGGCTCATCGGCGCGCCTGGCCTGACGACGGGCAATGTTGATGCTCGACTCGAGTCCTTCGATCGCCGCTGTGGCTTGTCGCTTCAACTCCGCCAGCGCAACTGCCTGTTCACGGCTGACGGGCCTGGGCGCATGCGCATCTTGCACCTCGACCCATTCACCGTCCTCGTGCAGATGATAGGTGCCGACGATGGTGTCGCTCATGGTTTGCGTAATATCGACCACCGCGCCGGAGAGCCCGGACTCTCCTTCTCTGAGACTGCCTACCAGGGTGCGCTGGGCGCGGGTCTTGAACACCCGCTTGCGCGGCTGGCTGACTCTAGGGGCGTATTCAAAAAGCTGCGCGGGCGGCTCGGCATTTTCCCGGATCAGGTCCGAGAGCCGTTTTTCGGCTCGATCCGTGACCCACGCCAAGTCTTCGAGAAAGCGCTCGAACCGCGCAGACACAAAATGTTCGGGCGCGTCTTCCCGGGCGGACATTGCAATCAATTTGCACCGCTGGTATTCACGCAGCGAGCTTTCCAGCACATCGATCTGCTCGGCTGGCGTGTAATCGTTGGGCTTTTCCACCTCCGCGTGAGAGCTGAACGCCCCATGCAACGCCTCGTCGGTGCGCAGGCGCTTGAACTCGCGGGCGATCGAGCCAGACAGAATGATCTTCTTGTCGAAACTCAACTCCAGCAGCGACCACAAGCGATTGACCCGCCACTCCAGATGGGTGAAGACATTGGTGCGCTGTATCTCCAGCACCTCTTCACGCCAGAGCGCGTGCCCTACCTTGGGCACACTTCGCAGTTGTTGCCAGTAACCCTCCCTCACGCCCGACCAATGTACACCTCGATCCTTGAAGGTCACCATTTCCTCGAACAATGCCAAATACGCGTCGAGGTTTTCCGGCGTGACCTCCCCGACACCACCCATCTGCAATTTCGGCAGTCGCACGTGCAGCAGACTAAGCAGACTCGAGACCAGAAGGCCCTCATAAACAGCCACGCGTCGACTGATACCCTGCAGATTCCTGGCAATGGGTTTCTCGCCAACCCGATCCGCAGGGCGAAGTGTCTGCTGAAGTTCAGCCCTCTGCTGGAAGATGGCCCCAAGCTCGTTCAGGTCCGCTTCGATACGCTCGATCAGTGGCGGGGTCAAGGACAGCGATTGATCGCGAAACCCTTTGTCCCAATCGGCAAACTGTTGATAAATCGCCTGCTTGCGCTGCTCCAGCGCGGTATCGCGTTCGATCGCCCGCTTAAGCGCCGCAGCGTTTTCCAGCGCCAATTGCCGGACGTTGCGCTTGGGACCGCCACCGCGAAGCCCCAACGAAAGGTCAAGTGTCCAGACCCGATCGATACATTTGAGCCGCGGCCCTCTCGAGGATGGGTTGCGCGGGTCGACTATATGGACGCCTTCCTCCGCGAAGCCGACTGCATATACTCCGCTGTCCAACTGCACCCACCATTGCCCCTCCTGCTGATAAAGCCCTGCTTTTCCAGGTTCCGCCGACGAGACCTCCAAGACGGGTTGGGGCACGATTTTCAGGCGTTCGAGACTCCGCGTCTGGCTCTCGGTCAGTCGATGGCTCAGGCTGGACCAGGAGAAATCCAGCTGCGGTACATAGCCAGGGCTCGCTTCGGGCGAGGAAGTAGAACCTTCCGCCAGCGGCACAGTGGTTGACGTGACAGGCTCGACCGGCACCGGGTCGACAGCCTCCGCGGCTATTACGCTGTCCGACCGAGTCGCATATCCCTGATGGATAAGAATCATTGAAATCGTCAGCAACAGCGCGTTCCACTCCTGCCCTGCTCCCTGGCCGGTCCCACGCCGCTGTGCCACCAGCACTTGATCAACAACGCTCATCAATTGCACCAGCCAAAGCGCATCGCCGACCGATCCCGGGAGGAACGGCATCACCAGATCCAGCGTCAGCCAGCCACCGCGCTGGATCATCGCCCAGCGGCTTTCGGTATTGGAAACCGATTCGCGATCAGCAAGGTCCACCAGTGCGCGTGCGTTGCCGTTGAACAGGGCCTGCATGATCTCGCCATGGACCTGAGCGGCGCTCAATTGTGCGGGTGCGGGAACCTCCAGCGGAGCAAATTCCGAACCCAGGCCAAAACGCGCGATGTGAGGCTGATCGAAGCCGCCATTAGCGTAGCGTTGCCGACCCTGTTCGCTCATCCACGTGAGCACCTCCTCCTGCAACGCCCCGGGCGCGGCGATGGCATCGCGCAACATCGACCAAGTGACGAATTCCGTCAGCGGCAGTTGGGCGAATGGCCGATAGAGAACGAACGGTCCCACAGCGACGTCCGCAGCACCGATGACAAAAACGTTGCGGACCTCATCGGCGGCCGCGCCCGGCTGAGAGATCCAGCCCAGCGGACGTAGAACGGTTTGCTCGACAGCGCTGTCAAGCGACGGCTCCAGCAGCGAGCAGACCCGTCGATAACCGGCTTCGGTCAGATTTCCCTGGCCACGAATCTTCTGTTCGAGCGCCTTGAGCGGCAACTGTACCCGCAGCTGATCGGCGAACAGGCTTTGACGTCGCGCCGCTTCGCTCGCGTCCATGAGCAGACAGCGACGTACCAGCGCCGGATAGGTACGGCCGATGTCCACGCGAACGACCAGTTGCTTCAGATAGGCGATCGTCAACCAGCCGGGCGGCGGCCCGCCATCACGCATCGACAACCTAAGCGTGCCACTGGGTACGCTGCACAGATTACCCAGCGCGAAGTGGGCGACGCTCATCTGCAGATGCTCGACACTACCGAGGGAAATGATCTGCCCTGCCGACGGCACTGCGGCCGCGACCACTTTCTCGATGTGTACGGTTACATCGTCCAGAGTCAGCCAGCTCGCCTCGGGGTGATCCTCGCGCAAGCAGTCCTGGAGTGCCTTTCCCGCGTATTCGAGAATTGGCGGCAGGCCGTCGTCCCAGGTTTGTCCAGTGGTGCGCTCGGCTACCACCGCCACCGCGCTGATCCTACGGCTGTAATCCAGACGATCGACCGACGAAGCGGTGCTCAGCCAGTGCGGCAGTTGATCGAGCCGCGAGAGATACGGGGCGATCCCGGTCGAATGCTCATCCTTGAGCAACGGGGTGATGTCGGTGATTTTCGCAAGGTAGCGCTCGATCTCGTCGAAGTCGTCCAGGCTCAGCACCGGAACACGCTGAATCGCCGTCAGCTGCCCGTTCAGCACATGCATTGCCTGCTTCTCGAAATCGGGCGCCGGCTCGTGATCAGCTTTCGGCACTGGCTCGCGGCCGAGTTGGGCGAGCGCTTCGGCCAGGCGACCTCCAGGGCTGATACCGTCTGAGCCGGGACGGTCCCAGAAACTGACCAGCGCCTGCATGAACGCGTCCAAAAGCCCCAGCGAAACACTGTCGATAAGCACGGCCAATTCCTCGATGTCCACCGTTGCGGCAACCGGCGTCGGCAATGTCGGATCGGGGAGCAACACACTCAGGCCTTTTTTCCAGGTAGGAGTCTTGCCAGTGGCGAAATTGTTGCGCAGGCACGCACTCAGCGTTTCAGTCATTTGTTGTCCGGACTCAGTGGTCTGGGTGACGGCGGCGACATCGGGATCAAGGTTTAACAGCGGGTTTTGAGTCTTGAGTGCCTGTATCAAAGTCGCGCGGGCCAGAGGCGAGAGCGAAGGACGACGGGAAAATGTATCGATCAGGTCAAACTTTATAGTCATTGTGGTTTTAACTCGCAGATGGGTGCCGGGCCCGGCCTGATTCGGCGCATTCAGACCGGACCATTTCAAGCGAGTTAAGGGCAGAAGTGCCTGCGCGGTGACATAAACAAATATTGCGATCGCTAGCCTGTCACGAGCCATCGTCAAAGGATGATGCGTGTCTTCCAATTGCCATCCGCCACTTTTACACATATCGTTACAAATCTGCGCTGCGTGGGTCCAGGCTCAAACAGCGCAGGTGAGGACGCACAAATACAACGGATTCCCCCAGCTAGACAGCCTAAGTGAGTAATTCCAAATGGCCTCGAACACAGGCAAAGGCAAAGCGATTTTTCGCGTTGTCAGCGGCAACTTCCTTGAAATGTTTGACTTTATGGTTTACGGCTTTTACGCCACGGCCATTGCCAAGACCTTCTTCCCTGCCGACAGTGAATTCGCATCGCTGATGCTCTCGCTGGCGACCTTCGGCGCAGGCTTCCTGATGCGCCCACTGGGTGCCATCTTCCTCGGCGCCTACATTGACCATCACGGCCGTAAAAAAGGCCTGATCATCACCCTGGCCATGATGGCAATGGGTACGGTTCTGATTGCCTGCGTGCCGGGTTACGCCACCCTGGGCGTCGTCGCGCCGCTGCTGGTGTTGCTGGGCCGCCTGCTACAAGGCTTTTCAGCCGGCGTGGAGCTGGGTGGCGTGTCGGTGTATCTGGCGGAAATCTCGACTCCGGGCCGCAAAGGATTCTTCGTCAGCTGGCAGTCAGCGAGTCAGCAAGCCGCTGTGGTATTTGCCGGACTGCTGGGCGTTGCTCTCAATCACTGGCTGAGTCCGCAGGACATGGGCCAATGGGGCTGGCGCGTGCCGTTCCTGATCGGCTGCCTGATCGTTCCGGTTATCTTCGTGATTCGCCGCTCGCTGGAAGAAACACCCGAGTTCGAAGCCCGCGCCAGACATCACCGCCCAAGCCTGAGCGAAGTGGTGAAATCGATCGGTAAGAACTTCGGCCTGGTCATCGCCGGTATGGCATTGGTAGTCATGACCACCGTGTCGTTCTACCTGATCACCGCCTACACGCCGACCTTCGGCAAGAACGAACTGCACCTGTCTGACCTGGACGCCCTACTGGTAACCGTCTGCGTCGGTATTTCAAACTTCATCTGGCTGCCGGTGATGGGCGCCGTGTCCGACAAGGTCGGTCGCAAGCCACTGCTGTTGGCCGCGACCATCCTGGCTATCGTCACGGCGTACCCTGCGCTGTCCTGGCTGACTGCCAACCCGAGCTTCGTCAACCTGCTGGTCGTCGAGCTTTGGCTGTCGTTCCTGTATGGCTCGTACAACGGCGCGATGGTGGTCTCCCTGACCGAGATCATGCCGGTCGACGTGCGTACCACCGGTTTCTCGCTGGCCTACAGCCTGGCGACCGCGACCTTCGGCGGCTTCACTCCGGCAGCCTGTACTTACCTGATCCACGTGTTGGACAACAAGGCAGCCCCGGGCATCTGGCTGAGCGGCGCCGCCGTTCTGGGCCTGATCGCGACGCTGGTGCTGTTCCGCAAGGGCCAGACCCGCATGGAAGCAGTGACAAGCTAAAGCTGCACGCTCGACACAAAAACGCCCCGACTGGTTCGGGGCGTTTTTTTGTGTCGAGATCGCGTCTGACGAAGATCACCTGTTCCTCACCGTATTCCCAACCGTCTGGCCAATCGACTGAGGTTGGCCCGATCCAGGTTGAGTTCGCGCGCGACGTCGGCCCATTTGCCCTGATGCCGACTCAAGGCATCGGTGATCAGCAGCGTCTGAAACCCATCGACCGTTTCCTTCAGCCCATCGCCCGGTTTCACAACCGGGGAGATGCCCGCAAGGATCGGTGCGGCGGCAGCGCGTGGCTGTACCTCTTCATTCAGCCCAAGCGCGTGGGGTTCGATGGTGAGGATGCGTGGCCGCTCACGGTGATCCGACAGCGCTTTGAGCACCGCGCGGCTGATCAGATGCTCCAGTTCACGCACATTCCCCGGCCACGAATACGCCAGCAGCACCTTCTGCGCCTCAGGGCTCATGCGCAGGCTGCGCAAGCCCATGCGCGCGCGATTCTCTTCGAGAAAATACCCCGCCAGCAACAGCACGTCCCGCCCCCGTTCCCGCAGCGGCGGCACGACCAACGGGTACACGCTCAGACGGTGATACAGGTCAGCGCGAAATCGCCCGGCACGCACTTCCTCGGCCAGATCGCGGTTGGTGGCGGCGATGATCCGCACATCAACACGGTGTTCCAGATCAGAGCCGACCCGCTGCAGCTGTCCACTCTGCAACACCCGCAGCAACTTGGACTGCACCGGCAGCGGCAACTCGCCCACTTCGTCAAGAAAGATCGAGCCGCCATCGGCCAGTTCGAATTTGCCGCTGCGACCGCTGACCGCCCCCGAAAACGCGCCCTTGACGTGACCGAACAGCTCGCTTTCCACCAACAGCTCGGGCAACGCCGCGCAGTTGAGACTGATCAGCGGTTTCTGCGCCCGAGGCGATTGCAGATGAATGGCTTCGGCCACCAGCTCCTTGCCGACCCCGGTTTCACCGGTGATGAGCACGGTCAGCGGGCTGTTGCCCACCAGCTGGATTTCCTGTTGCAAACGGCGATGCACCGCGCTTTGTCCGATCAGCTCGCGCGGCCCTCGACCGCCCGCGGCACGCTTGTAGACTTCAGCCAGCTGCCGCTGATCTTCCACGCTGCGGGCCAGATGATTGATCCGTTCGCTGGCCATGACCGTGGCCGCCGCAAGACTGGCAAACGCCTGCAGATTGCCCAGATCGACACTGCCGAACCTCGATGGGTCCAGGGAGTCCAGAGTGATCAGTCCCCAGAGCTTGTCCTGCACGAACAGCGGACAGCCTAAACAGTCGTGAACTTCCAGATGACCGTGCAGGCCGTCCACCAGACCGTCATAGGGGTCAGGCAGATCGCAGTCGGTGGAGAACCGCGTCGGCTCACGGTTCTGCACGATAATGTCCAGCCGCGGATGTTCCCCCAGCCGGAAACGCCGGCCCAGCGTGTCAGGGCTCAGGCCTTCCACCGATAACGGCACCAGCACATCGTCCTCGAGCTTGAGCAACGCCACTGCATCGCAAGGCAACAGCTGGCGCAGCGAACGCAGCAGGCGCCGATAACGCTCCTCGTCCGGCAAATCGCGGGACAGGTCGGCCACCAGCGGCACAAGCGCCAACAGCAAGGGATTGGTCATAAGGCTCCAGAGCACGATCGGACGCGAAAAACGTGGTCATTATGACACCCGCGCTGGGCACGACGGCAACCGATAGCAGAGCGTCCCCCCTGCCTTTGAAACTCAAGATAAGTCATTAGTTGGTCGCCAATTAATCGGCACCCGTTGTTTCAATCCTGAAGCGGCTCACTTTTAAAGTTATTCACCAAAGCGCTGTTTTATTCTGGCGCCAAGTGCCCGGCGGCCGCGGTCCGACCCTTTAATTTATATGAAGTTGTAAAAAAATATTTTTGTTTATAGTCAGGCGATCCCAAGAGGAGCATCCGACATGGCGAGAATTCAGGGACGAGTTCAAGAAACTTTCCCACCCCTGGTTGTTGATCTGGACGGCACGCTGCTGCGTTCTGACTTGCTGATGGAAACCGCAATGGCCTTCGTCCGAAGCAAGCCGTTGAAGGCTTTCAGCGTGTTCGGCTGGCTGCTCAAGGGCAAGGCTGCGCTCAAGGAAGGTTTGGCGCTGGAGACGGAAATAGATGTTTCGGTATTGCCGTATGACCCGCAGATCATCGAGATGATTCAGGCCGAAAAAGCGAATGGGCGGCTGATCGTGCTGGCTACCGCCAGTCATGTAAGTCTGGCCGAGCGGATCGCCGAACATTTACAACTGTTCGATCTGGTGTTGGCCTCTAACGCCAATCGCAACTTGTCGGGCAATAACAAGCGCGACCTGTTAGTTGCTCATTACGGCGAAGGCGGCTTCGACTATATCGGCAACTCCAAAGATGATTTGCCGATCTGGAAAGTCTCGCGTCAGGCCTATGTGGTCAATCCGGATTCTGGGGTCGAGTCGCGCGTCGAGGCGATGACTGGGGTCGAGCCGACCATCCGCACCAACACCGCCAGCCTGCGCGACTGGCGCAAGGCGCTGCGCATGCATCAGTGGCTGAAGAATGCGCTGATCTTCGTGCCACTGCTGGCCTCTCATCGCCTCGCCCAGCTCGACCTGACGCGCGACGGGGTTTTCGCGTTTTTCTGTTTCGGCCTCTGCGCTTCCAGCGTGTATATCCTCAACGACCTGCTGGACCTGTGCGACGACCGATACCACAAGAGCAAATGCAACCGGCCGTTCGCCAGCGGCCGACTGTCGATCAAGGCCGGGCTGATTCTGGTCCCGACCCTGCTGATAACGGCGTTCGGTTCAGCGCTGCTGCTATTGCCCTGGCAGTTCTCGGCGGTCATGGCCGCCTACTACGGCCTGACCCTGGCCTATTCGCTGAAGCTCAAGCGGTTGATGGCCTGGGACGTAATCGTCCTGGCGATGCTCTACACCGCACGCATCATCGCCGGGGTCGCGGCGTTCAACCTGACGCTGACCTTCTGGATTCTGGCGTTCTCGATGTTCATCTTCCTCAGCCTGGCCATGGTCAAGCGCTACGCCGAGCTGCGCGATGCCCGCGCCCGAGAGGTGAACACTTTTGCCCGCGGTCGCGGTTATTACCCCGGCGATCTGGACATGATCGCCTCGCTCGGCGCGTCGTCCGGATACTTGGCGGTGATGGTCCTGGCGCTGTACATCCAGGACGCCAACACCACTTCGCTGTATGTCACTCCGCATGTGATCTGGCTGGCCTGCCCGCTGCTGCTGTTCTGGGTCACCCGCGTATGGATGCTGACCCACCGCGGGCAGATGAACGAAGACCCGGTGGTGTTCGCCATCCGTGATCGCACCAGTCAGTTGATCGGCGCGGTGTTCCTGTTGATGTTCTGGATCGCCGCATGACTACACCCCTGTATTCCTGGGGACGGTTTCCCCGTAGTCCGCAGCGCGGTCATAGCTGCGTCTGGCTTGACGAACTGCCCGCGCACCTTGATCGAGTGATTGACCGCCACAGCAGCAGCCTGCCTTACGGCAATGGTCGCAGCTATGGCGACAGCTGCCTGGCGGCGAGTGATCAGGTGTTGCACATGCGCTCGCTGGATCGACTGATCGAGGCCGACTGGGAAAGTGGTGTGCTCAAGGTCGAGGCCGGCATCACCCTGGCAGAAATCCTGAGCGTCGCCATTCCCCAGGGCTGGTTTTTGCCGGTGACGCCGGGCACCCAGTTCGCCACGGTCGGCGGCGCCATCGCCAACGATGTGCACGGCAAGAATCATCACGTACGCGGCACCTTCGGCCGTCACCTGCGCAGCTTCGGCCTGTTGCGCCACGGTCAGCCCGAGATGGTCTGCGCCCCCGGCGTCAACGCCTCGCTGTTTTCGGCGAGCATCGGCGGTCTGGGGCTCACTGGAGTGATTCACTGGGCGGAACTGCAATTGATGCCAATCCGTGCCAGCCAAATCGATACCACTACGGTGCGTTTCAACAATCTCACGGAATTTTTCGCGCTGTCCGACGAACTCGACAACAAGCATGAGTACAGCGTGGCCTGGGTCGATTGCCTGGCCAAAGGCGCCGAGACCGGACGCGGGGTGTTCATCGTCGGTGATCACGCGCAGTACGGCTCGCTGGAAGTCGGCCGCCGGGCGAAGCTGAGCGTCCCGCTCACACCCCCGGTTTCGCTGATCAACAAACTGTCGCTCAGTGCCTTCAACAACCTGTATTGGCGGGTGCATCCGAGCCAGCGCAAGACCGGTCGCAGCGCCTATGAGCCATTTTTCTACCCGCTCGATCGCATCCTGCACTGGAACCGCATCTACGGTCGCCGGGGCTTTCAGCAGTACCAATGCGTGATTCCGACAGCCAACGCCGAAGCGGCGATGGCTGAGTTGTTGCGGGCCATTGCCGATGCCGGGCAAGGCTCGTTTCTGGCGGTGCTCAAGCGCTGTGGCGACGTCCGCTCGCCGGGCCTTTTGTCGTTCCCCATGCCGGGCACCTCGCTGGCCCTGGATTTCCCGCAGAGCGAGCACCTGCAAGATGTTGTATTCCCGCGTCTGGACGACATCGTCCGCGCCGCGGGAGGCCGCTTGTATCCGGCCAAGGATGCCCATATGAGCGGCGCGGACTTTCGTCAGGCGTACCCCGCCTGGGAGCGACTGGAAGCGCTGCGCGATCCCTCCCTGATGTCCCGTTTCTGGAGCCGCGTGCTGCTATGACCACAACCGCTATGAAAAGAGTGCTGATCATCGGCGCCACATCGGCCATCGCCACCGCCTGTGCCCGTTTGTGGGCCAGCGAAGGCAGTGATTTTTTCCTCGTCGCGCGCAACGTCGACAAACTGCAGCAGACCGCCGCCGATTTAAAAGCCCGCGGCGCGAAGAACGTCACCCTGCATGAAATGGACGCCAACGACATCGACGCTCACCCATTGATGCTCGGCCGCTGCCTGACTGCGCTGGGTCAGATCGACATCGCGCTGATTGCCCACGGCACCCTGCCCGATCAGAAAGCCTGTGAACGCGACGTCAATCTGGCTCTGCGCGAATTCGCCAACAACTGCACGTCGGTGATCGCCCTGCTGACCGTGTTGGCGATGCAGTTCGAGACTCAGCGCTGCGGGAGTCTGGCGATCATTTCCTCGGTAGCCGCCGACCGCGGACGCCCTTCCAATTACCTGTACGGCAGCGCCAAGGCAGCGGTCTCGACCTATTGCGAAGGCTTGCAAGCGAGACTGTTCAAGATCGGCGTGCACGTGACCACCATCAAACCGGGCTTCGTCGACACGCCGATGACCCAAGGCCTGTCGCTGCCCGCCGCGTTGCTGGCCCAGCCCGCGCAGGTCGCCCAGCGCATCGTCAAGGGCATCGCCAACAAGGTGCCGACGCTATACGCGCCGGGGTTCTGGGCCTTGATCATGCTGGTCATCCGCTCGATTCCGCAGCCGGTATTCAAGAGGCTGAATCTGTGAGCGAGGCACTGCACTTGTCCGGCTGGCGCTATCGGGCCGTGGTGCTGTCGGTGGTGGGCTCGGCGCTGGGCTATCTGGGGTTTTCGCTGTGGGGCGGGTGGCACGCGGTGGGCGCGGCGGTGAGCGAAGTCGGCCTGGTCGGCATCGTCGTCGCGCTGTTCATGTCCTCGGTGAACTACGCCCTGCGCTTCGGCCGCTGGCAGGCCTACCTCAAGGTGCTCGGCCATCCGATGCCGTGGCGTCCGAGCCTGAACATCTATCTGGCCGGCTTCGCCCTGACCACCACCCCCGGCAAGGCGGGCGAAGCCCTGCGCGGTGTGTTGCTCAAACGTTGGGGCGTGCCCTACCCGCAGAGCTTCGCGGCGTTTTTCAGCGAGCGTCTGTCGGATCTCTTCGCCGTGGTCCTGCTGACCCTGTTCGGCCTGTCGCTGTACCCAGAGGCGATGCCGATGATCGTGATCGGTGTCAGCCTGGTGCTGGTCGGCCTGCTGGTGCTATCTCAACGCAGACTGCTGGAACGCCTGATGCAGCTAGTGCCCAGCGAAGGCGGCAAGCTCATCGGCCTGCTACGCCATCTGCTGCAAGTGCTGGTGCATGCCCAACAGTGTCATCGCCTGCGGTTGATGCTCGGGCTGACTCTTCTGAGCGTCATGGCCTGGAGCGCCGAGGCCCTGGCCTTCGACTGGATTCTGCAATGGATGGGCGCCGACATTCCGCTGGCGTTCGCGGTGTTTGTCTACGCGCTGGCAATGCTGGCGGGCGCGGTGAGTTTCATGCCCGGTGGGCTGGGTGGCGCGGAGGCGGTGATGGTCGGGCTGCTGGTCTGGAAAGGCATGAACAGCGCTGACGCCGTTGCAGCAACCGTATTGATTCGCCTGGCCACGCTGTGGTTTGCCGTGGCCATCGGCGCGGTGATGCTGTTCAAGCTCAAAGGCGAAACAGCGTCCGAAGGGCAACCAGCGGGATAGCTGCAGGATTGGATTTGAGGGGCGAACGTTGTGACGCCCGTTTTGATGCGGAAAAAAGGGACAGGAGTGCAGTTCATGGTGGTAGTAGTACGTTCCAAGGCGTCGATTCTGATTCCCTTGTTGTTGGCGATCGGAGCGATCCTTGCCAGCTTTCTCGCTTCGAGCGGGCCGATCCAGTGGATGGACAACGGCATGTTTCTGGCCGACGCCTCCCGGGGTCAGTACTTCAGTCAGACCCTGAGCCCGCTGGATCACCCGCTTTATCTCTTCGTCACCACCGCGCTGTTCGCAGGCTTTGGGCCTTATGTGCTGAGCTTCATGAATTCGCTGCTGTTGATTCCCTTGGCCTGGGCGGTCTACCGACTGGCCAAGGGCGTGGGCGCAACGACCCAGCAGGCGCTGCTGGCAATTGCTGCCGCCGTGCTCTGCCACTGCGTGTTTTGGGTCTCGACCAAAGCCGAGGTCTACGTGCTGCATACCGTGTTGGTGACCCTCGCCTACATGGTCCAGTTCAGGGACAAGCAGCGTTTGGGCGTGGTGCCGGCGCTGTTCCTGATCGGCGTATTGACCGGGCTCGCTGCGGCGATTCATCAGCTGACCTTCATCGTCCTGTTCCCGCTCTACCTGCAGCTGCTGTGGCAGCACAAGGCGCGGATTCTGATCACCATTCCCGGCTTTGTGTTGGGCTTCGCAGTGGCGATTCCAGGGATCCTCAACGAGATGCAAGGCGGCCTGGGGCTGTTCGATATCGTCCACCGCTACCTGATTGGCATCCCCGACCGGACGGCCGAGCAGAGCTGGCAGGGATCGCTGTTCCGCTTCGATGACATGTGGCACGAGAAGAACTCGGTGATGCTGCTGATGCTGTCGCTGATCGGGCCGCAACTGGTGGGCCTGCTGCTGTTCCCGAAAAATCCGGCACTGCGCGTACTGTGGGCCGCAGCGATGATGAACTTCATCTTTGCCGTGTCCTACAACGTCACCGACCGCTTCACGTTCTTCCTGCCCGGTGCGGTGATGTTGAGCATCATTGGCGTGATTCAACTGCAAGCCTTGCTGCCACGCAACGCTGCGAACCTGGTCAATGCCTCGCCGGTCGCTGCACCGGTGGTGATTCTGGCGGTGTTCGCGGTATACGCCAGCGGCGCGATTCAACTGCCGATTCACAAGGAGCCGCTGCCATTCCGCGACGACATCCACTACTTCATGGCCCCTTACCTCAGCGACCGCTCCGCCGAAGAGTTCGTGCGCAGCTACGAGAAATCGGCCCCGCCAGGTGCGCTGATCATCGCCGACTGGACCCCCAACGGCGCCCTGCGCTCGGCTCAGGCCAGCGGCTTGCTCAAGGGCCGGACGTTCGAATTGTGCGAGGAAGTGCAGGACATCAACGCATATCTGAAAGGGCCAGGGGCTTATCTGGCAAGGACGAGTTACTGCGGGATGATTGCGGATAGGTTCATGTTGGAGACGTTGCCAGTGGGGTATGAGCTGAGGGCTAAATAACACCGTTTCGACGGCGACATGATTTCTGTGAAAGCGAATTCAGTCGCCGAAAATGTTACAGGCGATACATCTTTCGTTCGTATCACTTCACGAATGATTTCGCTTCCACAGGTTTATTCCAGGTATCGCAGACGATGCCATGCCTACGCCCGATCTGGGCTATGGAGCTAAAGTAACGGCGCTACCGCGCAGGATTGTCTTGTCGGTACGTATGGTTATGACGAAAAACCAATTGCTTTATCTGTGCATCCAGTTCTTCGCTGTGATAAAGGTCCAGACACTTCAGCAGATCAAAGCGAACGCCCTTAATTTCCGATTCCACGACGGGATTGTGATAATCCCGCAGCAAGTAATCATTCACCAACGCACGAATCGCATAGGGAGCCTGGTCAAGGTCGTAATAGGTCCAGTCACGCAACGCGTTCACGCTGCTGCCTGCGTCTTTGACGACCTCCGCATTCGCTTTATAGGCAGTGGCGATGCAGCTCGCCAGGACCATATCTCGATAGTTCTCAGAGTATGTTCGCCCGCCCGCTTGCGGAGACTGTCGGCCAGGATCTTGCCCATGACACATTGAGGTATAAATACCGACCATCAGCGCTATATATACGCCTGAACATGCTTTTGTCATGGCAGGCTCCAAAAGTTTGCGCGATCCGTGCGATAGGAAGCTTCCGGCTGATTGAAGTAGCAGTGGTCGTAGCAAAACCGTCCATCAAAGAGCGTTGCGTGGCCTTGAGCGTCCGACCATCCGGTAATCTCAAATAGAATCAATCCTCTTTTTCCCCCCATATCATCCGCCGATGTCGGGTATTTAACGATTTCAGGCGCGCCCCATCGACGCTCAAGAAACTTAATCAAATCTCTAACACGATAAAAATACTGGTGCTTGTCTCCCCCCGAAACTGTTTCTCCAGAAACAGGAGGAATCACAAGCCCCGACTCATTCAGTATGTAGCTCAGGCGTACAGCACACGTGTTGCTCCACTGCTGCATCGGATCAGAGTTATTGATATTGACGGCTACGTTCCCGCCAATCATCTGTGCGACTCTCGCGCCCGAGTTGGAAGAATCATAAATTCTTTGAGATGCCGGCCATGCAGAATTAAAAAAGGGTCGCACGGTAGATTGTCCTTGATAGTGACCACAGGGATGGCCCAAGAACCTATCAAGAAATGGATCGCGCTAAAGACGCAGGGAAAAATCAGGACGGAGCCTACACATGGACAATGGCTTTTCCTACGAGCCTAACTTTCAAACCCCGCGATTCATGCAAATCCACTCGTCTACCAGCGTACGAAGAAACCCTGCGTTGCCCTAACATGGCGGGCGCAAAGCTACACCTTTCGCAATGCCCCTTCCTTATGCATCGCCAGATTCCCGGTCTTGTCGCTCTTGACCTCGTACTGCGGCTCTTCCTTCGATGCAGGACGATGCCGTCCCATGAACTCGACATCCTGGGTATGCACCTTGGTGACCACACCAACGACATGCCCGACATCCGAATTCCAGCGCACGTGAT
>NZ_JBOICF010000098.1:0-64969 GCF_050739935.1 Pseudomonas sp. | reverse complement strand
CGGTATGTCAGTGAACATATACCTAGCTGATACACCGCGTTCGCCAGCAAGCCGGCGCCTACACGGTGAACGGTGGCTGAAACATCACTTGAAATCCCGACTGCGCACATCGAGCCCGGTGAGCAGCGGGGACAGGTCGAACAGGCGTTGCGCGATGATGTGGCGCACGCCTTTCTGGTATTCGAACTTGCCGAACACCTGCATCAATTGCGACCCCACCAGCACCTTGCGCTGACGTTCAGCCAGGTCGCGCCAGACCACGACATTGATCATGCCGTGCTCGTCTTCCAGGGTGACGAAGGTCACGCCACTGGCGGTGCCAGGCCGCTGCCTGCCGACCACAAGACCCGCCACGCTGAAATTTCGCCCGTGCTCTTCACCCAGCAAATCCTTCGAACTGCGAAACCGCTTGGCCGCCAGTTTGTTGCGTAATAAAGCCAGGGGATGTGGACCCAACGTGGTGCCAAGGGTGTCGTAATCGGCCATCAGATCCTGCGCCACGCTGGGCAGCGGCAATGGGACCTGTGCTTCCTCGGCAAAACAATCATCGCCGAACAGCGGCCGTTGCACCTCGACCCCGGCAATCTCCCATCGCGCCCGATGACGATGGCCCACCAGCCCGCGCAACGCCCCTGAATCGGCCAGCGACGCCCGCGCACGGTTGTCCAGATCGGCGCGTACACACAGATCGGTCACGTCCTTGAATTCGCGCTGATTACGCGCCTGCTCGATGCGCCGTGCGTCCTCCTCGCGAAACCCGCGAATCATGCGCATGCCCATGCGAATCGCCAGATTCTGCGTGTACTCGCGGCCCTGAACCGGTTCCAGCGAGCAATCCCAGTCGCTGTAGCGAATGTCCACCGGGTGTACGTCGATGTGATGGCGGCGAGCGTCCTGCAACAACTGATCAGGACTGTAGAAACCCATGGGCCAGCTGTTGATCAGGGCGCAGGTGAAGGCCGCGGGTTCGTGGCATTTGAGCCAGCAACTGGCGTAGGTGAGCAAGGCAAAACTGGCGGCGTGGGATTCCGGGAAACCGTAGCTGCCGAAACCCTTGATCTGTTCGAAGATGCGCACGATGAAATCTTTGGGATAACCATTGGCCTGCATGCGAGTCGCCAGCCGTTCCCTATGCGGTTCCAGCCCGCCATGGCGTTTCCAGGCCGCCATCGAACGGCGTAACTGGTCCGCCTCCCCCGGCGTGTAATCGGCGGCGATGATAGCCACCTCCATCACCTGCTCCTGAAACAGCGGCACACCCAAGGTGCGTTCGAAGACTTCCTTGAGGCGTGGCGGGTAGGTGATCGGCTCTTCTTTGTTCCGGCGTCGCAGATACGGGTGCACCATGTCGCCCTGAATCGGCCCGGGGCGGACGATGGCGACTTCGATCACCAGATCGTAGAACGTCTGAGGTTTGAGACGGGGCAGCATCGACATCTGCGCCCGGGACTCGATCTGGAATACGCCGATGGTATCGGCGCGGCTGATCATGTCATAGGTCGGTTTGTCCTCGTTGGGGATGCTGGCGATCGTCAGGTCGTAGCCTCGATACCGGGTGACCAGATCGAAGGTTCGGCGCAAGGCACTGAGCATCCCGAGGGCCAGAATATCGACCTTGAGCAGGCCCACCAGATCCAGATCATCCTTGTCCCACTGAATGATGGTGCGGTCGGCCATGGCAGCGTTCTCAACCGGGACCAACGTCTCCAGCGGGTGTTCGGAGATGACGAAGCCACCTGGATGCTGGGACAAATGCCGGGGGAAGCCGATCAGTTCACCGGTCAGCGTCAATACCCGGCGCAATACCGGGCTGTCGGGTTCGAAGCCACATTCGCGCAGGCGTTCAGCAGGCGGCAGATTATCGGTCCAGCGCCCACAGGCATCAGCCAGGGCGTTGATCTGGTCCGGCGGCAAACCCAGCACTCGCGCCACATCCCTGATGGCACCGGCGCCGTGATAGGTGCTGGCCACTGCGGTGAGCGCCGCCCTGCCCCGGCCATATCGGCGGAACACGTATTGCAGGACTTCTTCGCGTCGTTCGTGCTCGAAATCGACGTCGATGTCCGGTGGCTCGTTGCGTTCTTCGGAGATAAACCGTGCGAACAACAGCTTGCCCTTGCCTTTGGCCGGGTCCAGTTCAGTAATGCCCAAGGCGAAACACACCGTGGAGTTGGCCGCCGAACCGCGGCCCTGACAGAGGATCGATTGCTCTCTGGCGAAACGAACGATGTCGTGAACGGTGAGGAAGTAACTCTCGTACTCCTTTTTGGCGATGATCCCCAACTCATGTTCGATATTCTGCCGCGCTATAGTCGGAATGCCTGTCGGCCAGCGTTTGCGCGCACCTTCTTCGGTCAAATGACGCAGCCAACTGCTCGGGGTGTGGTCTACCGGCACCAGTTCCCGGGGGTACTCATAGCGCAACTGGCTCAGATCGAAGGTGCAGCGCCGGGCAATGGTCAGGGTTTCTGCCAGCAACTCTGCCGGGTAGAGATCGGCGAGCACCGAGCGGGGTCGCAGATGCCGTTCGCCATTGGCAAACAGGCGGTGCCCGGCCTCGGCCACGGTGGTGTGATGACGAATCGCAGTCATGGTGTCCTGCAATGCACGACGACCACGGGCGTGCATATGCACGTCACCACTGGCGACGGCAGGAATGTCCAATCGCCGGGCCAGTGTCAGTAGCCTGGCGAGACGGCTTTGGTCGTCGGGCCCACAATGTAACTGCACGCTCAACCACAGATTCTGACTGAAGGTTTCCCGCAACCACTGACCTTGCGCCTGTAGAAGCTCGGCGCGATTGTCCAGATCAGGCAGCCACAACGCCAACAACCCCGCCACAGGCTGCTCGAAGTCTTCACGCAGCAGTCGGTACTCGCCCTTCTTGCTGCGCCTTCGACCTTGAGTGATCAGGCGGCACAAGGCCTGATACCCGGCGAGATTCTCCACCAGCAGCACCACTTTCGGCCCGTTCTCGATGGTGATTTCGCTGCCGACGATCAAGCGCAGCTCACACTCTATGGCGGCCTGCCAGGCACGCACGATCCCCGCCAGCGTGCACTCATCGGTGATCGCCAACGCCTCATAGCCGTGCAATTTCGCCCGTTCGAACAGCTCCTTGGCGCTGGAAGCCCCCCGTTGAAAACTGAAGTTGGACAGGCAGTGCAGCTCGGCGTAATCGCAACTCATGCAAACCAGCCATGCAACAACAGGGCGCTATCATTGCCCACGCTGCGATAGGCCCAGCCGCGCTGGCCGCTGCGGGTTTCGATCAGGTAATAATCACGGCGTACATCCCCGCCGTCCCACCAGCCCGACTCGATACGCTCGGGACCGGCCAGCATGCGTAATCCAGGTTCTGTGAGCGGTTCGGGTTCGCGCAGCAGCCAGCCCGGACGTGGAACCTGACTGAAGCCCGAGGCCGGTTTGCTGAGCGAAGTCGGCTGCCAGGCACATTCGGGTCGATGATCGGCATGGAAGCTCAAACCCCTTACTGCTTCGTCGCCAAGCCGTGCTCTGAGCCTTTCACGCAGTTGCTCCCAAGGCATGCTTTGCTGAGGGCGCTCATCGAACAACTCTCGATGGGACGGCACGAAGGCCGGCAGGTCTTTGGCTTGCAGCTTCAAGGCACGCACCGGTGACGGCACAACCACTTGTTCCAGCCGTCCGCGAGCCAGTTCGAACAGCATGTTGGCCTCGCGCTCGGCACTGAGCAGGCCCACTGAAATCAGCGTGTCCGGTGCCGTACTGCCGACACCCGGCACATGCTCCAGGTGAATCACGAAGCGCTGCACGCCGCTGTCACGCCCGCCGAGAAACAACGCCAGATCGGCGATCATGCGCTTGAGGGGGAACAGGAGCGCCTGATGGGACTCAACATCGAAATTCAGTTCGATGCGAGTCTCGAAATGATCCGGCGGCACATAGCACTCCAGTGGCATCGGTCTGCGCCCGAGCAAGGTGTCCAGATGCTGCAGCACCTGTGCAGGGAAGCGACGAGCCAAGGTATCGCGCGGCAAGGCCAGCACCTGTCGCAGGCGATGCAGGCCCATGCGCCCAAAGGCGGTCGACACTTCTTGAGACAACCCCAGGCGATTGACCGGCATCTCCTCCAGTATCAGCCGAAGGCTGTCGTTGCAGGTCACTGCCAGACCATCGTGGGCATTGGCCAGCATCCGCGCCGCCAGCGGATTGGGTGCCACGACAATGCGATGACTGAAGCCCATGGCCGTCAACTCCTGGCGCAGGCGGGCTTCGAACACTGGCCAGGGACCGAACAACGCGAAGCTGGATTCGACCTCCATCAGCAATACCCGCGGGTATTTCAGGCTGACCTGGGAGCTGAAGCGATAGGCCCACGCCGCCAGCAAACGGTGCCAGTGCTCGGTTTGCTTCGGGTCGTATTCGACCGTGTCGAACTCGCGGGTCATGGCATGTGCGGCGGTGAGCGACTGGCCGGGACGCAAACCCAGCTCGCGGGCCGTAACGTTGACGGTTTGCAGTACCCGGCGCTGAGCCGTACCGCTGATCAAGGCCAGCGGTCGGTCAGGCTCGGCGCGACGACGCATGACGCCGTCCAGCGCCAATTGTGGCAAGAGGATACAGGCCCAGAGCATGGAAACCTCAGGCGTCGGTAGTAAAAGGAATCGGTGAAGAAGGCGCCAGTCCGCCACGGCATTTGAGCACCCGCAATTGATTCGGGCGCATGTCGATGGCGATGCGCAAAGCGGCTGGCGACGGATTGGCAGCGGCGTGTTGCCCGCGACAGGCGAAGGCCAGGGTTTCGCCGGTTTCCGCCGCCACCTGCAAGCGGCGCAATGCGCGGTCATCGACCCTGGAAGGCCAGCACAGCACAGCACCGCAACTGCCGGAACGCAGGCATTGCTCTACGGCCCACAAAGCATCGGCGTCGCTGGCGTTGATCACCGACAACTGACGCAGGTCGACACCCGCCGATTGCCAGGCCTGGGGGTATGGCACATAAGGGGGTGCCACCAGCACAATGCGTTCGCCGCTGTCAGCCAATCGCGCCAGGGTCGGCCATAAAAGACGCAACTCACCGCTGCCGTTGGCCGGGATCAGGATTTCCGTCAATGCAGCGGGTGGCCAGCCACCGATGGGCAGAGCGGCATCCAGCAGTGGGTGGCCGGTGGGTTGCGCGGCAACCGGCTGAACCTCTGGACGCCCTCTCCAGACCCGACGCTCGTTCAGCAGCGCATCGAGGCTGACTACCGCGCCCATCATTCCCGACGCACCAGACCGCAGAACACGCCTTCGATGGCGAAGTCCTGATCGGGGCGCACGACGATGGGTGCATAAGCCGGGTTGCGCGGCAGCAGACGAAATTGGTCATCGCCGCGCTCCAGACGCTTGATAGTGACCTCTCCCTCCAGCCGGGCCACAACGATCTGACCGTCCTTGGCATCGGCACTTTGCAGAATACCCACCAGATCGCCGTCGAAGATGCCGTCTTCGATCATCGAATCCCCACTTACCCGCAGCAGGTAATCAGGGACGCGCAGGAAGGTTCGGTTGTCCAGAGTGAAGGTGTCGTGGATATCGATATCGGGGCCGATCGGTGCACCGGCAGCCACCCGGCCCAGAATCGGGATCTCGAGCATTTCTGCTCGGCGTTTGGGTTCGATGAGGCGAATGCCACGGGCCTGATTGGCCATGACCTCGATGAAGCCTGCCTCGGTCAGCGCCACGATATGTTTGCGCGCCACGCTGCGCGAAGCGAAGCCAAAGGCTTCGGATATTTCCGCAAGGCTGGGCGGCTGGCCATTTTCTGCGATGCGATCACGAATGAACGTAAGGATGGCAGCGCGTCGGGGGGATAAGGTCGTCATGGAGTACATTTGTACTCTTTTCGGATAAATCTGGCTAGAGCCATCCATCTGCAGATGAATGGTCTGATGCAGATCCCCGTGGATTTACAGGCCCGCTTCAGATGCGCCCGAGAGATCGAAGGCATGCACCTCCCCCCTATTGGAGCGCGCTTGCCCGCGAACGCGCTGGGTCAGCAGCTATAGAGACGTTGTCTGCCACACCGGTTTCGCCAGCAAGCCGGCTCCTACAGAGATTGTGCTAGCCCAAAATCCCGGTGCGCCGCATAAATCTGTTGCGGCCGGCCCACGATTGCGTCAGGTCACACACTGCGTCCCTGAACCGCCGATCGCATTCGCGGGCAAGCGCGCGTCTACTGAGAACGGCGCATTACTGAAATAACGCTTGAATCTGCGGATACCCCAGCGAGCTTTGAGTCACCGCCTCCGAGCGCCCTTCTTCAAGGAATTCACGCCCCAGTTGCTCGGCAAGGCTCAATACGCTCACCGCGACACTGGACCCGGCGCTCAGGCGATGCACACCCAGTTTCGCCAGTTCATCTGCCGCAGGCAGCCCCGGCCGCGCCAGAAGGTTGATCGGCAGGTCCACCCCCTGAACCACGGTCTTGATTTCGTCCACCGCCACCAGGGCGGCGACGAACAGACCATCGGCTCCTGCTCGCTGGTACAACTGCCCGCGCTTGAGCGTTTCCTCCACCCGTAATCCTTCAGCCACAAGACTGGCCAGGTAGACATCCGTGCGGGCGTTGATGAATACATCCAACCCACTGTTGGCTGCCATGTTCTTGATTGCTTCGATCTTGCGCGCCAGCAGTTCAGGCGCATCCGGGCCGTCTTCGAGGTTGATGCCCACCGCGCCGACATCCAGCACGCGCTTGACGTTTTCCGCGACCGTTTGCGGATCGTCCGAGTAGCCGTTTTCGATGTCCACCGTCAGCGGCACCTTGATCAGCCGAGCAATGTTCTCGGCGACGCTGACCGCCACCTCCACCGGAAATACACGGCCATCGGCATAGCCCTGAGCCCACGCCACCCCCGCGCTGGTGGTGGCAATGGCCGTCGCGCCGAGGCTTTCGAACAGCCGCGCACTCATCGCATCCCAGGCATTGGGCAGGCGCAGAACGGTGGATTGGTGGTGAAGGTCACGAAAGGTCTTGGCAGAAGCAGGCATTTTCATCTCCATTGAGGGGTGTTTCCAAAATTTTCTTTCATCGCACAGGCATCATTCCTGTAGCACTCCGGCCGTGAGTCTAGAACAGCGAAGCCTGGGCGGAGGGAGCATTTTGCGCCCGCTTTTTCGACAACACCGGCATCCCGCCTTCCAGCGTCAGCAGCAATTGCTTGGCCGCCAGCCCGCCGGCAAATCCGGTCAACGCCCCGGAACTGCCAATCACCCGATGGCATGGGGCGATGATGGAAATCGGGTTCTTGCCATTGGCCGCACCCACTGCGCGGACAGCAGCGGGATGGCCGATCTGGATGGCAATCTCCAGGTAGCTACGGGTCTGGCCAAAGGGAATCGAGAGCAATGCCTTCCAGACTTTTTTCTGGAACTCGGTGCCCTGAAAGTCCAGCTCCAGGTCGAAACGATTGCGCGTTCCAGCGAAGTATTCAGCCAGTTGCTGCTCGGCTCGGTCGAGGATTTCGCTGCCCTGATCTTCACTCATGGCGCCGAGCAACACGCGATTGGGACGATCGTTTTCCCAGAGAATCGCCGCGAGGGCCGAACCTTTGGCGATCAGTTTCAACTGGCCGACCGGAGAGTCGATGAAGCGATATGTGAAGGTCATGGGAGGATTCCTCGTCTGCGCGATGTGCCCATACTAACTGCCCCAACTTCCAGGCCCCATCCATATCTTGCGCTCAAATTCGCCTTTATCCACCCTTGGCCTTGCCTGCCACATCCGCCGCAGAATTCCAGATATGCATGGCGGCGTAGGCACGCCACGGTTTCCAGGCTTCAGCGCGAGCCTTGTGCAAGGTCAGACGAGTCAGGCTTGGGTCCTGTAACGTCATCAGGTTCATCAGCACCAGATCCGAAGCCGGCCAGGCGTCCGGGTCGCGCCAGGCACGCATGGCGATGTACTCGACGGTCCAGGGCCCGATGCCAGGCATCGCCAGCAATTGACGACGCAACTCAGCGATGTCGCCATGACTGACATTCAACGAGATCTCGCCGCTGGCCACGCCCGCTGCTACTCGCTGCAGGGTTTCTACTCGCTTGCCGGGCATGCCGATCTTGTCCAGATCGACTCGCGCCAGCGCATCGGGCGTTGGAAAGCGCCAGGCCAGTTGTTCGAAAGGGCTGTCGGGAACCGGAACCCCCGCCCGCTGCACCAGCCGTCCGACAATGGTGGTGGCGCCCTTGACGCTCACCTGTTGGCCGACAATGGTCCGCACTACCAGCTCAAACCCCGAAAAAGATCCCGGCACCCGCAAACCCGGACGCCGGTGCACCAGCGACGCCAGCCACGGATCACTGGACAGGCGCCGATCGATTTCCTCAGGGACCGCATACAGATCGAACATGTGCGAGATCGGCTCGATCAGCTCATCAACATACCGACTGACCTCGCCATGCACTGTCGCAATCAGATGATCGCCTTGCGGTGCCATCTCCACCGACAGCGTCCCCAGGCTGCCCTTGAACTCGATATGGCGCATGTAGGCGCCATCGATCACGGCTTCGACGCCCACGGTCATGCGTGCCGCAAAGAAGTTGAGCATGCGCTGCCAGTCGAAGGGAGGCTGGAAGGGTAAGAGACGTGTGGCCTGGAGGTGGGAAGTTTCGAGCATGAGAGAAAACCGCAGGAACTCGGACCGGCTGAACGCTAACGCAGTTGTAGGCCGAATACAAAGCTCAAGGAGAATCACGTCATTGTAAGAGCCGGCTTGCTGGCGAGCGCCTTGGATCAGCAAACGCTTGGTGGCTGACCTATGCGTTCACTGCTGTCGTAACCTCCGACGTTTCCCACAAGTATTGCGGCAGACCCGCGGGACTGTTTACGCGCGCATCATCACGTCGGACAACCCACCGCTCCATCATTCAGATTCTGCTTGTAGTTCTCGTACTGCAGAGTTGCCTTGCCATCGTTCCATTTCAGGGTCAGGACCAGCACCGAGTCGAAATCGTCGCCCATCCAGTCATTGACCAGCTTGAGATCCTCGCCGGAGGCTTCTTCGGCGACCTTGTTGATCAGCTCTGGCAGGTAACCGTGGGACCAGGCTGTGTAAATGGTCGCGTCGTGGTATTTGTCGCTCATCAGCTCATCGGCCAAATCACTGGTGTCATTGGCCGCGAAGTCGATGTTGATCGGCAGCCCGAGCTTGATCGCGCTCGGGCCAACGGTCATCAAAGGCCTTAGATAACTGTAGGAGCGATCGCCTTCCCCCTCCTCCACATGCCGGCTCGGGTTGGCGGCGAAGATGAAATCGGCCTTGCCGAACGTGTTGGGCAGCACTGTAGACAAGTCGATGGCGCGGTTCAGGCCCTGACAATTCAGTTGTCCCAGGCCCATGTCAGGCTTTTCCGCATGGCGCAGGAACACCAGGGTCTGCGTGCCGTTCTTCGCCTCCGCGTGAACGCCCCTGCCCACGGTGAACCAGAATACCGCTGAGCAGATCAGCAGAAACGGCAGGAGGAAATAGGCGACACGCTGCAGCGCAGAAGAAGAAACAGGTGATTTGAAAAAGGTCATGATGGCCTGGGTTCTGATGGTGATGCGTGAGGGGCTGAGCGCCCTTTGTAACGTCCCTGTGAACTGGCATTTCGCTAGCCGATGCAGGCTAACGACGTTTTATGTCCGTATGAAGAATGACCATCAGATGTGAAATTGCCTCAGAGGTTGCACGCAAGCCCCTGATTTTCGAGATTAATCGCCCAACGGTATGAGTGGATGTCTGGACGAGCCGTTATGCAGTGACTTCGCGCACTTTATAGCGACTGCACACCACCGCACTGATGACCACCGCCAGACCCGCCAGGCTATAGACCCAGGATGGCGATGCGATGGGCAGTAGAACCCCGGCCAGCAAGGGCCCGACTCCCGCGCCGACGTCTCGCCAGACGGCGTTCCCCGCCAGCGCCTGAACCCGCCCCGCTCCCGGATTGCGCTCCGCCACCAAGGTGGTTACCAGCGGCAATTGCAGCGCGCGCAGGATCAATACCCCGCCTGCGCCGATGATCAGCCAATGGAAGCCGAATGCGGTGAGGGCCAGCGTGGTTAGCGCTGAAAACACCACCAGCATGCGCACCGCGCCGTAACTGGCGGCAGCACGTCCGCCCAATGGGCTCAGGAGCATTTCCGAGACGTAACGCAACGCCAGCAGCACCCCTGCGATGAACACCGCATTGCCGCCGAGCACCGACTGCGCTTGCAACGACAGACCGAAAATGAACAAGCCGTCCAGCGCGACACCCTCGATGAAGGACCACATGGCCACACTGTCCGGAGCCTTGAAACGGCGTCCTGTCGCGCTCGGCATGGCGTGAGGGATTGCCGGCAAGCCTTTGGCGACGATCAGCCCGGTCAGGGAGAAGAATGCCAGGATCAGGAAGATGACTCGCGGGCCAAAGTACATGCTGACCAATGCCCCAAGCGGCAACGCGAGCATCGGACCGATCGCAATGATCGCCCTTGAAGTGCCCGCTCTGCGTGCAGCGCCTGCCGGCTCAGAGGTCGCCAGCGCCTGGGTCGAAAGATTCAACGCGGCGTAGCTCAGGCCCCAGCCCAGACGCAGGATGAGCAACAACCAGAAGCCGGAGATGAATGAGTTGCCCAGCGCGCACAGCATCGAGACAGTCGCCGCCAGCATTACCGCAGCCCGGTCGCCTCTATCCGCATAGAACCGCACCACGTAGCTGTATCCGAAGATTCGCACAAGACGGTTGGCCGCCAGCAACACTCCGGCCTCGGCCAGACTGATGCCGAACGCATCGGCGTTCATCGGCAACAGCAGGTACAACAGGACATCGCTGGGCAGGCATAGGCTGAGAACGGTCGCCGAACGGCGGGAGGCTGAATCGGCATCTCGGGCAGAGGCAGACATTCGCAGAAAAGTCCTGTAACAAAAATGAAAAATGCAGCATGAAGACCGCAGATGCTGCTGACAACTGTTTTGATGGGTATTTAAACGGTCGTCATGGGGCTGGATCGTTGCGCCAGACGACTTGCTGTTCCTGCAGCAACAGCGACTCAGCAAAGTGCTGCGCAGGCAACTGTTGAAATGCTGCCCCTACCTATGGAACTTGCCGTCCAGTCCCTTGAAACCGTGCATGGCACAGAGCCTGCATTATTCCATTTACGCAGGCTGACTCGCGCTGACTGCTGATTTCGACATAAGCAGCCTTGCGCAGCTTCCGCCCCTAGACTGGAATTGATCATGACCGCGTTCCCTCGCCTACCCACCGTTCTGAAGCTCCTGGCCGGAGCACTGGCCCTGACACTGCAACCTTTCGCTCAGGCTGCTGAAGCACCGCCTGCCGAAGTCCATCTCGATTACGCCTATTACTCGCCGGTCAGCCTGGTGCTCAAGCATTTCGGCTGGCTGGAAAAAGCCCTGCCCGACACGAAAGTCAGTTGGGTCTTCAGTCAGGGCAGCAACCGTTCGCTGGAATACCTCAACAGCGGCGGCGTTGATTTCGCCTCCTCTGCCAGCCTGTCTGCGGTATTGGCCCGCGCCAACGGCAGTCCGATCAAGTCGGTCTATGTCTACAGCCGCGCCGAATGGACCGCTCTGGTGGTGCGCAAGGATTCGACACTGAAAACCGTTGCCGATCTGAAAGGCAAGAAGATCGCCGCCACCAAAGGCACCGATCCCTACCTGTTCACCCTGCGCGCGCTGCAAGAGGCCAAGCTGACCAAGGACGATGTCGAGCTGTTGCATCTGCAGCACCCGGACGGCCGCATCGCCCTGGAGAAAGGCGATGTCGACGCCTGGGCGGGACTCGATCCTCACATGGCTGCCAGCGAAATCCAGGCCGGTTCGCGCCTGCTGTATCGCAACAAGGACTTCAACAGCTATGGCGTGGTCAGCGTGACCGAGCGTTATGCCAAGGAGCATCCGGAAGCGATCAAGACCGTGATCGGCGCCTATGAAAAAGCCCGCGACTGGGCACTGAAAAACCCCGAAGAGTTCGCCCAACTGCTGGCCACTGAATCCGGCCTGCCGCTGGATGTCGCCAAATTGCAGCTGACCCGTACCGACCTGAGCAACCCACAGCTGACCGACAAGGATGTGACCGCGTCCAAGGCGGCGGCGCCGATTCTGGTGTCCGAAGAACTGGTGCGTAAGGGCACGAATGTCGATCAGGTCATCGACCAGTTGATCGATCCGGCCTTCGGCAAAGCCGTCATCGGCAAACCATGAGCATTTCCAGAGCCCAGACGCTGAAGTCCGAAGAGGCCGCAACGCCCGCTCCGCCTGCGTCGCCTGCGCGCTGGCGGGTACGGCTCAAGGGTCTGGCGGTGCCGGTGGCGGTGCTGCTGTTGCTGGAAGTCGTCGTACGCATCGGCTGGGTGCAGTCCTACCAGATGCCCGCTCCCAGCGAGATTTTTTCAACGCTGACAGACCTTGCCAATGGCGCGTTGTGGAAACACATCAGCGCCAGTCTGTTACGGGTGCTGAGCGGCTTTGCCATTGGGGCGAGCCTGGCGCTGCTGTTCGCCGCCTGGGTGGGCCTGAGTCGCGAGGCCGAAGCCTATCTGGAACCGACCTTCGCGGGCCTGCGTTCGATTCCGAGCCTGGCCTGGGTGCCGTTGTTGCTGCTGTGGCTGGGCATAGGCGAGACATCGAAAATCGTGTTGATCGCCATCGGTGCGTTCTTCCCGGTTTACCTCAATGGCGTCGCGGCCATTCGCGGCATCGACCGCAAGCTGGTGGAAGTCGGCAAGATGTATCGCTTCAGCCAGCGGCAGATGATTGTGCATCTGTTCCTGCCGGCGGCCCTGCCCGGCCTGTTCACCGGGCTGCGGTCGGGGTTGAGCCTGGCGTGGATGTTTCTGGTGGCAGCCGAGCTGATCGCCGCTACCAAGGGCCTGGGCTACCTGCTCAGCGATGGCCGCGAGACGTCACGCCCGGATATCGTCCTCGCCGCCATTATCGTTCTCGCACTGCTGGGCAAACTCAGCGACGGCGTGCTGGCGATGCTGGAGAAACGGTTTCTGGCATGGCGGGATACGTTCAAGGGTAATCAGTGACCCCAAGAGCGACCCAAGACCTGTGGGAGTGACTTTGCTCACGAAATGCTGCCGTTAAGACCCTGCATTCGCTGTGGCTGTCCTGACCCCCTTCGTGAGCAAGCTCATTCACACAGCGATTGTGTCCGACGCAGGCTCAACCTCTCCCCCCTCCTCGCCTTTTATCCGATCCCGAGTTGACGTCGCTCGCGCTTTGGTGTTTCCTGAAACCGGTTTCAGAGCAACACACGCTCTGCGAAAAAAGCCTGCTGATAAGTCCAATAAGGGTCAGGCCGTGAACAGTATTCCGACATCGACGCGTGCCCGCGTCACCATGAATGACGTCGCCGATATGGCCGGCGTATCGAAAGCCAGCGTCTCGCGCTTTATTGGCGAAGACCGTCAATTGCTGTCCGAGGCCATAGCCCGACGCATCGAACACGCCATCGAAACCCTCGATTATCGCCCCAACCAGATGGCCCGCGGCCTGAAACGCGGCCGTACCCGCCTGATCGGCATGCTGGTGGCCGACATCCGCAACCCCTACTCCATTGCCGTCATGCACGGCGTCGAAACCGCTTGCCGCAAGCACGGTTACAGCCTGGTGGTGTGCAACACCGATTGCGATGACGAGCAGGAACGCCTGCATCTGGCGGCGCTGCGTTCGTACAACATCGAAGGCCTGATCGTGAACACTCTCGACCGTCACCTTGACGAGCTGCGCCAGTTGCACAGCGAATTGCCGATGGTGCTGGTGGACCGCAAGGTCGATCAACTGGAAAGCGATCTGGTCGGACTGGATAACGTCGCCACCGTCAGGCAGGCGCTGGACCATCTGCAAGACGCCGGCTATCGCGACATCCTCATGGTTACCGAACCTCAAGACGGCACCAGTTCGCGGATCGAGCGTGTCGAAGCGTTCGCCAAAGGTATCGCCCAACGCTCCGGCATGCGCGGTCAGGTGTGTGAAACCGGCGCCACGCTGCGCGATGAGTTGCGTACCTTTCTCGACCAGCGCGGGCATGGCCCCAAAGCCCTGTTCACCGGCAATGGTGTCGCGACCTTGAGCACCACGCGTCTTTTGCACGACCTGGGCTGTCAGCTGTTCGACGACATCGGCCTGATCGCTCTCGACGAACTGGACTGGTACCCGCTGGTCGGCAGCGGCATCACCTCCCTCGCCCAACCTACCCACGACATCGGCGTCACGGCCTTTGAGTGCCTGCTCAACCGCCTGCGTGGCGATCAGGAGCCGGTGCGGCTGTATGACTTCCCTGCTCGGTTGATCGTGCGCGGCTCTACGCGAGACAGGTCCTGAAGATTCCTTGATAGCTCCGCTGTACTCAGTGACCGGCAGCGCTGGTCCATAGCTCTATTTTTCCGGCGAACTTTTCCCGAGTTCGTCAGTTCGAACAAAAATGAAACCGGTTTCAGAGGACAAGAACAATGAACCGATTCCCCGTTGCCATCAGCCTGGGCGCCTTCGGTGCCGACCTCGTGCGTGAGCGCGGCCAGGCCAGCTTCATTCCGCTGCTGGCTGACGCTGGCGTGACGCGCATCGAACTGCGTGAAGAACTGTTCACTGGCGACCTCGCGCGCCAGGATTTTCCGGCCCTGGCCGAAGCTATCCGCGCTAAAGGCCTGGAATGCCTGTACTCGGCGCCTCTGGAACTCTGGCTAGAAGACCAGAAGCTGCCCAACCCGGAACTTGAACCGACCCTGCAACGGGCCAGCGCCTGCGGCGCCGCATGGTTGAAGGTCTCGCTGGGGCATCTGACCGAAGACAGCGATGTGGCCGCGCTGGCCGACCGCCTGGCCCGCTACGACGTGCATCTGTTGGTGGAAAACGACCAGACGCCACAGGGCGGACGCATCGAACCCTTCACCCGCTTCTTCGCTCAGATCGACGCGCTGCAGATGCCTATCGGCATGACCTTCGATATCGGCAACTGGATGTGGCAGGAACAGTCGGCCAGCGCCGCCGCGCAACAACTGGGCCGCTACGTCGAGTACCTGCATTGCAAGGCGGTCTCGCGCAACGCCGCTGGCAAACTGGTTGCCATGCCACCGCGCCAGACCGACCTGCACCTGTGGGAGCAACTGCTCAAGCACATGCCGATCGGCCTGCCGCGCGCCGTCGAATACCCCTTGCAAGGTGACGATCTGCTGGAGGTAACCCGGTTTCACGTCGACACCCTCGCCCGTCTCGGACAGCGCATTGACCAACCCGAACACAGCGCAACATCGCCGGAGGCCCTGAGCCATGTCTAAGATCGATATCCTCTCCTTCGGCGAGACCATGACCATGCTGGTCGCCGAACAGACCGGCGATCTGGCCGCAGTCCGGCACTTTGAAAAACGCATTGCGGGGGCCGACAGCAACGTCGCCATCGGCCTGTCGCGCCTGGGCTTCAAGGTCGCCTGGCTGAGCCGCGTCGGCAACGACTCCATGGGCCGTTTCGTCGCCGACAGTCTGCAACGTGAAGGCGTCGATTGCAGCCATGTAACCGTCGATCCTGCGCATCCCACGGGCTTTCAGTTCAAATCGCTGGAACTCGAAGGCGCGGACCCGGTGGTCGAGTATTTCCGCCGGGGTTCGGCGGCCAGTCATCTGTCGGTCAACGACCTCGTTCCCGATTTGCTGAAAGCACGACACTTGCACGCCACGGGCATTCCGGCGGCGCTGTCCGAAACCTGTCGCGAGTTGTCCCACGTGCTGATGACGCAGATGCGCGACGCCGGTCGCAGCGTGTCGTTCGACCCCAACCTGCGGCCTTCGCTGTGGTCGAGCCAGGCGACGATGATTCGTGAGATCAACCACCTCGCCAGCCTCGCCCACTGGGTAATGCCGGGCATGGCCGAAGGCGAATTACTGACCGGTTTTGACACCCCGGCCGACATCGCAAAGTTCTATCTGGACCTGGGGGTTGAAGCCGTGGTGATCAAGCTCGGCGCGAAAGGCGCGTATTACCGCACCCAAATGAATGAAGCCTTCGTGCCCGGCGTGCCGGTGGCCAAGGTCGTCGATACGGTCGGCGCGGGCGATGGCTTCGCGGTCGGCGTGATCAGTGCGCTGTTGGAAAACCTCGGCTTTGCCCAGGCTACCGCTCGCGGCAACTGGATCGGCAGTCAGGCGGTGCAGAGCCGGGGCGACATGGAGGGCTTGCCGACTCTCGCCGCCCTGCGTGCCGCCGAATCCGAACCCAGCGCAGAACGACAGACCGCCTGAGCTTTTTAACCAAGACCCGTTATCAACCTGCACACACCGTTCCCATCACCTGCTGCGACAAAAACAACATCCTCAGGGAGCCCGACATGGAAAAGCTACTCGCAACCGTGAAACACGCAGGCCTCAAGCGCCGCTGGCTGCTGATCATGCCGATCGTGTTCATCACTTACAGCCTGGCCTATCTGGACCGCGCCAACTATGGCTTCGCCGCTGCATCGGGCATGGCCGAAGACCTGCACATCACCCCCGGCATGTCGTCATTGCTGGGGGCGCTATTCTTCCTCGGCTACTTCTTCTTTCAGGTGCCGGGTGCGATTTACGCGCAGAAGAAAAGCGTGAAGAAGCTGATCTTCGTCAGCCTGATTCTCTGGGGCGCTTTGGCGACCCTGACCGGGATTGTGTCCAACGCCTACATGCTGATCGGCATTCGCTTCATGCTCGGTGTGGTCGAAGCGGCGGTGATGCCGGCCATGCTGGTATACCTCTGCTACTGGTTTACCAAGGCCGAGCGCTCGCGGGCCAATACCGTGCTGATCCTGGGTAACCCGGTGACCATGCTCTGGATGTCGGTGGTGTCCGGTTACCTGGTGGCGCATTTCAGCTGGCGCTGGATGTTCATCGTCGAAGGCGCGCCGGCCATCATCTGGGCCTTTATCTGGTGGCGCCTGGTAGACGAGCGCCCCGCTCAGGCCAAGTGGCTGACCACCGAAGAGAAGACCGAACTGCAAACCCGCCTGGACGCGGAGCAGGTCGGCATCAAGCCGGTGAAAAACTACGCCGAGGCCTTCCGCTCGCCCAAAGTCCTGCTGCTGTCCGCTCAATATTTCTGCTGGAGCATTGGCGTCTACGGCTTTGTGCTGTGGCTGCCAACCATCATCAAGAAAGGCATGCAGATGGACATGGTCGAAGCCGGCTGGCTGTCCGCGTTGCCTTATCTGGCCGCGGTGATCGCCATGGTCGTGGTGTCCTGGGCGTCGGACAAGACTCAAAAGCGCAAACTGTTCGTCTGGCCGCCACTGTTGCTGGCCGCCGTCGCGTTTTACGGCTCCTACGCGCTGGGCACCGAGCATTTCTGGTGGTCCTACTCGCTGCTGGTGATCGCCGGGGCCTGCATGTACGCGCCTTACGGGCCGTTCTTCGCCATCGTTCCGGAAATCCTCCCGTCCAACGTCGCGGGCGGTGCCATGGCCCTGATCAACAGCCTCGGCGCGCTGGGTTCGTTCGCCGGATCGTATCTGGTCGGTTACCTGAACGGTATCACCGGGACACTGAGCGCTTCGTACCTGTTCATGAGCGGCGCGTTGCTGGTGTCGGTGGTGCTCACGCTGCTGCTCAAGCCTGACAACACAGTAAAGCCCGTGCGCGATGAACCGAACGTTCGTCGCACTCCCGCGCACCCCTGATCTGGAAAACGTCTGATGACAAAGCATGTCGTTCTATACAAGAAACTCTCGGCGCCGCTGATGGAGCGCCTCGAAGGCGCCGCTCAGGTGACGCTGATCGACGACCCGAAAAGCGCGGACGGCCTGGCCCGTCTGCGCGACGCCCTGCCCGAGGCTGACGGCCTGCTCGGAGCGAGCATCAAACTGGACGCGAAGTTGCTGGATCTCGCACCGAAGCTCAAGGCTGTATCCAGCGTCTCGGTGGGGGTCGATAACTACGACATCGACTACCTGACCCAACGCGGCATTCTGCTGACCAACACCCCGGACGTGCTGACTGAAACCACCGCCGATACCGGCTTTGCGCTGATCATGGCCACGGCGCGGCGAGTGGTGGAGCTGGCCCGCATGGTTCGCGACGGGCAATGGAAAGAAAATATCGGACCCAGGCACTTCGGTACCGATGTCCATGGCAAAACCCTGGGCATCATCGGTATGGGACGGATTGGCGAGGCGCTGGCGCAACGTGGACATTTCGGTTTTGGCATGCCGGTGATCTATCACAGCCATTCACCCAAGCCAGCTGTGGAAGCCCGTTTCGACGCGCAGTATCGCAGCCTGGACGCGCTGTTGCAGGAAGCCGACTTTGTCTGCCTGACGTTACCGCTAACCGCTGAAACAGAAGGTCTGATCGGAGCCGAACAGTTCGCGCTGATGCGTCCCGAGACCATCTTCATCAACATCGCGCGGGGCAAGGTGGTGGACGAACCAGCGCTGATCACGGCCTTGCGCAACGGGCAGATTCGCGCGGCCGGGCTGGATGTGTTCGAGCGCGAGCCGTTGGCGACCGACTCACCGCTGCTGCAATTGGATAACGTGGTGGCGACCCCGCATATGGGTTCGGCCACATTCGAAACCCGCGAGGCCATGGCCCGCTGTGCGGTAGAGAATATGATCAGTGCGCTGGCTGGCGAGCGGCCGAAGGATCTGGTGAATAAAGCTGCCTGGAAAGCAAACGGTCGCTCTGGCGCCCCAACAATCTGACGACGCCGACATTCGACTACGCAGCGTATTACTGTAGGCGCAGGCTTGCTGGTGAACGTGGCGGGTCAGTCGATATTCATGTGACTGACCCGCTGCGTTCGCCAGCAGGCCGGCTCCTACAGCTTCAATCGGTGTTCCCGCGTAATCCGCATCACACCACAAACCGCGTCACCATTGCCTTCAAATCCACCGCCAGGCGTGACAGTTCATGACTGGCCGCGCTGGTCTGGTTCGCCCCTGCTGCCGTTTGAGCCGCCAGGTCCCGGATATTCACCAGATTACGATCGACCTCCCGGGAAACCTGCGCCTGTTCTTCCGAGGCGCTGGCGATCACCAGGTTGCGCTCGTTGATCTGGGCGATGGCTTCTGTAATGAGTTCCAGCGCGTCTCCCGCCGAACTGGCCAGACTCAAGCTGCTGCGCGTGCTGTCGGTATTGCGCGACATCGACTGCACGGCATCACCGGTACGGGTCTGAATCCCGGCCACCATCTGCTCGATTTCCGTGGTCGATTGCGCAGTGCGATGAGCCAATGCCCGCACTTCGTCCGCCACCACCGCAAACCCACGCCCCGCTTCACCAGCACGGGCCGCTTCAATCGCGGCGTTGAGCGCCAACAGGTTGGTCTGCTCAGCGATCGATCGGATCACGTCCAGCACTTTGCCGATATCGCGGCCCTGCTCAGCCAGCCCCTCCACCAAACCGGTGGTGGCCTGGATCTGCTGGGTCATGTCCTGAATCGACTTGACCGTCTCGACCACCCGATCACGACCCCGCCGAGCGGTTTGATTGGACTGCTGAGAGGCCTCGGAGGTCGATACCGCGTTGCGCGCCACTTCTTCCACGGCAGCGGTCATCTCGTTGACAGCGGTCGCCGCCTGCTCGATTTCGTTGTTTTGCTGTTGCAGGCCACGGGACGATTCTTCGGTCACCGCGCTCAGCTCTTCGGCAGCAGACGCCAGCTGCGTGGCGGAACCGGAAATCAACTCAATGGTTTTACGCAAGTTCTGTTGCATGGTGTGCAGGGCTTTCAACAACTGCGCCGCTTCGTCATTACCATCAACTTCGATAGGACGGGTCAGATCGCCAGCGGCAATTTCTTCGGCTGCGCGCACCGCTCTGGATAGAGGGTTCAGGATACTTTTGGTCAGTAACCAGGCCAGTAAGATAGTCAGCAGCGCCGCGGCGACCGACACGGCAATAACGCCGATGTTGGCACCGTCGTACTGTTGTTTGGAGACGACGGCCGCCGCTGTGGCAGCGTTTTTATTGATGGTGATCAGTTGATTGATCTGCACGCCCATGAGGTCGGTAGCATTCTTCATGCGCGTATTGATCAGGGTGCGCATCTCCCCGGTTTTTTCCTGACGCGACAGATCCAGAACTTGCGCCTGGACGTCGAGGAAAGTCGCCAGCGTCGCTTCGAACTGCTGGAAGACCGCCAACTCTTCACCTTCGCAGGGCAGCGCTGCGTAGTTCTTCTTCGCCTCCTGCAGCTTGCCGATCAGCTCGGCGATACGCCCGTCGGTTTCGCGCAACGCCTCCGGCTCGCGGTTGACCAGCGTGCGGAAAGAGGTGATGCGCAGGCGTAAGGTATTTTCCAGCATGTTGCCCAGGTAACCCACGCTAGGCAGTTGGTTGGCCTCCATGTCAGTAGTGGCCTGGCGAATGACGGCCATGCGGTTCAGAGAGAAAAAGCCCAGCCCGATCACCAGAATGGCAATAAAGGCGAATCCCAAAAACGCGCGGGGCGCGATCTTCATGTTTCTTATCGACATGGCACTTTTCTCTTGATAGATCGGGCTGAAGGCATCCATGCGAAGATCAAACGCCTGAACTTCACGTCGTCTCTCGGGACAATGACGACCGCAACCTGACAGGCAACTTAGTGCATTTCACTTGCACTTGATTGGCTATCGGCAGCACGGGAGTTTTTATTCAATGAACTTTAAAAATTTTTTTCCGAATTTTCCTGGCCGCTAAATAAACCGGTGAAACGGTTGCATGTGAGTTTGGTGATACGCCCAAATCTGCTCAGTTCGTATTGACGTCGGCTATTCAGGCCCTGGTGACTTCCTGAGCGCCCAAAGGAGCTTGCCGAAAGCTGGCTGTTTGCCTTAGCAACAAATATCGATTCAGCAAATGCTCAGGATGTTTTTCAGTTATAACGAAATATGACGTGGATCATGAAAGCGTAAATTTTTCTTGGCGTCGGATTTTTTTCTCTTTTTTGTAAGAAGTCGGTGCTACCTTTATCTGACTCGTGATCTGTGGACCCATGCTTCGACCAACGCGGACGAGAACAAAGCTGCGCTGTGCTCTGGCACACGTGTTGCGCCGTTCCTCGAAGCTGGTTGACAGACACCGTTTTCCCTGCCCTGCGGAGCTCTGGAATTGCTCGATTGAACGAGGTGGGTCCCATGAATAAAGTCACGTTCCCAAACGCCTGTCAGCTGATGCGCTGGCATTTCCATCCCGTGGGCTTCGAAGCCAACATGGATGCACCCAGCAGTATGGTCGCGCGTCTGTTCGACCGTGCCAGTGGCGAGACGGTGATCGCGATTGCCGGGATTCCCTGTTCGACCGTGATGAACGCCATGGACGTGGAGCGCATCATCGAAGCGATCGAGCTGGAGCTTGAGACCTTCGTTCCGCAGCAGACGCTGTATCTGAATCAGGCTTGATACTAGGCGCTGAATCAAACACCTATCTGTAGCAACATGACTTGCCGGCAGTGATGCCCTCGGGATCGCTGCTGGCAAGCCGTGCTGCTACAGGTTTCGTCACTGCTCCAGTACGGCGCCGCGTCGATCCTCGAAAAAAGCCTTGTCACCGGCAATCCTCGCCGATGCTTTCGGCACCGCCGCATCATCATTTCCCACCGCATCGATGAACCAGTAACAGTGCCGCACCGCCCGAGTGATCGCCACATAGGCCAGGCGCAGCACCTCATCCTTCTGTGCGGTGTCGAACGCTTCCAGATCGCCCTCCCGGCCCAACCCGGCCAGCTGATAAACCTGATTTTTGTAAGGCGATTGCGTCAGATGCTGGCAATCCCCAAGCAAGAACACCGCATCGGCTTGCAGGCCCTTGGCGCTGTGGTAAGTCAGTTGCTTGAGCCGACGCTCCTGGGGTGGCAAGGCGTAGTCAGCGTGCATCACCGTTTGCAGCGCTGCGGGCAGCTTGCTGCGTTCGCTGCCCTTGCGGTAGAGCAGTAACACCGAATCACCAGCGTTGTAGTGCTCGATCAGCGTCGTTACCAGTCGATCATCATCACGATCCAATACCGTGACGGGCAGCAATTCCTGCTCGGCGCCACTGGCACGAGCCTTCTTGCCACTGATCGCAGGCGCGGCACGGACGATGTGCTCGGCGGCGTCGATGATGTGCTGATGGCTGCGGAAGTTTTCGCTGAGCATCACCTTGGTGGTCGACGGCGAGGAGAACTCCTTGGGGAATTCCATGAAGAACTTCGGCGAGCTGCCACGCCAGCCATAGATCGATTGCCAGTCATCGCCTACGCACAGCAGCGACGAACGCTGCGCGCCACGTCCCACATGCAAGGCCGAGCCACGGCTGCGCACCTCGCGCAGGCTGGCGCGAATCCACGAAACGATCTGCGGCGATACGTCCTGAAATTCATCGATCATCAGGTGCGACAGCGGGCGCAATCCCTCGTCGCTGACCAGCTTGAGGTTCTCCGGCGACTTCTCACCGAACAGCGAGAACATGCGGTTGTAGGTCATCACCGGCGGCGTCTGCTCCAACAGGTGATCCTCGAAAGCTTCCCAGAACAGGCTCAGGGCTTCGAAGAAGAACCGGTCCGGATCCTGATCGGAGAAGCTCATCCGGGACACGGCCGCAGGCACATCGAGCCCGAGGTTTTCGATGAACCCGGCCGCGGCGACGAAGCAGTCCAATAGCGGCGCCGCGCTCAGTTCGCCCTTGACCTTGTAATCGAAACCCGGCCCGGCCACGGCGGCCCCGGACAGCGATTGCATCATGCCCCGCGACGCTTCGTAGTTCTCCAACCAGATCACCGGCTTGCGGCAGAACGCCTGGAACAACGTGCGCTTGATCACCCATTCGGCCCAGACCGGCAGCTTGGCCTCCGGACGTCGCAGGTGCTGATCCTCACCGGGGTCGAAGCCCAGCATGATCCACGCATCCAGCTCAGCGGCGTAACCGTGCACGTGGAAAGCCAGACCGCTGACTTCCATAGTCTGCCGCATCGGCTCGACACCCTGAATCGGCCAGGCGCCTGCACGAATCCACAAATCCTCGATGACGTCGCACAGTTCTTCGTCGCGCCTGGACGACAGGCCCATCACGGTAATGCGCTTCTGCACGTCCGGATGATCGCGGTCCAGTTCCTTGAGCTGCAACGAATGCCGATACAGCGGCGCCATCACCTCGCGAAAACGCGGGTTTGCAGCGTAGAGATCGCGGTAACACAGGTTCATCTGCTGACGCTGGGCGTCGTTGATGCGCAGATCGAACGGGTTGCTGTCGGCGTCATCATCGAGCAGGCTGCCGCCGTTGGGATGGCCATGTTGGCTGCTGAGGTTCTCGAACGCCTGCAACTGCTCGAAACCCGGCAGGCTGCGAACCAGCGGCAGGATGCGTGAGTGGAAGGTGCGCACGACGTCACGGGCCTCGCGCAGCGACAAATTGCGCCCCCACAGCGCCATGATCTCGATCAGCTTGCTGATGAAGTCCTTGCGCGACTCGCGGGTGAAGGTCACCACGGTCATGGAATCCAGCTCGAAACCCAGGTAGTGGTTGAGCAGCAGCACCCGCAGCACCAGTGAGGTCGACTTCCCTGCCCCGGCGCCGGCGATGACGTAGGTCGATGGCGTGTCGCTGAAAATCATCTTCCATTGCGCGGTGGTCGGCTGCGCGTGGGCGGGCAATTTTTCCGCAACGTCAGCCTTGATGCGTTTCTTCAGCTCGTTGGTGAGTGGCAGTCGCCAGTCATCGAACAGGTGATCGTCAACTCGCGGCCCGCGATGCTCCAGCGGGCGGGTATCGCGAATCACCAGCACGCGACGGCCTTCTTCGATGCCATCCAGATGCCCTTCGGCATAGCCCTCGTTCATGCCTTCGGCGTGACCGTTGAGGAAACCGTCGGCATGTCCCTGTCTCCACGATGGCACGTGCTGGGCCTGCATGCGCGACAGGCCACGCCCGATGATCCGCGCCAGCAGGCGTTTGAACAATGGCAGACGCTCGGGAGCAGTCAGGTCGGGAGGCAGATCAATGGCTGGATCGTGAGGTGACTCGGCGGGAAAATCGTGCGACACGCAGGCTCCGTCTATCAGCGTTGAACGAGAAGAGCCTATGGTCGCCCCATTCGCTCTCAAGCTCCAGCGAAATGCTTGGCGGTCATGGGGTTAGCCGATCAAGTGCAGGTAAATACGTAGCTAAGCTTCTCGCTATAGATTCGATATTTCGATTTAAATAACGCAAAACTTACGCTTTTTATCGATATAAAATGGGTAGATCATTGCTCCATCGACTGAAGAGTCATCACCAGCGGCGCTATTGCTCAGGCCAGCCCCGCTAATGGAGGAACAGATCATGCTGCAACTTCGTCCTTTCAAATCCCTTGGCGGTGCAGACCACGGTTGGCTGAACGCCCATCATCATTTTTCGTTCGCCGACTACTACGACCCGAGCCGGATGAGCTGGGGCCAGTTGCGAGTGTGGAACGATGACGTGATCGAGGCTGGCACCGGCTTCCCCCGTCATCCGCACCGAGACATGGAAATCATCACTTATGTTCGCGAGGGCGCGATCACTCACGAGGACAGCCTGGGTAATCGTGGCCGTACCGAAGCCGGTGATGTGCAGGTGATGAGTGCGGGCACTGGCGTGGCCCACAGCGAGTACAACCTGGAGTCGAAAGAGACGCGCATTTTCCAGATCTGGATCATGCCGGATGAGGTCGGGGCTCCCCCTTCCTGGGGCGCCAAGCCTTTCCCGAAAGGCAACCGCGAAGGCTTCGTAACTCTGGCCAGCGGTAAAGCGGACGATGATATCGAGCTGCGTATCCGGGCGAACGCGCGTCTGGTGGCGGCCAACATCAAGGCCGGTGAAACGGCCGAGTACACGTTGGAACCAGGGCGTCGGGCGTACCTGGTGCCGGCGACGGGGATCATCGAAGTCAACGGCCTGCGTGCCGAGGCGCGTGATGGTGTTGCTGTGGAGGATGAGCGGGTGTTGCGCGTGACTGCCATCGAGGACAGCGAAATCGTGTTGGTGGACGTGGCTTGATTGCCCCTTGATACAGGCGCTAAAAACCCCCGGTTTCGTGAGAAGCCGGGGTTTTTTTATTGGTTTGCGATTGCGTACAGACCCGTTATTGGGTGGCGCTTGCTTGGTTCTGCCTGGTGGCAGAAGCGTTTCGCATTCGGGGAGTTACTTTTGCAAAGCCGGGATGCCGGCCCAGACAAAAGTAACCATAATCGCTCGCTCCTGGTTTGGCCCGACTTGTCGGGTTCCCTCTCTCCGGCGACGCTCAGTGGCTGGAGCTAACTTCTTCGCGTTCTAACGCCTGAGACAATTCTTCGCTACAACTCGATCTATTGTAGGAGCCGGCTTGCTGGCGAACGCGGAATGTCCGACAGCGCATCTGTGACTGACCCACCGCGTTCGTCCGATTGCGGCCATACCGACGTAACCTCCGACTCTCCTGCAGTTCGTCGGCGTAGCGGGATTCGCGCGTGCACCCGCGTCCTCTATAGCAGTCCGGCTTGCTGGCGGCAGCGATCTGAAGTACGTCAACGCCAGCAAACGGTCTGCTACACGCTTTTTCCCGACGGTCCAGACACCGCCAGCCTTACTCAGGCGCGATCGCCCCATCCACCAACACCTGCGCCTCAGCCACCAGACGCTTGAGGTGATCCTCGCCCTTGAAGCTCTCGGCGTAGATCTTGTAGATATCCTCAGTCCCGGACGGCCGCGCAGCGAACCAGCCATTCTCAGTAATGACCTTCAAACCGCCAATCGCCTGATCGTTCCCCGGCGCCTTGCTCAGGATGCTTTCAATCTTCTCGCCGGCCAGCTCGGTCGACGTCACCTGATCCGGCGACAGCTTGCTCAACAGCGCCTTCTGCTCGAAATTGGCCTTGGCCTCGACACGGGTGGATACCGGCTCGCCCAGCTCATCAGTCAGCGCCTTGTACATCTCGCTGGGATCACGCCCCTTGCGAGCACGAATTTCCGCAGCCAGCAGCGCTGGAATCAGACCGTCCTTATCGGTGGTCCATACCGTGCCATCACGACGCAAAAACGAAGCACCCGCGCTTTCCTCGCCACCGAAGCCCAACGTGCCTTCATACAAGCCTTCAGCGAAGAACTTGAAGCCCACCGGCACTTCATACAGACGACGGCCAAGACGCTGAGCCACGCGATCGATCATGCCGCTGCTGACCACGGTCTTGCCCACTGCCGCATCGGCGCGCCACTCAGGGCGATTCTGGAACAGGTAATCGATGGACACCGCCAGGTAGTTGTTCGGCGCCAGCAGACCACCGGTTGGCGTCACGATGCCGTGGCGGTCGTGGTCCGGGTCGCAGGCGAACGCCACCTGGAAGCGATCCTTTAGGCCGATCAGGCTCTGCATGGCGAAATTCGATGACGGGTCCATACGAATCTTGCCGTCCCAGTCGACGCTCATGAAGCGAAAGGTCGGGTCGACGAATTTGTTCACCACTTCAAGGTTCAGGCCATAGTGCTCACCGATCGCCGACCAGTAACGCACGCCAGCACCACCCAGCGGATCGACGCCCAGACGCAGGTTCGCGCCACGGATCGCGTCCATATCAATGACGTTTTTCAAGTCGGCGACGTAGGTGTTGAGGTAGTCATGGCGATGAGTCGTGTCAGCGCGCAGGGCCTTCTCGTGGCTCATGCGGGTCACACCGATGATTTTCTCGGCGAGCAGTTCGTTGGCCTTGGTCTCGATCCACTTGGTGATGTGCGAGTCGGCTGGCCCGCCGTTGGTGGGGTTGTATTTGAAGCCCCCGCTTTCCGGCGGGTTGTGCGACGGGGTGATGACGATACCGTCGGCCAGGCCCGATGTGCGGCCCCGGTTGTAGCAAATGATGGCGTGGGAAACGGCCGGTGTCGGGGTGTACTCGTCGCCTTCGGAGATCATCACGTTGACGCCATTGGCGGCCAGCACTTCCAGCGCCGAGGCGGCAGCGGGTGTGGACAGCGCGTGAGTGTCGGCGCCGAGGAACAGCGGACCATCGATGCCGTTGGCCTGACGATACAGGCAGATGGCCTGACTGATTGCCAGCACGTGCCATTCGTTGAAGCTCAGGTCGAACGAGCTGCCACGGTGGCCGGAAGTACCAAAGGAAACCCGCTGCGTGGCGACCGAGGCGTCCGGCTGACCGGTGTAGTACGCCGTCACCAGACGAGGTAGATCGACCAGCAATTCTGCAGGCGCCTGTTTGCCTGCGAATGGACTGATACTCATGCGAAACCTCCGTGGATAGAAAACCTGGAATAGAAAAAATGAGCTCGGCGAAACAGAAAAAATGCCTGTAGCGCGGCAGTTTACTGGCAGTTGGACAGCCTTGCTCGGCTATCGATCCGTAAACCCTTGAGACAATTGCAGGACGGATCCTACAACTGCCACCAGCTCGGCAACAGCTGCTGAATCTTGCGTTCGGCAAAACGATCGTCGATCAGCATTACCACGCCGCGATCATCCTGGCCACGGATTACCCTGCCCGCCGCCTGCACCACTTTCTGCATGCCGGGGTACAGATAGGTGTAGTCGTAACCTGCGCCGAACAACAGGCTCATGCGCTGTTTAAGCTGCTCATTGACCGGATTGATCTGCGCAAGGCCCAGGGTCGCGATGAAGGCTCCGATCAAACGCGCACCTGGCAAATCGATGCCCTCGCCGAATGCACCGCCCAACACCGCGAAACCGATGCCCTGACTCTGGAACGTAAAGCGCTCGAGGAATGCCTGGCGATCCATCTCGGCCATGCCCCGGGACTGCCGCCACATTGGGATATCCGGGTGAGTCGCGCTCATCAGTTCGGCGACCTGTTGCAGGTAATCGAAGCTGCTGAAGAAGGCCAGGTAATTGCCCGGCCGCGCGCGAAACTGCTCGGCCATCAGTTCGACGATCGGCGCAAGTGACGCCTGACGGTGGGTATAGCGGGTGGAGATGCGGCTGACGATGTGCACCTGCAGTTGCTCGCGCTGAAAAGGCGATTCGACGTCGACCCAGGCCGTGTTGTCGGGCAGACCCAGCAGATCGCGGTAAAAATGCCGAGGGTTGAGCGTCGCGGAAAACAGCGTGGTACTGCGCGCCGCCGTCAACCGTGGGCGGATGAAACCGGCTGGCACCACATTACGCAGCGTTAGCCTGGACAGCGCTTTTGAGCTGCCCAGTTCACGCTTGCTGATGTCGAACAAGTAATGCTCGTCAAACAGTTCGGCGATGCGGCCGAACTGAATCGCTTCGAAATAGAAGCTCTGCAACTCACCGTTGGCGGCATGGGGATGATCATTGAAGTAATCGCCGAACGCCGCGATGCACAGGTTGAGGCTGGCGAGCAACTTCGACGGCGTACCGGCATACGCCTGATAGGCGGCCACTTGCTCTTTGTGCAGCGCATTCCATTCGCGGTTCAGCCGCTGCAGTGACTTCTTCAGCGGCTCCGGCGCGATCTGCCGGACCTGATTCAGCGTGTACTGATCGAGGCTTGCGCTGTACATCTGCCGCGCGCGCTCGACCATGTTGTGCGCCTCGTCCACCAACACCGCGACGCGCCACTGGTTGAACTGACACAGCCCGAACAGCAACGCGCTGAGGTCGAAGTAATAGTTGTAGTCCGCGATCACCACGTCCGACCAACGCGCCATTTCCTGGCTCAGGTAATAGGGGCATACCTGATGACGCAACGCGACTTCGCGCAGCCCCGCCTGATCCAGCCAGGGGTTGTCGACCGCCTCGCTGCGTGCCGCAGGCAGCCTGTCGTAAAACCCTTTCGCCAAGGGGCAGGAATCGCCGTTGCAGGCATTGGTCGGGTATTCGCACGCTTTGTCACGGGCCACCATTTCCAGCACCCGCAGCTTTAGTCGCGGCGCGCTGCGACCGATCACGCTCAAGGCATCCAACGCCAATTTGCGGCCCGGGGTCTTGGCGGTCAGAAAGAACACCTTGTCCAGTTTCTGGCTCGGGGTGGCTTTTAGCATCGGGAACACGGTGCCGATGGTCTTGCCGATACCGGTAGGCGCCTGGGCCATCAGGCAACGTCCGGTGCTAACGGCCTTGTATACGGATTCTGCCAATACTCGCTGACCACTGCGAAATTGCGCATGGGGAAACTTGAGATCGGTCAGTCCCAGATTGCGCGACTGGACATGGGCCAGTTCCTGACGTGCCCAGTGCAGAAAGATGCCGCATTGGGCTTCGAAGAACGCTTGCAGTTGCGACGCCGAAAAGCGCTCGCGAATCAGGGTTTCCTGCTCGTTGACGATGTTGAAATAGACCAGAGCGATGTTCACTTCCGGCAACCGCAATTGCTGGCTGATCAGCCAGCCGTAGACCTTGGCCTGCGCCCAGTGCAGTTGCCGATGGTTGGCGGGCATCTTGTCCAGATCGCCACGGTAGGTCTTCACTTCTTCCAGTTGATTGAGGGTGACGTCGTAACCGTCCGCCCTGCCCCGCACGTTCAACTCGTGGTAAGTGCCGGAAAGCGAGACTTCCGACTGATACTGCGGTCCCCGACGTGACGCGACTGTGCGGTGCCCGACGATGCCTTCCTGCGCCGTGGGAGACGGCGTGAATCGCAGATCGAGATCGCCGACCTTGGCGGTGAATTCGCACAACGCCCGCACAGCGACCGAATACCCCACCTGCGGCTCGACCGCCGCAGCGGCTGGCGCGCACGGCAACTCGGCAGTGTCGGAGGGGCATTTTATCGAGGAAAGTGAAGTCACTGGAGGCAAGAAGCGCTGAGTCAGGGTACTGGACAGGCATACAGATAACAGCTGCGTAGCGTGTGTGGCAAACGGAAATGGATCGACGGCGGATATCCAGTAGCAGTCCCATTAGCCAGCGATGACAATTTTGCGGCGATGAAATCGGCTTCTGTCCCCCGGACAGACGCCCGATTGCATCGCCTGTGGGCTGCTGTGGCGACGTAGTGCGCTCCGACGCTATACCAACCGCTCCTGTAGCAACGCATTCCTGATGATCACCAGCATCGACTCGATGTTCTGACTCCAGTCGGCCGCGCCGCTGAGGCACAGGCTTTGCTGATGCAGGCCGCGCACGCTGAACAGCTCCCCCGGCGCGATGACGATGCGCTGCTCCAACAGCCGCTCGAACACACGCCCCATGTCGACCCGGTGTCGGCTGTTCAGCCAGATTGTCGCGCCACCCTGAGGACGCTCGAAGGCCACGTCCTCACCGAGAAAGTCATCGATCATCAGCGCCAGATTATCCACCCGCTGCTGAAGGTTGAGGCGCAGTCCATGCAGGTGCCGCTGCAGTTGGCCGGAACTGTACAGGCGCGCGATGGCTTTCTGCCGAATGGGCGGCAAACGAAACGATCGCAACAGCAGCTGCCGGTGCCAAAGGGTTCGGGAGTGTCGCGTCAGCAGATAACCGAAAGGCGCTTCAAGGCCGATGGTCTTGTCGAATGCGCCGACAATCAGCAGTCGTTGGGGGTCGATCAGATCGCGCAATGGGGTGAATTGCTCGTCGAAACACAGCTCGCCCTGACTGTCGTTTTCCAACACCCACAGCCCATGGCGATTGAGCACATCCGCCAGGCGCAGGCGCTGATCGGGTGCCATGATCCGGCCACGGACGGTATCCATCCGCGAGGAAAGAATTGCCATTTTCACATCCCCGTGGCGCAACAGCCCCTCCAGATCATCAGCATCGATCGCCCCCTCGACATCCGTGCACAGCTCGATCACACGAATGCCGAAAGATTGCAGGGTGCGCAGAATATTCCACCCGCAAGGCGACTCGACCAGCACCGCACAGTCACGCAGCTGCAGGGCCTTGAGCACGGTTTTCAACACGCCCGTCTTGTCCGGACCGATGAAGACGTTATCCGGATGCCAGCAATGTTGGGCGCAAGAGGTGTAATACGCCGCCAATGCAGCGCGCAGTTCGATGTCGCCAAAGGGTTGAAAGCGCGGATCCGACTGACAGGGATAATGCCGCATGAGGTCGCGTTCCAGACTCAACAGCGTGGCGTCCAGCGACTGCAAGAGCGTCGGTTCATCGGCGCCAAACACGAACATATCGGCACGTCGCGCGCTGCTCTGGTAGCGCTCCAGCAGATCTTCACCCTCACAGCGAATGTCGTTGCAAGGCTGCGGCAACGCGTAATAGCCCGATTTGGGCACCGAGCAGATACGCCCTTCCTTTTCCAGCAATGAATAGGCGTTCTGCACCGTCGAGATGGACACCCGCAGGCGTCGGGCGAGCAGACGCAGGGACGGCAGCTTGACGGCGGGACCGTCGGGCAGCTCATTGGTCAGCCTCGACAGATAGCGGTACACCATCTGGTAAGCAAAATCGGTCTTGTTGTTATTCATCGGACACACCCCATCCATGCGCAAGGCGCAGGGTCAATGAAAGGAAAAGCGCGAGGAAGCGGTGCCGTCGTGCTCTGCATCCGCCGCGCCATGAAACATTCAGCGACCGGAAATCAACTCCGCCACCGCCTCTCCGGTACGTTGATCGACGGTCATCACGCGCCCCTTGTCCGGGTCGCTGGCACGTACGCGGGCGATGATCGAGCTGTCGTCGTTGAAATCCACCCGCGGCCTGACGTAGAGATTTTGCAGCCCCTTGAGGCTCAGTCCGCTGACATCCACCAGCCACTGCACCACTTGATCGGGCGCCGGCTGCCCTGAAAGGGCTCTGTGCAGATCTGCCGACGCGACCAACATGCCGGGATGGCAGCAGCGCAGGAATGCCTCCAGTTGCGCCCCTGCATCGACGAAAGGCGCGAACAGCAGGCAGACCAGTTGCGTTTCGTTGAGCCCGAACGCTTCCTGTGCATAGCCCGCCGCCAGAGCCCGGCGTTCTTCGAGTTTGTCGGCCTGATCGTAGGCAGCCAGGGCCTGATGAATAAGCCGCGTGGGCATGCGTTTGCGACGCATCATGGCGGCAGCCAGCTCCAGGTATTCGGCGATGCCGTCTGCGTATTCCCGGCCCTGGACGAATTGCGCCCTGAGCCCGCGCATATGGGCCATGAGCAATGGATTGGCGCAATCCGATTCGCTGAAGCTGAACGCCAGATCGTCGAAGCGGAACCCGAGAAAGTCCGTGAGCAATGCCCAGTGTTCGTCGGTTCTGAAACCAATCAGATCGGCAACCGGCAGGAAGGCCGGAGCCGTCGGCTTGCCGGGATATCCTAACGGCCGCAGCATGAAATCGGCCGGCATGGATTCTTCGCCGTACAGCTCGCGGTAATAAATCTGACCGATACTGTCGATGGTATTAAGCGCAGTACGGAAACCGAGCTTGTGCCATTGCGACACGGTCTGGCCGTTATGCCGCGCTAGACGCGTGATCCAGGCGGCGTACTGTTTCTGCTCCTTGAGTGAATCGCCACTGACCACTGCGTCGACACCTTCTCCCCAACTGGCGGCTCGACCAAGAAATTCGGCCATGCTCAAGTAGCAGGCGTTGCAAAAAGTGGTCCGGGCATCACCCGCAGTCAGGTGCCCTCCGAGCAGCATGTCGGAACGGTTCTGCTCGCGCCCGGGACTGGAAAACGGCAGATCCTGTTCAAACGTCTGAACGTACTGGTGATCGACGACCAGCAACTGGACTCTTGGGTCATCGTGCAGAAATAACGCCGAATAGCATCGGTGGATATTGTCCATCACCGCCGATGTCATTCCCGCATGGCGCATGTTGGCGACCCGCAGGTTGAATGTGGCGGGCGCGCGACCGGCAATACTCAACTGCGCCGCCCGCAATAACGCCACGGTATAGGCGCTGTCCTTACCCCCACTGAACGCCACCAATACGCGATAGTCGCCAATCCGCTCGATCCCTCCGGCGGCCACAATCAAACGTTGAATCAATAACTGCAGTGCGGTTCTTTCGGCGCGGTTGAAATAACTCAACAGACGCTGCAGCACTTGTTGATAGACATACTTCATGGCCTGTTCGTGAATGGAACTCATAACTTCTACACCTGAATTGCTCGATCAAGCGATAACATCGAATCTCCTACTGCGGAGTCGGGACAAAGAGTCGATGGCCCACCGGTGCGGTCAGCAGACTGCACGTTCGTACGGACTGAACTCAATAGCCGGAGGCTAACTCTGTCGCCGCACGGCGAGAGCTGGAAAGCTCTGCCCCGTGGAAACCGGATGCCTCGAAGAAAGCCGAGCCCGTCCAGTATTGCCCATGACCGGGTTGCAACGAAAAGTGCGACATGACTCATTCCCTGAGTTGTATTGACCCAAGTATTATCGGCGTCTCGACAACATTTACAAGGTACAGATCTGCAGCGGATTACCTGCCAGTTTTAAACTAACATTGCCATGTTAAACATGAGTGTTTATTGATGACTTCACTAACCGAAGACAATAAGCCGATATAGGGCGCTTATATCGAAAACGTCCACGTTCAATTATTTTCAACGAATAAACAAAAAAGCCTTCCTGATGGTTCGGGAAGGCTTTGTCGGGTGCAACGTGGCCGATGAAAAACGGGGCGGACACCTTGAACCGGTGACCGAATCCTCTAGCTCGACACCTGGCCATGGCGTCGATCAATCAACGAGCGCGGTGAATTGCGCTCAGGCAGGCTCGACTTCTACTACCACACGACCACCGACCGGGCAGCCATCCATCAAGCGGTGAGCTTCAACGAGCTGATCGAACGGGAACACCTTGGTGATCTGTGGCACCAGAACCCTGTCAGCAGTCAGTTGGTTGATATCACGCAGTGCGCGTTTAACGGCTTCTTCATCCTGGTTGATGCCCAGCTCGGGCTTGCCAGTGAAATTACCTACACAGTGAACGAAGAATTGAATGTTTTTCTGAAATGCCGCACACGCCGGGAATGGCGTCTGGTTACCGCCTTGCAGTCCGTAAAGGATCAGGCTGCCACGGGGCGCCAGCACATCACCGAGCATGGACATCTGCGGACCGCCCAGGCCGTCCAGCACAATATCGACGCCACGGTTATCGGTGTATTTGTTGATCGCCATGAGCAAGTCCTGCTCTTCGGTGACCACCACCTTGTCCGCGCCCATCTTCAGCAGGTATTCACGGCACGAGTCAGTCTTGGTCGCGGCGATTACCTTCAGGCCAAGCGCCTTGCCCAATTGCAGGAACGCAGGGCCGGCACAGTGACTGGCATCGGTGACCAGGGCGGTCTGCCCGGGTTTGCAGCGAGCCAGGTCGACGAACGCGAAATACGCCACCAGCATCGGGGTGTAGTGCACCGCCGCCTCATTAGGGGTGAGCACATCGGGATAACGAGTCACGGAGGTGGCTGGCAATGTAATGAACTCGCCATATACCGGATGTACGTTAGGGTCGGCTGAAGGAAAGCTGGCAACCTTGTCGCCGACTTTGAGATCAGTCACGCCATCGCCGACGGCGGTAATCACGCCGGCCATTTCGGAACCCAGGCCGGCAGGCAACCGCGCTTGGGAAGAAGCAAGATTTTGCCGCCACAGCACGTCGTACCAGGTAACGCCAATTGCCTGGACGCGCACCTGCACCTCGCCGGGGGCGGGCAACGCGACGGGCAGCTCTTCTACCTTGAGCACCTCGGCCGGGCCAAACTGATGAAAACGGATCGTGCGGGACATTTCGAACCTCGCCTTATGAACCTTGATGCCATGAACTCTATCCGGGCGATGCCGGTAACACTATCAGTGGCGATTAATAGTCGACATGCCTGTCATCGATTCTGTTGTTGAGCGGCGGCCATTAGATAACCATCGAATGCTCACGTATTCAAGGCGGTCATTGTTCTTTCCTCACCCGCACTTTGCAACCCGAAGGCCATTTTCCGGATAAACGTACGCCCGTCTGGCGCGAAAACTGCCCACCAGGAGGGTCGTATCCATTTCGTGAGCGCATACGGATTGGTCACGATTCCGCGCCCAAGGTTCAGGGCAGAGTATCGACGGGCCGTGATGGATCACACGTTTGTATACTTGCGCGTGAACCTAACGATGCGCAAAATCCGCATTTGCCCTTAATATCCCGTTCCCGAGCTGCATGCTGGCGCGCCTCTCCGGCAGCCAACGTGTCGACCAATGTCTCCGAGACCTCCGTCATGAATCGCAACGACCTGCGTCGCGTCGACCTGAATCTGCTCATCGTGTTCGAAACCCTCATGCACGAACGCAGCGTCACCCGTGCCGCAGAAAAGCTGTTTCTTGGCCAGCCAGCCATCAGTGCCGCGCTTTCCCGACTGCGCGGGCTGTTCGACGACCCGCTGTTCGTGCGCACCGGTCGCAGCATGGAGCCGACCGCTCGGGCCGTGGAAATCTTCGGCCTGCTCTCTCCGGCGCTGGATTCCATTTCCACCGCGGTCAGCCGCGCCGCCGAGTTCGACCCGGCGACCAGCACCGCAGTGTTCCGCATCGGTCTGTCCGATGACGCCGAATTCGCCCTGCTGCCATCGCTGCTCAAACGTCTGCGCTCCGAGGCCCCCGGCATTGTGCTGGTGGTGCGCCGTACCAACTACATCCTGATGCCCGCTCTGCTGTCGTCCGGCGAGATTTCCATCGGCGTGAGCTACACCGACGACCTGCCCGCCAACGCCAAGCGTAAGGTCCTTCGTCGCAGCAAACCCAAATTGCTGCGCGCCGACTCGATGCCGGGGCCGATCAGCCTGGACGATTTCTGCGCCCGCCCCCACGCGCTGGTGTCGTTCGCTGGCGACCTGGGTGGTTTCATTGATGAGTATCTGGAGAAGATCGGCCGCAAGCGCCATGTGGTCCTGGCCGTACCGCAGTTCAATGGCCTGGCGACCCTGATCGCCGGAACCGACATCGTCGCTACCGTGCCCGATTATGCAGCCGCGGTGCTTACCGCAGCAGGCGGCGTTCGGGCAGAAGAGCTGCCGGTGGAATCGCGCACGTTCGAGTTGCACATGGCCTGGCGCGGCTCCCAGGATAACGATCCCGGCGAGCGCTGGCTGCGTTCGCGGATCCAGATGTTTTTCGGCGATCCGGACAGTCTGGCATGACTATAATCCTCATAGCCGTCGAAGCGTATGTCTGTTGCATTTTCAGGGTCGTGGTAGTCCGCTCGTAATGCGGTGCCAGGGCTACGAAGCGCCCTCACCCAAGGGTTGGGAAATGAAATTCTCTATCGCATCGGCGACTTCCCGCCCGCGCTCCAAGTAGGGGATGTGTCCGGTATCAGAGATGAGAATGCTGGAGTAGACAGGCACTTGGCTCATCAGCAGTTGTGATGTCTCAACATTGAAAACCTGATCGTCCTCGCCCCAAATGAAAAGAGACGGAGCTGTAATCATCGGTAAATAGCCAATCAGTTGGCCTAGGCCTTCCCTTTTGAAGTCATTCATCACCTTCTGTACCATGCTAAATCGTGCTCGGCCGTTAGCGGCAAGGGCTCTAGTCAGAAGCCTTCCAGTTTTTGGAGGTGTCTTGAATAGCAGCCGCCAGAAATTAAACATTTCTTCAACGGTGCGGTACCCAAATACCGGTACGCCACTCTCAATTCTCAGCTTGACCGCGGACGCAAAGGTTTCCTCCCCCAGACCTGCGGGAGCTAACGCGACGAGATATTTGACCCGGTCCGGACAGGCAGCCGTATAAAGCACAGCTGCACAACCGCCTAGTGAACTGCCTACCAGTACAAACTGGGCATGGCAGTTTTCGTCCAGCAAACCGCCGAGGCATCCGAGCAAGCTCGTTGGACCGAAACCATTCAGAGGTTCATAGGAAGACTGTCCGTGACCAGGAAGGTCAACAAACAGACAATGATGGCGAAGCCCTAGAGCATAGATATGTCGACCCCACTGATCTTTGCTAGCGCCCAGCCCGTGAAGGAATACCAGCGTAGGGCCCGGATGATCGCGACCGATTTCAAGAAAAGCAATTGAGCCTTGTTGATCTCTATAGCGCCGTAACGTCAACCCAAATCGCCACCGGTTGGCCGTGCGGAGGCCGGCTAGCAGCAGTCGGTCAATTATTCGCATCACCAGTCCTCCCTTCAAGGCTCCCGCATTGCTTTCTACGAAGTGGCCAGCGTAATTGGCAGAGCGCCACACCGAGCATTGTCATGACAGTGCCTAACAACAACCGCGCGCTTAATCCTTCGGAAAGCATTACCTGACTGACGACGACAGCGAACAAAGGTACCAGCAACAGGAAGGGGCTTAATGTTTGTACGGAGTAGCGACTTAGCAACCAAAACCATAATCCAAACCCAACCAACCCTCCGCTGACCGCCGTATAGAGCACCGCTGCCCAAGCGCGATAGCTTGCGGCGATCATCCCCGACCACTGACCGCTTTCCTGGATCAGCGACCATATCAATAGCTCAGGTGCCGAGACGATCGCAGTCCATGCGCTTAGTGCCAGTGGATCCAACGGCCCGAAGTATTTAGTAAGCACAGAACCGCTGGCGAACATGAGCGCGGCCATTGCGACCAGCGCCATACCCAGAACACTGCCACTCGCGGCTGGGTTGAAGAACAAGATAATTACACCAGTGAGAGCCAAAAGAATCCCTGAAATCACTTGCGCGTTGATTGCCTCTCGCAAGACGACTACAGCTAAAAGCAATGTAAATGGAGTCGCCAACTGGTAAATGATCGCTGCAGTCGAAGCATCGACTAACGAAATCCCGCAATACAGCAGCCCAAAATGCACGGTCCCCGTGACTGACGCGATTAAAAATACAGATCGGAACTGGTGTCGTCTCAAACGAAAAATAAATGGAAAGAGAAATATAGACATGATCGCGAAGCGTATCGCGACCATCAGAATCGGAGGGAATTCGGAACCACCTATTTTAACGGCGGTCACTTGGGCACCCCAAAGCATTGCGACTATTAGCGCAAGAAATGTATCTCGTGCATTCATGATTAGCCTCTTTTGTAATAAACCGGTAGCAGAGCATCGCCTTGGTTTTTAGATTCCCTTAAATCACTGAGTCGCGAATAATGTTCAAGCAAACGGTCAAGGGTTTCGCGTAACGCCTGTTCAGCCTCGGGGTCGTGAGCAAGTTGAGTTTGAAAACAAGCGGGAAAGCCTGAACCCACCAAGATCATCTTGTTAAGAAGAACGTTCAATACAATTTGGGAAAAAACAGCGGTATGTCCGTAGCGTCGCCCGACAACGGCGATTGCAGCAAGTTTGTCGCGTAACGGTCGGCCACGGGGACGAAGAAAACCGTAACCTGCACGCTCCATAAACGCTTGAAATCGGCTATTGGCTCCGTAAGCGTGCATCACTGGCAAGTAGAGAACGGCATCTGAGTCGGTTAATTTAGTCACGAGGTATGGGACATCATCCTGAAGCATACAATCCCGATTGGTACAGGCATTATCGGCGTCGCAATAGTCGATTCGGTAATCCTTGAGCCAAAGGACGTCAACTTCAGCTTTGCCGCGTAAGTGGTGGTTTGCTAACGCCACCACACGCGCACTGACGCCGCAGGGTCGGCTAGACCCAACAACAATAGTCAGTTTCACGACTTAAGATGCTCGCAATGATTGGTGAATATCCGAAGCCCGATAGGTGCGCCAAGCCTCCTCAAGCAGCTGCCCCGTTAGCCAGAGCGTTACCCGGGCAACTTCTATGATCTGCCGACGTTGCTCGTTCGTGGTTACCGCCCGCCGCATGGCACTACGTACTTCGTCTGCGTGCTTTTCATCGATCGTTGAATGGGCTACAAAAAAAGTCATTTGCTCGTCGCTGAGCCTAAGGTCGGCCCGAAATCTGCCCAGCAAAGGCTGAATATGCTCATAAACATCCTCCGCCCAGTAGCTGTAGCCCAGGCGGGCGACCGGGCCTTTGCGAACGGCTACATCGTTGAGATACGCAATCAATGCCTGGGTGGGAGGCAAAGGCGCTGGCAGAGCCTCAGGCAGCAGACCGACTGACCCAAGGTCGCGCAGCACCATACGCTCGTGGCCTAATTCCTCCAGCGCGTGCTTATATACAAACCTCAGCAGAGAGGTCTGTTCCGGATCGGCGCTTGCCGCGCAGGCGGCCTGGTTGATCGAGTTGTATCGGGTATAGTGGTAAACCTGCAGCATGACTTGCTGATAAAGCTCAGGCGGAGTGGGATTCTGCAGGCTAAACTGCCAATATTTCCCTAGCTTTATTTGAGCCCAACCTGCCTCAACAACCTCATCTAGCTCCTTGAAGAAGACTTCCTTTCCCATATCAATTAATTCCTTTTATGTTGCGATAAACGTTATCGAGCTCAAGACAGATCAAGCTGTATAGCCGCTGATCCACCTGCCCTTGCCATGTTATATTTTCTGCTACCACGCGCCCCCCTATCCCAACGTACAATGCCTGCAACGTATCGCTACACAGTGCTGAGATAAACCGCAGATGCGTGTTAGCCTTGAGCCACACGGAGGCCCCGAGCAGAAAGTTACGTAAGTGTCTGCCTCCCCGGTATCGCTCGTTCAAAACCAGTCGATTGGCATCAAAGGTGTCCATCGGCTGTTTGAAATGTTTGTGAATGTCGATAGCCCGCTCCACGAAACTCAAACCGTGACCAACCGGAGTTATCCGTAATGCCCCCACGACTTGAGCCCCATCTAAATAAATCAAATGATAGGATAGAGCGTCTCTTACAGGCTCCCGAAGTTCAAAATCTGTCTCTTGAGCAGGATTGGTTCCCAAGTACCGCGACCTCAAACACCTGACCTCTGCAAACAGAGGATCATGGGGATTGATAACCCGAATGGACATGTTCATTCTGTGACCTCGAATCACGATTGGCGCTGGTCAACTATTCGCGCTTCTTTCCAACTAAACCAACTTCCAAGATTAACGTGTTCTGCTAAGTCGTCCACTACCATAACAGTCGACTCGACCCCTAGCCGCTCCTTCAGACGCTCTTTGATCAGCAATACCATACGCCCAACATTGCCAGCGTAGAATTTCGACATTTCGAGTTTTGCGATGACAGTATCAGACTGGTTACTATTGTTTATAATAAGTTGATAACCTAGGCATTGCTCTACACCCTCAAGGAGTGCCTGCTCCATCTGTGCCGCAGAAAACGAGCGTCCGTTGAGGCATGTCGAATCTTTCACGCGGCCGACGACTTTAATGATCTGACGCATGGCCTGGGGATGACCAAGTCTTGACTGAATGGATACCATATCTCCAGTTCGGTAACGAATTAGGGGCTTACTTCCAGGTATCAACATAGTTACGCATAGTTCTCCGTCACCTGAATCCCCCAAGCTCTCGCCCGTGCTTGGGTCAAGCACCTCCAGAATGTAGTTCATCCGATGCGGCACCAGCTGATCGTCTGCATTGCATGCGGCAATGATCATCGTTTCTTGCGACCCGTACAGACTATCGTAAGGTTGGGCTCCCCACAGGCTGTAAAGATTGTTCTTCAGCGCCGGTGTGCAAAGCTCTCCGCTCATCATGAACGTACGTACTGCGAAATCTTCTCTGGGATTCAAACCATTACGCTCAGCCTCTTTAGCCAGAGCCAGTAACAGCCCTGGCGCCGAAGCCAACACTCCGATACGTAGATCTTTCAATAGTTGGAGCGCTTTCGGATATCCGATCACCGGTGAGTGTGGCCACAGCTTGGCGTTGCATACGCCCAACTGAGCACACACTTCACCCAAAGTATCGCCAAACGAGTGAACCTCAGTCGGGCCCATGATGCCAACCACCGTCTTTTCGGTAGCGAAGTGCCTGTCCAAGACTGCTTGGTAGGCCATAGCGAGCTGCCGGTTGGAGGCATAACTTTCTCCTCGATCTCGCGGGCAGGGAGTTGCAGGCCCTGTTGTACCGGTCGTTTCGTAATAAAACATACTGTCTTCAAGTGGCCCCGACAGAATATCCATACCGGCATTGCGCAGGTCGTCCTTCGTCGTGAAGGGTAAGCTGCTCAAGTCTTCAAGTCGAAGCGTGCGTTCATCGACACTCGCCAATCGCTTGCGGTAAAAAGGCGACAACTCCTTTACATACCTCACGACCTTTCGCAGTTGACTTTGGTGCCACGCAGATAGCTCCGCATCACTTAGCGTGTCGGACCAATAAGCGCTATGCACCTCGTCATAGCAGCCTTTGAACACTTCGAAATTCTTATTCATTGATATAGATCCTGATTTCCCACTGATTCTTCCGCGTACCTAATTTATCCATTATCAGCTATCAGCCCTAGCTGCGTTGCTCCACAGTTGTGCGCGGAATATTTTTTTGTTATACGCGCACGTTCATACTCGATTTCGCATAAACATTTTGTGCATCTTCTGCTACCCACACCTGGTGTACACCCTAAGTTTGACAGAAGGAATCTCCGTGATAAGATCCATTCTTCAGCTATTATTTTTAACTTCGAGGATCTGACAGGACCAGCATGTCTTATGCACAATCGTTTCCCTGAATATACAGTCTTACGTCGATCTGGCGCATTGATTGCGTGGACACTTCAAATCCAGCGTTCGCTCCCGACATTCACACTGATCGGCTACCTTTATGTTCTGCGAATTCTGACCAATAGTTGCTCGATATTTGTCGAGCCATGGACCAGACGTCAGTCGACGCTTCTGAAAATTTCGTCAGAACCATCCTACAAAGTTTAGACCTCTCGACCCTCCAACCCACTGGGAGCGTAATCACTACCATTGAAACCTCTCAAATCAAAACAATAGAAAAGGACAGACGCAACATGAAGGATCAACTAATTGACGTAGATGTTTTTCGTATTGAAAGACGCGACACACCCGATCCATTATCGGTGTATTGGAATGCCGCTAAGCGATTTGGCCCAGAGCAAGTTTTTATTCTCGAGTCGCTCTCTGGCCCGAGTAGAGATCGAAAAGCCACCATCGTCGGCTTAGAGCCTATTTTCGAAATCAGCATGAACGAAGATCACGCAAAATTTACTGGTGCGGGACAGCTATGCGTTCATATTTCAGATGTGCTTAAGCTTGCCGGATATTCTGTAGACGATAATCATCTGGTTAAAATCGCGAACTCTGAAGCCGCGTGGAGAATGCTGCGCACGATACAATCCGCTTTCAAGCTATCGCCCAATGCGCCGACCAGCTTGGCTTTTTTCGGTTATTTTTCATACGACTGCGTGAGAATGATTGAGAACATTCCAACATTAGCGCCGCAAAGCTATGAGTATCCGATCATTTCACTTTCGATGTACCAAACGCTTATTTACTTCCATAACAATGGAACAACTGAAATATTAATCAACAATAACGCACTATGGCAACGGCGCGCTCGGGACGACTTGAACTTCTTAATGAACAAACAAACGTTCAAAGCACCCCATTATCCGGAAGCTGTCGAAGAGTCACGTATGGTGTCGAAAGAGCAATTCCTTCACCGTGTCGCCACTGCTATGGAGCATATCCGCAGCGGTGATGTCTATCAGATACAATTAGGCCACGAAATTCGCGTTCGTTCCACAGTAACGCCTTTTGAAGTTTATCAAACCCTGCGACAGCGTAATCCTTCGCCTTACATGTATCTCGCTCATGTAGGCGGCATTGACCTGATCGGAGCCAGCCCCGAGCTATTTGTGCGTATCAAAGACAACCTGATCGAAATGCGCCCGATAGCAGGTACAATTGGCAAAAAGGCCGGCACTGACTCAACCTCACTTGTACTAGAGCTCACACGCTCTGAAAAAGAGCGGGCCGAACATCTGATGCTTATCGATCTTTGCCGCAATGACATTGGCCGAGTTTGCCAACCGGGGTCCTTGGACGTGGATGAGTTCATGTTGGTTGAGGAATACTCCCATCTGTTCCACATGGTGTCGAACGTCCGCGGGTTGTTGAGGCCTGGATTGGACGCTTATGACGCTATAAAAGCGTCGTTCCCGGCAGGCACGATGTCCGGCGCCCCTAAGGTTAGAGCCATGGAGTTGATAGAGGAGTTGGAGAGTAATAGGCGTGGGATTTACGCAGGCGCGTTGGGACTTATCGGTTTTGACGGAAATGTAAATACCGCGCTTTGCATACGCTCCACGGTACATGATCAGGGGACATACCAGATGCGTGCGTCCGCAGGCGTGGTGGCAGACTCGATTCCAGAAGCTGAATGGTTGGAGACCTTTTATAAAATGGGCTCGGTTTATTACGCGATCACTGGAAAAGAGATCACACAATGAAAGTCTTCCTTATCGATGCCTATGACAGCTTCGTATTTATTATCAGTCAATATCTGGAGCAGATGGGACTGGAGACTTGCATTGCACGCAACGATACACCTGACCTTATTCAGCGCATTGAATCCTACGCGCCCGACTTCTGTGTATTGGGCCCCGGCCCCGGCCATCCGCGAGACGTTGGCTATGTGGAGGTGATTCAGCATTTCCGAGGGCAACTCCCCCTGCTCGGTGTATGTCTAGGGCATCAAGCCATTGGCCTGGCATTTGGCGCTCAGGTATGCCGCGCGCCAAATGTCATGCACGGAAAGGTCAGCGAAGTTGAAAACGACGGAGCTGGGGTCTATGCACATACCGACGGAAATTCCATCAAAGCGACCCGTTATCACTCACTTATTGTGAGCGACCAAGACATGCCCCCATGCTTATACATCACGTCCAGATCAATCGACGACGGCTATGTGATGGGGCTCAGACACCGGGAATTTGCCATTGAAGGCGTTCAATTCCATCCCGAAAGTATTCTTACTGAAGACGGGATTGAGTTTTTCCGCAGTTTCATAACGCGCCATGTGCGCTAGGACGCCGATAGAGGGGCCTTGCCCCTTCTTTAGTTCGGCCTGCACGTGGCCATCGCAGCAAGGGCAATTATCATGGACAAATACGCCTCCTCTCAACCGCTTGATCAAAGCGCGCTCCTGAGCGCCCTTATGAACCTCAGCAAGGAAGCCCATCCCACGGACTGGGCGCGTCAATTGGCGAAGTTGCTGCGGCAATTAGGATTTCACAGTTACATGGTTCGCCTGGGGGCAGCGCCGGTTGACAGAAATCCGCTGACTGGCTTGATCACCAACTTCCCAAAAGAATGGTTGGACCGCTATCGCTGCGAGGGATTGATTGAAATTGATCCAATACTGAAGCACTGTCGCCGCGAACTAGTGCCAATGCTTTGGGACCAAGAGCGCCGCCGCGCCCGTGGCCGGTCACAAAGATTCTGGCAGCAGCGTGCCGCACACGGTTTGGGTAATGGAATCAGTATTCCGTTGCGTCATGAGTTTTTGAGGGGCACGCTGAGCGTCGCCTTCGATACTCAAAAACACGAAAAGCACATGACATTTTGCAGCGAAAATGTGAGCCGACTTTTCGTGCTGGCGCCCTTCATAGTCGCCGGGTTACGACATCAAGTTTGTAGGCAAGAACAGCCATCATGCGCGCTCACCCCGAAAGAAATGGAATGTCTTCATTGGGCTGGCATTGGTAAAACAACCTGGGAAATCAGCCGTATCTTAGACTGCGGCGAACGTACCGTGGACTTCCATTTACTCAACGCCAGACAAAAACTGGGATCGGTCAACCGACAACAAACGGTTGGGCGAGCGGCAGAGTGTGGGTTGATAACAACTACCCGCCCCCGCCGCCTGCGAAACGAGGATCAGGGATATAACGTAGCGCCGAAGACATAGGGTCCCAGGTCCTTTCACGGGCGCCTTGAGGGGTAATGTTTCTGGCACTTGCTTGCGTCTTGCTGGGACTCAAAGAAGAGTTCCGGTAGAGGGCGCTTGCCACCTTCCGCGCGCCAGGCGGATATGGATTAACCTCAGATTTTTGTCGATTCGAGTCGCCGTCGAATGCAGTCTATGGGCCAGATTGTTTTGGCGATCCGGACAGTCTGGCGTAACCCCCGTCCCAGAGCCCTCGCTAAGGTAAACATCATTCCCGCTGATATTTACCTTCGTGTTATTCGATTCGTGCAATAAAACCCCCGAGAACAGAATCCGCCCATCTCAATAACATCGGCGGATTTTCCCATGGTTCAGTCACTTACTCCTCTTCGCTATCCCCTTGCCGCGTTGGCACTGGTGGTGATCAGTGCTTGCGGGAAAGGCCCGGAAACGGCCGCTCAAGCTCCAGCGGCGGCAAAGGTCAACGTGGCCAAGGTGCTCGAGCAGCCGGTCAATGAGTGGGATGAGGTCACGGCGCGTCTGGAGGCTCCGGAAACCGTGCAGGTTCGTCCTCGCGTTTCCGGTCAGATCGATTCGGTGGCATTCACCGATGGCGAGCTGGTGAAGAAAGGCGACCTGTTGTTCCAGATCGACCCGCGCCCGTTCGAAGCTGAAGTGCATCGTCTGGATGCCCAATTGCAACAGGCCAGGGCTGCATGGGTACGTAGCAACAATGAAGCCCAACGCGGCGAGCGTCTGCGCACCAATAATGCGATTTCCGCGGAACTGGCCGACTCACGGACCACCACCGCGCAGGAATCCAAAGCCGCGGTCGCCGCCATTCAGGCGCAACTGGATCTGGCCCGACTGAACCTGAGTTTTACCCGCGTGACCGCGCCGATCACCGGCCGTGTCAGCCGGGCGGAAATCACCTCGGGCAACATCGTCACCGCTGATCAGAGCATCCTCACCAGCGTGGTATCCACCGACAAGGTCTACGCCTACTTCGACGCCGACGAGCGTGTCTTCCTCAAGTACAACCAACTGGCCCGCGATGGCAAGCGCGGTAGCACCAGCCCGGTGTACATGGGTCTGTCCAACGAGGCGGATAATTCGCACCAGGGCCAGATGAACTTCGTCGACAACCAGGTCAATCCGCGCACCGGCACCATCCGGGGCCGCGCCGTGTTCGACAACAGCAAGGGAGAATACACACCGGGTCTGTACGCGCGTCTGAAGCTGGTCGGCAGTGGCACCTACTCGGCCATGCTGATCAAGGATGAAGCGGTCGGGACCGACCTTGGCAAGAAATTCGTACTGGTTGTCGACAAGGACAACAAGGCCGTTTACCGCAGCGTCGATCTGGGGCCGAAACTCGAAGGCCTGCGCATCGTGCGCAGCGGTCTGGCCAAGGACGATCGCATTGTCGTCAGCGGTCTGCAGCGTGTTCGACCAGGCTCGCCGGTCGACCCGCAAGACTCCGAGATGGCCAGCGCCGACACCCTCGCCGCACTGCAACAACAACGCCAAGCACTTGAAGCCAGCAATCAACCCAAGGCGCAGTCCAAGCTGGACGCCAAGGTTGCCGCTGTCGCTACGCCACGCGGTTAAGGGACCCACTCGATGAATTTTTCAAAATTCTTTATCACGCGCCCGATCTTCGCAGCGGTTCTCTCGCTGTTGATCCTGATTGCCGGCGCCATCTCGCTGTTCCAGCTACCGATCAGTGAATACCCGGAAGTGGTACCACCGACCGTCGTCGTGCGCGCCAACTTCCCCGGCGCCAACCCGAAGGTCATCGGCGAAACCGTGGCCGCGCCACTGGAGCAGGCGATCACCGGTGTCGAGAACATGCTGTATATGTCCTCCCAGGCAACCGCCGACGGTAAGCTGACCCTGACCATCACCTTCGCTCTGGGCACCAATCTGGACACCGCGCAGGTACAGGTGCAGAACCGGGTCACCCGGACCGAGCCAAAACTGCCGGAAGAAGTGACCCGCATCGGTATCACCGTGGACAAGGCCTCTCCCGACCTGACCATGGTGGTCCACCTGACCTCGCCGGACAAACGCTACGACATGCTGTACCTGTCCAACTATGCGGTGCTCAACATCAAGGATGAGCTGGCGCGTCTGAACGGTGTCGGTGACGTGCAACTGTTTGGTATGGGTGACTACTCGCTGCGTATCTGGCTGGACCCGAACAAGACCGCTTCGCGCAATATCACCGCCACCGACGTGGTCAACGCCGTTCGCGAACAGAACCGTCAGGTCGCTGCCGGTCAACTGGGCGCGCCGCCCTCCCCGAGCGCCACCAGCTTCCAGATGTCGATCAACACCCAAGGCCGTCTGGTCTCCGAGGAAGAGTTCGAAAACATCATCATTCGCTCAGGCCCGGACGGCGAAATCACCCGGGTCAAAGACGTGGCACGAGTCGAGTTGGGCTCCAATCAGTACGCTTTGCGCTCGTTGCTGAATAATCAGCCAGCGGCGGCGATGCCGATCTTCCAGCGTCCCGGATCCAACGCCATCGACATCTCCAACGAAGTGCGTGCCGAGATGGAACTGCTGAAAAAGAGCTTCCCGGAAGGCATGGACTACAGCATCGTCTACGACCCGACGATCTTCGTGCGCGGCTCCATCGAGGCAGTGGTTCACACCCTGTTCGAAGCGCTGATTCTCGTCGTGCTGGTGGTGATCCTGTTCCTGCAGACCTGGCGCGCGTCGATCATCCCGCTGGCCGCCGTGCCGGTGTCGCTGATCGGTACGTTCGCGGTCATGCACCTGTTCGGTTTCTCGCTCAACGCGCTGTCGCTGTTCGGCCTGGTACTGGCCATCGGTATCGTGGTGGACGACGCCATTGTGGTGGTGGAAAACGTCGAGCGAAACATTGAGCTCGGCCACCCGCCAATGGAAGCTACCCAGATCGCCATGCGCGAAGTGACCGGTCCGATCATCGCGACCGCGCTGGTGCTGTGTGCGGTGTTCGTACCGGCGGCGTTCATCTCCGGTCTGACGGGACAGTTCTATAAGCAGTTCGCCTTGACCATCGCCATTTCGACGGTGATCTCGGCCTTCAACTCCCTGACCCTGTCGCCGGCCTTGGCGGCGGTACTGCTGCGCGCCCACGATGCCCCGAAAGACGGTTTCTCGCGCTTTCTGGACAGGCTGCTCGGTGGCTGGCTGTTTCGCCCGTTCAACCGCTTCTTCGTCAAGGCCAGCAATGGCTATGTCGGTGCAGTGGGCCGTGTGATACGCGTCAGCGGCGTGGCACTGGTGGTCTATGCGGGCCTGATCGTCATGACCTGGCTGGGCTTCTCGACCACGCCGACCGGTTTTGTGCCACAGCAGGACAAGCAGTATCTGGTCGCCTTCGCGCAACTGCCGGATGCCGCCAGCCTGGACCGTACCGAAGACGTGATCAAGCGCATGTCCGATATCGCGCTGCAGCAGCCGGGCGTCGAGAGTGCGGTGGCGTTCCCGGGTCTGTCGATCAACGGGTTCACCAACAGCCCCAACTCCGGCATCGTGTTCGTCACGCTCAAGCCATTCGATGAGCGCAAGCTGGCCAGCGAATCCGCAGGCGCCATCGCCGGTGCGCTGAACGGCAAGTACGCGTCGATTCAGGAAGCCTACATGGCGATCTTCCCACCACCGCCGGTACAGGGCCTGGGAACGATTGGCGGCTTCCGCCTGCAGATCGAGGACCGCGGCAACCTGGGTTACGACGAACTCTACAAAGAGACGATGAATATCATCGGCAAGAGCCGAAGCGTGCCGGAACTGGCTGCACTGTTCACCAGCTACACCGTGAACGTTCCACAGGTCGACGCCGCGATCGACCGTGAAAAAGCCAAGACCCACGGCGTGGCCATCAGCGACATTTTCGACACCCTGCAGGTGTACCTGGGCTCGCTGTACGCCAACGACTTCAACCGCTTCGGTCGTACCTATCAGGTCAACGTCCAGGCTGAACAGCAGTTCCGCCAGGATGCCGAGCAGATCGGTCAATTGAAGGTGCGCAACAACCTGGGCGAAATGATTCCGCTGGCGACGCTGCTTAAAGTCACCAACACCTCGGGGCCGGACCGCGTGATGCACTACAACGGTTTCATCACCGCTGAGATCAACGGTGCCGCAGACCCAGGCTACAGCTCGGGCCAGGCCCAGGCGGCGATGGAAAAACTGCTCCAACAGGAACTGCCCAATGGCATGACCTACGAGTGGACTGACCTGACCTACCAACAGATCCTGTCGGGTAACACCGCCCTGCTGGTCTTCCCGCTATGCGTACTGTTGGCGTTCCTGGTGCTGGCAGCGTTGTACGAAAGCTGGAGCCTGCCGCTGGCGGTCATCCTGATCGTGCCGATGACCCTGCTGTCGGCTATTGCCGGTGTGATCATCGCCGGCAGCGACAACAACATCTTCACCCAGATCGGCCTGATCGTATTGGTGGGTCTGGCGTGCAAGAACGCGATTCTCATCGTTGAATTCGCCAAGGACGAACAGGAAAAAGGCAAGACCCCGCTGGAGGCTGTTCTGGAAGCCTGCCGCCTGCGTCTGCGTCCGATCCTGATGACCTCGTTCGCGTTCATCATGGGGGTCGTGCCACTGGTGCTGTCCAGCGGTGCCGGTGCCGAGATGCGTCACGCCATGGGTGTGGCGGTGTTCTCCGGGATGCTCGGCGTGACCTTCTTCGGTCTGCTGCTGACCCCCGTGTTCTATGTGCTGATTCGTAACTTCGTGGAACGCAACGAGGCTCGCAAGGCGGCCAAGGCTCAACGCGTTCAGACCATCGCTCCGGAGGCTCATTGATGAAGGCTGCAAAACTCTTCCTGCCGAGCCTGTTGGTGCTGGCGTTGGCGGCCTGCGCCGTCGGCCCCGACTACAAGACGCCGGACACCGCGGCGGCCAATATCCAGGCCACCGCTCAAGGTGCTTACGATCGCAGTTGCACGGAGACCATCTGGTGGCAGCAGTTCGATGACCCGACCCTGAATCAGTTGGTGGCCCAGTCGCTGCAAGGCAACCGCGAATTGCGCGTGGCTTTCGCCCGCCTGAAAGCTGCTCGCGCCATTCGCGACGACATCAGCAACGATGCCATGCCAGTGGTCACCAGCCGCGCCAGCAGCGAAATAGGCCGTGCACAGGTGCCGGGTGAAACCGACCACCGGGTCAACCAGGAACGCTACGACCTGGGGCTGGACATGGCCTGGGAGATCGACCTGTTCGGTCGCATTCAACGCGAACTGGAAGCCAGCGAAGCCGATCAGCAGGTGGCCGAGGCCAATCTGTATCAGCTTCAAGTGACCATGATCGCCGAACTGGTGGATGCCTACGGGCAACTGCGCGGTGCGCAATTGCGCGAAAACATTGCCCGCGACAACCTGAAAAACCAGCAGAACTCGCGCGACGTCACCGTGCAACTGCGCGATGAAGGTGTCGGCAACGAGATCGACGTGGTGCGCGCCGATGCACGTCTGGCTGCCGTTGAGGCAACCATACCGCAGTTGCAAGCCGAGCAGACGCGTGAGCGCAATCGCATCGCGACCCTGCTGGGCGAACGCCCGGATGCCATGACGGTGAGTCTGGCGCCTGCCCGGCTGCCGGCCATCTCCAAGGCGCTGCCTATCGGCGACCCGACCAAGCTGCTGGAAAACCGTCCTGATGTGCGCAGTGCCGAGCGACAATTGGCGGCGCAGACCGCTCGCATCGGTGTGCAGACCGCCGACTTGTTCCCCCGGGTCAGCCTCAGCGGCTTCCTGGGCTTCACCGCCAGCCGTGGATCGCAGATTGGCTCCGGGGCGGCGCAAGCCTGGGGCCTTGGGCCCAGCATCACTTGGGCGGCGTTCGACCTGGGCAGTGTGAGGGCGCGGATCCGTGGCGCCAACGCCGACGCCGAGGGCGCGCTGGCCAACTACGAGCAGCAGGTCTTGCTGGCACTGGAAGAGACCGAAAACGCGTTTAGCGACTACGACAAACGGCAGCAACGGCTGGTCTCGCTGGTACGCCAAAGTGAAGCGAGCCGCTCGGCCGCCAATCTGGCAAGCATTCAGTACAAGGAAGGCACAGCTGACTTTTTGGTGTTGCTGGATGCCGAGCGTGAGCGTCTGGCCGCTGAAGACACTCAGGCGCAGGCTGAAATCGAGCTGTATCGCGGAATCGTGGCGATCTACAAAGCGCTCGGCGGCGGCTGGCAACCTAACGCCTGATCCCTGGCGATCTGCTGCCGGGCGGTTTACCTGACGCCCTCTCCAAGCCCCGGACTCACAAGGTTCGGGGCTTTTTATTGGCAACTGCAGCGCCGACCGGCGGTGATTGCCGTTTGACACTCGGCCATCACTCCCCGAAGCTGCTGCCCACGCAGAAATGGAAATCAGTATGTCAAAAGCGCCTTCGCAGGACTCCACAGAGCAACTGAAGGCTCGTCGTCGCTGGAAAATCGCGATTGCAGCAGTTGCGATGCTGGCATTGCTCGCGCTGGGATTACTCGTGCGCGCCTGGCATGCCCCGCCCGCGGCGCCAGTGGTCAATCACAGCTACGCCGAGGCACTGGAGCAGGCCCATAACGGCAAGCCTGGTGCCGCGCGCGTGCTTTACCAACAATTCAGTCGCACCGACCTTTCGGATATCCGTCGCGCCGGTCTGCTTGCGGAGCTGATCAACTACCCGAGCGCCCAGGCGCTGAAAATCCTCGACGGCGACCTCAAGCGCCCTGCTCCCCTGGTTCAACAAGCCGCAATCGACACCGTAGCCGCCATGGTCCCGGATGCGCAGCGCAGCGTGCTGATCGGGCCTCTGCTCGACGATCCCGATCAAGGCGTGCGCTTCACGGCTGTCCGCGCATTGTTGGGCCTGACGCCGGATGATGTCGGGCTGTATTACGGCCCTCTGCAGGAAGCCGCTGCACAATACGAAAGCACGCTGTCATCTCAGCCCCCCAGTGGCCAAAGCCAACTGCAGTTGGCCAAGCTCTTCGTCAATCGCGCCGACAACCGCAAGGCTTCCGATGCCCTGGATCTGGCGCTGAAACTGGAACCCAATAATATCGAGGCCGGCCTCGCCCAGGTGCAACTGTTGGATCAGCAAGGGCAGACTGATCGTTCCCGGCAACAATTGGCCCAGTTGCTGAATAAACACCCCCAGTCTTCATTGCTGCAACACGCATTGGGTATGTGGTTGCTGCATCACCAGCAGAATGAATATGCCTTGTTGGCGCTGGCCAAGGCCGTGGAGCTGGAGCCCGAGAATACTGCGTACCGTTATGATCTGGCCGTCGCCCTGCACGACCTTCAGCAACTGGAGCCGGCGCAGCGGCAACTGGAAGATATCCTGCAAAGACAGCCCGCCGATCGCCGTGCGCGTATCCTGCTCATCAATTACTGGAAGGAAGCAGGACAACTGCAGAAAGTGCAGGTATTGCTTGCGGAGCTGGAGCAGTTGAACCCGGATGACCCTGCATTGCAACAAGGGCTGTAGACACCGGAAACAGCGGCGTGCAGCAAAGATCGATAGTTTCCGTATGCAGCATAGTTCGAGAAATTACTTACAAGGGTTTGCACCTGATACCGATTTTTTTGTCAGACATGTTTATCTCCCGCTGCATGTTTCATATAACAAATGCCCTTACCCTATTTTCCAACTCGCAAAAAACGTGCATCATTTGCCCGTAGCGAATCACAACTACCTCGCCATCGACGTGAAGCTGACAGCTCAACGTTAGTTCTTCATACGTCGTCAATGTCAAGGCGCAGAGGGGTAGTGACAAAATGAGCACAAGGCCCTTATTTTCGCCTATGTTGCTTGCGTTGGGCTGACAACAGCCATTCACCGCCGGAGTACAATATTTGTCCAGACTTGCCGAATTTCGCGCAGCAGAAAAAGCCCTTCAGGAACAGCTGGCCCAGCTGGAGAATCTGAAGAATGATGCCGGACTGAAAAAGGAGATCGAATTCGAACAGAAGCTCCAGGCCCTGATGAGTACCTACGACAAGAGTCTGCGTGACATCATCGCCATCCTCGACCCGAACACTTCAGCCGCAACCGCGGCCCCTGCAGGCCCCAAACGCCGTCGGGCGCGGGTGGTCAAGGTTTATCACAACCCGCACACCGGCGAATTGATCGAGACCAAGGGCGGCAATCATCGCGGCCTGAAATCGTGGAAAGAGCAATACGGTGCCGAAACCGTTGATTCCTGGCTGCGCGGCTGATCGCTCGCATCGCAATACCGGAGTCTTATAAAAAAGCCCCTTCTTGAGGGGCTTTTTTTATAAGCATAATCAGCGCGATGGTTAAGCTCGCTGAGCTGAGCGAAAAATTGATGTCGTCGTTGCCTGATGAATACCGAAGGACTCAAGTTCGTGTCAGTGCGCAACCACCGACATCCTGAATACTCGCGCCCTGCAACTAGCCGTCAAAAGCGCTTGCAGCTCAATACAAAGCGATAATGAGTTCATGTTATTTGGTCGTATTGAAAGCACACCGAACTAACCGCGTCTGGCTCATTGAACTGAGTGGCAGCCGATAAAAGGATGTGGAATATCGGCCCGACGGGAAGTTCTTCACATTTTTTTCACATGCACTTCTACAGGATGAAGGCTGCTAAAGGATTAGCGCCCCATGCCCGCTTCGGCGGGCTTCTTTATGCCTGTCGTCTAATGCTCAAGGCGTTACATTCAGACGCAGGCTGTCTCTGATGCGCAGGACTTCATCTTTGTTGGCTGCATATCCGTCGGCCGACCCTGCATAAGACAGCGCCCAGGCCATCTCCTTGTTCGCCGCCGCGACCAGCGTCTGGGTCATCACATGCGCTCCATTCTGCGTGATCGTACAGGTGGTCTCCATTGCCGGAACCTCGCTCAGCGTACTCTCCTTCATTTTCGTGCAGACGCTCTGAAATCCGCTGTGTACGAAATTTACCTGCACCGCCTTGCGCATTTCCAGCAGGACGCTCTGCACATTGACTTCGTGTCCGGGCTGCAAGCGTGTCTGGGTCAGCTCCACGACCATGGCCGGGTCGCCATTGTCATCTTTTTTAACCGCCCGTTGGCGGATCTGCACCGAAGGGCGGTCAGCACCAGCCTGCGATTGAGACTGCGGCAACGCCTCGACTTCCCAGTCACTGGGCCAGACGATCATTGCGTCCGCAGCCAGACCCTGGTTCAAGCCAAGCGCCAGGCCGAGGGTTGCTGCAGAAAAAGTACGTAACGTAAAAAGCATGTCCGATACCTGAACGTCGGGCCGCAAAGTGTGAGTTACCCGGCCCCCGCCCACAAGGCCCGCCTCGCAGGTTCTGCACTTTCGAGTTTGGCTCGGGCGCGGTGTCCCGTATCATTGCGCAACATTTACAGGATTACCCGGAGTCACCATGAGCTTGCATGAACTCAACACCCTCCCCGGCGTCACTGCCCAGCCTGATGCCGCCACTACCCAATTCGTGTTCAACCACACCATGCTGCGGGTCAAGGACATCACGGCTTCGCTGGATTTCTACACCCGCGTACTCGGTTTCAGCCTGGTAGAAAAGCGTGATTTCCCGGAAGCCGAATTCAGCCTGTACTTCCTGGCGCTGGTCGACAAGTCGCAAATCCCGGCTGACGACGCAGCACGTACGGTCTGGATGAAAGGCATTCCCGGCATCCTCGAACTGACCCACAACCACGGCACCGAAAAAGACCCGGCATTCGCCTACCACAACGGCAACAGCGATCCGCGCGGCTTTGGCCACATCTGTGTGTCGGTGCCGGACGTACACGTCGCCTGCGCACGTTTTGAAGAGTTGGGCGTGGACTTCCAGAAACGCCTGACCGACGGCCGCATGAAGAGCCTGGCCTTCATCAAGGACCCGGACGGGTATTGGGTGGAGATCATTCAGCCGACGCCTGTTGTTGAGTAACACGCAGCCTGGTCCGCTGCATTGGATGGAATCGTCATACGAGCCGGAGCTGTAGGTGCCGGCTTGCTGGTGAACGCGGGGGGCAGGCGACTAAGTCTTAACTGACGCGCAGTATTCGCCAGCAAGCCCGGCTCCTACAAAGGACTACACATAAAAAAACCTCACGATCGCTCATGAGGTTTTTGTTTTTACGCCAGCTGCGCCAAGTATCAGGCCGGAGCGCTGGTGCGGATCAGGTGATCGAAAGCGCTGAGAGAAGCCTTGGCCCCCTCGCCCACGGCAATTACGATCTGCTTGTACGGCACGGTGGTCACGTCGCCAGCGGCGAAGATGCCAGGGATCGAGGTCTCGCCACGGTTGTCGACAACGATCTCGCCACGCGGCGACAGCTCGATGGTGCCTTTGAGCCACTCGGTGTTAGGCAGAAGACCGATCTGCACGAAAATCCCTTCCAGCTCGACATTGATCTCTTCGCCGGTGATACGGTTCTTGTAGCGCAGGCCATTGACCTTTTGGCCGTCGCCGGTCACTTCACTGGTCAGAGCACTGGTCAGAACGGTGACGTTGGGCAGGCTGTGCAGCTTGCGCTGCAGAACCGCGTCAGCACGCAGTGCGCTGTCGAATTCGAGCAGGGTCACGTGAGACACGATACCGGCCAGGTCGATGGCCGCTTCCACACCAGAGTTGCCACCACCGATCACCGCCACGCGCTTGCCCTTGAACAGCGGTCCGTCACAGTGCGGGCAGTACGCTACGCCCTTGTTTCGGTATTGCTGCTCACCCGGCACGTTCATTTCGCGCCAGCGGGCGCCGGTCGCCAGAATCACGGTCTTGGATTTCAGTACGCCGCCGCTGGCGAATTTGACCTGATGCAGCTCGCCATCCTTGCCTGCAATCAGCTGATCGCCGCGCTGCAGGTTCATGATGTCGACTTCATATTCTTTTACATGCTCTTCAAGGGCCACGGCCAGTTTCGGACCTTCGGTGTGTTGCACCGAGATGAAGTTTTCGATGGCCATGGTGTCCAGCACCTGACCGCCGAAGCGCTCAGCCGCGACGCCAGTGCGAATACCTTTGCGCGCTGCATAAATCGCCGCAGCGGAACCGGCGGGGCCACCGCCGACCACAAGCACGTCGAACGCTTCTTTCGCATTGAGCTTCTCTGCCTGACGATCGCCGGCACTGGTGTCGATCTTGGCCAGAATCTCTTCCAGGTTCATCCGGCCCTGGGCGAACAATTCGCCGTTGAGGTAGATGCTCGGCACCGACATGATCTGGCGGTCGCTCACTTCCTGCTGGAACAGGCCGCCTTCAATGGCGACGTGCTGCACATTCGGGTTGAGCACGGCCAGCAGGTTCAGCGCCTGAACCACGTCAGGACAGTTCTGGCAGGTCAGGGAAAAGTAGGTTTCAAACTTGAACTCACCGGTCAGGGAACGCGCCTGCTCGATGGTTTCCTCAGTGGCTTTGGAGGGATAGCCGCCGACTTGCAGCAGCGCCAGCACCAGAGAGGTGAATTCATGACCCATCGGCAGACCGGCGAATCGCAGCTTGATGTCCTGGCCCGGGCTGTTCAGGGCAAAGGATGGCGTGCGTGCATCGGTGCCGCTAGTGTCCAGGGTGATCTGATTGGAGCTGCTGACGATGTCGTTGAGCAAAGCCAGCATTTCCTGGGATTTTGCGCCGTCATCAAGGGACGCGACGATCTCGATCGGGCGAGTGATCCGCTCCAGGTACGATTTCAGTTGAGCTTTAAGATTGGCGTCCAACATGATGGGCTTTCCTTTTCTTCAATTTCAGGGTCTGGAAATGCAGCTTTTTTTGAAATAAAAACGCCCAGGCGATAACCGCCCGGGCGTTTTTGGGGGCGATGCGGCTTACTGACTTATGGGCTGAACGCCCCCGGTCCTGTCATGAGGACTTAGATCTTGCCGACCAGATCCAGGGAAGGCGCGAGGGTCGCTTCGCCTTCTTGCCACTTGGCTGGGCAAACTTCGCCCGGGTGAGCAGCAACATACTGGGCAGCCTTGATCTTGCGCAGCAACTCGGAAGCGTCACGCCCTACACCGCCGTCGTTCAGCTCGACGATTTTGATTTCGCCTTCCGGGTTGATCACGAAAGTACCGCGGTCAGCCAGACCGGCTTCTTCAATCAGAACGTCGAAGTTGCGGGAGATGGTCAGGGTTGGGTCACCGATCATGGTGTACTGGATTTTGCCGATGGCTGGCGAAGTGTTGTGCCAGGCAGCGTGAGCAAAGTGGGTGTCGGTCGACACGGAGTAGATTTCAACGCCCAGTTTCTGGAACGCTTCATAGTTATCAGCCAGGTCTTCCAGCTCGGTTGGGCAGACGAAGGTGAAGTCGGCCGGGTAAAAGAACACCACGGACCATTTGCCTTTGAGGTCAGCATCCGAAACTTCAACGAAAGCGCCGTTTTTGAAAGCGGTAGCTTTGAACGGTTTTACTTGGCTGTTAATGATAGGCATCGGGTGGATCTCCTTAGGGTTTGTAGAAAAGTGCGTTGTGAAAGCGATGGAGAGGATCTTACGCATAATCGACAGCTACGGCTCATTGGCAAACCTGATGCTGGCGATTGGTTTTCGCTATGTAGCAGCTCTATATATAGAAGAATTAAGGCACTGGGTTTTGACGACCGTGCCGACAACTTAAAATCGATAGCGCAGACACCACGCCGGACAGCCTACCTACTTCATTCGTCCAAGTTCAACCCACAGCAGACATCGCCTCAAAAATGCAGCAAGATATGCGTCTTTGACGGTACGTAATATCGATACGTATCTCGCACAGTATTCAGGAGTCGAGATGGCCCGTAGCGGCGTAAACAGGTCTAACGTGCAGGCTGCGCGCCTTGCGCTGGTGGCTCGAGGCGAAAATCCCAGCATCGATGCGGTACGTATCGAATTGGGAAATACCGGATCAAAAAGCACCATTCACCGGCTCATGCGGGAGCTCGATGCGACAGAAGACAATACGACTGCACCGCAGATCGACGCCGAACTGACACGTCTCGTTGCACGGTTGGCGGATCGCTTGAGGGAGCAGGCGCAAGAACGCTTCGACGAGGCTCAAGCCAGGCTGGACGTCGAAAAGAAAGAAATACAAGACACGTTGAATGGCGTCGAACGTCGACTCGCCGACCTTATCGAGCGCCACGCCCGCCAAACCACCAAATTGGGGACCCAGACCGCTACCTTGCTCAGCACTCAAGAGGCCTTGCAGGTCGAGCAGAAAAACAATGCACGACTGACGCAGGCCGCACAGGACACCGCGTCGCGGTTGGAGGACAAGGACGAGCAAATCCGCTCACTCAAAGAGCAGCATCTGCAGTCGCACACCCAGTGCGCGCTGCTGCAGGAACGCTTGCACAATGCCCAGACTGAAACTGAGAAACTGCAGGCGCGCCTGACTGAGCGCGACCAGCAGAATCGCGTACTGGAGCTGATCCTGATCAAGACTGAAGTGGCGCTGGAGAACCTGCGGGCGGGGCGACCCGATACGGACACAAGATGATCTTTGGCAGCACGGCTTACCGGCAGCGCGCCTGAAATCGTTATCGCCGGCTGCTATAAGGACCAGTGTGCTATGGCGCCTCGATCAAGCCGCGAACGCGCTGGGCCAGGTCGTCGATGCTGAATGGTTTGGTCAGCATGTCCATGCCCTTCTCCAGAAAGTCACCGCGCACCTGCGCATTACGGGCATATCCGGTCATGAACAACACGCGCAAATCCGGGCGCTGCTGACGGGCAATCTCCGCCAGTTGCCGTCCGTTCATGCCCGGCAGGCCGACATCGGTGACCAGCAGATCGATTCGCGCAGTGTCGTGCAAGAACGGCAAGGCAGACGCGCCATCGGCAGCCACCTCCACCGAGTACCCCAACTCGCGCAACACATCGACCACCAGCATCCTCACGTCCGGCTCGTCCTCGACCACCAACACGCGCTCGCCCTGCCCGGCCCTTGGGGTCGTGCCGTCTTCGTCGGTCGCTTGAGGGCGGTGGCTGGATTCGAAGTGGCATGGCAGATACAGATCTATGCGCGTACCACGCCCTTCAACACTGTCGATCTGCACCTGCCCGCCAGTCTGGTTGATGAAACCATAAACCATCGACAGCCCCAGACCCGTGCCCTGTCCGATTGGCTTGGTGGTGAAGAACGGATCGAAGGCCCGGGCGATCACTTCTGTGGACATGCCGGTACCGGTGTCCTGCACACTGAGCCGTACGTAGTCACCCGGCGACAACGCGTCATGCAGCACCGCGATGTGAATGACCTCGGTCTGAATCAGCAACCGCCCGCCGTCCGCCATGGCGTCACGGGCATTGATCACCAGATTCAGCAGGGCATTTTCCAGTTGATGCTCATCGGTATTGGTCAGACTCAACGCGCTGTTCAGATCGATTTCCAGCTCGATGCTCTCGCCAATGGTCCGGCGCACCAACTCTTCCATGGACGTCACCATCTGGTTGACGTCCACCGGCCGCGGATCAAGCGACTGACGTCGCGCGAAAGCCAGCAGCCGGTGGGTCAAAGCCGCAGCCCGGTTGGCCGAAGTCATGGCCGCTTCGATGTAACGATCGATCTCGGACACCCGACCCGCCGCCACTCGCCGCTGGATCAAATCCAGAGCACCTAGCACCCCGGTCAGCATGTTGTTGAAGTCATGTGCGATGCCTCCGGTCAACTGGCCAATGGCATCCATTTTCTGCGCGTGCCGCAGCGCCTCTTCGGCCTGGGCGCGCTCGCTGATTTCCACTTGCAGGCGTTCGTTGATCTCGGCCAGTTCACGGGTACGCTCGGCTACCCGCCGCTCAAGGCTTTCGTTCAGTTCACGCAGGGCATCTTCAGCGCTGACCTGCGCGGTGATATCGGTACTGGTGCCGAGCCAATAGGTGATGTTGCCCTGGTCGTCGCGAATGGGCAGCGCGCGACAGAGAAACCAGCGGTAAAGCCCATCCTTGCCGCGCAGCGGGAAGGTATCTTCCCAGATCGAACCGGTGGCGAAACAGCGCCGCATGCGTGAATCCACGCGCTCCAGATGATCGGGATGGTGCAGCGAGCGCCAGCCCAAAGCCATCATCGCTTCATGGGAAGTGCCGGTGTAGCTGTACCAGCGTGCGTTGTACCAATAGATTTTCCCGGCCGGATCGGCGATCCAGGCCAGTTGGCTCATGTTGTCGGCCAAGGTGCGAAACTGACGCTCGCTTTCGTGCAGGGCGTCGGCTTGGGCAGCCCCCTGATCGTCAGGTTCCCGTTCTTCAGGTGCAATGGGATTCAAGGGCATGGATGCCGGAAAACTCGTGCTGGTCAAAAGCGGTTCCATCCTTTAACGATTGCAGGCCCGGCACTCATCCATGAGGCCGGGATTCAGACATCAACGCGTTGCGGTACGCATGGTGACGAACTCTTCCGCGGCCGTCGGGTGCACGCCGATGGTGTCATCGAAAATCTGCTTCGTGGCTCCTGCCTTCACCGCAATGGCCAGGCTCTGGATGATCTCGCCGGCTTCGGGACCCACCATGTGGCAGCCCAGCACGCGGTCGGTCTTGGCATCCACCACCAGCTTCATCAGGGTGCGCTCCTGGTTGTCGGTCAGGGACAGTTTCATCGGCCGGAAGCGGCTTTCGAAAATCTGCACCTGGTGCCCAGCTTTCTTCGCTTGCTCTTCGGTCAGACCCACGGTCCCGATGTTAGGCAAGCTGAAGACGGCCGTCGGAATGTGATTGTAGTCCACCGCGCGGTATTGCTCGGGTTTGAATAAACGCCGGGCGACGGCCATGCCTTCGGCCAGTGCCACAGGCGTCAGTTGTATGCGACCGATGACGTCGCCCACCGCGATGATCGAAGGCTCACTGGACTGGTAATGCTCATCGACCTTGATGAAGCCTTTATCGTCCAAAGCGACATTGACCGTTTCCATCCCCAGCTCATCCAGCATTGGACGGCGTCCTGTGGCGTAGAACACGCAGTCGGTATTGAAGGTACTGCCATCGTTGAGCTTGAGTTCAAGCGTGCCGTCGGCAAGCTTCTCGATGCTTTCGATTTCGGTCTTGAAACGGATGTCCATGCCGCGTTTGTTCAGCTCTTCATGCAGGTGTTCACGCACACCCAAATCGAAACCGCGCAGGAACAGCTCGCCGCGATACATCAAGGTCACGTCTGCGCCCAGACCATCGAAGATCGAGGCGAACTCGACAGCAATGTAGCCGCCACCAACGATCACCACGCGCTTGGGCATCTGTTCGAGGAAAAACACCTCGTTGGAAGTAATAGCGTGTTCACGCCCGGGTATTGCCGGGATCAGTGGCCACCCGCCGGTGGCGATCATGATGTGCTCGGCGGTGTACACCTTGCCGTTGATTTCTACCTCATGCGGGCCGCACAGGCGAGCATGGCCTTCCATCAAGGTCACACCACTGTTGACCAGCAGATTGCGATAGACACCGTTGAGGCGACTGATCTCGCGGTTCTTGTTGGCGATCAGGGTCGGCCAATCGAAGCTCGGCTCGCCGCTGCTCCAGCCGAAGCTTTTGGCCTGTTCGAAGTCTTCAGAAAAATGCGCCCCATACACCATGAGCTTTTTTGGTACGCAGCCGACGTTGACGCACGTGCCCCCCAGATAGCGGCTTTCGGCAACCGCCACGCGCGCGCCGAAACCGGCTGAAAACCGCGCGGCGCGAACACCACCGGATCCGGCGCCGATGACGAAAAGGTCGAAGTCGTAGATCATTTTTTTCTCCTGGCAGGGTGGCTAGCATAACCGCTCCAGCGCGCTCGGCAAGGCCCCGGAGACAGAAACGACAAAGCCACCCGAAGGTGGCTTTGTGCTGCAACACAGTTACCGGTGAGTTACCGGCACACACCCTGTCACTGGGTGGACTTACCCGTTTTGTAGAAGTGCTCAAAGCAGAAGTTGGTCGCCTCGATGTAGCCTTCGGCACCACCGCAGTCAAACCGCTGGCCTTGGAATTTGTAGGCCAGCACGTTGCCTTCCTCTGCCTGCTTCATCAGCGCGTCGGTGATCTGGATTTCGCCGCCCTTGCCTGGCTCGGTCTGTTCGATCTTATCGAAGATGTCCGGAGTCAAGATGTATCGGCCTATGATCGCCAGATTCGATGGCGCATCTTCCGGCTTCGGCTTCTCGACCATGTCAGTGACACGGAACAGCCCTGTCTTGATCTCTTCGCCCGCGATCACGCCATACTTGTTGGTTTCGTTCGGATCGACTTCCTGGATCGCCACGATCGAGCACTTGTATTGCTGGTGCAGTTTGACCATTTGCGCCAGCACGCCGTCGCCTTCCGTGTTCACACAAAGGTCGTCCGCCAGTACTACGGCAAACGCTTCGTTGCCGATCAGCGGACGACCGCTGAGGATCGCATGACCCAGGCCTTTCATTTCGGTCTGACGGGTGTAGGAGAAGCTGCACTCGTCGATCAGCTTACGGATACCGACCAGGTACTTCTCTTTATCAGTGCCCTTGATCTGGTGTTCCAGCTCGTAGCTGATATCGAAGTGGTCTTCCAGCGCGCGCTTGCCACGGCCGGTGACGATGGAGATCTCCTTCAAGCCCGCAGCAAGTGCTTCTTCCACGCCGTACTGGATCAACGGCTTGTTGACAACTGCCAGCATCTCTTTGGGCATGGCTTTGGTCGCTGGCAAGAAGCGAGTGCCGTAACCGGCTGCAGGGAACAAGCATTTCTTGATCATATAAGTCCTTGATAGGGCTAGAGGTGTTGCGGCGCAGTCTAATGAGGAGGCGATCACCTTACAATGCCCCGCCACTGGCCGATTCGATGTCTTGGTAGAGGAACTGTCGCGCAGATAGTTCCGCAGAAAATTCCGCAGATAGCTCTGCACATTATCCGATATTGCGACCACCGAACACCTGTGGGCGATTGCAGACGCCACGCGGACATTCACTCGAACGCTGCAGGCTCGATGTACGTCGCATCATCCGTAAGAGGGCATCCAATCCCGCGAAACGACCGTGGAATGACAGAGACAAGCGTAGCCGGATTCACTCGTTTGCGTAGGAAAATAATGACAATACGCCTTATCATGGCCGCCTGAATCACTTATCGAGACGGATCGATGTCGGAAGTCAAAAGCGTAAACGGTTACCAGATCAAAAAGCTGCAAGATGGCCAGTGGTGGCTGATAGGTCACGATGAAGAAGCGGTAGCCGGCCCGTTCGCCAGCGAAAGCAGCGCCATTGAAGTCGCCGCGGTGTTTCAGGACACCCCCGCCCCGCGCCGCCGCGCTGACAAGAAGTCCTGATTCCCCTTAACGGTTCAGGCCCGCCCAGGCGAGGCCTGAACCGTTCCAGCAGGCATGCGCTGGCGCGAAAAAATCTTTCCATGATGCCGGAACGATGGCACGGCCGATCAGTCTCAGAAAGGCTGATTATTCAACCCGGCCCTCATCGTGAAGCATTCGAAAATGATCAAAATTCTGACCGTCATTGCTGTACTGGGCCTGACCGGTTGCGCGACCGCGCAAAATACTTATCTGAAAAATGGCGGGCAGGCGCTGAGCATCGACTGCTCGGGCGAAGCCATGTCATGGGCAGCCTGTTACGAGAAAGCCGACGCCTCCTGCGCAGGCACCGGCTACAACATCGTCAGCACTGACGGCACGCCACAACCCAAGGAAGCCGACAAAACCCTGGGCGTCGATGTCGGCAACTACAAGACCCGCAACGTACTGGTGATGTGCAAATAAACGCAGGCCGCCGTTGGACTACTCACCCGAAATACAGGCGTTAACGGCGTGTTGGATGTCCTTGGGTCGCAATGGGTTGTTGCCGCCGTCCTCGAAGAGTTTGATCGAACTGCCGCCGGAGCGGCGTTCAATATCGACGATGGCAGTAGGCGTACCGCTGGAAAATTTCTGCGGGACGATCACCCGCAAACCCTCCTTGTGAGGTTCGATCTGCGGCGGCTTGCGACTGTCACTGATCTTGGCTACGAAGCATTCGGCATACTCCTGCGGGTTCTTCCCTGACATCACACTCATGGTGGCGGGCGTGTGCTCGATGTCAGTGACGCTGGCGCACCCCGTCATCGCCAGAGCCAAAACTACAACAGCCAGTTTCATACAATCCCTCCAGTAAAGGCTCTACGACAAGCCAGGCTCTGATTAAATCCCAGGCTATCGGACTTTTTCGTCGCATTCGCGGCAATAAAAACGTGAACGGCAATCAACGCAGGGGCACGCCGTGCTATCGTTTCGGGTTTTCGAGAATACCCTGTTTCCGGAGACATCCATGAAATTCGTACACCAGCGCGAGCACCTCAACGAAGACGACCTGGTCGTCATCGAGTGCTCCCAGCTCTGCAACATACGCCTGATGAGCGATGCGAATTTCCGCAGCTTCAAGAATGGCGGACGCCACACTTACCATGGCGGCGCATTCGATCGGTTCCCGGCCAAGATCGCCGTGCCCAGCACCGGTTTCTGGAACATCACCATCGATACCGCCGGACGCAAGATGGACACCCATGGTGGCCGCAAGACTGCGTTCACCCACTCGATCAAGATCGTGCGACGCACCTCATCGCGCCTGAGCTGATCGGTTCAGTCAATCATGGGCCGCGTGAAAGCTTTGTATATTTACGCAGGCACCCCGCCCTTTTTTAAGGAATCAATCGTGAGTACGTCCGCTCCAGTGGTCAAATACGCCATCAGCTACAAACTCAACGGCGAACGCCGCTTCGAGTTTGCCCTGCTGCAATCCCCTTCCGCTGAAGAAGCGCTGGCCGCCCTGCAGAAAATGCACAGCGGCAGCGATGATGTGATCAGCGATGTGAAGGTCAGCAAAGCGCTCTAACCGGAAATGCCGCGATGATGCAACGCAAGGGCACGACCCCCGTTACTCTGGACCTGTTTGCCGACGAAACGCCTCAACCGGCGATCGACGAGCAGATCGGCCCTCAGTCATTCGTCTTTCGCGGCTTTGCGCTGCCTTTCGTTGAACAACTGCTGCCCGCTCTGGAAGCCATTCTCACCCAGGCCCCTTTCCGCAACATGGTGACCCCTGGCGGTTACACCATGTCGGTTGCATTGAGCAGCTGCGGCGAATTTGGCTGGACCACCGACAGCCAGGGCTACAAATATACGCGCACCGATCCACAGACCGGACAGTCATGGCCAGAGATGCCTGAAGTGTTTCTGGCGCTTGCGCGAGCAGCGGCCGAAGCGGCAGGCTTTGCGGACTTCATTCCCGATGCCTGTCTCATCAACCGCTATATCCCTGGCGCGAAAATGTCGCTGCATCAGGACAAGGATGAGCGCGGCTACCAGTGGCCGGTGGTTTCAGTGTCGCTGGGCATCCCGGCGATGTTTCTCTTCGGCGGCCACGCCCGTAGCGACGCGACCCGGCGAGTGCCGTTGTTTCATGGCGATGTGGTGGTCTGGGGTGGCGAGGACCGACTGCGTTATCACGGCGTGATGCCGATCAAACAGGCCGAGCACCCGCAGCTGGGGGAGCAGCGGATCAATTTCACATTTCGCAAGGCGCGTTGAGTCACACGCATTCGGCACATCCCTGTAGCAGCGCGGCTTGCCGCCGGCGGCGAGGCCAC
>NZ_JBOICF010000097.1:0-44537 GCF_050739935.1 Pseudomonas sp. | reverse complement strand
CACGCATCGCGAATAAATTCGCTCCCACAGAACCAGCTCAATTGCACAGACGACGATGACCGTTTCAATTGCTTGAGACATGCACAACCGTTCCTCTCAGCACATTCGCCGTGGGAGCAAATTCATTCGCGATTTGCCGGTACAGCCAACAGATCTCTGTGATCTGTGAATACGCATCGCGAATAAATTCGCTCCCACAGAACCAGCTCAATTGCACAGACGACGATGACCGTTTCAATTGCTTGAGACATGCACAGCCGTTCCTCTCAGCACATCTCCCCTGTGGGAGCGAATTCATTCGCGATTTGCCCGTTCAGCCAACAGATCTTTGTGGTCCGTGAATACGCATCGCGAATAAATTCGCTCCCACAAAAGGTGCTACCTGTACTTTGGCACTGGCCGAAGACACCCCCGCCGGTGCCCGATCGCGCTCTGCAGCAGCTGGTACTCCCACGCCCTGCGGGCAGAATCAACAGCACCTCGCCCCCCCCTTTTTTTTTGTTCGCAACCTCATCTCACGGCGCCGGGTTCGGCACGCGCTGATGCACCGCCTGAACCTGCGCCTTGATCTCGTCGGTCAGCTCAACCTGCAGCGCACCGAGGTTTTCGCGCAGCTGCGCCAGGGTGGTCTGTCCAGTCAGGGCGCTGGCCACGAACGGTTTGTCGATGATGTATGCCAAGGCCAGCTGCGCGGGAGTCAGGCCGTGCTGCTGCGCAATCTGCACGTAGCCGCTGATCGCTTCCTGGGCCGACGCACTGTCGTAGCGATTGAACGCGCGGTACACCGCCGACAGCCGCGAGCCTTCAGGGCGCGCGCCATTGAGGTATTTACCGGTCAGCGCACCAAAGGCCAGCGGCGAATAGGCCAGCAGCCCGACGCCTTCGCGATGGCTGAACTCTGAAAGCCCGCCTTCATAAAGCCGGTTGAGCAAGCTGTAAGGGTTTTGAATGCTGACGATGCGCGGCAAACCCAGACGCTCGCTCTGCTTCAGAAACTCCGCCACGCCCCACGGCGTTTCGTTGGAAACGCCGATATGCCGCACCTTGCCGGCCTTGACCTGCTCGGCGAGCACCGACAGCGTTTCTTCGATGGCTACGCTGTCGGCGTCATCCTGGTACGGATACTCGCGCTGACCGAAGATATTGGTTTTGCGATCCGGCCAGTGCAGCTGATACAGATCCAAATAATCGGTTTTCAGACGTGACAGGCTGCCGTCCAGCGCTTCGACGATGTTGCGGCGGTCGTGACGGCTGAGGCCATCGCGAATGTGCGCCTGACCGTTGGGATCGCGCGCCGGGCCGGCAATCTTACTTGCCAGCACCACCTCGTTACGCCGGCCACTGTTGGCCAGCCAGGTGCCGATGTATCGCTCGGTGGTGCGCCAGGTCTCGGCTTTGGTTGGTGTCGGGTACATCTCGGCGGTGTCGATGAGGTTGATGCCCTCGGCCAGCGCCAGATCGATCTGCTGGTGCGCGTCGTGCTCGCTGTTCTGATGGCCCCAGGTCATGGTGCCCAGTCCCAGTACACTGACCTCGATGTCGCTGTTGCCCAATTTGCGGTAACGCATGGTTGATCCTTTGTCGTGACAAGTACGAGCGCGGCGGCTCAGGCCCGCTGCGCGTATTGATTGGTCGGAAATGGCAGACCCAGGTGCTCGCGCAAGGTGCTGCCGGTGTATTCGTGACGGAACACGCCGCGCTTTTGCAGCAGCGGCACGACTTCGTCGACGAAGATCTCCACGCCGGACGGGAACATGTCCGGCATGATGTTGAAGCCGTCGGCGGCATGGGCCAGGAACCAGTGAGTCAAGGTATCGGCGACCTGCTCCGGCGTGCCGACCAGCAGCCTGTGGCCTACCAGGATCCGCCGCGACAGCTGGCGGATGCTGAGGTTTTCCCGGCGCGCCAGATTCAGTTGCGCTTCAAGAAACCCTTGGGAACCACGTTCGAAATCGGCCACCGCGCCAATCCGCTCCCACGGCAGCGGCGCATCAGGATCCAGCTCACGGGCCGGAATACCGATCCGTCCGGCGACCTGTTCCAACAGCCCGTGTTCACCATTCCAGGCATTGAGTTCGTCGAAACGGGCGTGGGCCTCGGCTTCGGTGCTGCCAATGACCGTGGACAGCCCCGGCATGATCTTCAGATGCTCGGGATTGCGCCCCCAGCCCGCGGCGCGCTCTTTCATTTCCTGATAGAACAGCTGGCCGTCTTCCAGGGTGGTCTGGGTGGTGAAGATCGCGTCGGCATAGCGCGAGCCCAAGGCCTTGCCACCCTCGGAGGATCCGGCCTGAACCAGCACCGGGCGGCCCTGTGGCGAGCGTGGCACGTTCAGCGGACCCTTGACCGAAAAATGCTGGCCGACAAAGTCGATGGCATGGACTTTCTGCGGGTCGGCGAAACGACCACCGCGCGCATCGCCGATGATCGCGTCGTCTTCCCAGCTGTCCCACAATTTGACGGTGACGTCGATGAACTCGTCGGCACGGGCGTAGCGATCGACGTGCAGCGGCGCCCCGGCCAGGCCGAAGTTCTGCGCGGCCGCATCGCCTGCGTTGGTCACTACGTTCCAGGCCGCGCGCCCGCCGCTGATATGGTCCAGCGAAGCGAAACGCCGGGCGATATTGAACGGGTCGTTGTAGGTGCTCGACGCGGTGGCGATCACGCCGATGCGCTGGGTCGCCAATGCCACTGCCGTCAGCAAAACGGTCGGTTCCAGGCGCCCGGCGGGTTGCCGGGAGACGTCACCGGCTAACGCCGGGCCGTCGGCGAGAAAGATCGCGTCCAGACAACCGCGCTCGGAAATGCGCGCGATATTGCGGTAATACTCGACATCCAGATAGGCATTGGCCGGCACTTCGGCGCTGCGCCAGGCGCCTGAATGCGCGCCGAAACCAAGGATGTTCATGCCCAGGCTCATTTGTCCTTCACGGCTGTTTTTGCTGTTAAGGGTCTTGCTGTTCGAGCTACTCATACTGCACTCGCTTCGTCACGGGCGCCGCTGGCCTGCTGTTCGGCGTCGGCCGCTTGCAGCGTGCGCCAGGCGGCGTTGGGGGTGATGCCGTTGAGGTAGAAGTTGCCCAGCGCGCGTTCGCGGTAGATCGCCGGATTGTGGGACGCCAAAGTGCGTGCGTTGCGCCAGTGGCGGTCGAAGCGGCGGGCCTCACTCGTCGCTGATGCGCCACCGACTTCGAACAACAGCGTGGTCGCTTCCAGCACCTGTTCGAGCACGATCTGCTGGGCCTGATAAGCGCGGATTTCCGCTTCGGTGTAATGCTGTTCGATGGCGTAGCCGCCCTGCTCCGCATCGTGCACGTCCTGCAGCACCTGAGCCACCGCAAGCACTTGGGTGCGGGCCGAATACGCCAGGCTCGACAGCCGCCCGATGACGCGCTGCACCAGTGGATCATCCTTGGGACTGGACTGCCCCGGCACGCCGAAAGCGCGGGTGCGGCCTTTGACGAAGTCGGTAGCATCACGCAGCACGGCATTGGCGATACCGGTGAGTGTCGCCAGATGGAACAGCTGATAGAAGGCCGAGAGATACGACTCGGCGCGCAGTTCGTCTTTCTTGAAGCGGCGCACGATATGTTGATCCGGCACCTTCACGTCTTCAAAACGCGTGGTGCCGCTGCCGGTCAGACGTTGGCCGAACCCGTCCCAGTCATCCTCCACCGTCACGCCCTGCGCATCGGTGGGCACGGCGAGGCTGACGAAGTCATCGCCATCCAGCGCCACGGCGGCGATCCAGTCGGCGTAGAGGGTGCCGGTGCAGTAATACTTCTCGCCGTTCAGCTGCCAACCCGCGGCGGTATTGCCCGGCTCGATAGCGCTCAACGTCACCGAATTGCGCGTGGTGTCGGTGCGCTCGGCCATTGCCGCACCCCATAACTGGCCCTCGGCGACCTTGGCCAACCAGTAGTCCTGAGACTCATCGTCCCGGCTGGACAGGCGGCCTTCGACGAAACCGAAATGCGCGCGCACGATCTGCGGCAGGTTCGAATCCGCTTCGCCGAGCTTGATCAGTAGCTCGAACAGCTGCGGCAGGCTCGCGCCCAGACCACCTCGGGATACAGGGACACGCAGCGCGCCAAAGCGAGCATCGCGCAACCATTGCACCGCCTCGAACGCCAGCTCACGTTCCTGCTCGCGGGCAACGGCGGTGTCGGCGATGCGGGCGAAGACTTCAGCAAAACGCTGGTTCAGGTCTTCGATTTTCACATCAGGGGAAATTGCAGTGTTCATCGGGCTTTCCTTGTTCGTGATCGTTTCACGGCGATCGGCGGTCACTCCTGTGCCGATCTCGGATCGATCCAGCGGTTGATCAGGTCCACGGCGAGGTTGACCACCACGTACACCGTGGCTGCCAGCAACGTCACGCCGAGCACCATCGGCACGTCTTTGTTGGTGGTGGCGTCGAGCATCAGGCGCCCTATGCCTTGACGGGCGAACAGCAGTTCGATTACCACCGCACCGCCCAACAGGCTGGCGAAAATGAACCCGGCCAGGGTCACCAGTGGCACCAGCGCATGACGCAGGGCGTGACGCAGGCGCACCGCGGTTTCGGAGAGGCCCCGTGCGCGTGCCATGGCAATGAAGGGTTGTTCCAGGGTGTCCTCCAGCGACTGGCGCAACAGTTGGGTGAGTACCGCGGCCACCGGCAAGGCCAATGCCACCGACGGCAGAATCAGCGAGCGCCAGCCGACCGAGCCCGATGGCGGCAACCAGTGCCAATGAAACGAGAACACCAGCAGCAGCAGGATGCCGATGACGAAGGACGGCGCCGATGAGATCACCAGCTCGCTGCCGGACGCTGCCGAGCGCACCCAGCGCGAGCGGTTGGCAGTCAGGATCGCGCAGACCAGTGCCAGACAAATGGCCAACAACGCAGCACTGAACGAGAGTTGGATGGTGGCGCCGATCTGCTCCGAGATGGCCTGCAACACGGGGATCCGCAGCCGGTAGGATTCGCCCAGATCACCATGGGCCAGCCGCGCCAGGTAATGTCCGTACTGCACGATCAGCGGGTCATCGAGGCCGTATTCGGCCCGAACACGCGCCAGCAGTTCAGGCGTCGGCAGCGCATCCGGGCCACCCAGGATCGCCAGCGCGGTGTCGCCACCACTGAAGTTCACCGCCAGAAAGGTCAGCGTCGCTGCGCCCCACAACACCCCAACGCCGGCCAGCAGCCGCCAGGAAATACGTTTGAACGTGCTCATGGTTGCCCCCGGTCCAGCCAGATGCTGGTGAAGAAAGGAACGTTATGCGAAGTGTCGAAGATCACGCCCTTGACCTGCTTGCCATAGGCCGTCAGGACCTGGCTCTCCACCGAAGGCACGGCCGGGACGGTCTCGGTCAGGCGCTTTTGCGCCTCGGCATAGAGCGTCTGCAACTCCACAGGATCCCGTGAGCGGCGCGCGGCACTGAGCACGCGATCGAGCTCGGCATCACGGAACTTCCCGGCATTCTGACCAATCAACTTCGGGGTACTGATGGACTGGCTGTGATACAGCACGAACAGCCCGTCCGGCGTATTGGTGTGCCAGTACCCGGCCGCCAGCGCCTGGAACTTGCCGGCATAACGACGCTCGGACACCTTGGTCAGCGGCAGCATCTCGATGGGCATGTCGAAGCCGACCTTCTTCAGATCCGCCTGGATGGCCACCGACACGCTGGCCGGGAACGCCGGGTTGTCGTAGGTGAGTAACGTCGCCTTGAGGCGCGCGCCGTTTTTGGTCCGATAACCCTGAGCATCGCGTCCTGTCCAGCCGGCCTGATCGAGCAGCGCATTGGCGACGTTGACGTCATAAGCCAAGGCGTCATTATTCGGCTGGTAGAACCGGGTGTTGGCCGCCAGAAAGTCGGCTTTGCTGATGAATTCGCCAAAACCGGAAATCCACGCCAGGCCATCACGGTCGATTGCCTTGGCCACGGCGCGGCGCACCAGCACGTCGTCGAACGGTGGCTGCTCGACATTGAAGGTCATGCTGCGACTCGGATTACCCTTGCGAATCCGGCTGCGCAGGACCAGCTGAGGATTGGCGCGAATAGCGGCGGCATTTTGCGTCGGTGCATCCAGCGCAAAGTCGGACTGCCCGGACTCCAGCGCAGTGAAGCGGATCATGGCTTCCGGGACATAACTCAGTTCGATGCGATCCAGGTACGCTTCGCCCACGTGACGGGTGACCGGAGGCGCCCAGTCGTAGCCAGGGCGCCGGGTAAATACCGCACCCTGGTCGCGGGTATAGCTTTGCAACAGAAACGGGCCACTGCCGACAGGATGTTCAGCGATGGTTTTCGGCGCTTCGCGAATCTGTTTCGGCGAGACCATCCCCAGCCAGGACTGCGCCAGCACATCGAGAAACGGCGTGTAGGGTTCGCGCAGGTGGGCCTGGAAGGTGTATTCGTCGATCACCTTGCCGTCCTGATACGGCGCGATGTAGGCCGCAGCCAGAGGCGACTTGGTCGCCGGATCGCGCATATGCTCGAGATTGGTCTGTAACGCGGCGGCGTTGAATTTCTCGCCGTCGCTGAAAGTCACGTCATCGCGCAGATGGAAGGTGTAGGTCTTGCCGTCCTCGGAGATCTCCCAGGACTTGGCCAGCCACGGGCTGATATTGCCTTGTTCGTCCTGGTAGACCAGGCAGTCGAAGAGGATTCTGCCCATCCACTGGATGTTGCCGTTGGACAGCGCATGAATATCGAAACTACCGGCATCGGAAGCCGCTGACACCCGCAACGTTCCGCCCTTTCGCCCGACGGACTGTTCATGAAAGTCCGATGCAGGATAAGAAATTACGCCATTGCTAACAGCGCCGTCGGCTTTGGGTGCGCCGCGCTCGGGTGCTGTTGCGGGCGAGCAGGCGCTGATCGCCATATATAACGAAACAGCAGTCGTGAGTTTGAATAAGCCGGCCAAAGAAACTTCCTTAATAGAACTTGGGTGATCGCAGTAACGCTCAAGCACTATTGGGTGTTATGCAGCGAACATGCCATGACCGGCCAAACCGCACCCTTGCAAAAGTAGGCGCGCGATAAACATAAGGCCTGTTGGAGAACAGGGATGCCACGTATCCCCCGGCGGGCGGGAGGCCAGGGCGTGCAAGGACTGTGAAACGATTCGCTGATCCGGCATCGCAGGTCGGTCGCCAGCATGACAGACACTTATATGGTTATATCGAAGTTGCAGCCACAACTTGCCCACGCCCTTACAGACTGTACATTCACTGTTGAGTTTTAGACAGATGCGCGAAAGCCGCCAAAGCGGATCCCAAACTAAGCAAGTGTTGAAAAATAGACAGACATTCAAAACAAAGTACGGCCGCGAGCATTGAAGCTGCGAACAAGTCCGCTAACACCCCACTATCTAGGTAAAAAAGACATTGGCACAGAAACTGCTCAGAGCGGATCAGGCATGACTATACGAATAGAAAGCTGGCACATATTTATCTATTCACTAAGGAATACATTTGATGCATTTAAGTTTTCGGGGAGAGTTACGGAAGTTACCGCAGGCGATCCGTCGGGCGACGTGGTTGACCACGGTAGGCTTGGGATCGGCGCTGCTCAGCAGCACTGCGGTACGCGCCGATGATGTGACGCTGTCATCGGACTCGACGCAGGCCACAACGCCTCGCCTCAATACCGTGACTGTGCAGGCGGCGAAAATCACCCCGGTCGAGGCGGCGAAAAGTCAGCTCAGTGAAGTACCCGGCGGCACTAGCGTGGTGGACAGCGAACAAGTCGCCAAGGGTCGTACCGCAACCTTGCAAGACACGCTTGCCTATCAACCGGGCGTATTCGTGCAATCCACGGGCGGTAACGACGCGGCCAAGATTTCGATCCGCGGTTCCGGAGCCAACACCTCGCCAGGCTACTTCCGTGAGGGCATCAAATTCCTCTTCAACGGTTTGCCGATCACCGGCCCCGGTGGCACGCCCTATGAGTTTCTCAACGGCTCCGGCGTGAACTACACCGAGATTCTGCGCGGCGCCAACGCCTTCCAGTACGGCGCACTGAGCCTGGGTGGCGCGATCAACTTCGTCAACCAGACCGGCTACACCGCCCCGGGCCTGCGCGTACGGGCAGAGACCGGCAGCTATGGCTACAACAAACAGAGCGTCAGCGTCGGCGGTGTCGAAGGCGATTTCGATTACTACCTCAATGCCGACAACTATCGTAGCGACGGTTACCGCGATTACAGCCTGTCCAAGAGCCAGGGTGTGGTCGCCAACTTCGGCTACAAGTTCAGCCCCAAGCTTGAAACCGAGCTGATGCTGCGGTATCGCGATGAGTACCATAACGACCCAAGCGCCACCACGCTCGACGCGGTCAAGCACCATACCCGCGATGCCAGCGCCACGGCCGCCACCAGCGGGGCCGGCAGCCGGCGCCCCAGCAGTGTCTGGGCGGGCAGCAAGACCACCTACACCTTCGATGATGACTCCAAACTCTCGTTCGGCCTGGTTTACTACCAGTACGCCCACAACAACAGCCCGAACAGCCCAAGCAACCCGAGCTACTGGGACTGGCACGATCTCAGTGTCGTGCTCGGCTATGACCGGACCGATCAGCTGTTCGGCCATGAAAGCCGCACCAACCTGGCTTTCACCTCCACCGAACACATCAAGGGTGAGGTCAATTCCACATTCCGCAACAAGCGGACTCAAAAGTTCGTCGACTATGGCTCGTCGTTCGATCACGTATTTTCGCTGGGTAACGATCTGGAGCTGGTCGACGGTTTGTGGCTGACCAGCGGTGTGTCGGCCATCAACGTACGCCGCGATACCAACGTCAAAGAAGCACTGCAGGCCAACACGTCAGCCTTTCCTTCGAGCGAAACCTACGACAACTGGAGCCTGGCACCACGCATCGGCCTGCGTTACGAGTTCACGCCTCAGCTGCAGGTGTTCGCCAACGTCAGCCGTTCGATCGATCCACCGGCCTCCTGGGAATACTCGGGTTCGGGGCCGACCCAACCTTATGTGCGGCCATTGGTCGAGCAAAAAGCCAACACCGTGGAGATCGGCGTGAAAGGCTCCTCGGGGATCTTCGACGGCAGCCTGGCACTCTACCGCTCGTGGGTCCGCGACGAATTGCTCAACGTGCAGTTCATCGCCCCGACCGCCACTGCCGCCGCCGTGACCGGCGCATTCAACGCCACGCCCACCATTCACCAAGGCATCGAGGCCGGGTTGAATACGCAATTGTGGGAAAGTGCTTCGGGCGAAAAAGTGACCTGGCGTCAGGTCTACAGCTACAACGACTTCTACTACCGTCATGACCCGACCTTCGGCGACAACCAACTGCCGGGCATTCCAAAACACATCTACCAGGGCGAGGTTCAGTACCAGCATCCCCAAGGGTTCTACACTGGGGTCAACGTGCAATCGGCATCGCGCACAGCCGTGGATTACGCCAACACCTTCTATGCGCCCTCCTACACGATCTTCGGCGCGAACGTCGGTTATGAAACGCCGAAAAAAGACTGGAAGGTTTCGCTGGACCTGAAAAACCTGGCGAACAAGAAATACGTGACCGCAGTCCAACCGCTCTATGATGCCAAGGGTCAGGACAGCGCCGCCTTGTATCCGGGCGATGGCATCGGCGCCTACGTGGGCGTGGAATTCCGCTACTAAGGACCGACACCGCTGTGCGACGACGGGGCCGCGATGGCCCTGTTTGTCGTACAGCAACGTGTTATTCGAGGGACAGAACGTGACACAGAACATTTACGACAGCCCCGATTTCTTCGCGGGCTACAGCCAGCTACCACGCTCCGTTGAAGGACTGGCCGGTGCACCCGAATGGCCGGCGCTACGTGCTTTGCTGCCGAACATGACCGGGCAAAAGGTCGTCGATCTGGGCTGCGGATATGGCTGGTTCGCGCGCTGGGCCATCGAACAGGGTGCGCAGAACGTGCTCGGGCTCGATGTCTCGAAAAAGATGCTCGAACGTGCCGCCAGCGATGGCGAAGATGCGCGCATCACTTACCAGTTGGCTGACCTGGAACTGCTGCGACTGCCGAGCGCGGCATTCACCCTCGCCTATAGCTCACTGGCGTTTCACTACATCGCTGATCTGGGGAAGTTGCTGCGCACGATCCATGACGCGCTCGCGCCTGGCGGCAAACTGGTGTTCTCCATCGAGCACCCGATCTTCATGGCCTCGCTGCGGCCGGACTGGATCATTGACGAGCAGGGTCGTAAATCCTGGCCCGTCGACAATTACCAGATCGAAGGCCCGCGCAGCACCAACTGGCTAAGCGAAGGCGTGATCAAACAACATCGCACTCTGGGCACACTCCTGAACCTGCTGATCGAGAGCGGTTTTACCCTGAATCACATCAACGAATGGGGACCGTCGCCGCAAGACCTGTCAGACCGGCCCGCGCTGGCCGATGAAGTGCATCGCCCGATGATGCTGATTGTCGCCGCCACTCGCTGAACGATCGATTGCCGGTTGCGCGCAACCGGGTGTGCGTCTGTACCCCCTTTACCGAATCCCCCCTGAAGACAGCCATGCCGCGAACGTTTTTCATCAACCGTAACTTCCTGCTGCTCTGGGTGGGGCAGGCGCTATCTTCCTTCGGCGAGTTTCTGGTCAACTCGGTGGTGACGGTGTGGCTGGTCAGCGATCTGCTGACAGACGATCCGGGATTGCCCCTCGCCATCGGCCTGACCGTCGCCGCCACCACCCTGCCGCGCATTTTCATCGCCCCGTTGGCCGGTGCCTGGATCGACCGCGCGCGGCCAGTGCGGGTAATGGTCATCGCCGACCTGGTGCGCATCCTCGCGTCGGCGCTGTTCATGGTCGCTTACGGGTGTACGAACCTGACACAATGGCAAACTGTTTCCGGCGTCAGTCTCCTGCTGTTGATCAACGCCACGGCTGCACAGTTCTTCAACCCGGCCCGCGCTTGCATCATGCAGATCGCCATCCCTCAGGAGCGGCGGATCGAAGCCTCTGCCAAAGCCATGTTCTCGCTGACCGGCGTCGGCATCTTCAGCTCGGCGCTCGGCCCGTTGCTTTTCGGCCGGGTCGGTGCGATGTCGGCGTTCGCATTGGCAGCGCTAGGCCTTGCCGGGTCGGCCTACTGTGCGATCCGCATCACTGGCCTTGCGACCCGCATTGAATCCAGTTCGCCTGCTGAAACCTATTGGCAGGCGCTGGCGTCCGGCGTGCGCCTGGCCTGGACTCACCGCGCCATCCGCCTGATGATGATCGGCACCGCGCTGTATGGCATCTCGCTGGGTATCAATAATCCGGTTCTGCCGTTGTTCGGCATGCAGACGCTGGCCCTCCAACCCGCCGCCTACGGCGTTCTGATGGCCGCCTTTCCCCTCGGTGGGCTGTCAGCCACGCTACTCAGCGCCTGGCTGTCCAGAAGGCTGCGCGCCGAAACGCTGACCTGCAGCGCGCTGTTCCTGCTGGGGCTGACGAACCTAGCCTTTGCCCTCTCTCGCGGGTACTACGTGCCGATGCTGAGCATGTATCTCTCAGGCATGTGCTTCGCGACCTACGCCGTGGCCCAGGGGCCTGTGCTGCAAATGCATGTGCCAGCGGGGTATATGGCGCGGATCTCGTCGTTGTCCAACCCGGTACTGTCGATCGCCTCGATACTCGCAACCGCAGGCGTCACTGCGGCGCTTTCTCACGTTCAGGCCAATCGTCAAATCGCCGGCGACATCGATGCCAATACCTCTGCGTTGGTAGTATCGGCCATCATCGTATTGGTGGGCGGCGCGCTGATGTTGCGCAGCCTGAGCAAGACGGTTACAGGCGCTGAAACGGCCGAGGTGAGCCGATGACTGGAACGTTTCAAACCAGCGATGGCCAAGCGAGCATGCTCCGTACTTTTTTCAGCGGCTATGTTTGGCGCGCAACAGCTGTGCGGCATTCTGTGTTTCCTCGCACACATCTCAACGGCGTCTAACTTCTGGATACTGAAGTCAGCTCAGCAGCGATAACGACTCCAACAACTCATAAAGCCCCTCCGGCACCAGCATTCCATCGCTTTTTAAACTGGAACCGTCGCGCCACACGGCCCTGAACGTTTGGCCGTCACTCTCCTGCCCTTCGAGCCACGGTTGTTCGTAAAGCGCCGGATTTTCGAACTGGGCATCGTAAACCTGCACGACTTCGTGGCCGGGTTTGCCCAGGTAGGTAAAGATGCTTTCCAGGGTGCCGAGCAGGCGAACGTTGCGGATCGGCAGGTCGAGTTCCTCACGGATTTCCCGGACGATGGCATCGATGCTCCGTTCGCCAAATTCGACACCGCCGCCCAGTGGACGAAACAGTGATTGCTGCTTCACGGGGTCGTAAAACGGATTGACCAGGATCTTCCCCTGATGATGAAAAACGCAGATGGCGAGGTGGCGAATGCGGGTTTCTGACATGCGTTGAAATCCGTTTTGGCTGAAGGATGCGTAGCGCTGAGATTAAGCAACTTGCCAGCCAGGTAGCGTTCTTGCAGAGCATTAGGCTGGGCGGTCATAACCGTTCATCGCCGACTCTTCATTTTTAAAAACTTTTCCGCCAGTGCAATGGGTCAGAACCATACAACGGATGGCGACGGCGCCAACCCTTGTACCTCGTTTTTTTGACGAAGAGGCTCTATCACATGAATAAGAAACTGAGTTATGCACTGGCATTGGCCGCACTGACCTGCGCGCTATCGGGCACATCGATGGCAGCGACTAGCGGCACCAGCTCAAGCGGCAGTTCAACCGGCAGTACCATGAGCGGCCCATCATCCACGTCTGGCAGCTCACCCACGGATTCCTCCAGGCCCAACGGAACCAATGGCGCCAATACCAACGGCACTGCTCTTCCAGGCTCCGGTGGTGAAGCCGGCAGCGGTGGTAATTCCAGCCCCGGCAACAGCACGCCATCGGGCGCAGGTTCAAGCTCTGGCAGTGGCACTTCAGGATCGGGCAGCTCCGGCAGTGGTTCATGATTGGTCGTCCATCAGCCCTCTGGTCAGGTCCGGCATCTGCCCGGCCCTGGCCTGTACGTGGCGCGTTTGATAAATACCTGTCCGGTCTGGCGTTCGTCGCGCTGTGTACGCTGAGCTGTGTCGGCTACGCCGCCGAGCAGACGAGCGTCACGCTGGACCGGCCTGGGGCGGGCATCACGGAAATCAAGAAAGGTGACAACGTCCCTGACGAGTATCAACGTGAAAGTTTGGCCGTCAAAATTGGCCGTCAAAAACTGGCAGGAGCGCCATCTGGGAGCCCCTGGCAAAGATGAGCAGTGGGTCGAGATAAAGGGCAAGCTGGCGCTGGTCAGCATTCCGACCGGGACGATCAAACAGTTGATCGACAAACCCTAGTCACCTGCGCCGAGTTGTATTCCGAAAGACTGACTGCCAATAAGTGATCCAAGCAGGGCTGACCGCTCACTGAGTTAAATCAGTTGAAGCGGTCAGTCTCTGTCGGATAGAAAAAATGCGGTTCGGCTATTTCTTGTCGTCATTCTGCTGCATTTGCAGCGAAGGCTTGGACTGGTCCTTGGCCTTATCCTGATTGTGGTCGTTATCGAAACAGCCGTGCAGCGCCAATACGCAACACAGGCCAAGCATCGTGCGAATTGCTGTTCTCATGGCTTGTCTCCTCAACTGAATCTTCATGGTTTGATATCGCTCCTGGAAGGCGCAGTGCCGCCGATGACGTCTGTACCCTATATTTGCGGATGGCGCATAGGCTTACCTATACGCGCACGCGATAGCGCTCGAAGGTGAAGGTGGCGCAACTCGATGAGCACAAGCGGCGACAGCCGATCCCGTCATGGACAGGAAACGGCGTCGCACTGAAAGTTGCTTGGGGATCAAGTTCATCGAGGCGTCCCCCAGGCTCATTGCTGCGGGGGATTCTCTTGCGAGACGGAGTTGTTCACCTCAACATCGCCCATGTCCTCTTCCTCCGAAACTCCATTGTCCGGGTTCAGGGGTTGCTCCCCTTCTTTCGACGGTTGCCCGCCATCTACTCCCGGGGGATTGGGCATCACGTCGGGCCGTCCTGGCTCGAGTGGCGTTGGCGTGCTTTCAGGGTTGCTTGGGTTTTCTGTTTGACTGTTCATATGCGCCTCCAATGGCCGCGAATGAGTCGGGACCTGTTTGTTCGAGGGCGCGAAAGCAGCGTCGTTCTGTGAATTTCACAAACGGTTTCTGAAGTCGATCGTTGACCTCAAGATTGGATTGCCCCCCTCGGCACTTATGCCCAAAGATCGTCTTTAAAGCTTGCCTGAATCCGCATAGCCGTCTGTCCTTCCGATTAAACCAAACCGATGAACCGTCCTCCATCACCTATCGGCAATAAGCTAAAGGCGGAGGAAGAATCATGAAAGCAGTGGTATTTCACGGGATCGGCGACATCAGGCTCGACGACGTTCCCGAACCGACCATTCAACAGCCTACTGATGCGATCGTTCGAATTACGGCATCGGCGATCTGCGGCACCGATCTGCATTTTATTCGCGGCAGTGCGCCGGACATGCAGAGCGGCACCATTCTGGGCCATGAAGGCGTTGGCATCGTCGAGTCGTTAGGCTCGGACGTACGCAATCTTCAGGTCGGCGACCGTGTGCTCATACCCTCCACCATCGCTTGTGGCAACTGCAACTACTGCCGCGCAGGCTATTTCGCGCAATGCGACGTCGCCAATCCCAATGGCAAGAAGGCCGGTACCTCATTTTTCGGCGGTCCCAAGGCGACCGGGCCGTTCGATGGACTGCAGGCTGAAAAAGCGCGCATCCCGTTCGCCAATATCGGGCTGATCAAGCTGCCCCACGAAATCACCGATGATCAGGCCATTGCCATGTCCGATATCTTCCCCACAGCCTGGTTTGGAGCGGAGATGGCAGAGATCGAAGACGGCGACACCGTTGCTGTTTTCGGCTGCGGCCCGGTGGGTCTGTTCGCCATTGTCAGTGCCAAATTGATGGGGGCCGGTCGGATCTTTGCCATCGACGGTTTGAACGACCGACTGGCGCGTGCCCGTCATCTCGGTGCCGAATGCATCAATTTCGAAGACGAAGATCCGATCGCCGCCATCAACCGGTTGACCGACGATATCGGAGTCGATCGCGCCATCGATGCCGTGGGGATCGACGCCAATCACAGTCATGGCGGCCACCCTCACAGTCACGAACAATGGCAACCCGGCGACTCGCCTGCACAAGCACTGGAATGGGCAGTGGAGGCATTGGCCAAGGCCGGTACGCTGTCAATCATTGGCGTCTATCCGGCGGGGTTCGACAGCTTCCCCATCGGCGCCGCGATGAACAAGAACATTCGCATGAACATGGGCAACTGCCACCACCGCAAGTACATCCCTAAGCTGATCGAGCTGACCCTCGCGGGCAAAGTCGATCCAGCGAAGGTGCTCACTCAGTGCGAGCCGCTCACTGACGCCATCAGCGCCTTTGCATCCTTTGACCTGCACGAGTCGGGCTGGATCAAAGTCAAACTAGATCCAGAAAAGGCGTCAGATTCTAACGAAGAGGTGCAGCCATGATTGCTATCCGTATCGATCAATTCGGCGGCCCCGAGACCATGATGGTAAGTGATGTCGGCATCCCCAAACCCGAGGCGGGTGAGGTGCTGGTACGTAACATGGCGGTCGGCGTGAACCCGGTCGACTTCAAGATCCGTGCAGGACTGTATCCCGAGGTCAAGGCTGACAAGCTGCCGCTGACCCTGGGTCGCGAAGTCGCAGGCCTGATTGAAGCAATCGGCGAAGGGGTTGAAGGATTCCAGGTGGGTGACCGGGTGTTTGCCATGATCGGCGCAGACGGCGGGTACGCACAGTATTCGCGGGTGCCCGCCGCGCACTTGGCAATCATCCCCTCCTCCATCGACTGGCGGCATGCGGCGGGGATTCCCTTGGCAGCACACACAGCCTGGCAGGCCTTGGTGGTGCATGGTCAACTGGAACAGGGTCAGAAAGTCCTGATCCACGGCGGCACCGGCGGGGTGGGACATTTCGCGGTGCAATTCGCTCGGGTCAAGGGCGCGCAAGTCTATGCCACCGCCTCAGCCGATAGCCTGCAATTCCTCAACAAACTCGGGGTCGATCGGGCCATTGATTACAAACAGGAAAAATTCGAAGACATCTGCCGAGACTTCGACTTGGTGATCGATCTTATCGGTGGCGAGACCCAGGCCCGGTCCTGGCAGGTGCTGGGGGAAGGCGGACGGCTGGTGTCGACTCTGGAAATGCCGGACGCCCATCATCCGCAGGCGCAAGGCAAAACAGGCACGCGCTTCACCGCTCGACCTGATGGTCATGAGTTGGGCGAGATCGCGACCTATGTAGAGAACCGTCAGGTTGAGGTTTTCATCGCCAACACCTTCGAACTGCGCGATGCGGCCGAAGCGCTGGACTTCATTGCCAACAAACATGTGCATGGCAAGGTCGTTTTGCGGGTTCCGCAGCGTGATTCCGATCAGAAGGCGCATTGATTGGCGAGCTGGCGGATCAATGTATCTGTCGGCACGACCCAACCCCGGGGGCTGGCCGTCGTCACTCGAAGCCTGCTCAGTATTGCGGGCGACGCTTGAAGATGCCTCGCTGCCGGGGGATCAGTTCGGGATGATGGAAATTTTGCCGTTACGCTCGATAATCGCGAATTTTATCTGATCCACCCGTTCCAGACCTTGCGCCAGGCGAGCGGCCTGCATGATATCGTCTTCCTCGATCCGCGCCTCATGCATGCGGTGTCGCAGAAATGCTCCATTTTCGACGATGATCGTCGGGCCGCCATCAATCCATTTTTCAAGCACTTTGAATCGCCGCTTGGCGAGGGAAAAACCGACATCGAGGGTAATCAGGGTGATGATCACCAGAACGGCGTTGGTCAGCGAAAAATCGTCACCCAGCAGCCCTTGCTGGGTCGCTTCGCCGATGATCATCAATAACACGAAATCGAATGATGTCAGCTCCCCCAGCGATCGTCTGCCGGAGATCCGGAACAGTATCATCAGTGCCAGGTAAATCGCGCCCGCCCGCAAGACCGCGTCCATTTCACACCTATGGATAAATGAATTGAGTGACAGCAACCCGACCGCCGCCGTCCAGGGCGATTTCGCCGGCGACGAAGCCGACGCCTCCGCTGCGCCAGGACAAATACAACGTGCTTTCACCATGCGCATCCGCAGGCAGCGTCAGCCTGAGTCCCTCACGAGTGCCCGCCGAGCTGGTCGGCTGCGGCTGCGGCTGCATGGATTCGATGCTAAAGCCTTTCATCATGCTATGGCTGATGACCAGCGTATGGGGGCGACCAGGTTCCCCGTAGCTGTGGATGACCATTGAGTCGACGGCGCCGTTGCGGTGGAAGCGCTGGTACTCCACGCTTAGATCCTGCTGTTGGGTCGTCACGGTCTGCGAACTCAACACGCCGTGGGAGAACAGGCCGCATAGAGTCAGCACGACTATAAGAAGCATCAGATACCAGCCAACCCGCTCCAGGCGCCAGATGCGGCGCTGCAGTGCGATGTCCTCATCAACTGGGTAGCGCTTGTCCCGCATTTCGGTTTCAGGGGCGTCCATGTCATCGATCTACTCTGGTCGAGGAGCGGCTTGTCACCCTTTCATGGGATAACGTGACCCAGAAAGGGTTGGCGAATCCGGGCTAATCAAACCGGCGCTGATGGCGTTTTCTGCCAGCAATCCGATCATCAAGTAAGCGTGTGTAGGATGGACTTTTGACGGGCGCGATCAGTTCGAATTTTTTGTGAAGCATGGCGCAAGACAGAGCTGGTGGTGGGCCGTTACCCGCCCTTGATTCCCGCCGCCAGGCATTGGCTTATGTCGCGCATGGGAGGCGCCCCAAAACGTCGCTTATATTCGCGATTGAATTGAGTAGCGCTTTCATAGCCGACCCGCACCGCCGCAGTGGTCGCATCGACTGCTTCGGTCAGCAGAATTCGGCGCGCCTCATGCAGGCGCAGGTGTTTCTGATATTGCAGCGGGCTCATTGCCGTCATGGCGCGGAAATGATGATGCAGGGTGGACACGCCCATGCCCGTCATCGAAGCAAGCTCCTGGATTCTGAAGGGTTGCATGTAGTTGTCGCGCAGCCAGGCGATCGCTTTGGCAATGCGCTGGCTCTGAGTGCCGGCAATGATCGTCTCCCGGAAACGCCCCCCGGCTGAGCTGACCAGTATTCGGTAGATGATCTCTCGTTGGATCAGCGGTCCTACGTGAAGCAGGTCTTGCGGCTTGTCGGTCAGCCTGATCAGCCTGGCGACGGCATCGAACAGCTCAAGTGTCGCGGGCCCCGTCGCCATCGCAATCCCCGAGGCAGGACCTTTTTCTTCGCTCGAGTCCACATCCGCCATCACCTGCCGGGCCGTTTGCAGGTCGAGCCGCATCAGCAGCGAAACGTAGGGAGCATCGGGGCTCGCATCCAGCACCTCGGTCACGGTGGGCAGATTGACGGCGGTCAGCAGGAATCTGGATTCGTTGTAGACATAGGTCGTCGTTCCCAGGCGCACACGCTTGCGGCCACGGATAATCATGGAAATGCTCGGCTCGTAAAAATACGAAGAAGGGACTGTAGGCTCATGCAGCTGGGCGAAGCTCAGCCCGGGGAGCGAGGTCATGCGTTCAGTGTCGTCGCCCAGGTAATCTTCAACCCGCTTCGCCAGCTCCTCGCGCAACGCCGCTGTTTCGGCGCGCCTGGCATGATCAGCTTCAGTCAGTTCGAAAATCATGATGCACCTGATGTCGGGGTGTCGTGCGCGGGCATGGCTTGTTCGACGCAGCCTGCCCGTTCATAAGCCTGAACTCCGAGAGTAGAACAGCGTGTCGAAAATGGCTGGCGGGGGCCACCAGGGTTCTCGCATTCGTCATGCCCAATCGCCTTGACTGTAAGATCCTCCGAGGCGTATTGGTTAGCTCATTTCTGTCCGCTGATTGCCTATTCATCTTGGGCGGCACCTGAAAAGTCACAGCAAGGATTCGACAGAAATGGGCAACCCTTGAGCAGTATCGGGCTGACGGGGCATCGGCTTGCACCCGTACAGTGAACAGCCTCACCTACAGAGACTGAGCTTATGAAGACCGTCGGATATGCCGCTCACGATGCCAAGAGCCCTTTGGTTCAGTACACCTTCGACCGGCGCGATCTGCGCTCCAATGACGTGGCCATCGAGATACTTTACTGCGGTGTCTGCCACAGCGACCTGCATCAGACACGAGACGACTGGAAGGCCTTCAATCCGACTGCCTACCCGTGCATCCCCGGACACGAAATCATCGGCAAGGTGGTGGACATCGGGAGCGAGGTAACCCGCTATCGCGTGGGTCAGCAGGTTGCAGTCGGCACCATCGTCGATAGCTGCTCGCAGTGTGACCAATGCCGCATGGGCGAGGAACAGATGTGCCGCGAATACCCGATCGTTACGTATAACGGTCGTGACCGGATCACCGGCGACGTGACTTATGGCGGGTATTCCAAGCACATCGTCGTCAGGGAAAGTTTCGTTCTGGCGTTGCCTGACGGACTCGATCCAGCGCTGGCCGGCCCTCTGCTCTGCGCCGGCATTACCGTTTATTCGCCCTTGCGTACATGGAATGCCGGCCCCGGCAGCCGAGTGGGCGTCATCGGCATAGGTGGCCTGGGCCATCTGGCCGTGCGGTTCTCCGAGGGATTGGGCGCGCATGTCACGGTCATTACCCGGACGTCCGCCAAGGCTGACGAAGCGTATTCACTCGGCGCCGACGACGTGTTGCTGTCAACGTCAGAAGACGCCATGGCCAAAGCAGCGTCGGCGTTCGACGTCATCATCGACACCATTCCGGTCAAGCACGACATCTCGCCTTATGTAAGCCTGCTGGACGTGTCGGGCGTGCTGGTGATTGTCGGCAACCTGGGTGACATGGAGGGCTTCAACACCCTGCCACTTATCTCCGGACGCCGGCGCATAACAGGCTCGCCTTCGGGTGGCATCGCCCAGACCCAGGAGATGCTCGATTTCTGCGCCAGAAAAGGCATCGTCCCGGACTGCGAGACCGTCGCGATACAAGACATCAACCAGGCATTCGAGCGAATGGAGCGTGGAGACGTTCGTTATCGCTTCGTGATCGACATGGCATCCCTGCCCACCGCCTGATCAGATCACCCGTCGAATCGACGTCAGGCTGGCGGATATCACAGGGCACGTTGACTTGGGCAACTCGATTCCATGGACCAGCGCAGCGCCGGCAGCGCTTAATGCGATGACACGTAGAGGGAGGGCGTCGTCGGTGCAGGCAGCGCATAGGTGGTCTTCATCCATTCGATTTCCGCGTGGGGCGTGCGGCCGAAGAATCGCTTGAACTCGCGGCTGAACTGCGACGGGCTTTCGTAGCCGACATTGAACGCCGCCGATGCTGCTGACATATCGTTGCGCAGCATCAGCAGGCGAGCCTGATGCAGACGTGTCGATTTCAGATATTGCATGGGCGAAGAGTCGGTGACGGTTCTGAAATGCAGATGGAAGTTAGGTACGCTCATGCTCGCCTCCTGCGCCAGTGCCTCGATGTCCAGCCGCTCCTGATAACAACTGTGGATCTTGCGAATGGCGCGCGTCACCTTGGCGAAGTGTCCCTGTCTGCCCAGCGCCGCGCGCATCGATCCGCCTTGTTCACCGGCAATGATGCGGTAATAGATTTCACGCACCAACGACGGCCCGAGGATGCGGGCGTCGACTGGATGGCTCATCGCTTCAAGAAAACGCAAGGTGGACTCGCGCAGCATCTCGTCCATCGGCGAGGAATACATCCCTCGGGGCCGGGCGTGCGTCGGGCCGAAGGTCTCGTCGATCTCAAGGAGCAGTTCGCCGGCGACTTTGAAATCCAGCCGCATGTACACCGCCAGCATGGGCTCCTCCTCGCTGGCATCGGTTTCCATGGTGAAAGGCACCGGCACCGACACCACCAGATAGTGCTGGGCGTCGTAGATGTAGACGTCGTCGCCCAGATAGCCGCGCTTGCGTCCCTGACACAGGATCACAATGCCTGGCTCGTAGAGTACCGGCGTTCGGGTCAGGGGCCGATTGCAGCGCAGGAAGCGTATGTCTTCCAGCGGGCTCAGGTTGTAGCCTTCCAGCGGCGCCAGCTGTTCCATCAGCTGGACCATGCGTCGAGTACGCTGCGCGCCATGATTCATCTGCCCCCCCCTGTTTTCGTGACGCTCAACCATCCGTAGAGCGGGTCAGTGTTTCCCAATGTTCGATTTCTTTCAGAGACTGCGTCAGTTTCTCGCGCACCAAGCCCAGCGCATCGCTACCAAGCAGCAGATGAGGCGGCGGGTTGGCGCTGGCGATCAGTTGCAGCATGGCATGCGCGGCCTTCTGCGGATCTCCCGGCTGCTTGCCGCTTTTCTCTTCACGCGCCTTTCGCACCGGGTCGAAGCTGGCATCGTAGTCGGCGATGCTGCGCGGCGTGCGCTGCATCGAGCGGCCTGCCCAATCGGTGCGGAATGAGCCCGGCGCAACCGCCGTGACAAAGATATTGAACGGCTTGAGTTCCTTGCTCAGTGTGTCGGAGATACCTTCCAGCGCGAACTTGCTGCCGCAATAGTAGGCGATGCCCGGCATGGTAATGGTGCCGCCCATGGAGGTGATGTTAATGATGTGGCCGCTGCGGCGCTGGCGAAAGTACGGAACGAAGGCCTTGGTCATCGCTACCGCGCCGAAGACGTTGACATCGAACTGACGGCGCATTTCTTCCAGCGGCGACTCTTCGAAAATCCCTTCGTGGCCGTAGCCGGCGTTGTTCACCAGGACATCGACCGGGCCGTAGCGGCTTTCCATTTCGGCGACGACGCTGTCGATACGTTCGAAGTCGGTGACGTCCAGGATGACCCCGTGGGCACGATCCGCCGACAGCGCTTCGAACGCCCGCACGGCCGCCTCATTGCGCGCCGTGCCGATGACCCGGTGGCCGGCAGCCAGTGCCTCGCTGACAAGGGCCTTGCCGAAGCCGCTGCTGATCCCGGTGATAAACAGGGTTTTTTGATCGCTCATGGCAAACTCCTCTCGATTGACCGGAGGCCATGGTAGTCAAGCGGCCGCAGCCGGCCTATGCCGGATAATCTGCGAGCCTTGCCTATTCCTATCAGGACCGAGAGCATTGAGCCAATCCCGAGCAATATGGGGTCGCTATCCCAGGATCCTTGCATACACCTCTTTATCGACATTCGCTCCGGACAGGATGACGCCGACCTGCTTCCCGCGCATCGCTGCGCTGTCCTGGATCAGTGCGGCGAGTGCCGACGCCCCGGCTCCCTCGGCCAGATTGTGGGTATCGGAGTAATAAACCCGCATGGCTTCGGCGATCTGGAGGTCGGTCACCGAGACGATTCGCTCGGCGCCAGCGGCATAAATGCGCAGGGCCTCTGGCACCGGTTTACGCACGGCAAGGCCATCGGCAAAGGTGTTTGCCGAGTCCGTTTCCCGTGGTTCGCCTGCTTCGAACGATTGCCTGGCCGCGTCTGCTTCAGAGGAAACCACGCCAACAATCCTGGTGCTGAGTCCGAGGGCGTCGCGTGCGGCGATCACCCCGCAAATGCCCGAACCACAACCGATGGGCACATAGACCGTATCCAGGTCCGGAGCTGCGTTGAACAACTCCAGTGCATAGGTCGCCACGCCCCGGACCAGTTCGGGATGAAACGCAGGCACCAGAAACAGATCATGAACCCGCGCCAGCCGCATGGCCTCCTCGCGGGCTTCGTCGAAATCCTTGCCAAACTCGATAACCTCGCCACCAAAACCACGCATGGCGATGTTCTTTTCGAGGGAATTACCGATCGGCACTACGATGACGGCGCGAATCCCCAAGGCCTGGGCGGCCATCGCCACGCTCTGCCCGTGGTTGCCGCGAGTCGCCGCAATGACACCCCGGGTGCCCGGATAGGCGCGCTTGAGCCAGCGCATGAAAGTGATGCCGCCGCGCACCTTGAAGGCACCGGTGGGAGTATGGTTTTCGTGTTTGACCCAGACCGTGCAGCCCAGACGCTGAGCGAGCAATGGCCAGGGATACTGTGGGGTCGCCGGCATCACTTGGTACACGTGGCGTGCGGCGTCTTCAATGTCTTCGCGAGTCAGATCGTGCATGGTGTCCTCCGGTTTTCTGTGCAGTCTAGGTAGACAGGAAAGCCGCTGGCTTTCAAAAAACCGACCTGACCTTCTCGGCAACTCTAAGTACCATGGCGAGCATGAACGTCCAACATCGGCCCGAATCTCCAGCCAGCAGCGACCCGCTTCGACGGGCCGAGGCGGGCCCATGGGTGATCGAGTTGCTACCGGCCTGCGCCTACGAAGCCCGTTATGTAGCGCTGCAATCAGCCGTGGGTTTTGCCTTCGACAGCCAGCGCGGCGTGCACGCTATCGGCAGCGACCGGATCCGTCCATTCGATGCCGCCCCCAATGGGCTGGCCTTCGTGCCGGCTGGCTGTGATGTGTTTTCGCAATCCTGCGCGGGCGGCGAATACCTGCGGGTGCTGCGCAATGATGGCGTGGCGTTGGCGAACGCGCATGCGTTCAATAATCTGATCGATCCGCATGCGATAAGCCTGGCCCAGCGCATGCGCAAGGCATTTTTGCAGGCATCCCCGGATGACGATTGGGAAGCCTGGGCGCAGGCCATGGTTGAACGGGTGAGCGCTGATCGGGCGTCACCCGCTGTACCGGGCTCGATGACCCCACGAAGGTTGCGGCTACTCGACGAGTACATCGATGCCGGGCTGGACGAGGCCATCAGCGTGCAGACCATGGCGAACCTGCTGGAACTGTCCGAGGGGTATTTCATGCGCGCCTTCGCCGCAGCCACCGGCAAAAGCCCCCATAGTTATTTGATCGACCGCCGCATCGCCAGAGCCCGCGCTCTGCTGCGCGATCCGCAGCAGCGACTGGCGGACATTGCCCAAGCGTGCGGATTCGCTTCGCAGGCGCACATGGCAACGACGTTCAGACAGCGGCTGGGCGTGAGTCCGGGGCAAATGAGACGCTAGCCCCCTACTTTCAGCTGTTCAAGGATTAACGCAGCCCCATAGCCCACGCTGGCAAAGAGATTGAGCAAGCCTGCTGCTCCAAGAGCCAGCAACTATCCTCACGCGGTAAAACACGAACATATTGATATGCGATTTTGATATTTAAATAACGCTGTTTATACCTATAAAGTCGCATCCATCAAGGACGGCGCAACGTGCTCCGGTCCGCTCGACGATGGAGCCTTTCATGTCTCAGAAGCGTTCAAAAATCTCTCGCCAGGGCGGTCTGGGCGCGGCGCTGACCCTCGCCGCCAGCGTGCTCGCAGCGACCCTCGGCGCACCCCAGGCTGCTCAGGCTGAAGGCCAGTTGCGCATTGCCGAGCAATTTGGCGTGGTCTACTTGCTGCTAAACGTCGCGCGCGACCAGCACCTGATCGAGAAGCACGGCAAGGAGGCTGGCATTGATATCAACGTTGACTGGACGCAGTTGTCCGGCGGCGCGGCTGTCAACGATGCATTGCTCTCCGGCGCCGTGGACATCGCAGGTGCCGGCGTCGGGCCGCTACTGACCATCTGGGACCGCACCCACGGCAAGCAGAACGTCAAGGCCGTCGCCTCCCTGGGTAACTTTCCTTATTACCTGGTAAGCAATAACCCCAACGTCAAAACCATCGCCGATTTCAGCGAGAAAGACCGCATCGCCGTGCCCGCGGTGGGTGTCTCGGTGCAATCGCGGTATCTGCAGTTCGCCTCTGCCAAACTGTGGGGCGATGCCGAGTACAACCGCCTGGACAAATACACCGTCAACCTGCCACACCCGGATGCCAGCGCTGCGATCAAGACCGGCGGCACCGAGCTCAATGGCCACTTCTCCAATCCGCCGTTCCAGGAGCAAGAACTGGAAAACAAGAACGTGCACATCGTCCTCAACTCCTACGATGTGCTAGGCCCGAACTCACCGACGGTGCTGTTCGCGACCGAAAAATTCCGCGAGCAGAACCCCAAGACCTATCAGGCTTTCATCGAAGCGCTGGCCGATGCAGCGGACTACATCAAACGCGACAAGGCAGGCGCCGCTGACACCTATATTCGCGTGACCAAATCCAATATCGATCGCGCGCAGCTGATCAAGATCATCGAAAACCCGCAGTTCGAATTCACCATCAACCCGAAGGGCACGTTCCCGATGGCCGAATTCCTGTACCGCGTTGGCGCGATCAAGACCAAGCCGACGTCGTGGAAAGATTACTTTTTCCAGGATTCGAAACTGCTTGAAGGGAGTTGAGAACTGCCTGAGCTGTTGCATACCGCTTCAAGCCGTACCCAGATCAAATTGTGGGAGCCGGCGTGCTGGCGAATGCGGTCGGTCAGACGCTCGTAACGTCGACTGATCACCGCATTCGCCAGCACGCCGGCTTACAGACTTTCTTATTGCCACAAAGGCCAGGGCTGAGCCCGCGCTCGCAACCGGCGCCTCAAAGCAGTGCACGTTTGTAGGCCGCTGCTGTCCATCCGGTATGCGTTGTGAACGTGAGGATATGACATGTCAGCTGATTCCCGTCCGGCCGTACTCGAACTGATCGGCAATACCCCGCTGGTGCGCGTCAGTCGCATCGACACCGGTCTGTGCACCCTCTTCCTTAAACTCGAATCACAGAATCCCGGCGGCTCGATCAAGGACCGGATCGGGCTGGCGATGATCGACGCCGCTGAGCGCGACGGCCGTTTGCGACCCGGTGGCACCATCGTTGAAGCCACCGCCGGCAATACCGGGCTGGGCCTTGCGCTGGTGGGTCGAGCCAAAGGCTATCGGGTGGTGCTGGTCGTGCCGGACAAGATGTCCACCGAGAAAGTCTTGCACCTCAAAGCCATGGGCGCTGAAGTGCATATCACCCGCTCCGACGTCGGCAAGGGCCATCCCGAGTATTACCAGGACGTGGCCGCGCGGCTGGCCGAGGAAATCCCTGACGCGTTCTTCGCCGACCAATTCAACAATCCCGCGAACCCGCTGGCCCACGAATGCAGCACGGCACCGGAGATCTGGGCGCAGACCCAACATGATCTGGACGCCATTGTGGTCGGCGTCGGCTCCGCGGGTACCCTCACCGGGCTGACCCGCTTTTTCAAGCGTGTGCAACCGGATCTGGAAATGGTCCTGGCCGATCCGGTCGGTTCGGTGGTCGCCGAATACAGCCGAACCCGCACGCTTCCGACACCCGGCTCCTGGGCGGTGGAAGGTATTGGCGAAGATTTCATTCCATCATTCGCCGATCTATCGACCGTGGGCAAAGCCTACTCGATCAGCGACGAAGACAGCTTTGAACACGCGCGCCATCTGCTACGTGCCGAAGGGATTCTGGGAGGTTCATCCACAGGCACCTTGTTGGCCGCAGCCCTGCGTTACTGTCGCGAACAGACCGTGCCCAAACGGGTGGTCAGTTTTGTCTGCGACACCGGCACCCGCTATTTATCCAAGGTCTACAATGACCAGTGGATGACCGACCAGGGCCTGCTGCAGCGCACCCGATACGGCGATCTGCGCGACATGATTGCCCGGCGTTTCGAGGACGGCCGGGTAATCAGCGTCGGGCCGGACGACACCCTGCTCACCGCTTTTCAACGCATGCGCCTGGCGGACGTTTCACAGCTGCCGGTGCTGGTGGACGGCAAGCAGCTGGTGGGGGTGATCGATGAGTCCGACATCCTGCTCGACGTGCATAACGACACGTCACATTTTCGCACCACCGTGGCCAGCGCCATGACCGACCAGTTGCAAACCCTGCCGCCAGACGCGACGCTGGCCCGGCTTCAGGAGGAACTGGACCGCGGCCACGTCGCTATTATTGCCGACGCCTCAGGCTTCCATGGCCTGATCACCCGCGTCGACCTGCTCAATCACTTGCGGAGATCCCTTGCATGAGTCAGCACGACGAAAACCACCCGCCCCACGCCTTCGCCACCCGCGTGATTCATGCCGGGCAGACGCCGGACCCGACCACCGGCGCACTGATGCCGCCCATCTACGCCAACTCCACCTACCTGCAAGAAAGCCCTGGCGTGCACAAGGGCCTGGACTACGGGCGCTCGCACAATCCGACGCGCTTTGCGCTTGAACGTTGTGTGGCCGATCTGGAAGCCGGCACTCAGGCCTTTGCTTTCGCGTCGGGGCTGGCGGCGATTTCATCGGTGCTCGAACTGCTCGACGCAGGCTCGCACATTCTGTCGGGCGATGATCTGTACGGCGGGACGTTCCGGCTGTTTGACAAGGTCCGCAAACGCAGCGCAGGCCACCGCTTCAGCTTCGTCGACATGACCGACCTGTCAGCCTTCGAAGCCGGGCTGCAGGACGACACCAAAATGATCTGGGTCGAAACCCCGAGCAACCCGCTGCTGCGCCTGACGGACCTGGCGGCCATCGCCCGCATCTGCCGCGACCGAGGCATCATCTGCGTCGCCGACAACACCTTCGCCAGCCCCTGGATACAACACCCGCTGAGCCTGGGTTTCGACATCGTCGTGCATTCGACGACCAAATACCTCAACGGCCACTCCGACGTCATCGGCGGGATTGCGGTGGTGGGCAAGAATGCCGAGTTGGCGGAACGTCTGGGGTTTCTGCAGAACTCGGTAGGCGCCATCGCTGGCCCTTTCGATGCCTTTTTAACCTTGCGCGGAGTGAAAACCCTGGCGCTGCGGATGGAGCGTCATAGCAGTAACGCGCTGGAACTGGCGCAATGGCTGGAGCGTCAACCGCAAGTGGCGCGGGTCTACTATCCGGGCCTGCCTTCCCACCCCCAGCATGCGCTGGCCTGCCGGCAGATGCGTGGTTTCGGAGGCATGATTTCGCTGGACTTGAACACTGATCTGGCCGGCACCCGACGCTTTCTGGAGCAGGTGCAGATTTTCGCGCTGGCCGAAAGCCTCGGCGGTGTCGAAAGCCTGATCGAGCACCCTGGCATCATGACCCACGCCAGCATCCCTGCTGAAAACCGCGCGAAATTGGGCATTGGTGATTCGCTGGTTCGGCTGTCGGTGGGTATCGAGGACGTGGAGGATCTGCGAGCGGACTTGGCGCAGGCACTGAATGCAATCTGACGCGGCGATAGTCATCACATTGCGCGGGGGCATTGTTGCTCCACTGGTAATAGAGCTTTACTGAAAGATGGATGGCTGAAAGTTAGATAGCTTGCTAACGTTTAAACCGTCAAATCCGCCGATTTGATGGATGTCCTTCAAGCCGCTAAACCGTCCGAGATAACGGGTTAGCGGCTTTTTTATGGGTGGTGTATTCGCGATCGCTGTCCGCTACAGAATGCGCAGCTGTAGCGTGTTTAGAAATTGGCAGGTGTATTGGCACTGATGATCTCTGCCTCGTCCTGACCGATATTACGGAAACTGTGGGGCAGCGTGGTCGGGAAGTAGTAGCCATCACCGGCGTTCAGGATGCTGATCTGCCCGTCCACCGTCAGTTCGATGGTGCCGCGCGTGACCAGTCCACATTCCTCGCCTTGGGCGTGAACGATGGGTTCGTCACCGGAATCCGCGCCAGGCGCGTATTGCTCTCGCAGCATGCGCATCTGACGGCTGGGAACCGAGGCGCCGATCAGCAGCAGACGCAGGCCGTCACGGCCCAGATCCGGTTGTTCACCGGCGCGAAACACGTAGCGCTGTTCCTGAGGAGGCTGGTCGAACGAGAAGAAGTCCGCCAGGGTCATGGGAAACCCTTCCAGCAGTTTTTTCAGCGAACTGACCGAGGGGCTGACGCGATTCAACTCAATCAACGAGATCGTGCCATTGGCGACACCGCTGCGTCTGGCCAGCTCTCGCTGGGACATCTTGTAGCTTTCCCGCACTAACTTGAGTCGTGACCCCGTATCCATGACAGCCCTTTGCGAAAACCTGAGGGTATCGAGGAACGTGCCACGGATGCCTGTACCGCACTCAGAGCGTTGGCCGTTCCCCTGTTTGAGTGGGGGTGATTAGAGCACGTTTAAGCGCCCTGACCTAGAAGGCCTGGCAAGGTATGGAAGCGCGCCATGCGGTGAGTGCTTAAGCTGGAACCGACCGATTGCATTGACAAATTTTTGATCAGCTGCGAGCCCGGCCTTTCGGCAGAATGCGATGCAAGGATCTTGAACCCCAACACATAATCGCCACGGGTGCACCGTTCGTCGGCATTTTATAAATAGGAATCACTCATAAAACCGTTTTCACGAAATGTTCACGCCACAAGGTTCAGTCTGCACCTACTCCTTTTGATCCTCTTTAAGCCCGTCTTCCCCAGCGGGCTTTTTTATGCCCGTCATTTGGGACCGCATGGCCGTCCCGGCAGATTCCTCGAACTCGCGTCAGGCGTCGACATCCAACGAACACGTCATCCGAGGATATCGAAATGAGCAACGACAATCGCAACAACCCCGAATCGTCCACCCGCCCTTTCAACGCGCCGCCCACTGACGCCTCCGGCAGGCCGGTCGATGTGGTCGAGCGCGACCTTGAGGACCGTGACGATGACACTCGCGCAGTGGATGAGGTCATTACGCCCACATCCATCCGCACCAAGGAGCAGGAAGCAGAGGAACTGAAGCGCAAGTCCGACGAAATCGAGCGCAAGGTCGCCGATGGCAACTGACCGAGAGCCTTAATACTGCCCGTTTTGGGAACGGATTCCCATTGCCGGTCACCGACCGTTCATCCTCCGACTTTGTTGTGCTACACCTACTGGCAGCTAACCAGTCCAGCAACGTCAAGGATGAGACGGTCTTATGCGTTTGAATATGCCGGTCACACAGCAGGAACGAACCTTCTCCGCCAACCAGCGCCTTATCTCCACTACCGACCTCAGTAGCCACATCACCTATTGCAACGACGCCTTCGTCGCTCTCAGCGGTTTCACCCGTGAGGAGTTGATCGGTCAGCCGCACAATCTCGTCCGCCACCCGGACATGCCACCATCGGTTTTCGCGCACATGTGGGAGACCATCAAACAGGGCAAACCCTGGATGGGGGTGGTCAAGAACCGCAGCAAGAACGGCGATTTCTACTGGGTCAGTGCCTATGTCACGCCGATCTACGAGCAGGGCAAAATCGCCGGATTCGAGTCCATGCGCACCCTGCCCACCCGAGACCAGGTTCGCCGAGCCGAGGCCTTGTACGCGCGACTGCGCGCAGGCAAATCAGCGGTCTCGAGCTTCAGTACTGCGCGTTATCACCTGTCGCGCCAGCTGCCTTTGATCGCCGCCGCCGTGGTACTGAGCGCGTGCAACTACATATTGACGGATCAAGCCGAACTGCTGGCGATGCTGCTGATCTTGATCGTCCTCGGTGCAGTGTTGGAATGGCGGCAGAATCACACGCTCAAGGCCCTTCTCGACGATCACCCCAAGGCCTTCACCGACCCGCTGATCGCGCTGACATACAGCGACAACCGAGGGCCGCAGGCGCGGCTGGACCTGGCATTGCTCAGCGAAGAGGCGCGGCTGCAGACGGCGCTGACCCGCCTGGTCGATGCCGGAGAAGGCGTCAAGCTGCGCGCGGGTCAGTCTGCCAGTCTGTCGCTGTTGCAGGCCGAAGCGCTTGACCAGCAGCGCAGCGAAACCGACCAGTCGGCTACCGCGATCACTCAAATGGCGGCGACTATCCAGGAAGTCACTCACAACGTGCAGAACACCGCCCATGCCGCACTTGAGGCCGATACGCTTGCCCAACAGGGCCGAGGTCTGGCAGACGAAAGCCTGTTGGCGATTCGGCACATGGCCAATTCCGTGTCGGAAATCGGTCAGGCGGTGGCGGAACTCGCCGGTGCTACGCAATCCATTGGCAGCGTCGTCGATGTGATCAACTCCATCGCCCAGCAAACCAACCTGCTTGCGCTCAATGCAGCGATCGAAGCGGCGCGTGCCGGTGAGCAGGGTCGCGGTTTTGCGGTGGTGGCTGATGAGGTGCGTTCGCTGGCATCGCGCACGCAGACGTCGACCGAGCAGATTCAGGGGATCATCGGCGAATTGCGTGACGGTGCCAGCCGCGCCGTTGCCACCGCCACGCGCGGACAAGCGACGTCGCAGGAAAGCGTTGCCAGTGTCGAGGCGGTCCAGCATGCATTGAGTGGCATCAGTCAGGCAGTCTCGCGGATCACCGGCATGAGTCAGCAAATGGCTTCCGCCTCGGAGCAGCAGACCCTCGTTGCGGAAAACATCAACCAGCAGATCAACCGCATCGCCCAACTGTGCGATCAAAGCGCCGGGCAGGCTCAACAAGGTTCGAACATCAGCCACGAGCTTGAGCAAATGGCCCAGTACCTGCACGGCCTGGCGGAGCGCTTCAATCGGTAAGTTGGCAGGCACTTTTCTGCAAATAGCAGGATCGGTGCGTCAGGACCCGATCAACGCCATCGCCCGCGCCAGGTCGGTTTGATTGAACGGCTTGGGCAATCGAGGCAAGCCTGACGTGGCGAGGGACGGGGCATCAGTGAAGCCTGAGGAGATGATGATCGGCAGCGCCGGGCGCAGGCGTGAAATCTGCTCTGCCAGCTCCGAGCCGGACATGGTCGGCATGACGTAATCGGTAATGACCAGATCGAAATCGTTGTGTTCACGAATCAAGGCCAGGGCTTCAACGCCGTCACAGGCAGCCTGCACCCGATGCCCAAGATCCTCGATCATGGCCCGGGTGCTGAGCAGCACGAGCGGATCATCGTCGACGAACAGGACCTTGAGCTGTCTTGGCTTGACGAGCGCGGCAACACCCGTTTCATCGCCTGATGTCGGGCGTTCGGTGACCACCGTCGAAATCGGCAACCACAGCTCTGCAGTGGTCCCATGGCCCGGTTCACTCTTTAAAACCAGCTTGCCGCCCGACTGCTCCGCGAGACCGTGAATCATCGACAAGCCCAACCCTGTGCCCTTGCCCAGCCCTTTGGTAGTAAAGAACGGCTCCATTGCGCGCTGCAGGGTGGCTTCGTCCATGCCGGTGCCTGTATCGGCGACGGAGATGCAAATGAAGCTCTCTGGTTCCGGGGACGGGTTTGAACGCACAAACAACGCTTCCCTGGCCGAAACCACGATGTTACCGCCGTCCGGCATGGCATCGCGCGCATTGATCATTAGGTTCATGATCGCCATTTCCAGCTGCCCGGCGTCGACGAACACCTGACGCAGTATCAACGGGAACCGGGTTTCCACGGTGATATTGGGACCCAGCGAGCTTCCCAGCAGTTCGGACATGCCTCTAATCAATACGCCGACATCCACCGGTTTCGGGTCCAACTGCTGACGTCGGGCGAAGGCCAGCATACGCTGGGTCAACGAAGAGCCACGATGAGCCGCGGCGATGGCATTATCCAGAAGTGAAACCGTTTTCGCGTCGCCTTCCATGCGCTTTTTAACAATACCCAGGCTGCCGAGAATGACCGTTAACAGGTTGTTGAAGTCGTGGGCAATGCCACCGGTGAGCTGACCAATGGATTCCATTTTCTGCGATTGGTACAGCGCTTCCCTCGCCTCCTTCAGCGCCGCCTGGGCCTGGATAGAATCGGTGACGTCACGGGTGATCTTGGCGAAGCCGATGATGCCGCCCGCGTTGTCACGAATCGAGTCGATGACCACGTGTACCAAAAACCGCGATCCGTCCTTGCGCACCCGCCAGCCCTGCCCTTCGAAGCGCCCCTCTCTGTCAGCTATGTCCAGCGCCCGCTGTGGCATCCCGGCCTCGGCGTCGGCGGGTTCGAAAAACAGCGAAAAATGCTTGCCGATGACTTCATCGGGCGCATAGCCCTTGATCCGCTGGGCGCCGGCGTTCCAGGTGGTGATGATGCCTGCAGGATCCAGCATGTACAGCGCGTAGTCGGTAACCCCCTGAACCAACAGGCTGAACTGTTGCTCGCTGCGCTGAAGCGCTTCCTGCGCCAGACGACGCTCGGTCAGGTCTCGGGTGACTTTGGCGAAGCCTATCAGCGTGCCGTCGCTGCCGTGAATGGGGTCGATGACCACTTGCGCCCACAATCGCGTGCCGTCCTTCCTGACTCGCCAGCCCTCGCCTTCGAAACGCCCGGAGGTCGCGGCAATGTGCAGCGCTCGGGCGGGCAATCCGGCCTGGCGGTCTTCCTCGGTATAGAACAGCGAAAAGGATCGGCCGAGGATCTCCGCTTCCTCGTATTGCTTGATCCGCCGGGCACCGGAATTCCAACTACAAACGATGCCAGCGGTGTCGAGCATGTAGATCGCATAGTCAAAAACCGCGTCGACCAGCAACCGATAACGGTCTTCCTGGGAGAGCAATCCTGATGAGGGTTCGGGTTGTTGCATGATTGCCTCGGGCCGATAGGTGCGTATACGCATTATGAAGCGGTCAGGACCACAGGCTGCGCCGGCCGCCGGCCTTCATGTTTTGTCGGGCTTGAGCAACGATTTGACCGTCGACACCACCGCGTGGATGTCGAAGGGCTTGGCAAACACGTGCACGAACAGATCCCCCCGTGCCATGCCCAGATGCGCCTGGGCCCCACTCATCAACATGACCGGAACCTCATGCAGCGACTTGTGCGCCCGGACGGCCTCGGCGAACTCGATGCCGGTCATTCCCGGCATCATGTAATCGGTGATGATCAACTGCGGTTTTTCCCGTTCGAGGATGCTCAAGGCTTTCTGACCGCTGCCTGCTGTGACAGTCAGATAACCTTCGTCCTCAAGCGCGAAGCTCAGGATGTCAGCGATCAAATACTCATCGTCGACAATCAATATCGTGGTCATAACGCCCTCGGTCCGCTCGACCATCCAGGAGCGAGATCGCGATCGCGACCATTACGCGTGGTTGGTATCGCCAGGGGCATGGAAATGAACCTTTTTCACGTCAAGACCCTGATCACCGAAGACAACTTCCAGTAATGCCGGATCGTAGGGGTTGTCCCTTACTTTAAGAATGGACAGCTGGCGTTTAAGTTCAGCCGGTTCCACAACGAAACGCAGCACCAGAAGGTTGTCGACGATGCCCGACAGATCGGGGGCGGGAGCGTCCAGTTCGCCACCCAGCAAGCTGCGCACTTCCCAGGACGCCACGACGGTGACATTGCGCGCGCGCAACTCGCTCATCAGCGCGGTGTAGAGGTCCAGCATGCGTGTTTTATCGGCCGCTGCACGGGCCATGCCGCCCAGGCTGTCGAGGAACACGCGCTTGATGGACTTCTCTTCGACGACCCGCAACAGATTCAAAGCCAGCTTGTCGATCAGCTCCGTGGTATTCGAATTCCACATGATCGACAGCGCACCGGATTGTTCCAGCCCGGCCAGATCGACCCCCAGCGCCGCCGCTTTCATGCGCAGACGTTGCGGCGACTCATAAAAGCCGAAGTGCAGCCCGGGTTCCTCGACGGTCGATTGACCGAGGAAGTTGATGCCGATCGAGGTTTTGCCAGCGCCCGATGGCCCCATCAGCAACGTGACCGAAGACGCCACCAACCCGCCACCGATCAGTGGGTCCAACGTCGCAAGTCCGCTCGGGATCAGCGCACACTGATCGCTGTCACGCATCGCCGAGTGGGTAACCGTACTTTCCAGGCGCGGATAGACCACCAGGCCGTTTTCGGTGATTTCGCACTCGTGGGAACCGGGAATCGCGCCGCTGCCGCGGGTCTTGCGCATCTTGATCCGGCGAATGGACTTGCTACCGACCAGCTCTTCGCCCAGTTCGATGACACCATCGACCATGGTGTGTTCGGGGCTGCCGTCGTCCAGTTGCGAACTGGTCAGGAAGAACACCGTACAACCGGCGAACGCCGCATGACCCTGCAACTCGGAAATGAAACGCTTGGTGTTCAGCGGGGAATCCGCTCTGGAGCGGGCGTTGAGCAGCCCATCGAGGATCATCACTGTGGACTTCTGCCGAACGATCTCGCGACGCAGCAGCTTGACCACTTCATCCAGACCGTCGTTTTCCATGGTATCGAAGGCACTGACGAACTGAATCTGATCGTCGACCTTGTCCTTGTCGAAGAAGCTCAGCGTCGACAGGAACTGAAACAGGCGTTCATGGGGTTCGGCCAATAACGTGGCGAACAGTACGCGCCCTCCATCACAGGCGTGATTGAAGCCGATCTGATTCGCCAGAATGGTTTTGCCCGAGCCGGGGCGGCCCTGAATAATGTAAGAAGACCCGGCGACGAAGCCGCCCTTCAGCAGCTCATCCAGTCCTTGAATTCCGCTCTGAAGACGTCTTAGGTGGTTCAAAGTGCTTCCTCCGCCAGTGGTCGTCAGCGGTGCGAATGATGCGCACGACGAAAAGCAGCATTCTTCCGCTTTTGGCGCCACTTTCCAAGAACAATCATCATTGGTGGCGAACACTTACGGCACAACCGTGAAGCGGTATCAGGGACGCGGCGTCTGCGCGGACTCCGGCAGCTCTTCGACGCAGCCGTCGGTTTCCGCCTTTGACTGCTCGCTGCGACGCTCCGGGTCATCCGGTTTGATCGGCGCTGACAGCGGGTACTCGGGCGTCTCGTCTGGCAGGTTGGCTTGATCCTGATCGGCTGCGGGTTTTTTTGTACTCATGGTCACTGGCTCTCGTGATGAATGCAGTGCTTGGAGTACGCCGAGCGTGGGACGTGCGTTTTTTTGGATCAGCGCGGGGCAACCACGGTCTGCGGCCGGCAATAAAAGTCCCGAATTCCCCGATCCCGCGTTCGCCCCAAGGACCTGGCAACACGGCTTGCCGACATTGGCGACCGGGACCTCGGCTGCCTGACAGGTCGAACTGCAACATCGCAAGAACGACATTCAGACCGACAAATGCCCCGGCGCCTCCAGCACAACGCTAAAACAGCAACCGGCTGGCTCTCGGCTGCTTAACGTCACGCTCCAGTGCTGGTTGGCGCAGATGCGCTGGACCAGTGACAACCCCAGCCCCAAGCCCTCTCCGCGCTGTTCGTCGCCACGCACGAACGGCTGGAACATCGCCTGCTGCTTCTCCAGCGGAATGCCGATGCCGGTGTCCTCGACGCTGAAACCATGACGGTTCAGGCTCAGACGGATGAAACCCTGGTCGGTGTAGTGCCAGGCGTTGCGCAGCAGGTTACCCATGACCGAGCGCAGCAAGGCAGTGTTGTACAGACCTTTTGCGTCAGCGCAGGGTTCGAAGATGAATGTCAGGCCCTTCTCTTCGATCGACGGCCCCCAGACCTCGATCAACTCCTCGGCAATTTGCAGCAGGCCGGTGCACTGGCCTGATGAGGCATTCTTGCCTTCGGTCCGCGCCAGCAATAGAAAAGTCTCGACCAGTTGATTCATACCCGCCGTCGCCTTGCTGATGCGCTGCACCTGGGTGCGCGAACGATCGTCCAGACGCGGATACTCCAGTAGCAACTCGCAGGACGTGGCCAGCACCATCAGCGGAGTACGCAACTCATGGCTGACGTCGCTGGTAAAGAGCTTTTCCCGGCCCAACGCCGCACGCAGGCGCCCTAGGGTCTCATCGAAGGAACGCGCCAGCGTACCTACTTCGTCCCGGGCGTAATCGTCGGCCAGCACCGGCGCCAATTCGAGCAACTGGTCGCGATGCCGGACCTGGCCCGCCAGACGTGATACCGGTGCCATGACTCGAGACGCCAGAAGCCGGCCAAGCAAAATGGCCAGCAGCACGCTGAGGATGAACCCGATCAGCACTACCCCGAACAGAATCCGCTCGCGCTTCTCGAACTTGCGTTGGTCGCGCAGCAGCACGTAGCGCCGATCGCCGACCGTCTCGACAATCGCGTAATAGGCTTTCTTGCCACGAAAAAACTCCTGGAAGCCTGGTTTCAGATCTTTCAGGTCATCGGCCATCCCCACATCACCAATGCCGTCATCGGCGTAGAACAGTTCATCCTTCTCCGGCCGATGGCGCCAGTCCTCGACACGGTCCTGGGTGAGTTGACGATGCAGGTTGCCCCCCAGACTGATGATGGTGAGCCGTGTTTCGACGATGTGCACGGTGGCGATGATGCCTACCGCGAAAACACCGGCCACCAGCGTGCTCATCAAGGCGAAGACAATCACAATCCGTTGCTTCAGGCTGTGTTTGATATCCATGGGGTTCCGTGGGTGAACGATACTCAAGTCAAGGGGCTTTGCGCCGCCGAAACCGATTATCCGGATGCCATGTCATGGTTTTGTCAAAGCCGTGATGACGTCGGGTATAAATTCATCGAAATGCGGTTTCGCTAGCCCTTGAGCGGGCGCATCACCAGCATTACCAGGGCGCATGCTGCCATCAACACGCAAGTGGCGATGAACACCACGGGCATGCCGAAATGCCCACCCAGATAGCCCCCGGTCAAGGGCCCGAGCACCTGGCCGACGTACTGGCTGGACGTCGAATAGCCCAACATGCGTCCGGCCACAATGTCCGGCACCGAGTGGCGAATGATCGCCGCGATACAGGGCAACAAGCCGCCCAAGGCGATGCCCATCAGAAACCGCAGCGCCACCAATTGCCATTCGTTGGTCACGAAGGCTTGAGGAACCAGCGTGATGGCCGCTGTAATGAGACAGCCCATCACTACCTTCCAGTGCCCGATGCGGTCCGCCAGTCTGCCGATACGCGACGCCGACAGCACGCTGGCCAGGGCCGTGGCCGACATGACCATGCCGGCCATCATTGTCACGTTGGTCGTGTGCAATTGGGTCAGGTATACCGTGATGATCGGTTCGATGGACATGATCGAGAACATTACCAGACAGGCCACGACGAACATGGTGATCACCGGTTTTTTGTCCGGGATCACATCCCAGGGCCGAACGGCAACGGGCTTGGGCTCCCCCGCCGCGCGCTTGGGACGCGGCGCTTCCTTCATCAGGAACAGCGTGGCAAGAAAGGTCAGGAAGATCACCCCGCCCGCCAGAAAGAAGGTATTGCGAATGCCGATCAGCGGTGGCAACAGCCCGCCGATCAACGGCCCCGTGAGATTGCCGGCCATGATGCCCGAGGACAGCATGCCCAGCGCCCAGCCGGAACGCTCCTTGGGCGTTTGAGTCGCGACCAGGATCGTCGCGCCGGATGCATAACCGCCCAGCAATCCGGCCAACAGACGCAGCCCCACCAATTGGTAGATGTTCTCTGCAAGGCCGATCAACGACATCGCAATCGCCATACCCAGGCTTGCACGGATCAGCATCAGCTTGCGCCCGTAACGATCGCCAAGCCGACCCCATAATGGCGCGGTGAATGCGGCCGAGAGAAATGTCGCACCGAACGCCACGCCGGACCACTGCACGATCGCTGCCGGATCACTGACACCCAGGTGCTCGACATAAAGCGGCAGAAACGGCAGCAGCAAGGTCATGGCGATGATGGTGGTGAAAGCGCCGAAGACGCAGACCGTGAGGTTGCGCTTCCAGTGTTCCTCAGCGGCGGCGGGACGTTGCGGCTCGCTCATCTCGATTCCGTTTCTCGGGGTTTATCCACACACGGTAGAGGGTTGAACTCCATAAATAAAATTCATGTTTTTCATACGTCGGATTCCAGCCAGGAATGCCGCGTCTTATTACCACTCGGTCGATATTGCGCGTACCGGCCAGATCAGGATCGTTAGAGGTTTTTTTTCAGGACACGTGAAACGCTCAGCAACGGGCGTTTGCAAGCCGTAGTCGAGGTGGTTGCACGGCTCGATGAACGCCCCCGAATCCATCGCTATCTGTCATCGTCTGCAAATGCGGTTAGAGTAGGCACGCTGGCTCCGCAGTCCGACGCGCATGTCGCCTGTGGAGCGCTTTCCATTCAATAGCCTGAAGGAAGTCCCGCGTGAACCCACCGTCTCACCCAGCGAGCATTGCCGAACTGATCGTCCACGCCATGAAAAACGATCGGAAAGTCACCGAAATCCATCCCGAACATGTGCCTGCCGATGCGGCCAGCGCCTATGCCTTGCAGCGGGAAATCCTGCGTCTGCGCGACGCCACCGTCGGCGGTTGGAAGGTCGGCTCGAAATCCACCAGCGGCGGCCCGATCAATGGCGCTCCGCTACCCATAGAAGGACTGTTTGCCATTGGCAGTCAGGTGAAAATCGGCGCTTACCCTCAACCGATTCTGGAACTGGAAATCGCCTTTCGCCTTAACCGCGACTTCGCCCCGCGCGACGAGGCCTATTCCGATGAAGAAGTGCTGAGCAGCATCGGTCTCATGGGCACGACCATCGAAATAGTGTCGAGCCGTTTTGCCGCTTGGCCGAAGATCGAGCCACTGTTGGCGCTCGGTGATCTGCTCAACCACGGCGCACTGATCGTCGGGGAATTTGTGCCTTACGATCCAGGCTTTCCTTTCCTTGAGCCTGCGCTGACCTTCACCTATGCCGGCGAAGACATTGTTCCTGGCGATGGCGCCAACCCGGCGGGCGACCCGCGTCGATTGCTGCCGTGGGTGGTCAATCATCACACTCAGAATGGGCAGAGCGTTACCCCGGATCTGGTGATCACCACAGGCTCCTACACCGGCATGTATCAGACCAAGGGCCCGGGCCTGGCATCGGGCGAGATCCGTGGATTGCCGCCCATTTCGTTCAAGCTGATCTGACGGCGACTGGCCAGCCCGGCATTCGATGCCAGATCGAATGCTCCGGGCAGCGCCGGATCGGCTTAACGCTTTGCCGAACGTCACGTCCGGTGACAGCGAGCCGGCGTGGCGCATCGGATTACGCTTCCGAGGTTCGCTAAGCCCCTCGCGTCCAATATCCCGGCCGGTTGTACACTTCCTTCAAAAAGGCGATGAAAAAGCGCACTTTCGCTGGCAGATAATGTTGCTGCGGATACACGCCCTGGATGTCATAGCTGGGCAGCGCAAAGTCATCCAGCACCGTCAACAGCGCCCCGCTTTCGATCTCGTTCTGGATTTCCCAAGTCGAACGCCAGCACAACCCCAGGCCACGCTTGGCCCAGTCGTAAAGCAGCTCGCCATCGTTGCAATAGAGATTACCCGCCACCTTGATCGCCACCGGTTTGCCGTCGCGCTGGAAGGTCCAGCCACGATGCTGCCCGCCCTGCAGGTTGAACGACAGGCAATTGTGTTCGGCCAATTCTTCGAGTGTTTGCGGCAACCCGTGCTCGGCGAAGTAGTGCGGCGAACCGCAGACCACGCGTTTGTTGGCGTATAGCTTGATGGCGACGTAGTTGGGATCGAGCACCTCGCCAATCCGGATGCTCATGTCATAGCCCTCCCGGACCAGATCGACCACGTTGTCGGTCAGGTTGAACGACAACTGCAGATCGGGAAAGCGCGCTTGAAACTCCGGTGCGTGAGGCGCCACATGCTGGCGACCGAAACCGGCCGGCGCCGACACCACGAGATGCCCGCGCACGCTGCTTTCATTTTCGCTGATGCTGGCGTCCAGTTCCTCGAACGACTGCAGAACCAGCTTGGCATTGTCCAGATACGACTCGCCGGCGTCGGTCAGGGTCAGTCCGCGGGTCGAGCGGTGAATCAGCTTCACCCCCAGCCTGTCCTCTAGCGCGCTCAAACGCCGTCCCATGATTACCGGCGTGACACCTTCCACCAACGCCGCCGCGGCGAAACTGCCATGGGTCGCGACCAGCACGTAGCTGCGCACCTCTGTGTAACGGTCCATTCGATACTCCTGATACCGACAGAACTGCCAAAAGCAGGCATTCACAAATACTTCAATTCAAATCACTTTAGTTACGTACAAAAACTATCGAGTTCAGGAGACTAACAAATGACCATCATGAGAGCCATCGAAGCCGCCGTTCTGGTGATGCGTCGCGAAGGAGTCGATACCGCCTTCGGTATCCCCGGCGCTGCCATCAATCCGCTGTACGCCGCATTCAAGAAACTCGGCGGCATCGATCACGTGCTGGCACGCCACGTCGAAGGCGCGTCGCACATGGCCGAGGGTTATACCCGTGCCATCGCTGGCAACATCGGCGTGTGCATCGGCACCTCCGGACCTGCCGGCACCGATATGATCACTGGTCTGTACTCGGCCTCCGCTGACTCGATTCCGATCCTGTGCATCACCGGACAAGCGCCACGTGCCCGCATGCACAAGGAAGATTTCCAGGCGGTCGACATCGCGGCCATCGCCGCCCCCGTCGCCAAATGGGCCACTACCGTCATGGAACCGGGCCAAGTGCCTTATGTGTTTCAGAAAGCCTTCCAGCTGATGCGCAGCGGTCGCCCTGGCCCGGTGCTGATCGACCTGCCATTCGACGTGCAAATGGCCGAGATCGAATTCGACATCGACGCCTACGAACCGCTGCCGGTGACCAAACCCCAGGCCAGCCGCAACCAGGTCGAAAAAGCCCTGGCGATGCTCAACGCCTCCGAGCGCCCATTGATCGTCGCCGGTGGCGGCATTATCAACGCCGATGCGTCTGACGCGCTGGTGGAATTCGCCGAGCTGACCGGCATCCCGGTGATCCCGACCCTGATGGGCTGGGGCACCATTCCCGACGATCATCCGCAGATGGCCGGCATGGTCGGCCTGCAGACCTCCCACCGTTACGGCAACGCGACGATGCTGGAATCGGACATGGTGCTGGGCATCGGCAACCGCTGGGCCAACCGCCATACCGGCACGGTCTCGGTGTACAGCGAGGGTCGCAAGTTCATCCACGTCGATATCGAACCGACCCAGATTGGCCGGGTGTTGACGCCGGACCTGGGCATCGTTTCGGATGCCGGCGCGGCGCTGTCGATGTTCCTTGAAGTCGCTCGCGAGTGGCACACGGCAGGCAAGCTGAAAGATCGCAGCCAGTGGCTCGCCAGTTGCCAGGATCGCAAACGCACCATGCAGCGCAAGACCCACTACGACAACGTGCCGGTCAAGCCGCAGCGCGTATACGAAGAGATGAACCGGTACTTCGGCAAGGACACTTGCTACGTCAGCACCATCGGTCTTTCGCAAATTGCCGGCGCGCAGTTCCTGCACGTGTACAAACCTCGCCACTGGATCAACTGCGGCCAGGCAGGCCCGCTGGGCTGGACCATTCCCGCGGCATTGGGCGTGGCCAAGGCTGACCCGAGCCGCAAGGTGGTCGCGCTGTCAGGTGACTACGACTTCCAGTTCATGATCGAGGAACTGGCAGTGGGCGCGCAGTTCAAGCTGCCGTACATCCATGTGGTGGTGAACAACTCGTACCTGGGGCTGATTCGTCAGGCGCAGCGCAATTTCGATATCGATTACTGCGTGCAACTGGCGTTCGACAACATCAACGCCCCGGAACTGGAAGGCTATGGCGTAGACCACATTGCCGTCGCTGAAGGTTTGGGTTGCAAGGCCATCAGGGTAAGTGATCCGGCGCACATCCAGGCCGCACTCGCCGAGGCCACCAGCCTGATGCAGCAGTACAGCGTTCCGGTGGTGGTCGAAGTGATTCTCGAGCGCGTCACCAACATCGCCATGGGTACCGAGATCAACGCAATCAACGAATTCGAATCGCTGGCCGAAAGCCGCGCCGACGCCCCTACCGCCATCAGCCTGCTGGACTGATCGGCGTCCACAGAACGACGAGAGAAAGGAGCACGCCATGCCACGCCTTTGCGCCAACCTGTCCATGCTGTTCACCGAGCTGGACTTTCTGCAACGCTTCGAAGCTGCTGCCAACGCCGGGTTCAGCGGGGTCGAATATTTGTTTCCGTATGATTTCAGTTCAGCGCAGATCAAGGCCGAACTGGACGCCAACGGGCTGACCCAAGTGCTGTTCAACCTGCCCGCTGGCGATTGGGCCAAGGGCGAACGCGGGATTGCCTGCCACCCGGACCGGGTCGAGGAATTCTACGCCGGGGTCGACTTGGCCATCGCCTATGCCAAAGTGCTGGGCAACACTCAGGTCAACTGTCTGGCCGGAATCAAGCCGCAGGGCTTCGATGATGCGCTGATCGAGAAAACCTTCGTCGACAACCTCAAATATGCCGCCGACAAGCTGCAGGCGCAGGGTATTGATCTAGTCATGGAGATGATCAACACCCTGGACATTCCGGGCTTCTATCTGAACACCACGGCCCAGGCCCTGGCGATCCGCGAGAAAGTCGGCAGCCGCAACCTGTCGCTGCAGTACGACATCTATCACATGCAGATCATGGAAGGCGATCTGGCCCGGACCATGGAAAAGAACCTGCCGGTGATTCGCCACGTGCAGTTGGCGGACAACCCTGGGCGGCATGAACCGGGTACTGGCGAAATCAATTACGGCTTCCTGTTCGGGCATTTGGACAAACTGGGCTATCGGGGTTGGATCGGCTGTGAGTACAAGCCGCTGACTACGACCGAGGCGGGGCTTGGTTGGTTGAAGACCCACAACCTGATTTGAAATCCGATCCTGTTTCTGCCCGAAGGGCGTAGGAACAAGCTGCTGGCGATCTGCTGGGAACCGGCGGAAAACCCGGAGTGCGCGGCCTACCTGATACGGCGGGGTCGCCTGGTTTTGCTGCCGCTCCGCGCCAGATCGCTGGCAAGACAAGCGCCTACGACCTCCGGCCAGAATCAAAAGCATATCGAGGCGACGGTCGAATCAACGCCTGCCTCCCCTAGACAAAAAAGAGGAACATTTCATGGCTAATATCGGATTCATCGGCACCGGCATCATGGGCCTGCCAATGGCAGAAAACCTGCAAAAAGCAGGTCACCAGCTGTTCCTGTCCCAACACTTTTCCGCGCCTCCCGCTTCGCTGGTCGAAGGCGGCGCGACCGTGTTGGGCAATCCTCGCGAAGTGGCTCAGGAAGCGGAATTCATCATTGTCATGCTGCCTGACACCCCTCAGGTGAATGAAGTGCTCTTCGGCGAGAACGGCCTGAGCGAAGGCACTGGCGCGGGCAAGGTGGTGATCGACATGAGCTCGATCTCCCCTTCCGCCACTAAAACTTTTGCCGAGAAAATCAATGCGACCGGCGCGCAATACCTCGATGCGCCGGTTTCTGGCGGTGAAGTCGGCGCCAAGGCCGCGACCCTGAGCATCATGGTCGGCGGCAATCAAGGCACGTTCGACCGTGCCCTGCCTCTGTTTCAGACCATGGGCAAGAACATCACCCTGGTCGGCGGCAACGGCGACGGACAGACCGCCAAGGTCGCCAACCAGATCATCGTCGCTCTGAACATTCAGGCAGTGGCGGAGGCTTTGCTCTTCGCCTCGAAAAACGGCGCGGACCCGGCCAAAGTGCGTGAGGCGCTGATGGGTGGGTTTGCTTCTTCGAAAATCCTCGAAGTCCACGGCGAGCGCATGATCAAGGGCACATTCAACCCAGGCTTCCGCATCGCCCTGCACCAGAAGGACCTCAACCTGGCCCTCGAAGGCGCACGCGAACTGAGCCTCAACCTGCCCAACACCGCCAATGCCCAACAGGTGTTCAGCACCTGCGCTGCACTGGGCGGTAGCGGATGGGATCATTCAGGACTGATCAAGGGCCTGGAACACATGGCGAACTTCTCGATTCGGGGCGATCACAAGCCTGAGTGATGCAGGGGGACAGGCATTACTTCTGCAAAGGAGTCGTGCCCTGCGCAACATCCCGGCATTCCGCGAACCTGTAGAACCCGGCTTGCTGGCGAATGCGGCGGGTCAGCTAGACATGCATTGTCTGACAC
>NZ_JBOICF010000096.1:0-10266 GCF_050739935.1 Pseudomonas sp. | reverse complement strand
CTGTGGGAGCGAATTCATTCGCGAGGCGTCAGCGCAGACACCACCCTGTATCAAGGCGTTCTGTTACGCCGCGTCTCGATGATGTTCGGCAACTGCGAGATCCGTCCCAGCAGACGCCCCAGCGCGTCCAGCCCCGGAATCTCGATGGTCAGCGACATCAGCGCCGTGTTGTCTTCCTTGTTCGAGCGAGTGTTGACCGCCAGTACGTTAATGCGCTCGTTGAGCAGCACCTGAGACACGTCACGCAGCAGCCCGGAACGGTCGTAGGCGCGGATGATGATGTCCACTGGATAGGTGAGCACCGGCACCGGACCCCAGCTGACCTGAATGATCCGCTCAGGTTCGCGCCCGGCCAGTTGCAACACCGAGGCGCAGTCCTGACGGTGAATGCTCACGCCGCGGCCCTGAGTGATGTAGCCGACGATGGCATCGCCCGGCAGCGGCTGGCAGCAACCCGCCATCTGCGTCATGAGGTTGCCGACGCCCTGAATCTGAATGTCGCCACGCTTGCCGGGCTTGTAACCAGTGGCCTTGCGAGGGATCAGTTCCAGCTGTTCGTTACCGCGCTCCGGCTCGACCAACTGCTGCGCCAGGTTGACCAGTTGCGCCAGTCGCAAGTCACCGGCGCCAAGGGCGGCAAACATGTCTTCGGCGATCTTCATGTTGGCTTTTTCCGCCAACTTGTCGAAGTCCACCTGCGGCAGCGCCAGGCGCGCCAACTCGCGTTCAAGCAGCACCTTGCCGGCCGCCACGTTCTGATCGCGGGCCTGCAGTTTGAACCAGTGAACGATCTTCGCCCGCGCCCGCGAGGTGGTGATGTAACCCAGGTTCGAGTTCAGCCAGTCGCGGCTCGGCGTACCGTGCTTGCTGGTAATGATCTCGACCTGCTCACCGGTCTGCAGGCTGTAATTGAGCGGCACGATGCGCCCATTGATCTTGGCGCCACGGCAGTTGTGCCCGATCTCGGTGTGCACGCGATAGGCGAAGTCCAGCGGCGTCGCGCCTTTGGGCAGGTCGATGGCATGACCGTCCGGGGTAAACACATAGACCCGATCCGGCTCGATATCGACGCGCAGCTGTTCGGCCAGTCCGCCGATGTCGCCCAGCTCTTCATGCCACTCCAGCACCTGACGCAGCCAGGAGATTTTCTCTTCGTAGTGGTTGGAACTGGATTTGACGTCGGTGCCTTTGTAACGCCAGTGAGCGCACACACCGAGTTCGGCCTCTTCATGCATGGCGTGGGTGCGGATCTGCACTTCCAGCACCTTGCCCTCGGGGCCGATCACGGCAGTATGCAGCGAGCGATAGCCGTTTTCCTTGGGGTTGGCGATGTAGTCGTCGAACTCCTTGGGAATATGTCGCCACAGGGTGTGGACGATCCCCAGCGCGGTGTAGCAATCGCGCATTTCCGGCACCAGCACACGCACGGCGCGAACGTCGTAGATCTGGCTAAATTCCAGACCTTTGCGCTGCATTTTGCGCCAGATCGAATAGATGTGTTTGGCCCTACCGCTGATGTCAGCCGTGACGCCGGTGGCCAGCAACTCGTTTTCCAGCTGCGACATGACCTCCGTGATGAAGCGCTCGCGATCGAGGCGCCGCTCATGCAACAGCTTGGCGATCTGTTTGTACTGCTCAGGCTCCAGATAGCGGAAGGAAAGATCCTCCAGCTCCCATTTGATGTGGCCAATCCCGAGGCGGTGGGCCAGCGGTGCGTAGATGTCGAAGACTTCCCGGGCAACCCGGTTGCGCTTCTCGTCGTCAGTGTTCTTCACGGCACGGATGGCGCAGGTCCGCTCGGCGAGCTTGATCAGCGCCACGCGAACGTCGTCGACCATGGCCACCAGCATCTTGCGCAGGTTTTCCACCTGAGCCTGAGTGCCGAGCACCAATGACTGACGAGGGCTGAGACTGGCGCTGATCGCCGCCATGCGCAGCACGCCGTCGATCAGTTTGGCCACGGTCGGGCCGAAGCGCTGACTGACGTCTGGCAAGGGAATCTTACCTTCACGCACGCCTCGGTAGATCACCGCGGCGATGAGCGAGTCCTGGTCGAGCTTGAGGTCGGCCAGGATTTCAGCGATTTCCAGACCCGTCTGAAAACTCGACGTGCCTTCCGCCCAGAGGTTCTTGGCGGCGTTGTCCTGCTGCTCGGCTTGCCGGGCAAATTCACAGGCCTCTTTCAAAGCCTGTCGGTCCACTGCGAGGTCGACGCTGACCACATGATCAAGCCATGCGTCGAGATTGATACTGCCGTCTGTGTTTATCGGCTGGTGTGCTCTCACCTGTACCATGTTGCTTACCTTCCCTACGGCGCGATGAAATGCGCCATCAGTCGCCGGCCTTCTTCAGCGCATGTTCCTTGCGGGCCTTGCAAGGTCTCGCATGCGCGGGCCAGTCGGATTAAACGAGACTCCATGTAAGGCAGCAGCTTGTTGCCCCTGGCCGCCGCCTCACTTACTCGCTTCAAATAACGCCATCGCCTCGACATGTGCTGTCTGCGGGAACATATCGAGAATTCCGGCACGTTTTAATCGGTAGCCCTGCCTGATCAGTTCGACGGTGTCGCGCGCCAGGGTAGCTGGGTTGCACGACACATATAGCAATCGTTCGGCACCCAGTTTCCTGAGTTTGCCGACCACTTCGAACGCCCCGTCACGCGGGGGATCGAGCAGTACTGCGCGGAAACCTTCCGCCACCCATGACGCCTTGTCCAGCGGCTGAGACAGATCCGCCTGATAAAACTTCACATTGTGCAAATCATTGCTCACCGCGTTGGCGGCCGCCCGTCGAACCATGGTCTCGACGCCCTCCACCGCCACCACTTCGCGCGTGATTTGCGCCAGCGGTAGAGCGAAGTTACCAAGCCCGCAGAACAAGTCCAGCACTCGTTCATCCGGACGGGGCGCAAGCCACGAAATTGCCTGTGCGATCATCGCCGTGTTGACCTGTGCGTTGACCTGCACGAAGTCGCCGGGACGATAAGCCAGCTCAAGATTCCACGGCTGCAGGTGATACCCCAACTGCGCCGAGGCATCCACAGGCTGCGGCTCTCCCTCGCCGTGCAACCACAGCTGCGCGTCATGGCTTTCGCAAAAGGCCTTGAGGATTGCCAGATCCTTGTCTGCCAGCGGCGCGGTGTGTCGCAGCAGAACGGCATTGGCCGAACCACTGAACAACTCGACATGCCCCAGCGCCTGCGGTTTGCTCAGGCTGGCGAGCATGGCCGGTAACGCGGTCATGACCGGTTGCAAGGCCTGTACCAGCACCGGGCATTCTTCGATGGCGATGATGTCGTGACTCGATGCCGCTCGAAAACCCACGTCCAGACGTTTGCCTTTTGCATCCCAGCGAACGGCGATACGGGCGCGACGGCGGTAGGCGTACTCGTCACCGGTCAAGGGTGCTGCCCACTCTTCGGGTTCGACCCCGGCGACGCGACTCAACTTCTCGGCGAGCATGCGCTGTTTCAGGGCAAGCTGTTCGTCGCGGGGCATCTGCTGCACGCTGCAACCGCCGCAACGACCGAAGTGTTTGCAAGGTGCCGGGCGGCGCAAGGGGCTTGCCTCAAACACGCGCTCGGTACGCGCTTCGACCACTTTGCCGTGAGCGCCCAGCACCCGCGCTTCAACCTCTTCACCCGCAAGGCTCCCAGCGACGAACCAGGTGCGACCTTCCACGAAGCCGATTCCGCGACCATCGTTAGCCAGCCGCTCGATGCTCAAACGTTGTTTTTTACCGGTGGGGACCTGCGTCGTCCGGGTGCCGCCACTGGGCTGGAAGCGCAGGCCTGTTTCACGCTTGGCCATCAGTTGGGCGCATCGTAGACACCGGTCGACAGGTAACGGTCGCCACGGTCACAGATGATCGCGACCATGACCGCATTTTCCACTTCCTGCGACAGGCGCAACATGCCTGCCACGGCGCCGCCCGAGGAAACGCCACAGAAGATGCCTTCTTCACGCGCCAGCCGACGCATCACGTCCTCGGCTTCGCTCTGGGCCATGTCCACGATGCGGTCGACACGGTCAGCCTGGTAGATCTTCGGCAGGTATTCATGGGGCCAGCGACGGATGCCCGGAATCGAAGCTCCGTCCATGGGTTGCAGGCCGACGATCTGGATCTCCGGATTCTGTTCCTTGAGGTAACGCGAGGTGCCCATGATGGTGCCGGTGGTACCCATCGAGCTAATGAAATGGGTGATGGTGCCGCCGGTCTGCTGCCAGATTTCCGGGCCGGTGCCGACGTAATGCGCTTCAGGGTTATCACCGTTGGCGAACTGATCCAGCACCTTGCCATGACCTTCGGCCTGCATGCGCTCGGCCAGATCGCGGGCGCCTTCCATGCCCTCCTCCTTGCTGACCAGAATCAGTTCGGCGCCATAAGCGGTCATGGCCGCCTTGCGCTCGGCGCTGGAGTTGTCGGGCATGATCAGGATCATGCGATAGCCCTTGATCGCCGCAGCCATGGCCAGGGCGATGCCGGTGTTGCCGGACGTCGCTTCGATCAGGGTGTCGCCCTGATGGATCTGACCGCGCAGCTCGGCACGGGTGATCATCGACAGCGCCGGACGGTCCTTCACGGAACCGGCCGGGTTATTGCCTTCGAGCTTGAGCAGCAACGTGTTGCTGGTATTCCCGGCCATGCGTTGCAGACGCACCAGCGGGGTGTTGCCGATGCAATCGGCGATGGTTTGATACTGCAGGGTCATGGCGTGTTCGCGATCCAGACGTGCGGGGGTCGCCTATCATACCGGCAATCGCGTCAAGCCCATATCACGCAAAGTGAGTTCGATATGGCGAAAAGGAATAAGGCGTATCTACTGATCTTGCGCTCAGAGCAGATATCCGCAGCGGGAGCGAATTCATTCGCGAAAATGGCTGTGGTCATAGAGATGCATCGTCTGTACAGGCTACTCGCGAATGAATTCGCTCCACAGGTGGGGCGTCTGACTGAAATCCGGGTATGTACTACACCTGAACCAACGCATCCACTTCTCGCGCAGGCAAGCGCATGATCATGCGCAGTCCGTGATGGGTGTTTTCTGCCCACATGTCGCCGCCCTGCAAGCGCAATGAATTGCGGGCGATGCTCAGGCCCAGGCCGAATCCGCCGTCGCCGGGCCGTGCTCCGTCGAGGCGGATGAAGGGGGCGAAGATACGTTCCAGGTCGCTGTCGTCGACGCCGCCGCCCTGATCTTCCAGCCATAGCAGCCAGTCCTCGCCATCGCGCCGCCCGCCCAGGCGCACGATGCCTTCGGCAGGAGAATGGCGAATGGCGTTACGCAAGATGTTTTCCAGAGCCTGCGCCAGCGTGTTGAGGTGGCCGCGCACCCAGCACTCGCTGTCCAGATCGCAGACGAATTGCCGAGACGGCCAGCAGCTTTCGAACCGGGCGTTGTCCACCAGCATGTCCCACAACGCCAGCACCTGGATGTCTTCATCAGGCAGTTTTTCCCGCTCGGCATCGAGCCACGCCAGATGCAGCGTGTCGTCCACCAGGCGACGCATGCCCTCTACTTCACGGCTCAAACGCTCGCGCAATTGCGGCAGACTCTGCTCACTGTCGCAAGCCACCCGCAGGCGGCTCAAGGGCGTGCGCAGTTCGTGGGACAAATCCCGCAACAGCTGTTGCTGGATCTGCACGGTCGACTGCAGGCGTGCCGCCATGTGATCGAAGGCGCGATTGAGCTCACCCAACTCGTCCTGCCGCGAGGTCATTTGCGGCGACAGGCGATTGGACAGACGATCGGCACGCCAGGCATTGGCCTGCTCGCGCAATTGATTGAGCGGGCGGATGAGCAGCCGATAGAGCCCGACGCACAGCAGCAAGGTAAACAGCCCTGGTATCAGCACATTGGTCAGCATCTGCCAGACCAGCGCGTAGCGCCCGGGCTTGAAGCGTTCAGGCAGCTCGATGACCAGACTGCCGACGGCGGGATCACTGGGAAACGCAATCTTCAGCCAGGGCACAGTCTTCTGCCGCCGACTCATGGGCCAGTCGACGCCACGCATGAAGGTCAGGCGCTGCATCTGACTGTCATCCAGCGGCACGCTGCTCAGCGATTGCAGATCGTGGCCGATGACCCCAACCCAGCCGTTTTCGTGGCGACGGGTTTCCCGCAGCCAGTCGTCTATACCCTTTTCTTTACCCACCACCCACGCCTGCTCAGCCTCGGCGGCATAGCTGTTGAGCACGCGCCGGGCCTCCGGCGAAAGAAAGGCACTCTGGGTTTCGACGTAGCGCCCCCAGTACCAACTGAGCCAGATCATCAGCAAGCAGAAACCCACCAGCAGAAAGGCCAGTTTCCAGAACAGCGAGTGTCTGCCCGGCAAGCGGGAACGTGGCTCAGTCATCCTGTTCTGCTGCCGTCAGCACATATCCCTTGCCCCACACCGTGCGCACCTGATGCACCTCGTACCCAATGGATTTGAGCTTGCGGCGGATCTGACTGATGTGCATGTCCAGGCTGCGATCGTGTTGGGAATAACCGCGCTGCAACACATGCTGATAAAGGAAAGGTTTGCTCAGGACATCCTCGGGATTGCGCCACAGAGTTTCCAGCAGACGGTACTCGCTGCGGGTCAACTGCGCGGCCTTGTGGCCGAAGGTGACGTCGCACAGACCCTCGTCGAAGGTCAGCTCGTGGACGCTGGGAGCGATCGGCGCTTGAACGGTGATATTGAAACGCCGTTCCAGCTCCACACGCCGCAGGATGGCTTCGATGCGCACCCGCAACTCATCGACGCTGAAGGGCTTGGGCAGGTAATCATCGGCACCGTTGCGAAAACCAGTGATGCGATCGGCCTCGGCACCCAGCGCCGACATCAGGATGATAGGCATCGAGTATTGACGACGCAGGTGAGTGAGGATGTCCAGACCGTTCATACCGGGCAGCAGGATGTCCATCAGCACCACGTCGAAGGGCTGTTGCTGCGCGCGTTCGAGACCCTCCGCGCCGTTCTGGCACCAAGTGACGTGAAAGCCGCAACGATCCAGCTGATCGTGAACGAACGCGCCCAGCACGAGGTCGTCCTCGATCGCGAGTATGCTCGGGCGGTGAATGATTGCGGGATTCATTGGCGTCTGCGACTGATTCTCAAGATCGCGATTATTCAAGATTGCTCGACCATGAGCAATGGCGGCTGATCGAAGAAAGGTTCATCAGTGTTCGCTGATCGCCGATTTGGCCGCGACGCCATTAACTCGGGAATGCGGGCGCGCAAATGGCTACACTGCGCTGACTGCCAAAGGGCTGTCTGCCAAGAACAAGGCGACCATGGCGCAGGCCTTGCTGCGGTTCTCTTAGGAAGACCTGAGCACGTGACCGAGATTGCCGGAGAAAAAATGTGCTGAACAAATTGGGCATCAAAGGCCGCGTATTGCTGCTGACCCTGCTGCCAACCTGCCTGATGGCGGGGCTGCTGGGCGGTTATTTCACCTGGATGCAGCTCTCGGAGTTGCGGACTCAACTGCTCAAGCGCGGCGAGATGATCGCCAACGAACTGGCCCCTTTATCCGCTGCGGCGCTGGCCAACCGCGATGAGCCCATGCTCGAGCGTATCGCAGGCCAGGTGCTGGAACAGGCCGACGTCCGCGCGGTGTCGTTTCTCGATGCCGACCGCAATATGCTGGCTCACGCCGGCCCGACCATGATCAATCAGGCGCCGGCCGGCAATAGCACGCACATGCTGCAGCGCTCCGATAACGACGCAACGCGCTATTTAATGCCGGTTTTCGGACGCAATCGGCACCTGACCGGCAGCGTCATTCCCGAAGAAGCCGACCGGCTGCTCGGTTGGGTCGAGCTGGAACTGTCCCACAGCGGCACGCTGCTGCGCGGTTATCGCAGTCTGTTCGCCAGCCTGCTGCTGATCATCGTCGGGCTGGGCCTGACCGCGATGCTGGCGTTGCGCATGAGCCGCACCATCAACGGGCCGATCGCGCAGATCAAGCATGTGGTGGCGCAGCTGAAGGATGGCAATCTGGAGGCGCGACTGCCGCCGATGGGCAGCAGCGAGCTGGACGAACTCGGTTCGGGCATCAACCGCATGGCCGCAACCCTGCAGAACGCACAGGAAGAACTGCAGCACAGCATCGAGCAGGCGACCGAGGATGTGCGACAGAATCTGGAGACCATCGAAATCCAGAACATCGAACTGGATTTGGCGCGCAAGGAGGCGCTGGAAGCCAGCCGCATCAAATCCGAGTTTCTGGCCAACATGAGCCACGAAATTCGCACGCCGCTCAACGGTATTCTCGGGTTTACCCATTTGCTGCAAAAAAGCGAACTGACGCCCCGGCAGTACGACTATCTGGGCACCATCGAGAAGTCTGCCGACAACCTGCTGAGCATCATCAATGAAATCCTGGATTTCTCGAAGATCGAGGCAGGCAAGCTGGTGCTCGACGCCATTCCGTTCAACTTGCGCGACCTGCTGCAGGACACCCTGACCATCCTCGCCCCCGCAGCCCACGCCAAACAGCTGGAGCTGGTGAGTCTGGTGTACCGGGACACGCCGCTGTCGCTGGTGGGCGATCCGCTGCGGCTCAAGCAGATCCTCACCAACCTGGTGAGCAATGCCATCAAATTCACCCGGGAAGGCACCATCGTCGCCCGGGCCATGCTCGAAGACGAACAGGACGACAAGGTTCAGTTACGGATCAGCGTGCAGGACACCGGAATCGGCTTGTCGAGTCAGGATGTGCGCGCGTTGTTCCAGGCGTTCAGTCAGGCGGATAACTCGCTGTCGCGGCACTCCGGCGGTACCGGTCTGGGGCTGGTGATTTCCAAGCGGCTGATCGAACAGATGGGCGGCGAAATCGGCGTGGAAAGCACGCCCGGCGAAGGCTCGGAATTCTGGATCAGCCTGACCCTCCCGAAAACCCGCGACGACCTGGAAGACCTGCCTGCGCCGCCGTTGATGGGCCGTCGCGCGGCAGTGCTGGAACACCACGATCTGGCGCGTCAGGCGCTGGAACACCAGTTGGAAGATTGCGGCCTGCAGCCGATGGTCTTCAACAATCTGGAAAACCTTATCAACGGCGTAACGGTGGTGCATCAGACGCCGCATGCCATCGAAATGGCCGTGCTGGGGGTGACTGCTCACCAATTGCCTCCCGAGCGTCTGCGCCAGCAGATCTGGGATCTGGAAAACCTCGATTGCAAGGTGCTGGTGCTGTGCCCGACCACCGAACAGGCGCTGTATCAGGTGTCGGTGCCGGATCCTTACATCCAGTTGCAGGCCAAGCCTGCGTGTACGCGCAAACTGCGCCGCGCGCTGTCCGAACTGATCAACCCCAAGCAGCTGCGCAACGAAGTTCCGGAGCCTGTGTCCAGCCGCCCGCCGCGCATTCTGTGTGTGGACGACAACCCCGCCAACCTGTTGCTGGTGCAGACGTTGCTCGAAGACATGGGTGCCAAGGTGCTGGCCGTGGACAGCGGTTATGCAGCGGTTCAGGCGGTCCAGGACGAGACGTTCGATCTGGTGCTGATGGACGTGCAGATGCCGGGAATGGACGGGCGTCAGGCCACCGAGGCCATTCGCAGCTGGGAAACCGAGCTCCAGGCGACGTCGCTGCCGATCGTCGCTCTCACCGCCCACGCCATGGCCAACGAAAAACGTGCCTTGCTGCAAAGCGGCATGGATGACTACCTGACCAAGCCGATCAGCGAGCGGCAGCTGGCGCAGGTGGTGTTGAAATGGACCGGTCTGGCTCTGCGCAATCAGGCGCCGGAGCGGCATCACGAGATCAGCCATGGCAACGTCAATCTGCAAGTGCTCGATCATGAAGAAGGTTTGCGTCTGGCCGCGGGCAAGGCTGATCTGGCCGCCGACATGCTGGCCATGCTGCTGGCCTCGCTGGGCACCGACCGCGAAGCCATCCGTACAGCCCGCGAGACGCGTGATCATGTGGCGTTGATCGAACGCGTCCACCGCCTGCACGGCGCCACCCGCTACTGCGGCGTCCCGCAACTGCGCGCTGCCTGCCAGCGCAGCGAAACCCTGCTCAAACAGGATTCCCCGGAAAGCGACAAGGCGCTGGATGATCTGGAGAAGGCGATTACGCGATTGGAGATTGAGGCGCGGGTGAGTGCTTGATGTGGGTCAGGTGGTGCTTGGTGATGACGGCTATTCTCCAGGTGCGATGGCATTCTCGATATCGCCGCCGGCAAGCCGGATTGGCACAGGAGTGGGTCGTACCCGTGGTTGGCGTCTATCAGGAAAAACTGTAGGAGCCGGCTTGCTGGCGAACGCGGTGGGT
>NZ_JBOICF010000095.1:0-9580 GCF_050739935.1 Pseudomonas sp. | reverse complement strand
GATCGCTGCCGCCGGCAGGCCGGACTGCTACAAGGGAATGTGTGGGTCACGGCTGGGCTAACGCTCATCGCACTTGATCGCGAACAACATCTCGCTACATCCCAATCCACTGTAGGAACCGGCTTGCTGGCGAACGCGTTGGATCAGACACATCGGTTTTGTCTGACCCAACGCGTTCGCCAACAAGCCGGCTCCTACGAATTCGCGCTGTACCGGGATTTTGCGTGGCTGAGTTTCTCCGGCAGCACGCCTAGCCGGCGGTGGCTTCTGAGTACTCCACCGCTGGCAAACCCTGCTGCACGATGTGTCTGTCAAATTTCTTGTTGACAAGAACCATCGTCCTGCGCGGTTTTGTCGCACCCGGCAATCCGGGCCCGTGCCATGTCATGGGGCACAACGATGTAGAATGGCGGCCCATGAAATTCGTCCGAACTCATCAATCGCTCATTGCCTGGATGCTGTATGGCTTCATCCTGTTCAGTGGGCTCGTGTGCAGCCTGAGCCATGGCCAGATGCTGCGTGCGTTCAATCAGATGAGTCCCGCCGTCGACTGCAGCGCGCATCACGATTTCTCCGGCCATCCGGACCTGGCGCAGATGAGCGAGCATGCGCAGTTGATGAAACTCTCCATGGCCGATTGCGCCTTCGCCGGTACTCTCGCGCTGGCGTTGGTGTTCTTCATCGCTCTGGGCTGGATGGCGCGCAGCCGACGCAGACTCGTCCCACGTTCTGACTATCTGCTGCGCAGACCTCCGCGACACCGCCTCCCTGAGCTGTCACCTCAGGCACCGTGAGTCTTCAGCGCACTCTTGTTCTGTTCAGCGTCGTCCTCGAGGACGATAAAAGGCCGGTGCCAACGCCAGCCGCTTCAGAGAGTTCGTCACATGAATGATTTACTGACCCGCCGCCAGGTGGTCACCGGTATGGGCATCCTGGGCCTCGGCCTGCTGGCAGGCTGCGATGGTTCCACCACTGCGCTGGATTTCAAATACGGCAAGGATCTTAGCAACAAGATCATGGGCCGTACGTTCAAGCTCACCGATACCCAGGGCGAGGTAAAAACCCTTTCCAGTTATCGCGGCCTGATGCCGATGGTGTTCTTCGGCTTCACCCAATGCCCGGCGGTCTGCCCCACGGCACTGGCGCGCGCTGCCCAGATCAAGAAAATCATGGGCGAGGATGGCAAGACCCTGCAGGTGATTTTCATCACCGTCGACCCTGAGCGCGATACACCGCAGATCCTCGACGCCTACGTCAAGCAGTTCGATCCAAGCTTCGTCGCCCTGCGCGGCACGCTGGAGCAGACGCAGCATGTCGCCAAGGAATTCGGCGTGTTCTATGAAAAAGAGCCGATCGGCGATACCTACACCATGTCGCACACCGCCACCAGCTACGTGTTCGACTCGCGCGGCAACTTGCGGCTGGGCCTGTCTCCGTCGCTTTCCGCCAAACAATGCGCGGAAGATCTGCTCACTGTCATGGAGGTCTGCTGATGACCACGCTGTTTTCCACTGCCGTAATCCGTCTGGCGCTGCGCCGGATTCTGGCCGCTTCGCTGCTGGCGGGCGTCAGTCTGTCTGCCGTCGCCCAGACTAAAGTCGACGATGCCTGGGTCCGCACCACCGTGCCAGGGCAGCCGTCGTCCGGCGCGTTCATGCGCATCACCGCTGATAGCGACAGCAAGCTGCTGAGCGTCGCTTCGCCCGCAGCCAACAACGTGCAGATCCATGAAATGAGCATGACCAACGACGTGATGCGCATGGGACCGGTCGACTCAGTGCCGTTGCCTGCAGGCAAGACCGTGTCGCTGGACCCGGATGGCTACCATGTGATGCTGATGGGGCTGGTGGAGCAGATCAAGGAAGGTGATCAGGTGCCGCTGACCCTGACCATCGAGGACGACAAGGGCGTGCGCGAGACTGTGCAGGTCAGTGCCCCGGCGCGGACGATGATGGACAGCATGGACATGAGCCACGACCAAGGCGCCAGCCACTGAGGCGAGCGCAGGCGATAGTTCAGTCAATAGCTTCTCGGCAGGCTAGTCCCGATGGCCGCAAGCCGAGCCCACGGATGGTGCTCGGCGTTACGTCCATCAACCCCCAAACATCCCCACCAGCAGCACCAGATTCAAACCGATGATCAGCAGCGCGATCAGCCACGCCAGTGCCGTGAGCACGGGGCCGGTGACGAGGTTGCCCATCAGTTGCCGGTCAGAGACGAAACGCACCAGCGGTACGATGGCGAAGGGCAGTTGCATCGACAGGATCACCTGACTCAGCACCAGCAGTTTCGCCGTGCCTTGTGGACCATACACACTGGTGACGATGATCACTGGGATGATCGCCAGACCGCGTGTCAGCAAACGCCTCACCCAGCCAGGCAGCTTCATCTTCAGGAAGCCTTCCATGACGATCTGTCCGGCGAGGGTCGCGGTCACCGTAGAGTTGATGCCCGACGCCAGCAATGCGATGGCGAATAGCGCCGAAGCGATGCCCACGCCGAGCATGGGTGACAACAGATGGTAGGCCTGTTCGATCTCCACCACGTCGGTCTTGCCGGCCTTGTGAAAGACCGTGGCGGCGGTGATCAGGATGGCTGCGTTGACGAACAGCGCCAGAGTCAGGGCGATGGTGCTGTCGGTGACTGACCAGCGCAGGCCGATTCGGCGGCCTTCTTCGGTACGCGGGTAGGCGCGGGTCTGGACGATGGAGGAGTGCAGATACAGGTTATGCGGCATCACGGTCGCGCCAATGATGCCGATGGCCAGATACAGGGCCGCCGGGTTGGTGACGATTTCCGCCTTGGGAATGAAACCGGCGAACAGCTCGGCCATGTCCGGCCGCGCCAGTACCATTTGAACCGCAAAGCAGCCGAAGATGATCAACAACAACGCAATGACGAAGGCTTCCAGCGCGCGGAAACCCCGGCCCATCAGCAGGAAAATCAGGAACACATCGACCGCCGAGATCACCGCTCCCCACACCAGCGGGATGCCGAACAGCAGGTTGAGGGCAATGGCGGTGCCAATGACCTCGGCCAGGTCGCAGGCGATGATCGCGACCTCACAGACAAGCCACAGGGCGATGCACACCGGCCGGCGGTAGCGCTCACGACAGGCTCGGGCCAAGTCCCAACCCGTGGCGATGCCAAGTCGGGCAGACAAGGCCTGAAGCACGATTGCCATCAGATTGGAAAACAGAATGACCGACAACAGCAGATAACCGAATTGCGAACCTCCGGCCAGGTCCGTGGCCCAGTTGCCGGGGTCCATGTAGCCTACCGCGACCATGTAGCCAGGGCCAGTGAATGCCAGCAAACGCTTGAACCAGTTGCCTGATTTGGGCATGGCGACACTGCCGCTGGGCATGCTGCCGCCCAGTGTGTCGTCGTCGCCGGGATTAGCCCGGTTTTTCATAGGTTGCATCGGTTGCTGTCCCGCCGAGGTGAAGGTAGCTGGACGTGCAGCCTGAGGCGCCAGGTTGAGCATTCAGTGCTGTCCGCTTAGTGTGATTAGCTTACTAACGTTCGAGTCGCCAGAGAATTGAGGTAATCGCCAAAACCTTCCTTGCAGCGAAAATGCTTGCGCGCGCTGGTGGTGACACTGTTGCGGGCCGTCCAGACGATATGAGCGCCGATACGCTGCAGGTCTTCGACCAGATGCACATCCTCATGCGCCGCCAGCGCCCTGAAACCGCCAGCCCGCAGATAGGCACTGGCCGACACACCCATATTGGCTCCGTGGATGTGCCGATGGTTGTCGACCGGACGATACAGTGCGTCATACCGCTGACGTACCTGCTCCGGGTGTTCGGACCAGTCATCGATCTGGACGATTCCACAGACCGCATCGGCCCCGGCGCAGACCTGTTCAGCCAGCCATGTGTAAGGCACCACGCTGTCGGCGTCGGTGAACGCCAGCCATCGAGCGCCGCGTTCGAGCATCAATTGAGCCCCGGCTGCACGCGTCATGCCGACATTACGATAGCCGCAGGCGAGTGTGCCGACCCCGTGGGCCTGTGCGATTTCGGCAGAGCCGTCGCTGCAGTCATCGAGCATGATCAAAATCTCTACCGTCTCACCACCAAGCTCATCATGGCTCGCGGCGGCGATAAGCGATTTGATGCAATCATCCAGAAAGTATTCTTCGTTGTGCGCGGGGACAATGATTCCGATCATGGGCGAGTCTCGTGTCGGCACTTGCGATGATCGCGTTGGCCTTTGGATGTCGACCCGACTTGTGAAAAATTGGTTGCAAGAATTTTCGTTTTCGAAGACGGGCTGCTGGAATGGTCTGGACCGAACGCCAATCCCGACAAAAGATTGAATTAGTCGCAAGCGGACCACTCATAGACGGTGAGTGCGAGACTCCCCTGGTGGTCTGTACGTCGCTGTCTTCCGCCAGGGTTACACTTTCCCCGAACGCATCGACGCCGCTGATCAGCGGCGTCGATGCGTTTCTGTTTTGTGAACTGAAGCCTGACGTTTACGCCGCTTGCAACAGCGCCTTGCCGATGGCCTCGTTGAACGCGGGCAGGTCTTTCGGCGTACGCGAGGTGATCAGCGTCCAGCCATTGGCGCCACACTGCTTGACCTGTGCATCGACCCACTCCGCCGCTCCTGCATTGACCAGGTCGATGCGCACGCTCGGGTAGGAAGTCAGGGTCTTGCCTTCGATCACCTTAGCGTCGATCAGCAGCCACGGGCCGTGGCAAATGGCGGCGACGACTTTGCCTGCGCTGGCGAATTCCTTGACCAGGCGCTGGGCGTCGGCGTCTTGACGCAGCGTATCGGCGTTGACGGTACCACCCGGAATTACCAGTGCATCGAAATCAGCGGCGGACAGGCCTGCCAGGCGCTGGTCGGAATTCACGCTGGTGTCTTTTTCGGTGTCCCCAACGAAGGTCTGCGCTTCGCCGCCTTTAATAGTGGCGTGGGTGACATTCGCACCCATTCCTTTCAAGGCTTCCAGCGGCTTGAGCAACTCGTCGCGCTCGATACCGGTATTAGCAGTAATGATCAGGACCTTCTTGCCGTTCAGTGTGGTGCTCATGGTGATGGTTCCTCTGAGTGAAATTCGAGCCCGATAATCGAGCGGTATCGGTTCTCAGAGGGAATCGAAAAAACGAAAGTTCAGCCCAATTGCATCACCGGCCTGTAAGCGGTTCGTTTCACCACCGCTTACAGGCACTCGCGGGCAGCGTTTTCCAATGCACTGCGACCGAAAGCCGCCGCAAGCGGAGCGCGCTGATAGAGGAACACGCGGGTATTGGGGTTGCCCTTGAAGACTTCGAGGATGTCGTCCTGCGCCACTTTGCTCGAGACCAGCAATTTGTAGTGCCCTTTGCTTTCGGTCAGGGTGGTTTCCCTCTTGATCTGCTGCCACTTCGGGAACACGCACTGCGCGTAGTCCGCGGCGGTTTTGGAGGTCTCCAGATCAACGGAGGGATTGTTAGGGGTGGAGCCGCAGCCAGACAGCGACACGGCCAGCACACTCGTGAGCAGTAAAAGACGCATTCTATTTTCATCCTGAAACAAGGAGTGAGATCACTTTGGAAGCCACTAAGCCGCAATGCCATATCAATTCAATATCATTGATCAGCATTCGACGCGTAATTTTAAGTGTTTGTTTTATCTCGACTAGATAGGAATAACAGATCGACAACAAATCTCATTCTCATTATTGAAATTGCCTGCCGGTTGTTAGTTGGCGCGTATGTTGACGAGCAATAGGACAAATGAAAAGAGCGCCTCGACAAATATTGTTTTGCGATATATCCGAGGGTAGGGATTCCTTGAAATCGGCCAATGGAGTGCCCGATTGCGCTGTACGTTTCGTCATCACCGCAGTCGTTAGATCGGTGCTCGGTTAGTGCCCGGTTAGTGCTCGTTATCGCCGTTTTGGAAATTGACATTGCTCGATATCGGAGTAAATTGCTCGAAAACGAGCAATGACAGCCGATCCATGGGGTGAGAAATGTCAAACGAGCTGCAACGAGCCGCCTATTCCGTCCTGCTGCCTGCCTTTGCGGGACTGGAACTTGACGAGGTTGTATGTCGGTACCTGAACCGGGGTGGCGTCTCCATTCTGCTGGGGGAAACCCGCGACGAGTACCTGGCGCGTAACATGAGTTTCGAGCGTCGTCGTTCGGAGACCCAGGCGCATTTTATGGGCATCGCCGAAGAGGCGAGGGCACGTGCCGGGGCGCCTGTGCTGATTGCCGTGGATCAGGAACTGGGCGGTATTCAACGGTTGCACCGATTGGTGCCCGGTATGCCGTCGGCCGATGAACTCAAGGCGTTGAGCAGCAAAGACATCGAAGCGCGCAGCTATGAAATGGCCAGTTCGGCGCGGGTCATGGGGGTCAATCTGTTTCTCGCGCCAATCGTCGACGTCGTCACCGGCAGCAACCCGTGGCTGCACAGGCGCAATCTGGGACCCGATCCGGTCGAGGTCGCACGTATATCCTGCGCGTTCATTCACGGAGTGCAACGGGCCGGAATCATCGCTACCGCCAAGCACTTTCCCGGGCATCACCAGACCGAGCACGATCCAGCGATAGCGAGAGCAACCGTGGTAGGGCCTATGGAGTGCCTTGAAGACGGGTTGGAGGTGTTTCGTCAGGTGATCGGCGCCGGGGTTCAGGCCATCATGCCGGGTCCGGCTGTGTTTCCGGCGCTGGACCCGCTGCAGGCGGCAAGCACGTCGGAAAAAGTCATCAGCCTTTTGCGCGATACCTTGAGGTTCGATGGCTTGATCATTTCGGACGATCTGGATGCGGTGTCGATATTGCGCGATAACAGCATCACTGACACCGCAATTACCGCGCTCAATGCAGGTGCGCATCTGCTGCTGGTTTCAAGTGAATCCGGGTTGGATGAAATCGCTCAGGCGATTGTCGACGCGGTGGAAGCAGGGCAGCTTGACCGGCAACTGCTGTTCAAGGCTTCTGAAAAGGTCCGGGGTATGGCCGAGGCTTCCAGGGCGCAAGTGGAGTCAGGGTTGTACGTGTCCTACGCGATTCCCGGCGGGCATCTCACGCGGCGGGTGACGATCTGACCGCGTACCGTTGATCTGAGCAGCGCGGACAGTAGGCAGAATCGCGTCGGCGCTGCACAATGCCTGCACGCCAAAAGACCTCACCCGCCAAGAGTCTGCTGCCCATGTTCACGCCACTCGCGTTTTCCGACCTGCTGCGCTTCGCCGATCATTCCATTGCCGTCACCCAATCCTGCTCATGCATGCCCAAATCCTTCGCCGGATGGGAGGGCATGCCAGTGTCGCTCAAGGAAAGCCAACTGCGCGAAGTCGGCTCCCTGATCGCCGCCGAGGAAGAAGATCTGACTCTCGATGAGTATCACCCGACAGGCACCTCCTACTGGTCCATTGATGCGCCGATTGCTCCGCAATTCTTTCCCTACAATCGCTGCCGGGTCTGGGAATGCGTGCTGTGCAGTCGTGTCTTCCTGCGCTATGCCGAGGCCGGCGCCTATCACATTGAACAGCGGATTCGCGGCCTCGATCCTGGCTTGCTCGTTGACGTGGCATTTACCGGTATTGGCCGCGCCTGACGGGATTGCAGACCAGCCAGATGCCGATAGCCACGACTCGGAGATCGTCTTGACCTTCATTTGTACTCCCACCCCACGGCCGTTAACTTCGGCTACACGCCTTTCACGACAAAGAAGGAACGCCCGATGAGCTGGTCAGCCAGGCAATATTCAATGTTCGAGCAGCAACGCACGCGTCCGGTTCGCGATCTCGTCGCCGCCATCCCCACGCAAACGGTGAAGACGGCGATCGACCTAGGCTGCGGGCCAGGCAATTCCACTGAGGTTCTGGCCGAGCGCTTTCCCGATGCGCTGATCACCGGGCTCGACAGTTCCGAAGACATGCTGAGCGACGCCCGTCAGCGCTTGCCGAAGCTGCAGTTCGAGCTGGCGGACATTGGCGCATGGGAGCCTGCCAAAAGTTTCGACGTGATCCTGGCGAATGCCTCATTGCAATGGGTGCCCGATCACGCCGAGCTGTATCCGCGCCTGGTGAGCCTTCTCAATCCGGGTGGCGCACTGGCCGTGCAGACGCCGGATAATCTTGAAGAACCCGCACACCGGCTGGCCAGGCAGATCGCCGCGAGCGGACCGTGGGCGGGGAAGATCGCTTCGGTCAAACATCCCGATCGTCATCCAGCGGCGTACTACTTTGAACTGCTGCAACCTCATTGCGCAGAAGTGGATGTCTGGCGGACCACCTATCATCACCCATTGGCCGGTGGTCATGCCGCAGTGGTGGAGTGGTTCAAGGGCTCGGCGCTTCGGCCTTATCTGCAGCGCCTGGATGAGGCCGAGCAGGCGGGTTTCCTCGACGCTTACCTGAAAGCGATCAGTCAGGCGTATCCCGTGTTGGCGGATGGTTCGGTGTTGCTGCCGTTTCCGCGCTTGTTCATCGTGGCGATTCGCTGAGGTTTGCTTTTGATTCAGGCCGGAGGCGATAGAGCGCCGACTTGCCGTTGATGCTGGGCGACGAATAGGTCTCAACTCTCCTGGTAAGAGCGCAATGGTCATTCGGTTATAACCATAGATCCTTTCGGTCTACTCGCTATATAAGAAAAACCGAGGTCTTTAGACGAAAAATCGCTATCCTGCGCGCCAGTTTTTTGCGGGCGTATCAGGCAGAACAATGGATTTTGGCAATGTAGGTTTCGTCGTGGCAGGCTTGGTCGTCGGTTTCATCGTCGGCATGACCGGCGTTGGTGGCGGGTCATTGATGACGCCAATCCTGCTGTGGTTCGGCATCAATCCGGCGACCGCTGTGGGCACCGATCTGTTGTACGCCGCCATCACCAAAAGTGGCGGCGTGCTGGCGCACAGGAAAAACGACAATATCGATTGGGGCATTACCGGTTGGTTGACACTGGGCAGCGTCCCGGCGGCGGGGTTGTCCCTTTGGTTCCTGAGCAGTCTGCACACCGCGCCGGATGCGATGAACGCAGTGATCAAACAGGCGCTGGGCTTTGTCTTGCTCCTGACTGCGCTCGCGATTTTCTTCAAAAAGCGCCTGCTGGCTTTCGCCCATCAGCATGCCGGTGATCGTTATCGCCTGAGCGGCAAGAGCCTCAATAGCCTGACCGTGCTCACCGGGGTGGTGCTCGGTGTGATGGTGGCGCTGACCTCCATCGGCGCCGGCGCTCTGGGTACGGTGGCGCTGTTCATCCTTTATCCGTTTCTCGATACCCGCCGTCTGGTGGGCACCGAGATCGCCCATGCCGTTCCACTGACCCTGATCGCCGGACTTGGCCACGCCAGCATGGGCAACATGAACTGGACAATGCTGGGCTTTCTGCTGATGGGTTCGCTGCCGGGCATCTACATGGGCAGCCAGCTGACCGGCCGCATCCCCGATGCCATTCTGCGCCCGTGTCTGGCCTTGATGCTCGTCGCGATTGGTTACAAGCTGGCGTTCTGAGACAGGGTTTGTGAACCTGCGCCCTCCGGGCAGAGGCCGTCGTGCGTAGCTCACGGTTTTCGATTCTCGCCGCAGGCGTCATCGCGCACAGCAAAACGCCGCTGACCACAGGAAAAT
>NZ_JBOICF010000094.1:0-49261 GCF_050739935.1 Pseudomonas sp. | reverse complement strand
GAATTCGCTCCCACAGAGTTAAGGGGGTGCCGCAAGATTGCGGCTTGGCGCTCCCGCAGAGGATCAGGGGGCCAAAGAGTAAGCCTGGCGCGGGCTCAAGTGTGGGAGCGAATTTATTCGCGATGCGGTGGTACATCCTGTGCAAATGCGTCGGATGTACTGGCTAATCGGGAATGAATTCGCTCCCACAGAGTTCAGGGGGTGCCGCAAGATTGCGGCTTGGCGCTCCCGCAGAGGATCAGGGGGCCAAAGAGTAAGCCTGGCGCGGGCTCAAGTCTGGGAGCGAATTTATTCGCGATGCGGTGGTACATCCTGTGGAGATGGATCGGATGTACCGGCCAATCGCGAATGAATTCGCTCCCACGGAGTTTAGGCGCGCCGCGAAGAGTGGGGCCCGGCGCTCCCCACAGGGCACAAGCGGCGGGATCATGTATTGGCGTTAACGAGAGCCGCAAAAACAACAAACCCCGGCCAGAGCCAGGGTTTGTGTGTGTGCACGCTATTGCGCGATCAATCGACAGTCGACTGACCCGCTGGCAGGGATTCCTTGCTACGCCAGTGCGGCAGGGAATTCCAGTAGCGCTCGCCCTTGGCGTCGTCGTACATGCCTTCCCAACGCGCGATGACCAACACCGCCAAGGCATTGCCGATCACGTTCAGGGCGGTACGCGCCATGTCCATGATGCGGTCGACGCCGGCGATGAACGCCAGGCCTTCCAGCGGAATACCGACACTGCCCAGCGTCGCCAGCAGCACCACGAACGACACGCCAGGAACCCCCGCGATGCCCTTGGAGGTAACCATCAGGGTCAGCACCAGCATGATCTGCTGGCCGATGGACAAGTCGATGCCGTACAGCTGAGCGATAAACAACGCCGCAATACTTTGGTACAGCGTCGAGCCGTCAAGGTTGAATGAGTAACCGGTCGGCACCACGAAGCTGCTGATGGCCTTCGGTGCGCCGTAGGCTTCCATCTTCTCGATCACGCGCGGCAGCACGGTTTCGGAGCTTGCGGTGGAGTAGGCCAGCACCAGCTCATCCTTGAAGATGCGCATCAGCTTGATCACCGAGAAACCGAACAGGCGGGCGATCATTCCCAGCACCACGAAGGCGAAGAACGCGATGGCGACGTAAACCAGAATGACCAGCTTGGCCAGCGGTAGCAGTGAGGCGAATCCGAAGTTGGCGACCGTCACGGCGATCAGCGCGAACACGCCAATTGGCGCGTAGTTCATGATCATGTGAGTGACCTTGAACATGGTTTCCGACACGCCCTGGAATACCTTGACCAGCGGCTCGCGCACTTCAGCGTTGAGGCTGGACAGCCCCAGACCAAAAAATACCGAAAAGAAAATGATCGGCAGCATGTCGCCACGGGCCACAGCAGCGAAGATATTTGACGGGATCAGGTTGAGAATCGTGGCGATGAATGCGTGGTCGTGCTGCACCTCGGCAGTGGTCTTCTGGTACTGCGAGATGTCCACGGTGCCCAGCGTACTCATATCGATGCCGGTGCCCGGATGGAACACATTAGCCAGCAGCAGGCCGACGACGATAGCGATGGTTGTGACAACTTCGAAATAGAGAATGGTCTTGAGACCAATGCGGCCTAGCTTTTTCGCATCACCCACACCCGCAATACCGACGACCAGCGACGAGATCACGATGGGAATGACGATCATCTTGATCAGGCGGATAAAGATGTCGCCCGCAGGTTGCAGAATATTGCTGATCCACCAGGCCTTTTCAGCGCTGAAGTGATTGAGCACTGCGCCGAGTGCGACCCCCAGGACCAGACCGATGAGAATCTGCCAAGCGAGGCTGAGTTTTGCCTTCTTCATGTCATTAACCTTGTTGTAGTTGGCGTGGACATTTCTCACCGACGCGTTCGAAAAGGGCTCTCGTAAAGCCAATCGAAGCGTGGATGCCCTTGGATCTGTCCAGAAGGTCTCTGCAAACGAGCGTCCGAGCTCTCGGCAGGCGGAAAAAGGGCGCAACTATTCCCATCCAGACCTTCAACGTCTAATGCCGTAAATGCCTACCTCATGCCGAATCGGCATGAAGAAAATCAATGACTTAAGTGAAATTGCTGCAAAACGCAAAGTCCCGCTCAGGAGAAATATGCTGAAAAGTGGCTAAAACGTCGCCTGTAGGGCAGGTGGAGGGGTGGAGAGGACGCAAGTGACAAAATGGTCACACATGGCCGAGCCGCCATTCGAGAACTGTAATTTCTCGATATACGGTCGAAACGCGGATTGGGATATTCAAAATATTTGCGCGTCGCAAGCCCATGATCAAATCGCACCATCAATGGCGATCAGATAATGGACTTGCGTTGCGGCTTCCTGACCCGGCCCACGAATGAGAGTACTCCCTGTACACCTGGCGCGCTGCAACCACTCCGTTGATCAGAACGCGCCGGCCCCTTGGTCACGCGCATACCCTCCTCGGGCTGCGCGGCTTTCGGAAGTACCCAACGAGATTCGGACTTCCGTCATTTAAATCAGTATCAGTGAATCAGTACCAGTTCGGATCTTTCTTCAGCTGCTCTTTCAGAAGGCCTTGCATGCCTTCATCGGGCTTGCCGAGGAATCGGTAATCAGCATGGCGAGTCGGCGATTTATCCGCCGGCAGACCTGCGGGCACCTCAACCAACATGGCGTAGGCATGAGCCTTGTTCATGCTGAACGCAACGATGAGCCGTTTATGGATGCACGTGTCCTGGGTTTCGCAAAGAGGCCCTACCAGGTATTTGTCACCATCCTCGGTCACCGCATTCATCTGATCGGACGTACCGGACAGATTGATCACCCAATCGGGTAAACGTTCTTCTTTCTTGACCACGCTCGACCAGGTCTGGCGGTATTCAGGATCGGAGCTCAGAAGCTCATTCACCCGGGCCTGACCGTCGTTCGCTGCCATTACCATGGCGCTGACGCTCGTCAGGAGCGCCAGCGTCATGGCATGGAAGTGCTTGCCAACCATTGTTGTCAGCCTCGACCGCGACGACCGAAGAAGAACGACACGACGAACATCACCAGGAACACGACAAAGAGAATCTTGGCGATACCCGTGGCGGTGCCTGCGATACCACCGAAGCCCAGTACTGCTGCGACGATAGCGATGATCAGAAATGTAATAGCCCAGCTCAACATGGTGATTCTCCTTACTGTTTTTAATTTCTGACTACAGCCAGGCGTCGGAGTCGACCCTCGGCGTAGATCGCGTCTCTGCCATCACCCGATGATCAGAAAACCCAACTCTGTTGACGCGGCGCCTGCTCCACAGCAGGCGCAGCGTCTTCAACTGGTTGCAGATTCAAACCGACATCCGTGGCCTTCAGCGCTGTGGCTTTGGCGAACGGTGCGGTGTGGCTGTAGGAATGCTGGAAGTGACTGACTTGCTGATTCTGATTCCAGTGAACGAACTGCTGAACGACGATCAAGGTGATCATCAGCGCCAGACTGGCAAACAAACCTTGCTGCAGATGCAGAGGGGAGATACGCAGTGCGGCAAGACGTTGAGTGTTCATTCAGCTAGCTCCAGGCAATCTTGTCGGTCGACGGTTCAGACCTTTGTTAACTGGGTTATTGCAGCCTGTGTGCCAGTTTTTCCGTTGAAATAAAAACCTTATAAATCAACGAGTTGAATGCATATGCGAGATAGTTCCTATGCGCAAGCTGCACGATTGAACATTTGGCATCGTGCGTATTGCACGAAGAGATGGGGCAATCTGACGCAGGACTTCGGAGAATTGGCGGTCGATCTTCAATCCCGTAGCAGCACGGCTTGCGGCCGATGGCGACCCGACGGCCCACCACCGGCAAGCCGTACTGCTATGGAAAGATACAAAAAGTTACCCCGCACTACGCGTCATCACCCGCAACGTATCCGCATCCACGCCCTTCACGCCGCGTATATTGCGGGCAATCTCCACCGCCAATTCCTTTTCAGCATAATTGGCCACTACCCCATCGAGGCTGACGACGCCACTCTTGGTCTCCACCTTTATGTTCAGCCCATCGAGGTTGCGGCTATAGATGAGGCTGGATTTCACCTTGCTAGTGATCCAGGCGTCGCTGAACTCCTCGCGCACACTGTTAGCCTGCGCGTCGTTCTGCTCCTTGATAGCTTGGGTATCGCGGGCGCTAAGGCTGATCAAGTTGTTCACCTCGGTCACGCCATCGGTATTACTCGCCAGACTGCCTGCCAGTTGCTTGGCCTCGGCGTCCTTGGCCTGGCCTTTCAACGTCACCACGCCTTGGGCCGCCTGCACATCGATGTTCAGGCCTTCTGTCACGCTGTTCCACAGCAGCTTGGATTTGATGGTCGCGGTAAGCGTTGCGTCGTCGAAGCGCTGAGCCATGTTGGGCTTGGTGCCGGGTTCGGCCGCGACTTGCGGATCGACCTGCAGCTGGTTGTCGACCTTGTTGATGCCTTGAGTATCGCCAGCGATTTGCGTTGCCAGTTCCTTGTCGACGTCATTCTCCACCTTGCCTGTGAGGATGGCGGTGCCTTGCTCGACCTTCACGCCGATGTTGAAAGGACTCAAATGGCGATTGAGGGCGAAGGCTGTCCATATCGAACCTTCCTGACGCGCCTCGGCCAGTTGCGTTTGCAAATCGCCTTGGGCGGCCTGAGCGATGACAGGCGTCATCCCGAGCAGGCCAGCGATGGCCACGGCCAGAGCGATTTTCTTCAGCGGATGCATGGCAGTTCTCCCGACAGTTACAAAAGGTACTAGTGGAGAGACTTTTGAATCGTTCAGATGTTCTGTTCGCCGTGCGCTTCCCAGAAACAGTTTCAATCGCCGTGCCAGACAGATTTTCGAAGGCATACGCCGCAGATCAAGGAGTTATTTGATTTTTGCCAGATAGCTACCATGCAACGCGTCGAATCAATCAGAATGAACCATGCAACTTGCCCGATTTTTCCGGGACTAACCTCAGACCATTCATTTAGGAGCGTAGGAAAAATGGAAGCAGCCACTGAGAATCAGGGCCGTATTCTGCTTGTGGATGATGAATCCGCCATCCTTCGCACCTTCCGCTATTGCCTGGAAGATGAAGGCTACAGCGTCGCCACCGCCAACAGTGCGGCGCAGGCTGAAGCGCTGCTACAACGTCAGGTGTTCGACGTGTGTTTTCTGGATCTGCGACTTGGGGAAGACAACGGTCTGGACGTATTGGCGCAGATGCGCATTCAAGCCCCGTGGATGCGGGTGGTGATCGTCACCGCGCACTCGGCTGTCGACACCGCCGTAGACGCCATTCAAGCGGGTGCGGCTGATTATCTGGTCAAACCGTGCAGCCCTGATCAGTTGCGTCTTGCGACTGCCAAACAGCTGGAAGTTCGTCAGCTGTCGGCGCGACTTGAAGCGCTGGAAGGCGAAGTGCGCAAGCCCAAGGATGGCCTGGATTCCCACAGCCCGTCGATGATGGCAATTCTGGAGACAGCACGTCAGGTGGCTAACACCGACGCCAACATTCTGATCCTCGGCGAATCGGGGACTGGTAAAGGCGAACTGGCGCGAGCTATTCACGGCTGGAGCAAACGGGCGAAGAAAGCCTGCGTTACCATCAACTGCCCGTCGCTGACAGCCGAGCTGATGGAAAGCGAGCTGTTCGGTCACAGCCGCGGCGCGTTCACCGGCGCCAGCGAGAGCACTCTCGGACGAGTCAACCAGGCCGACGGCGGTACATTGTTCCTCGACGAAATCGGCGATTTCCCACTGACATTGCAGCCTAAGCTGCTGCGCTTCATTCAAGACAAGGAATATGAGCGCGTCGGTGACCCAGTGACGCGCCGAGCTGACGTGCGCATCCTGGCGGCGACCAACCTGAACCTGGAAGATATGGTGCGCGATGGGCGTTTCCGTGAAGACCTGTTGTACCGACTGAACGTGATCACGCTAAATCTGCCGCCTTTGCGCGAGCGCGGCGAAGACATCCTGACGCTGGCCGATCGCTTCCTGGCCCGTTTCGTCAAGGAATATGGCCGTCCCGCTCGCGGTTTCAGCGAGGACGCTCGCAGCGCGCTGGTCAATTACCGCTGGCCTGGCAACATTCGCGAACTGCGTAACGTTATCGAGCGGGCCAGCATTATCTGTCCACAGGAAAAGGTCGAAGTCAGCCATCTGGGCATGGGCGAGCAGCCGACCAACAATGCACCGCGGGTCGGTGCGGCGTTGAGTCTGGACGAGCTGGAAAAAGCCCACATCGGCGCGGTGCTGGCCACCAGCGACACCCTCGATCAGGCAGCACGCACGTTGGGCATCGATGCCTCGACGCTGTACCGCAAACGCAAGCAGTACAACCTGTGACAGGGCGCCCATGAAGTTCGCGATGAAGTTGCGCACCCGACTGTTCCTCAGCATTTCGGCGCTAATAACGGTCGCGTTGCTGGGCCTGTTGCTGGGACTGGTCAGCGTCATGCAGATGGCCAAGTCCCAGGAGGAGCTGATCCGCCACAACTTCATCACGCTCGACATCGGCCTCAAACTGCGGCAGAACCTCGGCGATCAGCTGGTGATGTTGCTCAGGGAAAAGCCCGATGAGGCAGCGCTTAAGCGCAGCCAGGAACAATTCCGGGAATTGCTCGATCAAGGCATCGATCACGACCAACAAACCAATACCCCCAGCGGCTTCGAAAAGGCGCGGGTGGATTATGAGCAGTTCCTCAAGTCGCTCACAGATGCGGGCGACGCTGCCGATGCGCTGAGCGATGGCAAGGCGGTCGCCACTTCCTTCAACTCATTGCGCAATGGCCTGCTGGACGCTCATCGCCAGGCACTGGAAAACATCAGCAAGGCCGAAGGCACGTCACGCAGCCGCGCTCTTTGGGTCGCCGCGTTGCTGGGAATGGTTGGACTTGCTGTGCTGGCGATTGGCTTCGTCACCGCCCACGGTATTGCCCGTCGCTTCGGCGCGCCGATCGAGGCGTTGGCCAAGGCCGCTGATAACATCGGCCAAGGCAATTTCGAGGTGACCCTGCCGATTTCCTCGGCCGCCGAAATGAATCAACTGACTCGGCGCTTCGGCATCATGGCCGAGGCCCTGCGCCAGCATCAGGTGACTAACGTCGATGAGCTGCTGGCGGGTCAACAGCGCCTGCAAGCGGTGCTCGACAGCATCGACGACGGCCTGCTGATGATTGATCGCCAAGGGCGTCTCGAGCACCTGAATCCCGTCGCACAGCGGCAGTTGGGCTGGGAAGAGGGACGCTTGGGTCAGGGTCTTGGGCAGGCATTGCAGCGTCCGGAACTGGATGAGCAGCTATATCTGGTATTGCGCGGCGGGACATTGGAGCGAGCGCCGGAAGATCTCTCCATCGAGATCGATGGCGAAACCCGGCTGCTGACTTATAGCCTGACGCCTGTCAGTCATACCAAGGGCCATATTCTCGGTGCAGTGATGGTGCTGCATGACGTCACCGAGCAACGGGCTTTCGAACGGGTGCGTAGCGAGTTCGTCCTGCGCGCTTCCCACGAGTTGCGCACGCCGGTGACAGGCATGCATATGGCCTTCGGGCTGTTGCAGGAGCGCGTGCACTTCCCGCCTGAGTCCCGCGAAACGGACCTGCTCAAGACCGTCAATGAAGAAATGCAGCGTCTGATGCAACTGATCAACGATTTGCTGAATTTCTCCCGCTACCAGAACGGATTGCAGAAACTTACCCTGGCACCCTGTGATATCAACGAGTTGCTTACTGAAGCGCGCCAGCGCTTTGCCGATGCAGCACAAGAGCAGGATGTGATGGTGCTGCTGGAGATGCAGGAGCCGCTGCCACGCCTGCAGGCCGACAAGGCTCAGCTGGATCGCGTGCTGGATAACCTGCTGGACAATGCATTGCGCCACACGCCGCAGTCCGGACTCATCCGACTGCAAGCGCGCCGGCATGGCGAGCGGTTGATCATCAGCGTCGAAGACAACGGCGAGGGCATCGCCTATGGTCAGCAGGCGCGGATTTTCGAACCCTTCGTCCAGGTCGGCCGCAAGAAAGGCGGCGCCGGCCTGGGCCTGGCCCTGTGCAAGGAAATCGTGCAATTGCACGGCGGACGCATGGGCGTGTATTCCCGACCAGGGCAGGGCACGCAGTTCTACATGGCGCTGCCGTTGTAAAGACCGCTCGCGGCTTTAGGAAAGCGCTGCGAAGCTCTTCACAGACGGACGCGGATTTTTCCTGTGGGAACGAATTCATTCGTGCGAGGCCGGTACCCACAACATATTTCCGTCGCCCGTCTGCTATCTCGCGAATGAATTCGCTTCCACAAGGTTAGATAGCACCGTGCCAATCGCGGACCGGGACCGAATGCTCAAGCCACATCATCCGCCCTGCGCCCGGCACTACGCCGTCCTCCGGTCACCAATTCGGTGAACTTCGTCGCCGTCAGCGGTCGGGCGAAGAGCCAGCCTTGGCCGTAGATCACGCCCTCACTTTTGAGCAGCAAGGCTTGGGACTCAAATTCGATGCCCTCGGCGATCACCCGCAGTTGCAGGGCGTGGGCCATGCGAATGATGTGCGGCGCAACACCGCTGCTGGCCGCGTCATGCCCCAAGGCGTCGATGAATGCCTTATCGATTTTCAGGCAATCCACCGGCAGCGTCTGCAGATACGCCAGGCTGCAATAACCTGTACCGAAATCGTCGATCAACACTTGATGCCCCCGATCACGCAAGGCTTGCAGGTGATTGCGCGCAACCACTACGTCAACCAGCCCTCGCTCGGTGACCTCGAAAGCTATCTGCCGAGGCGAGACGCGGTGCAAGGCGAGCAGTTTCGCGGTCACTCGGCCAATGCGCGGGGCCATCACATCACAAGCTGCCAGATTGACCGAAACGTAAAGATGCGGGTTCGCACGCAGTACATGCCCGAGCTGCTCGAGCAACTGTTGTAAAACGAAATCGGTAATTTGGCGAATCTGGCCGGTGTTTTCAGCGAGCGGAATGAACAGGTCGGGACTGGTCAGCGTGCCGTCCGGTCGTCGCCAGCGCACCAGAGCCTCAGCGCCCACGCACAAGCGGGTGTTGAGGTCGAAAATGGGCTGATACAGCACCTTCAACTCACCCCGGCGCAGCGCGCCATGCAACTCACCACCCAGCGACTGCCGCTGCCGGACCAATTGCAGCACCAGAATCCCGATGCACAGCGATACCAGAACGCTGGCCGGAACAAGCAACCACCAGGCCCCGGTGATTTTCTGCTGCAAGCCATTGCGCGGGGTAATCAGCACCAACTGATATTCCGGGCTTTGCGTGGGCATCCGATAAACCAGCTTTTCTTGTGTGGTGATCAGCGTCTCTACCGAGGTTGGGGTCCAGTCGGGCGTCGGGGGCCAGGTTTGCGCAGGCCCCAGCACCGGCACGGCTTTTTTGCCTTGATCCAGCACCACCACCAGACTCCCGCCAGGTGGCAGGTCGACCACATCGGTGAGATGGCCACGGGAAGTCGATACGCGGAAGTCGCCGCGGCCGAGCATCAGCGACGCGAGGTTGTCGTCGGGTTGGGTCGAGGTGTTGAGCCAGTAATCGTAAGTTGGCCCCCGGATATCAGGCGATCGAGGTTTGCCGATCAAGCTCTGACGTTGACGTGTCCAGCTGGAGCAGAATTGAGTGTCGTCGACATAAGCGACTTCATAAATGAAGCGGTAGCGCGAATTGACCTGCCGCAGCTGTTCGATCATTTCCGGACTGCAACCGCGCAGCGGCTGGGCTTCAAGCTGATCGAGCCCGGTGCGCAATTGATTGAAAAGCTGCTCCAGACGCACCAGAAACCGCTCGCCCTGAGCATTCATCTGGGCGCTTTCCTCCTGCCGCGCCTGGTGCATCGCCAAGCCGAAACTGCCCGCCAACAACACGGCAGCACTCAACAACGCTGCGAGCAAAGCCAGGAGCGAAGGGCGGTAAAGGAACGAGCGCAATTGCGGCGAAGCCGTGTACATCGGGGCAATATCCAGGTGAATACCAAAAGGTATAGCAACAAGCGCGGAAATAGCCCGTCAAAAAAATGCAGAAGGATAATTCAGTGCTTCAAGTTCAGTACCTGAAGGATAGCTGCACTTTGCACATCAGGCTCACCATCGAATTTTTGCGGACGATAGTGCATCTGAAACGCCGCAAGAACGTGGCGCGTCGCGATGTCCCATTCACCCGTTTGCGGCGTGGGATAACCCAAAAGCGCCAATTGCTGCTGGAACCAGGTGGCACTTGGCATAACGCCCATCATCTGCGACTGCTGTTGCGCGACCTGCTGCTCGTTTGGCCAGATTCCCAGTCCCTCCTGCGCCAGCCGCTTCCACGGGAACAGCGGGCCGGGATCAAGTTTGCGCAGGGGCGCGATATCGCTATGACCAATCACGTGGCGCGGTTCGATCTTGTTGCGTTTGACGATGTCCTTGAGCAGAACGATCAGCGCCTTGATCTGCGCTTCGCTGTAGGGATACCACAGGCGACCAGTCGGGGTGTCGCGGTAGCCAGGATTGACGATCTCGATACCGATGCTGCTGGAGTTGAGCCAGGTGCGGCCGTCCCATTCGCTTTCTCCGGCATGCCAGGCTCGCTGGCTTTCATCCACCAGCTTATAGGTCGTCGCCGGGCCATCGCCGATCAGATAATGCGCACTTACCTCGCCGTAGGTCAGCAGCGCCAGCGAACGATCAAGTGACGCAGAGGTGTAATGCACGACCACGAACTGCGCTCGGCTGTCGTAGTTGACGGAAGGATGGCTGGTATCCAGCTTCGGCCCGCTGGAACAGGCTGTCAGCAGCAGGGCCAGGAAAAGTGCGCAGTAAGACTTCATAAAAGGCAGAACACGTAGGCAAGTAATGCAACAGTGTAACGGAATGCCAGCCCAGCGCTCAAAATTGCGACCAGACTGCGTGACGCCATGTGACGGCGCTTAACCTTGTTCGATGCGGTTTCGGCCTTCGTGCTTGGCGCGATACAGGGCCTGATCCGCCCGTTTAAGCACCAGATCGCTGCGCTCACCGGGCCTGAAGGTAGTGATGCCCATCGATACCGTGATCGTCACCGGCTCACCCTTGAAATGGAAGGGGCACTGCTCGATGGTTGTACGCAGGCGCTCCAGTAGCCCAAGACCGTTAGCCATCTGTGTATCAGGCAGCAGTACAACGAACTCTTCGCCGCCGAAGCGGGCGATGAAGTCAGAGGCGCGCAGACGTTTTTTCAACTGCGCGGCGATGATCTTCAACACCTTGTCGCCCGCCAGATGTCCATAGCCGTCATTGATGCGCTTGAAGTGGTCCAGATCGAGGATCCCAAGCAGCAGGCTGGTTCGAGGTTTCTGCAGCTTATCGATTTCGCGCTCCAGCCGCTCGTTCCAGGCTGCGCGGTTGGGCAGCCCGGTAAGGGTGTCGACCAAGGCTTTTTGCCGCTGCTCTTCAAGGTGCGCACGGAAGCCTATCGCTTCCTGCTCCATGGTTGCCACGCGGCTTGCCAGGGATTGCAGCCGAGAGGCGACCTCCTGCTCCCGCGCGTCACGCTGCTTCTGATGTTCGTCCAAGGTCCCGAGCAGACGTTCGAGACGAGTCTCCAGCACGGTTTTCAGGCTATTGAGGTCAGCGGCTTCCTGCACACTGCTCTGCAAATCATCTACATGTTCGCGTAACTGATCGTTCAGCTCCCGCGACGCCGTCTGCTGACCAGCGTGATCGTCGCTGGCGGCTTGCAGATTGGCCTGGAAGGACTCCAGGCGCTCGTTCAACTGCTTGAGATACAACTCGAATTCGTGCTGGCCGCTGTCAGTGATTGCCAGCATGAGCACGGCAAGATCGTCGAGCATCGGCAGCAATTCGTACCAATTAAGGCCATGTTCCAGCCGGGCGCGCATGGCTTCGGCTTGCGGGCGGTGATGCTCTGGAAAGGTCAGGTCATTGAGCAGCCCCAGTAGGGTGTCTTCTATGTGTGTAGCGACTGAGCTGTAGCTTGGTTCAGGAGAGGAAGGCAGGGCGTAAGGGCCATCCTCCTCATTGTCATCGGCGCCGGTGTCGTCCTCAGCGGTTTCTTCATCGGCATACTTGCTCGCGCTCGCCCCTTCAGCGACCTCGTCCTCTACCGTTGCAACCCCGGGACTTTCGATAGCTTGATCTTCGTTCGCCTGGGCGGCTTCGCTGGTGATATCTGCAGGTTCAGACTCAGCCAAGGCTGTAGCTGTCGCTTCTGGATGCTCCACAGCTTGCGGATGTTCGACATCAATGTCGGTTGCTGCGGGCTCGGCGCTTTCAAGCGGTATTGGCGCCACTGAGGCTACAGGCTCACCGATTTCAGCTTCGACGACCGCCGCGGAAGGCTCAGCTGGCGACAGCTCTTCGGGATGTGCGGGAGCGCGGGCTTCGACAGTGGGCGCAGGGGCTGGACCGGCGCCACGCTTCTCGGCGATGACTGACGTTTCAGTCGGCGGCGCCTCGTTGGTCCACTGCGCGACTTGTGGCGCTGGCGACAGCTGAGCGTCATCCTCCACAAACGCAGTCGCTGGCACGGCAGGTGGGGGTGGCTCCAGATCCGGATGCGCAGGCAGCGAAGCTACCTCAGCGGCATCCCGACTGCCAAACAAACGCTGCAGGAACCCTGGACGCACGGCCTGTTCCGGGTATTCAAGCTGGGACAGCGCCTGTCCTTGCAATCCGCTCAGTTCGCTCAACAGCAGCGGAATTTCACGGGCCTGGTTCACGCGATCTTCAAGCGTCTTGGCGAAACGTTTGAGCGGCTTGGCGACTTCTCTGGGCAATGGCAGTGATTGCAGCTGGGCCACCAGCGCCGTCAGCGCCGTTCCCATCTGCTCGACGCGCCGCTCACGACGCTGCTCGGAGTCCAGCACCGCCTTTTCCAGTCGCGGAATCAGCGCGCCCAGACCGGCGTCCATGTCGTCCTTGCGCACGATCTCGCGCATTTCCTTCATGCACTGATCGACCGCCTTGTCGACCCCTTCGGCCGCCAGACTGCTGCGTACCAGGCCGCGCCGCAACAGATCCAGGCGGGCATTCCAGCGCTTTTCGAGCTTTTCTTGCTGCTCGATGCTCTTGAGGTATTTTTCTTTCCAGCGTTGGGCTTCGTCACTCATTCCCAGGGCTCACGAGGAGATGTGCTTGTTATCGGCAGCGAGTCACCAATTAATGAGGCCGGCAAGCGAATCTCCACCGCAACCGGCAGATGATCGGAAATGGGCAGAGCCAGCACCTGCACTTTCTCAAGCGTCAGAGTCGGGCTCAGGAGGATGTGGTCCAGACAACGCTGTGGACGCCAGCTTGGGAACGTCGCTTCGATCTGTGGCGCAAGCAGGCCCAGATCACGCAGGGGAGATGTTTCAAGCAGATCGGCTGCATGAGTGTTCATGTCACCCATCAGCACCTGATGTCTGTAGCCACCGATCAACTCGCGAATATAGGCGAGCTGGCGGGTTCGCGTGCGGGCGCCCAACGCGAGGTGCATGACTACCACCACCAGCGCATCTTCGCCTTCGCCAAAACGAACCAGAATCGCGCCACGACCGGACGGACCTGGCAGGGGGTGATCTTCGATGTCCCACGGGCGCAGCCGACTCAGCACGCCGTTGCTGTGCTGGGCGAAACGACCGAGGTTGCGATTGAGTTGCTGATGCCAGTACGGAAAGGAACCGAGCTGGGCAAGATGTTCGACTTGGTTGACGTAGCCTGATCTCAGGCTGCCGCCATCGACTTCCTGCAGCGCGACCAGATCGTAGTCGTTGAGCAGGTTGCCGATTTTCTGCAGATTTCCGGCCCGACCGTTGTGCGGCAGTAGATGCTGCCAACCACGGGTCAGATAATGCCGATAGCGCTCGGTGCTGATACCCACCTGAATGTTGAAGCTGAGTAACCGGAGCCGGCCATCGGCCGGCAATCCGGTTTCCTGCAGGTGTCGCTCGTTGACCTTGGGGATATGCCGGGCAACGGTGCGTTCAGTACCCCAGCGCGTCATGATCGGCGCTTACTTGGCAGTCAGCGTGGCGCGCTCTTTGGCGATCAGTTGATCGGCCACGTCCAGCGCTTTCTCAGGGCCACCGGCAGTGGCCAGGTCGAAACGGTATTTGCCGTTGACGATCATGGTCGGGACGCCGGTGATTTCATACTTCTTGGCCAGTTCCTTGTACTGAGCGATCTTGCCCTTCACAGCGAACGAATTGAAGGTTTCGAGGAACTTGGTCTTGTCGACGCCCTGGGTTGCCACGAACTCAGCCATGTCGTTCGGGTCTGTCAGACGCTTGCCACCTTTCTGGATGGCATCGAACACGGCCGTGTGGACTTTCTTTTCCACGCCCATGGTGTCGAGGGTGATAAACAGCTGGCCGTGGGCATCCCATGGGCCACCGAACATCGCCGGAATACGAATGAAGTGAACATCGGCCGGGAGTTTTTCAATCCATGGATTGATGGTTGGCTCGAACGCATAGCAGTGTGGGCAGCCGTACCAGAACATTTCCACAACTTCGATCTTGCCTGGCTCGGCGACCGGGACGGCGCTCTGGAGCTCGACATATTGTTTGCCGGCTTCGATCGGCTCTGCAGCTTGAGCGGTCAGACCAAACAGGCTGGTGAACACCAGAGCGGCGCTGAGAATCAGATTACGCATGCTTAACTCCTGGGCATGAAAAGTCACCTCGATGGCCGCAGTTGACCGGGCGGGGTGATACGAGTTCGCAAGTGTAACGCTTGCGCGCACAAAAAAGGGCAGCCGTTCGCTACCCTTTTTGGCCCGCCTGAGCGAGATGCATGACCGAAGATTTCCAGTCGTCGATTCGACTTGAATCAAGGCCTTAGCGTTAATCCAGGCTTAATGCAGCCCCTGTATGTAGGCCGACAATGCATCGATATCCTTGTTGCTGAGCTTGGAGGCAATGCTTCGCATGACCATGGTGTCGCCGTCGTTGGTGCGATCACCCTCGCGAAAGGCGGTTAGCTGTTTTTTCACGTAGTCGGCATGTTGCCCACCCAAATGGGGAAAGCCTGCAGCCGCATTGCCAGCGCCGTTGGGGGAGTGGCAGCCGGTACAGGCGGGCATGCCCTGATCGAGCTTGCCGCCCCGAAAGAGCGCCTCGCCTCTTGCGACCAGATTGGGATCGGCGGCACCGACACTGCCTTTCTGGCTGGCGAAGTAGGCGGCGATGTCTGCCAGATCCTGCTCGTTGAAGTTGTTCAACATGCCGGTCATTTCAAGCACTACACGTTTGCCGTCCTTGATTTCATGCAGTTGCTTGAGCAGATAGCGTTGGCCTTGTCCGGCCAGTTTCGGGAAATTGGGCGCCATGCTGTTACCATCCGGGCCATGACAGGCGCCACAGACTGCGGTTTTTGCCTGCCCGGCGGCGGGATCTCCCACGACCACATCAGCGGCTCGCGTTGCGCCAGAGAATCCCAGGATCAAAAGCAGACTCACCAATAGCTTGTTCATCGGCTAATCCAATACGTTTTATTGTTGGTATAAGGTTAGTCCGACTTCTGCGAACTTCACCTGCGGGCGGGACGAAGCACACACAAAATCTGCGGCATTATATACTTGCGCCCATCGAACGGAAAACGACACCCCGTTGCCGCATCCTTGCCGCAACGCCCTCACCGGATATCCCATGCAACTCAAGAACCCGATCCTCGGTTTGTGCCAACAAGCCAAGTTCATGCTCAGCGCCGCCAAAGTCGACCAATGCCCGGATGACGAAGGTTTTGAAGTGGCCTTCGCCGGTCGCTCCAACGCTGGTAAATCCAGCGCCCTGAACACCCTGACTCACGCCAGCCTGGCGCGCACTTCGAAAACCCCTGGCCGTACGCAGCTGTTGAACTTCTTCAGCCTGGATGATGACCGTCGTCTGGTCGATTTGCCCGGCTACGGCTACGCAAAGGTGCCGATTCCGCTCAAGCAGCACTGGCAGCGTCACCTGGAAGCTTATCTGGGCAGCCGCGAGAGTCTGAAAGGTCTGATTCTGATGATGGATATCCGTCACCCGATGACCGACTTCGACTTGCTGATGCTCGATTGGGCGATCGCAAGCGGCATGCCGATGCATATCCTGCTGACCAAGGCCGACAAGCTGACCTTCGGCGCGGCCAAGAACACGCTGCTCAAAGTGCAGTCGGAAATTCGTAAGGGTTGGGGCGATACCGTGACCATCCAGCTGTTTTCGGCGCCTAAGCGCATGGGCCTGGAAGAGGCGTACACCGTGCTCGCCAACTGGATGGAACTGGAAGACAAAGCGCCTGCTGCCTGAATCGCAGGCAAAAAAAACCCCGGACTTCATATGGGGAGGGGAAGTTCGGGGTCTAAGTCCAGACCTCTTAGGGAGCGGTCCGGATATCTGCCAACACTTAACACAACATAGGAGCATGAATGGCTACGTCAGCCATTCGCAAACTCTGACCGGGCTTTGACCATGGAAGTTCAAAATCCGGGGAAATTTAATGTTGGCAGAACGATTTCGCTCAGACCTGTAGGAGCCGGATTGCCAGTGAAACGCTCGGTACATTCAACCCACGTGTATCGGTTGAAATACCGCATTCGCCAGCAAACCAGCTCCTATGGCGTCCATATTTGATCAATGTGCCTCATCCCAGTTATTCCCAACCCCCACTTCCACCAACAGCGGTACGTCCAGATCCGCCGCGCCGCTCATGTGTGAGCGGATGTCCTTGCTGATCTGCTCGACCAGATCTTCGCGCACTTCCAGCACCAGTTCATCGTGAACCTGCAGGATGACGCGGGCATCCAGGCCTGACGATTCCAGCCAGCCGTTCACGGCGACCATCGCGCGCTTGATGATGTCGGCGGCGGTACCTTGCATCGGCGCGTTGATCGCCATGCGCTCGGCGCCTTTGCGCAAGGCCTGGTTCTTGGCGTTGATGTCCGGCAGGTACAGACGACGACCGAAGATGGTCTCGACATAGCCTTGCTCGGCAGCTTGGGTGCGGGTGCGCTCCATGTACTCAAGCACGCCGGGATAGCGGGCAAAATAGCGGTCGACATAAGCTTGGGACTGCTTGCGGTCGACGCCGATCTGCTTGGCCAGCCCGAACGCGCTCATGCCGTAGATCAGGCCGAAGTTGATCGCCTTGGCGCTGCGGCGCATGTCATTGGTGACTTGCGCCAGGTCCACGCCGAACACCTCGCCCGCCGTCGCGCGGTGCACGTCCAGATCGTTGCGGAAGGCGTGCAGCAAGCCTTCATCCTTGGCCAGATGCGCCATGATCCGAAGTTCGATCTGCGAGTAATCCGCAGCCAGTAGCTTGTAACCTTTCGGTGCGACGAAGGCCTGGCGAATGCGGCGGCCTTCGGCGGTGCGAATCGGGATGTTCTGCAGGTTCGGATCGCTGGAAGACAGCCGCCCGGTCACTGCGACAGCTTGGTGATAAGACGTGTGAATGCGCCCGGTGCGCGGGTTGATCTGCTCGGGCAAACGATCGGTGTAGGTGCTTTTCAGTTTGCTCATCGAGCGGTACTGCATCAGCACTTTGGGCAGCGGGAATTCCTGCTCGGCAAGTTCGGCCAGCACCGCTTCAGCCGTGGAAGGCTGGCCGGTGGCGGTTTTGCTTATGATCGGCATACCCAGCTTTTCGTAAAGGATTACGCCCAACTGCTTGGGTGAGCCAAGGTTGAACTCTTCTCCCGCAATGGCGAACGCCTCACGCTCAAGCTCAGTCATCTTGTTACCCAGCTCGACGCTCTGAATCCCCAGCAGCTTGGCGTCGACAAAGGCGCCCTGACGCTCGATGCGCGCAAGTACCGGCATCAACGGCATTTCGATGTCGTTCAGGACAGGTTGCAGACTTGGGGTCTTGGCCAGTTTTTCCTGCAATGTTTCGTGCAGACGCAGGGTTAGATCGACTTCCTCGGCGGCGTAGATTCCCGCCTGTTCCAGCGCGATCTGGTCGAAGCTCAGCTGTTTGGCGCCTTTGCCCGCGATGTCCTGGAAATTGACCGGCGTGTGGTTCAGGTATTTGGCAACCAGACTGTCTCGATCGTGGCGAGTCGCTGTCGAGTCGAGCACATAGGACTCGAGCATGGTGTCGAATTTGACGCCCTGCACGGCAATACCCTGATCCTGATCTCCACCGATGGCGCAGTTGGCCAGCAGGTTGATAGCGAACTTGGCGTGTTGACCGACTTTGATCTTGCTCGCGTCCTCCAGCATCGGCTTCACCGCCTTGAGCACTTCGTCGCGATCCAGTTGCTGCGGCACGCCCATGTAGGAATGGGTCAGCGGAATGTAACAGGCCTCGTGGGTCTTGATGGCGAACGACAAGCCGACGATCTGCGCGCGCTGGGCGTCGGTGCCGTTGCTCTGAACCACGAACGCGAACAGCTGGGCGGCCTGGAGTTTTTTCAGCCAGTCGTCGAATTGTGTTTGTTCCAGAATCAGTTCGTACTGGGCCTCGATGACTGGAACAGGCTCTTCGACCGTCGCGATCTCGGTTCCTTCCTGCCTGGCCTCACGCTGCAGATCATTGATCCAACTCTTGAATTCGAGCTCGGTGTAGAGCGCCAGCAAGGCTTCGCGGTCCGGCTCGCCACAGTGCAGGGCGTCCAGCTCGATGTCCAGCGGCACATCGACCTTGATCGTCGCCAGCTGGTAAGACAGGAACGCCATGTCCTTGTGCTCTTCGAGCTTGGCGGGCAGCGACTTCGCACCACGAATCGCCAGGCTCGGCACTTTGTCGAGGTTGTCGTAAAGCTCCTTCAGGCCGCCATTGATGCCCACCAGCAAACCAGCGGCGGTTTTCTCACCCACGCCGGGAACGCCTGGGATGTTGTCGACTTTGTCACCCATCAGCGCCAGAAAATCGATGATGTATTCCGGACCGACGCCGAATTTCTCCTTCACGCCCGCCACGTCCAGCACACTGCCGGTCATGGTGTTGACCAAGGTAATGTGCCCGTCGACCAGCTGCGCCATGTCTTTGTCGCCCGTGGAGATGATCACCGGACGATCGGCGGCGGCACTGCTGCGCGCCAGGGTGCCGATCACGTCATCGGCTTCGACGCCTTCAACGCACAGCAGCGGATAGCCCAGACCTCGTACGCACTTGTGCAGAAAGTCGATCTGTACGCGCATGTCATCGGGCATGCTCGGACGGTTGGCCTTGTACTCGGCGAACATCTCGTCGCGAAACGTGCCGCCCTTGGCATCGAAGACCACCGCGAACGGGCTGTCTGGATACTGTTTGTGCAGGCTCTTGAGCATGTTCAGCACGCCCTTGACCGCACCGGTTGGCAGGCCTTTGGACGTGGTGAGCGGCGGCAGCGCATGGAAGGCGCGGTATAGGTAAGAAGAACCGTCCACCAGGACGAGAGGCGCTTGACTCATGTGAGGGATCAACCTTTTCGGCGGGGTCGGCGCTAGAATGCGAGGACCGTTGACGACAAAGGAACAAGGTTATCATGCGCGCGCTGAATCGCCTGTTACTGGTCAGCTCGATGGCTGCTTGCCCGCTGATGGCAGTGGCGGTCGAAGAAGATGCACCTTCGCCAGAACCTGACGTCACGATCGGCAAGGATGGCGACAATTTCGTCCAGGAATACAAAGCGAACGGTTTCGTGTACGCAGTAAAAATCACGCCGAAACACGGCAAGCCATACTTCCTGGTGCGCGCCGACGGCACGAGCGGTCAATTCATTCGTTCGGATCAACCGGACATGCTGATTCCCCAATGGGTATTATTCAGCTGGTAACGCCCTACATTCACCTTTTGCTGGCAGTGTTCATATGTCCGTTTTTACTCCCCTGGCTCGGCCCGAGCTGGAAGCTTTTCTCGCCCCATACGGGCTCGGCCAACTGCGTGATTTCCAAGGCATCGCAGCCGGAAGTGAAAACACCAACTTCTTCATCAGCATGGAACAGGGCGAATTCGTGCTGACACTGGTCGAGCGCGGCCCTGTGCAGGAAATGCCGTTCTTCATCGAACTGCTGGACGTGCTGCACGACGCAGACCTGCCAGTGCCGTACGCCCTGCGCACCACCGACGGCCAGGCCCTGCGCGAGCTCAAGGGCAAACCGGCGCTGCTGCAACCGCGCCTGTCGGGCAAACACCCCACCGACCCGAACACCCAGCATTGCGCCCAGATCGGCGAGTTGATGGCGCACATGCACCTGGCGACCCGCGAAAAGACCATCGAGCGGCGGACCGACCGGGGGCTGGAATGGATGCTGAAAGAAGGCAGCAACTTCATCTCGCATCTGGACGAAGCCGAAGGCGCGCTGCTGAAGGCGTCGGTAGAGGAAATCGAGCGTCAGCAGGCCAGAATCATGGCCCTGCCGCGCGCCAACGTGCACGCCGACCTGTTCCGCGACAATACGCTGTTCGAAGGAACCCATCTGACTGGCGTGATCGACTTCTACAACGCCTGCTCCGGCCCGATGCTGTATGACGTGGCAATTGCCGTGAATGACTGGTGCTCGTTCGAGGATGGCAAGATCGACGCGCCTCGGGCCCGCGCGCTGCTGGGGGCCTACGCGGGATTGCGCCCGTTCACGGCGGCAGAAGCTGAGCTGTGGTCGACGATGCTGCGCGTGGGCTGCGTGCGGTTCTGGCTGTCCCGCCTGATCGCCGCCGAGACCTTTGCCGGCCAGGACGTGCTGATCCACGACCCATCGGAATTCCGCAAACGCCTGGAACAGCGTCAGGAAACCCATATTCCGCTGCCATTTGCGTTGTAACCCCTACAACGCTGTGAACGCGGCGTAACTGTGGGAGCGAATTCATTCGCGAAGCCATTTGCCAGACGGCCGATGTGCATCGAATGTACCGCCCCTCGCGAATGAATTCGCTCCCGCAGGTCTCAAGCCGTGCATCACCTCAATTTCAGAGCGATTCCAGACACCCCGCCAGATCATCCGCCAGCTTGCTCAATAGTTGCTCATAGCCCTGGGCCGTGGCAGGTGTGTAGCCGCCCAGACCATCCAGCTCAGCCAGCTTCACCGGCAAACCGGCGCTGAGAGTATCGGCCAGACGCGGGCGTAAAGGTGGCTCGCTGAATACGCAGGTCTTGCCGTATTCCGCTAACCGCGTACGCATAGCGGCGACGTGCTGAGCGCCCGGCTGGACTTCGCTGCTGACCGCGAACACACCGGCATGCTTCAGCCCATAAGCTTCTTCGAAATAATCGAAAGCCTCGTGAAAAACGAAATATTTCTTGTCAGCGATGCTCGCCACGCGCTGTTTGATGCTGGCATCCAGCGCGTCCATGCGCGTATCGAAAGCTTTGACGTTGCTTTCGTATCGGCTGGCGTTGGCGGGATCGGCTTCACTCAGGTCCGCCGCCATTTTTGCCGCGATAACCCGCGCGTTGAACGAGGACAGCCATAGGTGCGCATCGACGCTGCCCGGGCGGTGGTCATGATCGTGCTCGTCTTCATCGCCGTCGTTGTGGTGATCGCTATTGGCCGTGAAATGACGCAGATGCATGCCGGGCAGCGACTGAACAGGCACCGAAACCTTGCTCCGGCCAGCCAATACGCGAGGCAGGAAAGTTTCCATGTCAGGACCGATCCAGTAGAGCAGATCGACCTCCTGCACGCGCCGTACGTCGGATGGGCGCAGGGCGTAGTTATGGGGCGAAGCGCCCGGCGGCAGTAGCACTTCCGGCACCGCGATGCCGTCCTGTACAGCCGCGGCGATCAACTGCAGCGGCTTGATGCTGGTCAGTACGCGCACCTCGGCCTGGGCTGGAACAATTGCGGAGAATCCGGTGATGAAAACGACAAAAAGTAAAAAAAGTCGAGACACGATGACCACTCATGAGGGCAGGAACGGGTAACATAATAACGTCTCTCACAAAAGCCGTCGCCGCCCATGTCTAAAACACCACTGGCCAGTCGCCCCCATGATCACTCTCATTGCGTGCACAGCGCACTGGCTGAAGCCGATGCGCTGTGCGCCGGCAAAGGCCTACGTTTGACCGCTCTGCGCCGTCGTGTGCTGGAGCTGGTCTGGCAAAGCCATAAGCCGCTGGGCGCGTACGACATTCTGGCTATCCTGAGCGAAGAGGACGGGCGCCGTGCCGCGCCGCCGACCGTGTACCGCGCACTGGACTTCCTCCTGGAAAACGGCCTGGTGCACCGCATCGCCTCGCTCAACGCTTTCGCAGGCTGCAATCACCCCACACACGCGCATCAGGGCCAGTTCCTGATCTGCCGTGAGTGCCATGCCGCCATCGAACTGCAACATAAGGCGATCAGCGCCTCCATCGTCAGCGCCGCCAACGAAGTTGGCTTTGCCGTGGAAGCCCAGACCGTCGAAGTCGTTGGGGTGTGTGCTGGCTGCAAGGCCGCTTGATGAGCGACGCACTGATCCGCCTGAAGGGCGTCAGCGTCGCTCGTGCCGGCCAGAATGTGCTGGAAAACATTCAACTGAGCGTCAGTTCTGGCGAGATCGTCACCCTGATCGGTCCTAATGGCGCAGGCAAGACCACGCTTGTGCGCGCCGTGCTGGGTCTGCTCAAGCCCGATTCGGGCGACGTCTGGCGCAAGCCGAAGCTGCGTGTCGGTTACATGCCGCAAAAGCTACACGTGGATGCCACGCTGCCGCTGTCCGTTTTACGCTTTCTGCGGCTGGTTCCGGGTGTCGATCGCGATACCGCGCTGGCCGCGTTGGTGGAAGTTGGCGCCGAGAAGGTCATCGATAGCCCGTTACAAGGCATTTCCGGGGGCGAGATGCAGCGGGTCTTGCTCGCCCGCGCACTGCTGCGCAAACCTGAACTGCTCGTGCTCGACGAACCGGTGCAAGGCGTCGATGTAGCCGGGCAGGCCGAGCTGTATGCCCTGATTACCCAGCTGCGCAACCGTCACGAATGCGGCGTGCTGATGGTGTCCCACGACTTGCATCTGGTGATGAGTACCACCGATCAGGTCGTTTGCCTGAACCGCCACGTCTGCTGCTCCGGTCATCCTGAACAGGTCAGTAACGATCCGGCGTTCGTCGAATTGTTCGGTCAGAACGCTCCGAGCCTGGCGATCTATCACCACCATCACGACCATGCCCATGACCTGCACGGCGAGGTCTGCCAGCCCGCGCCACCTGCCCACGATCATTCGCAGCCTCACACCCACCTTCACACTGAAAACCACGACCATGGGGACAGCTGCAAGCATGGCTGATTTTCTACTTTATGCCTTGCTCGCAGGCCTCGCTCTGGCGGTAGTGGCCGGTCCACTGGGATCATTCGTGGTCTGGCGACGAATGGCCTATTTCGGCGATACCCTGTCTCATGCGGCGTTGCTAGGCGTCGCGTTGGGCTTTTTGTTGGACATCAGCCCGGCTATCGCGGTGACCGTCGGCTGCCTGTTGCTGGCGATCCTTCTGGTGACCTTGCAGCAACGCCAGCCGCTGGCTTCAGACACGCTGCTGGGGATTCTCGCGCCGAGTACCCTTTCGCTAGGGCTGGTGGTGCTGAGCTTCATGCGCGAAGTGCGCATCGATCTAATGGGCTATCTGTTCGGCGACCTGCTGGCCATCAGCCCTACCGATCTGGCCTGGATTCTCGGCGGCAGCGCGGCGGTCCTGGTGATCATCTGCGCACTCTGGCGCCCGCTGCTGGCGATTACCGTACATGAAGAACTGGCGACCGTTGAAGGTTTGCCAGTAGCCACGCTGCGCATGACCCTGATGCTGTTGATCGCCGTGGTTATCGCCGTGGCCATGAAAATCGTTGGTGTACTGTTGATCACGTCGCTGTTGATCATCCCAGCTGCTGCGGCACAGCGTCACGCCCGTTCGCCGGAGCAAATGGCCCTCGGCGCGAGCGTAATCGGCATCCTTGCGGTCTGCGGCGGACTGGCATTGTCATGGTTCAAGGATACGCCAGCCGGCCCTTCTATCGTGGTCTGCGCCGCGGCCCTGTTCCTGCTCAGTTTCCTTTTGCCCAAGCGGTAGAACCTTGGCTGGGAAGTGGAGTCATACTCGGCAATAATTGAATGGCGGCAATGTGCAATGATTCGATCCAGCGCCGCCGATCGTGATCAGTTATTTTCGGTGCAAGTCACTTATGTGTAAACTTGCTCGTTTTTTGCGCAAATAGAGAATCGCAGGAATGAAGCCGTTCGCATCCCGTTATCTGCTGCTTGCTGCATTTTCCATTCTGTTGGGCGCTTGCCAAAGCAAGCCCGTTGAACAGCCCGCCCCCGTCGCGGCACCTGACGCCTATCAGCAGTTGGAACAGAATATCGCCAGCAGCGAATTGGCCACCGCTGAGGATCAGCTCGCCGCTCTGCAGAGCAAGAACGCCGACGATCCACGCCTGGAGCAGTATCAGCGTCAACTGGCCGAGGCCTATCTGAGCCGCAGTCAGATCGTTCTGCAAAAAGGCGATGTCAACGCTGCCGCCAGCGCGCTGAGTCGTGCCCGCGCTCTGATGCCAAAAGCGCCAGCGCTGACCAGCGGTGTCAACGGCGCCATCGCCAACGCCCGCAAGGCTGAACTCGACAAGGCCGAAGCCGAGCTGCGGGCTGCCGAAGCCAAGCGCATCGCGAAGATTATCGATCCGAGCATTGAAAGCACGACTATCGAGCTGAAAATCACCGACTCCAAGCAACTGCGTCGTCAACTGAACGACATCGCCGCCGATGTAACGGCCTTTAACTGCGAGGTGACGGTGCAGGTGCCACGCACCGACGATTACCCGTGGCTGGCAACCTTGCTGACCAAGCGCGTGACCAAGATCAACCCGGATTTCGAATTGCAGATCGAGCGCGAGATCGAGAAAACCCAGCCTGCGCAGATCATCCTGAAACCCGCCAAGCTCTGATCGTTTCCTGATCACAAGCAAGATCAAAAAAAGGCGTTGCCCTCGCGGGTAACGCCTTTTTATTAGGCCAATTAATAGAATGGATTTCGACGCGTACCCATTTGTAGGACCGGCTTGCTGGAGTAAGCTGGATTTCTGTCACATATGAGGTAACTGACACCACGCCTTCGCCAGGCAAGCCGGCTCCTACAGATTTCGCGACAAGTCAGCCCAATCGCGAAAGCCATTCAAGTTTCGCTGCGGCTCAGTCCCACCGCGAAACCGCTACATGCCTTACGCCGGAATCGCCTTGGCCTTAGGCTCACGCGCCCACACCCTATGCTGCTTGATCGCATCGAAGAAAGCGGTGAACGACTTGCTGTCCGACACTGCGAGCAAGCCCGCATCAGCCTCAAGACGCAGCAAGGCAATCAGTTTCTCGGCGTCTCCAGCGTAGGAAATGGCCTTGAGGTGTTTGTAGGCTTCGAGCACATAGTGCAGCGCCACGCCGTTGCCGCTCAGTGCCTTGACCGATGCCGTCCCACCAGGGATGAACACCGCATCGAAGGCAATCGAAGGCATCCCTTCGATCGAGGCATCCACAGCCAGCGTCTGACCGCCTGCCGTCTTCACCGGTGCAGAGGTCGGGCCCAGTACCTTGGCGTGAGCCGCTTCGGCCTCTAGCGCAGCCTTCATGGTCGCCACGGCTTTTTCGTCTACACCGTCTGCCACCAGGATCGCCACTTTGCGAGAAGCGATGTCACCGGACAACAGATTCACCTGACTCAGCAGTGGCGACTTGTCCACCGTTGGCTCGCCAGTCTTCTGTGCCTTGACGGTCGGCCCGGTGGGCGCAGGCAGGCCGAGATTGGCAGCGACGCGGGTCGCCAGGGTCATGTCGATGTTGGCAAGAATTTCATTCACTTGACGCGCACGGATGTGCTCACGATCCACCTTGCCCAACTCGAAGCTGTAAGCCGCGATGATGTGCTCCTTCTCATGCTCGCTCATGCTGTTGAAAAACAGCGTGGCCTGCGAGAAGTGGTCGGCGAACGAAGGACTGCGCTCGCGCACTTTGTTGGCTTCCACCCGTTCGTGATAGGTCTCGAAGCCACCGTCTTCGGGACCGGCCGGAGTTTCTTTCGGCCAGCCACCGTCAATGGAATTGGGCTCGTAGGAGGCGCGGCCCTTGTCGATGGTCATGCGATGTTGCGCGTCGCGTTGGCTGCTGTGGTTCGGCGCTACCGGACGGTTGATCGGGATCTCATGAAAGTTCGGCCCGCCCAGTCGGCTGATCTGCGTGTCGGTGTAGGAAAACAGCCGGCCCTGCAGTAATGGGTCGTTGGAGAAGTCGATGCCGGGCACCACATGACCCGGGCAGAATGCGACCTGCTCGGTTTCGGCGAAATAGTTGTCCGGGTTGCGATTGAGCACCATCTTGCCTAGCGGCGTGACCGGGACCATCTCCTCGGGGATGATCTTGGTCGGATCGAGCAGGTCGAAATCGAACTTGTGCTCGTCCTCTTCCGCGACAATCTGCACGCCCAGTTCCCATTCCGGATAATCGCCGGTTTCAATAGACTCCCACAGGTCGCGGCGATGGTAGTCGGTGTCCTTGCCGGCCAGCTTCTGCGCCTCGTCCCACAACAGGGAACAAGTGCCGTACTTGGGTTTCCAGTGGAATTTGACGAACGAGGATTTGCCCTTGGTATTAATCATGCGGAAGGTGTGAATCCCGAAACCCTGCATCGTGCGCAGGCTTTTCGGAATAGCGCGGTCGGACATTGTCCACAGGACCATGTGCGCGGATTCCGGCACCAGCGAAACGAAGTCCCAGAAGGTGTCATGGGCCGAACCACCCGTAGGAATCTCGTTGTGCGGCTCTGGTTTTACGGCGTGCACGAAGTCAGGAAACTTGATCGCATCCTGAATGAAAAATACCGGCATGTTGTTGCCGACCAAGTCGAAGTTGCCTTCGCCGGTGTAGAACTTCACGGCAAAGCCGCGCACGTCTCGTACGGTGTCGCCCGAGCCACGCGGCCCTTGAACCGTGGAGAAGCGTACAAATACTGGGGTTTTCTTGCCCGGATCACGCAGGAATTCAGCCTTGCTCAGAGCCGAGTGATTCTCATAGCTCTGAAAGTAACCGTGAGCCGCTGTACCGCGCGCATGCACGATGCGCTCCGGGATGCGCTCATGGTCAAAGTGCGTGATCTTTTCACGCATGATGAAATCTTCAAGCAGCGACGGGCCGCGGCTACCAACTTTCAGGGTGTTCTGATTGTCGGAAACCTTGACGCCCTGATTGGTGCGCAGAGCCTGCCCGGTCGCATCGGAGCGAAACTGCTCAAGACTGTCGAGTTTTTCGTTGGTGTTGCCCCGGTCCAGCGTATCGGTGCCTGCCAGTTCGCTCTTGGGTGTAGCACTTACAGGTGCAGGTTTTTTCGTAGCCATTGGACAAAAACTCCTCGGTTCAGGCGGCTCTTTTCTCGTTCTTCCGTGAGGAAAGTCGGTATGAGCTCGGTTAGCAGGAATTTCCCGGACAACAAGCAGGGAAAATTTCGACGCTTATGTAGTGACTAAGGATAAAAATGACCGTTCCGTTTTTTTTCAGACCACTGGTCTAACGTTGCTTCAGGCAATCGATACCGACGTTATGACCGTTCGGCAGGAAAGCAGCTAAATAAATGCTAAGAATTGCGGAGCCAACCCCGGTCTGACAGGCTAAAATGCGCGCCCGGTTTATCCAGCCAAGGCGATAAGCGGCTCTATTCGCTGGTCGTCCAGCAGCGTTCGAGGCTTTTCTCACGCTGAACTTCTAACGCGCCCCCACAAGGTTCGCTACGTGATCGAGTTTCAAAACGTCCATAAAACCTATCGGGTTGCTGACCGGGAAATACCCGCACTGCATCCCACCAGCCTGCGAGTCGAAAACGGCCAGGTATTTGGTCTGATCGGCCATTCAGGCGCAGGCAAGAGCACCATGCTGCGCCTGATCAACCGACTCGAAGCCCCAAGCGGTGGCAAGATCCTGGTCGATGACGTCGATGTCACCGCGCTGGACGCCGACGGTCTGCGGGCTTTTCGCCGCCAGGTCGGGATGATCTTCCAGCACTTCAACCTGCTGTCGTCCAAGACGGTGGCCGATAACGTCGCCATGCCGCTGACCCTGGCCGGGGATATGTCCCGCGCGCAGATCGATCAGCGAGTGGCCGAATTGCTGGCGCGGGTTGGGCTGTCCGATCACGCGAAGAAATATCCGGCGCAGTTGTCCGGTGGCCAGAAGCAGCGCGTCGGCATTGCTCGCGCCTTGGCGACAAAACCGAAAATCCTGCTGTGCGACGAGGCCACCAGCGCGCTCGACCCGCAGACCACGGCATCGGTCCTGCAACTGCTGGCCGAGATCAACCGCGAGTTGAAGCTGACCATCGTGCTGATCACCCACGAAATGGACGTGATCCGTCGTGTCTGCGATCAGGTGGCGGTGATGGACGCAGGGGTGATCGTCGAGCAGGGCGCCGTAGCGGATGTGTTCCTGCATCCCAAGCACCCGACCACGCGCCGTTTCGTGCAAGAAGACGAGCAGGTGGACGAGAACGACATGAACTCCGACTTCGCCCACGTTCAGGGTCGCATTGTGCGTCTGACATTCCAGGGTGAAGCGACCTACGCGCCATTGCTAGGTACCGTGGCTCGGGAAACTGGCGTGGACTACAGCATCCTGGCCGGTCGGATCGACCGCATCAAGGACACTCCCTACGGGCAACTGACGCTGGCCATCACCGGCGGCGATATGGAAGCCGCGTTCGCCCGCTTCACGGCGGCTGACGTCCACATGGAGATCCTGCGCTGATGGAAACCCTCGCCACTCTGTTTTCCAACGTTGACTGGTATGAAATCTGGGTTGCCACTGGCGATACCCTGATCATGCTCGGCATTTCTCTGGCCTTCACCGTGCTGCTGGGCCTGCCGCTTGGTGTGTTGATGTTCCTCACTTCTCCGCGTCAGTTGCTCGAGAACAAGCCGGTCTATGCCACTATCGGCCTGATCGTGAACATGCTGCGGGCGCTGCCGTTCATTATTCTGCTGATCGTGATGATGCCGCTTACCGAGATCATCACAGGCACTTCGCTGGGAATTCTCGGCACGCTGCCGCCGCTGATCGCAGGGGCCACACCATTCTTCGCGCGACTGGTGGAAACCGCGCTGCGCGAGGTGGACCGCGGGATCATCGAAGCGACTCAGGCGATGGGTGCCTCTACCCGACAAATCATCGTCAAGGCCCTGCTGCCGGAAGCGCGGCCGGGCATTCTGGCGGCGATCACCGTCACAGCAATCGCGCTGGTGTCGTTCACTGCGATGGCCGGTGCCGTGGGCGCGGGCGGGTTGGGCGACCTGGCCATTCGCTACGGGTATCAGCGCTTCCAGAACGATGTGATGTTCGTGACGGTCGTATTGCTGCTGGTGCTGGTGCAGATTCTGCAAACCGTGGGCGACAGGCTGGTCGCGCACTTTTCCCACCGTTAATCGAGTTCGCCGGTCTTTTTCACCCGCATGGGACCGGCACATGCGTGCCGCTGGGTGCGCATTTCAAGGAGTTGAGATCTATGAAGAAGCTGTTGGCCGTATTCGCTGCTGTGGCTGCGCTGTCCGCCCATGCCGATGAAACCCTGAGCGTTGCCGCCACTGCGGTGCCGCATGCCGAGATTCTCGAATTCGTGAAACCGGCGCTGGCCAAAGAAGGCGTAACGCTGAACGTGAAGGTCTTCAATGACTACATTCAGCCGAACGTGCAGGTCGATCAGAAGCGCATGGATGCCAACTTCTTCCAGCATCAGCCGTATCTGGATGAGTTCAACAAGGGCAAGGGTACGCATCTGGTGAGTGTGGCCAAGGTTCACATCGAGCCTTTCGGTGCGTACTCGGACAAGCTCAAGAGCCTGGCTGATCTGCCTGACGGCGCAACCGTGGCGCTGCCGAACGATGCGACCAACGAAGGACGTGCCTTCTTGCTGCTGGTCAAGGCTGGCCTGATCACGTTGAAGGATCCGACAAGCATCACCGCCAAGCCGAGCGATGTGCAGCAGAACCCGAAAAATCTGAAATTTCGCGAGCTGGAAGCCGCGACCCTGCCGCGAGTGCTGACCCAAGTGGATCTGGCGCTGATCAATACCAACTACGCGCTGACCGCCAAGCTCGATCCGACCAAGGATGCGCTGATCATTGAGGGTCAGGAATCGCCCTATGCGAACATTCTGGTCACCCGCGAAGACAACAAGGATTCGCCTGCCATCCAGAAACTGGTCGCTGCGCTGCATAGCCCAGAGACCAAGCAGTTCATCGTCGATAAATACAAAGGCGCCGTGGTTCCGGCGTTCTGATCAGGCTGCGTGTCTGCCGCATCCGCTGCGGCGGCACGCAATCTCCACTGCAGGAGCCGGCTTGCTGACGAATGCGTCAGGCCAGTCACATTGATAGGGACTGACACACCGCCTTCGCCGTCAAGGCCGGCTCCTGCAATTCGATGTACCTGCGTGATCCGCGGTGAACCCTTGCTCGTTACTTCCTTTCCACCAATCCGGGCAATTGCGCCACCAATTTCTGGGTGTTCAACGGCGCGCGGATGAAACCGCGTTGTGTGCCGTCCGGACCGAGAATGGCAAGGTTGCCGCTGTGGTCGACGGTGTAGTTCGGCTTATTGGTGTCCGCCGGAATGAACGGAATGCTCACCGCATTTGCCAATTTCTGAATGGTCTCCACCGGCGCGGTCAGACCCACGAACTGTTTGTCGAAATAACCCAGATACGTTTTCAGTTGCTGCGGCGTATCCCTGTTCGGGTCAACGCTGACAAGCACCACACGCAACCTGTCCACGGCATCCTTCGGCAGCTCACTCTTGATCTGACGCAGCTGGGCGAGGGTGGTCGGGCAGATGTCCGGGCAGAAGGTGTAGCCAAAGAACAGCAGCGTCCATTTGTCCTTGAACGCGTCCAGCGACACTGGTTGACCGTCCTGATCCATAAGTTTCAGGCCCGGCACTTCGCGGCTTTGTGGCAGCAGAATCACCCCGGCGTCGATCAACGCGGTCTGGTCGCCCTGGCTCTTGCCGGAAAGCACGCGGTTGACGGTCAGGCCCAGCACCAGCGCGACGATGGCCACAAGAATGAAGACGGTTTTTTGGGTTCGGGTCATAAATTCAATATCAGGTCATGATCTACAAGCAGCGCGATATTGATCGCGGCATGCGGCCGGCTGCCACGGTACAACACCAACGCGTGTGCAGAAAGGGAATCCCCAGTCTTAACGATGCGGCCCGAGATGCAGCAGCACATGGGCATGTTGCCAGAAGCCGGGCGCGTGTCTTCGCACCTCGGCAAACACGGGTCGTACGCGATAGTTGATCAGTGTCATGGTCAGCATCAACGCAGCACCCCCGGCGTTATGGGCCACGGCTACGGTGATGGGCAGATGGAAGGCCACATTGCTCAGGCCCAGAGCGATCTGTACACCCAGCGCCAGCATCAATAACGTCGCCATTCCTTTAAGCCCCGCGCGATGCAGCTGCCAAGCCAGCGCTAGCAATGAACAGGTCACCAGCAAGGCACCAATGCGATGGGTCAGGTGAATGGCTGTGCGCGCTTCGCTGTCCAGTTTTCCGCCCAAGTAGTTGGGGCCGATGTGTTGCGTCAGATGAAAGCCATTGGCAAAGTCCGCGTCCGGCCACCATTGGCCCTGACAGGTCGGCAGGTCGGCGCAGGCCATCGCCGCGTAGTTGGCGCTGACCCAGCCGCCCAGGGCGATCTGCAACACCACCAGGGCAAAGCCCACAGCAGCCAGCCGCCGCAGACGCGAAGGGATTTTGGGGATCGGCGCAAACACCCCGCTCAATCGAACAGTCAGCAGAAACAGCAGACTCAGCGTCGTGATCCCCCCGAGCAAATGCGCCGTGACCACTTGCGGCCAGAGCTTGAGGGTCACTGTCCACATGCCGAACGCCGCTTGCGCCAAGACTACGCCCAACAACAGCAACGGCAGACCGACCGGCTGGCCGACTATGTGCCGCCGATGCCAGGCTTGCACGCCGAGCATCATGATCGCCAGTGCCAGGCCACCCGCGAAGTAGCGATGGACCATCTCGTTACGGCCCTTGTGCTCCACAACCGGCGAATCAGGGTAGTGCAGTTCGGCATGCGCCAATTGCGCTTCGGTCTGGGGCACGCTGATGAAGCCATAACAGCCCGGCCAATCCGGGCAACCGAGGCCTGCGTGGGTCAAGCGGGTATAGGCGCCGAGCAGCACCACCACCAGCGCCAACAGGGTTGCAAACAATCCGAGACGAAATCCGGGTTTGGTCATTTACGACCCCCTTTATCCGATATTTGACAGTTTCAGCAGTTGGCGCAGGTCGTTGAGCAGGTCCTTGCCGTTGACCTGCGCACCGTAACGCAACACCAGATTGCCGTGGGGATCGACGATCCACAGCTGCGGCAACTCGACTCCCGGCGCCATGCGTTGATAGCGCTTCAGATCGAGGGGATAACGCTGCAGTTGGGGATACTCACGTGTGAGCTTAGCTTCGTACTCGGGGCTGAGAGGCTGCGCGGTGGTCAGCGCGTGACTCGCACGCGAGGCATCGCGGCCGAGCCCGATCTGGATCTGCCGCGCCAGATACACCAGTTGCTGACAATCGGCTTCGCATTGATCGGGTGCAGTGACCAACAACTGCCAGCGCTTCTCGTCGGACTGCACGCCCAGTTCGGCGCGGCTTTCGCCATTGCCGATCAAATCACCGTGGTAGCTTCGGCTGTCCGGTACCCAGAAATTGAACTTGTACATGGCCGTGGCGAGCACCATCGGCCCCAGCGCCACGAGCAACACAAGAATCAACTGCAAGCGCCCGCGACGACGCCTCTTGGCAGGATAGGCTTCAGATGTGCTGGCTGGATTCATCGCCGTTCCCATGCGGCTTCTCCTGTTTTTTAGTGTTCCTGACGTTTCTGACGTGGTTGAAGCCTAGATACAGATAAAGCCCGACCAGCGCCGTGGCCATGGCGAACCACTGCACCGCATAGCCCAAGTGCTTTTCCGGCCCCATGGCAACCACCGGCCAGTCAGTGCGATAGGCCGCCGGCCCGGCTTCCAGACGCAGCTCGTGAGCGAAGCCTTCCCGGTTCAGCTCCGGCCAGATCTTGGCTGGATCGATCGCTGTCACCAGCTTCGGCCACCTGGCGCTTTGGGTGTCAGGATGCAACTGGAACGTCGCACCGGGAGAGATGTAGACCCAGGCGTCGAGGTTCACGGGCTGACCCGGCGTATCGAAAACGGGGGGCGTGCGCCGATCCGGCCAAGGCAGCCAGCCGCGATTGACCATCAACCAAAGCCCGCTCGACTGATCGTGAAACGGCTGAATCAACTCGACACCGGCCTTGCCCTCGCGCGTACTGTTATCCAGCAACAGGCTGTGGGCGGCATCGAAACTGCCGCGCAACTGCACCCGGCGGTAGGCGGGATCGGCCGTGGTTGGCAATAGTTCAGCAGACATCGGCGGTGCGCTCTGGTTCTCGGTGTAATGGATCAGCATCTGGCGTTTTTCTTCGCCACGACCCAACTGCCAGAAACCCAACGAGACCAGCAGCGGCAGCAAAATGAGCACCACAAGCGTCGACGCAATGCTCGGCCGAAAGCGCTTCATCACGCCACCTGCGTCAGCTGATGAGCCACACCTATACTCCCTTGCATAGCGTTTGCTCCCCGGAGTCACCCGATGCTCAAAGCCGCGATCGTCTTCATGCTGCTTGCCACCGTGGCCAGCCTATTCAGCGGCCTGTTCTTTCTGGTCAAGGATGACGCGTCATCCACCCGCCTGCTCAAAGCCCTGACTGTCCGCGTGGTCTGCGCCGCAATTACCCTGGCTTTGATTGCGTATGGGTATTTCAGCGGGCAGTTGGTCTATCACACGCCTTGGTAATCAATCCGACGTAAATCCTGTGCAATAGGCTACCCACAGAGATTGCGGAGGGCCGATTGAACGCTCACAACACATACACAAAAACGAACAACCCTACCCACACCACATCCACGAAATGCCAATACCAACTGGCCGCCTCGAAGCCGAACTGGTGCTCGGCATCGAAATGCCCGCGCACGATCCTCATCAGCATCACAAACAAAATGATCGTGCCGATGGTTACGTGTGCGCCGTGAAACCCGGTGAGCATGAAGAAGGTCGCGCCGTAGATCCCCGACCCCAGCGTCAACCCCAGCTCGGTATAAGCCTCGTGGTATTCCTTGGCTTGCAACGACAGAAACGCGATGCCCAGCAAAATGGTGATCGCCAACCAGAGCTTCAGCGCACCGCGGTGGCCGTTTTTCAAGGCGTGGTGAGCGATGGTCACGGTGACGCTGGAGCTGACCAGCAACACCGTATTGATCAACGGTAAATGCCAGGGATCGATGACCTCCTTCGGCGGCGCAAACATCTTTGGATCGGGCGTGTTCAGCATCGGCCAGGTGTACTGGAAGTTCGGCCACAGCATGTGGGCAATGGCTTTGGGGCCTTCGCCGCCCAGCGCGGGGCCTGTGATGTTGCGCACGTAAAACAGAGCACCGAAGAATGCCACGAAGAACATCACTTCCGAGAAGATGAACCAGCCCATCCCCCAGCGGAACGAACGATCCATCTGCGCGCTGTACAAACCCGCTCGCCCCTCCTTGATGACCGTGCCGAACCAGCCGAACAGGATATAGGCGACGATCAGTCCGCCAACCGCGAAAAAAATCGGCCCATGTGAGTCGCGAGCCGCTTTCAGGTCGTTGAACCAGGTGCCCAGGCCGTACATGGTGATGAACATGCCGACCGTGGCAATGATTGGCCATTTGCTCTGCGCCGGAACGTAGTAATGCTCATGGGTTGCCATTTCTGAATCTCCTCGGCCATGAAGCCTAGCCACCATTGGCCGCGACAGGGCGGACAATCGGCGGCATACGAGCGGTGATGTCGAACAGGGTGTAGGCGAGCGTCAGGTGTTTCACATCCTTGGGCAGATCGCGGTCGACGATGAAGCGCACCGGCATCTCGATGCGCTCCCCCGGTTGCAGCATTTGCTGGGTGAAACAGAAGCACTCGGTCTTGTGGAAATACACTGCCGCCGTGCTCGGTGAAATGCTCGGGATCGCCTGGGCGGTCATTGGTTTGCCGGTCGGGTTCTGCGCCACGAACAACATCTCGTTGACCGCGCCGGGGTGTACGTTCAGTTCCTCTGCCTTGGGGTAAAAACCCCAGACCATGTCCGCCGAGTTGGTCGACAGAAACTGCACCCGCACCTGGCGGCTGTCGTCGATCTGCTGCGTCTGGCTGTACTGATCGCCCGTCTTGCCGTTAATCCCCAGCGCCTTGCACATCACGTCGTACAGCGGCACTAGCGCAAACCCGAAGGCAAACATCGCTGCTACCAAAATCAGCAGGCGGATGACCAGTCGCTTGTTCGGATGCAGTGCGTGGGTCATTTCACTTCTCACTCGACATCCGGCGGTGTGACGAAGGTGTGATACGGAGCGGGCGAGGGCACGGTCCACTCCAGGCCATCGGCGCCGTCCCAGGGTTTGGCCGGTGCAGGGGCGCCGCCGCGAATGGTCTTGATCACGATGAACAAAAAGAAAATCTGCGTCGCGCCAAAGGTGAACGCGCCGATCGACGACACCATGTTGAAGTTGGCGAACTGCAGGTTGTAATCGGGTACCCGACGCGGCATTCCGGCCAGCCCGACGAAGTGCATCGGGAAGAAGGCCATGTTCATGCCGATGAAGGACAGCCAGAAGTGCAGCTTGCCGAGGGTTTCGTCGTACATGTGGCCTGTCCATTTCGGCAGCCAGTAATACGCCGAGGCGAAGATGCCGAAGATCGCGCCAGGCACCAGCACGTAGTGGAAATGCGCGACGACGAAGTAGGTGTCCTGGTACTGGAAGTCAGCAGGCGCGATGGCCAGCATCAGCCCGGAGAAACCGCCTATGGTGAACAGGATCACGAACGCCACGGCGAACAACATCGGCGTTTCGAAGGTCAGCTCGCCCTGCCACATGGTGCTGATCCAGTTGAAGACTTTCACGCCGGTCGGCACGGCGATCAGCATCGTCGCGTACATGAAGAACAACTCGCCCACCAGCGGTATGCCGACCACGAACATGTGGTGCGCCCAGACGATGAACGACAGAAAGGCAATGGCTGCCGTGGCATAGACCATGGAGGTGTAACCGAACAACGGCTTGCGCGAGAAGGCCGGGATGATCGAACTGACCGCGCCGAACGCCGGCAGGATCATGATGTACACCTCGGGGTGACCGAAGAACCAGAACACATGCTGGAACAGCACCGGATCACCACCGCCTGCCGCGCTGAAGAAGCTGGTGTGAAAGTGGATGTCCATCAACATCATGGTCACGCAGCCGGCCAGCACCGGCATCACGGCGATGAGCAGAAAAGCCGTGATCAGCCACGTCCAGACAAACAGCGGCATTTTCATCAGGGTCATGCCTGGGGCGCGCAGGTTGAGGATGGTCGCGATAACGTTGATCGCGCCCATGATCGAGCTGATGCCCATCAGGTGAATGGCGAAAATGAAGTACGTGACGCTTTCAGGTGCGTAGGTAGTGGAAAGCGGGGCATAGAAGGTCCAGCCGAAATTCGGTCCGCCGCCGGGGGTGAACAGTGTCGACACCAGCAACAGGAACGCGGCGGGGAGCAGCCAGAAACTGAAGTTGTTCATGCGCGGCAGGGCCATGTCCGGCGCGCCGATCATCAGCGGAATCATCCAGTTTGCAAGGCCGACGAAGGCCGGCATTACTGCCCCGAAGACCATCACCAGACCGTGCATGGTGGTCATCTGGTTGAAGAATGCCGGTTCGACGATCTGCAGACCAGGTTGAAACAACTCGGCACGAATCACCATCGCGAACGAACCACCAAGCAGGAACATGCAGAAGCTGAACCATAGGTACAAGGTGCCGATGTCTTTATGGTTGGTAGTCAGCAACCAGCGGGTCAGGCCTTTGGCGGGCCCGTGGGCATGGCCTTCATGATCTTCCTGGCGGGGGTCGTCAATCACTGCGCTCATGTCTTGTCTCCTGAGAATGTCTCGCGCCAAGCCTGAAATCCGGCAATGCCACCTGACGGTGTGGAAGACGGCTTGATTGAATTCCCGGCCGCGCCGTTGAACCCTGCGGGAGCGAATGCATCCGCGATGGTGTGGCGCAGACGATAGAGAGGCGTCGGATGTGTGATCGTCTCGCGAGTGAATTCGCTCTCACAGGTGATCATGTGCAGATCCGTGAAGACGTTCATTTGGCAGCCGCCTGCTTGAACGCCAAGACATCCTTGGGCGTGACCATGTCGCCTTTGTTGTTGCCCCAGGCGTTGCGTTCATAGGTCACGACAGCAGCGATGTCGACCTCGGACAATTGCTTGCCGAACGCGGCCATGGCGGTGCCGGGCCGGCCGTTGAATACGGTGGCCAGATGAGCTTCCTTGGGTCCGGTCGCGGTTTTCGAGCCCTTGAGCGCCGGGAACATCGGCGGCAGACCCTGACCCTCGGCCTGGTGACAGGCCACGCAGGTGGTGTGATAGATCTTGTCGCCCTGAGCCACCAGTTCCTCAAGCGTCCAGTCCTTGCTGGTCAGCTCCTTGAGTTTGGCGGACTCTTCTTTGCGACCGGCGAGCCAGGTGTCGTAGTCGGCCTGCGTCTTGGCCTCGACCACGATCGGCATGAAACCGTGATCTTTGCCGCACAGTTCCGAACACTGGCCGCGATAGATGCCGGGCTTTTCGATGCGGGTCCAGGCCTCGTTGACGAAGCCGGGAATGGCGTCGCGCTTGACCGCGAACGCAGGCACCCACCAGGAATGAATGACATCGGCGGCCGTCACCAGGAAGCGGATTTTCACACCGACAGGCACCACCAAAGGCTGATCCACCTCAAGCAGATAGTGCTCGCCCTTGGCTTCCTTGTTGTGGATCTGATCGGCGGGCGTCGCAAGATTACTGAAGAATTCGACGTCCTGGCCCAGGTATTTGTAATGCCACTTCCACTGATAACCGGTGATCTGAATATCCAGACCCGACTCGGTGTTGTCGTACATCTGGATCAGAGTCTTGGTCGCGGGAATTGCCATGGCCACCAGAATCAGCAGCGGCACGATAGTCCAGAGAATCTCCACCCTGGTGTTTTCATGGAATCTGGCCGCCACCTGACCGGTTGAGCGCCGATGGATGATCATCGACCAGAACATCGCGCCGAACACGATGATCCCGATCACCACACATATCCAGAAGATGGTCATGTGCAGGTCGAAGACTTCGTGGCTTACTTCAGTCGCTCCCGGCGCCATATTCGTGGTCCAGGCGCCCTGCACCGGACTGAATACCGACCACAACAGGAGCGCCATCCAGACGTGTGGATGTCGCATCATTGCGGGATCCCCCCTTTTTCTTCTTATTTTTTGCCAGCGTCACAGCAGGCGAGGGAGCGGTCTATTAAGAGACAAGGGGGACCGGGGCCAGGCCAGCACATCCAGTAGAGCTAACTCACACAATCGGAGTATAGACAGGGCGTGAACGTACGCACGCAGTGGAGATTCCACGAATCCGAGCTATACGCAACCGCATTTACTGCGGAAACCAAAGACAAAAGCCACATAAGTGGCCTTTTAATAGCTCATGCACATAACCGTGAAGCTGTTATGACAATTACGTCTTAGCCTCGTTAATAAGCAAGCTAACGTATGACTTCCTATAATGACGGCTTGGTTTTATTGCCTTATGGAGCATTCATGAACACCGCCGCGTTGCGCGAGCAGATTACACGAGCACAGGAACACGAGGCCCGGACTGGTCAGCTTTTGCGTCAGCTTGAGTTGCAACTTCCACATCTTCACCCTGCTATCCATCTCCCTGACGTCGATGCGCGGGGCGTACTCGCGCGTTTCGTCGTCACTTATATCGATCAGGTTCCACACCTGCTGGATGCCGCTCATGACGTAGCGCTGCAAGCGGGTATCGAAGACCAGATCAAACCGGTGCTGAAAATCGCCGAGCAGTTCTTCAGCGCACCGCCTGCGATCATGGACGGCCATGAAGGGCTCGACAGCCTGCTGGACGAGGCTTATCTGGCGCATCGTCTGGTCGAAGAAGTGAATGATTTGTACATCGTGCATTTCGGCCAGCCGCTGATCCCCGTGAACACCACCGTCGCCAGCGTCATCGCGCATCAACTGATTGGTGAGGCGTTCGCCAATCAGCTGGACGAGGTGGTGCATCACGCCATCGACGAAATGCTGGACGAAGACAGTTTCTCGCTGGAGTCAGTCGAAGCGTACCGCGAGCAACTTGCCAGCCCCGACACCGAAGCAGCGTGGAAACGCTGGCCGAGCCTGTCGCGCCAGCTGGGAGTGGGGCTTGAGGTGGAATGTCCGAAGGACTAACGCTACGGATGTCATGGGAGCGATGCGAAACCTGTGGGAGTGAGCTTACCTACGAAAGCTAACGTCCAGACGGTATATCCGCTGTGATGTGCAGGCCATTCGTGAGCAAGCTCGCTCCCACAAGGGGATCGCAGTTCAGATCAGGTTGTTCAACCATCAATGCAATGCCGCGCCACCAATCGAAGTCCGGATCCGCCCCTCGACCCGCCGCTTGAGCAGGCGTTGCTCCAGCAGCAATCTTGAACCCTGCGCAGCATTGGCCCGGCCCCATTCTTCAAGCAGCTCCAGGCAGGAATGGTCGATATAGCTGAGGTTGCCCAGCGGCACGTGCAACGTAGTACCCGACGGAACGTTGTTCAGCGCCTGAGTCAGCGCAGGCACCTTGAGGAAAGTCGCTGCACCGTTCAGACGCAAGTCCATTTCGTTCTCGGCTTCACGATCCACCAGATTAATCTTCAGACGCGATGCGTTCAGCGCCAGCTTCACCAGCGTCAGGCCAAATCCGATCAGCACCCCGGTCAGCAGGTCGGTCAGGATGATCGCACTCGCCGTGGCACCGTAGATGAACATCGGCATGCGGCCATAACGCCCAAGGCCTCTCAGCGCCTTGAGATCGACCAGCTTGACTCCGGTATAGACCAGCACACCCGCCAGACTCGCCACTGGAATGCTCTGCAACACGCTGGACAGCAATAACACGAACGCCAGCAACCAAAGGCCGTGGAAGATCGCCGACAGTCGCGTCCTGGCACCGGCTTGCACATTGGCTGAGCTGCGCACGATCACGCCGGTCATCGGCAGCGCTCCGACCAGGCCGCAGAGCATGTTGCCGATACCCTGAGCGCTGAGTTCCTTGTCGAAGTCTGAACGCTGACCGTCATGCATGCGATCGACTGCCGCCGCTGACAGCAATGTCTCGGCGCTGGCGATGAAGGCCACGGCAATGGCCGCGATCAGGATCGACGGATCCGCCAGGTTCAACAGGTCCGCCGGACTCAGCCAGTCGATGGCCTCAGCGAGGTTGGCCGGGACTTCAACCCGCTTGACGTCAAGGCTCACCGCCAGGCTGACCACAGTGGCGATGCCCACGCCGAGCAAGGCGCCTGGCACGAAACGCAGCGCTTGTGGCCGACGTTTTTCCCACAGCCACATGACCGCGATGGTGCCCAGACCCAGCAAGCCCGCTTGCATACCGTTACCAGGACCGATGGCGCCGAACAGGGTTTGGGGAAAGGCGATCAGGTTACCCAGCCCTGAAGGCTTGGGGCCGCTGTCGAACATCACATGGACTTGGGATAACACGATCAGCACGCCGATTCCCGCCAACATGCCGTAGACCACCGCTGGCGCCGTCACTCTGAACCAGCAGCCGAGTTTAAGACGCCCGGCCAGCAATTGCAGCAGACCCGCCAGCAGCAGGATCGGCCCGAGCATGGCCATGCCGTGTTCGCGCACCAGCTCGAAAACCAACACCGCCAGACCTGCGGCCGGGCCGCTGACCTGCAGCGGCGAACCGGCCAACCAACCGACCACGATGCCGCCGATGATACCGGTAATCAGCCCTTTCGCGGGCGGCATGCCGGACGCTATCGCGATCCCCATGCACAGCGGCAGGGCCACCAAAAAAACCACCACGGACGCCAGCAGCTCCCGAGGCAATAATGATTTCAGATCTTTAGTAGCCATGGCGACTCTCCGAAGATTTTTCAGGCGTGACAACGCCCGACGGCGCGCGCAAGGCGTGGCCGCTGTGAGCTTGAATGGGTTGGAACCGTCAGTGGTGCCGCAGCGTCACCGATGTGTCGCTGCGGTCAACTGGCGATCCGGAGTGTGTAAAAACGTCCCGAGCGAAGGTAAGGCAAGGCAAAACAGGCGAAAACGGCCGGGTCGCGTCCGACTCCAGGTGCTCCAGATGAGCATTTTCCGCCTGTTATAACGCAGCATCGCGTGCGCAGCGCCGAAGGCCCTAGCCTGCAGGAGTCTTTACATCGCCTGGATCAATAGCGGCCGCGGGGTACGGTTGCCATCGGAATCTTCTGATCGCCGTCCAGAGGAAGGAAACAATCCTGCTCGGCGTCGTAGGCGCGGATTTCGCTGGTCTCGATGTCGTAGACCCAGCCATGGATGAACAACTGACCGCTCGCCAGTTTCGACGCGACCGAAGGATGAGTACGCAGATGCTGCAGCTGGGCGATAACGTTCTCTTCGGTGAGTACGTGCATGGTTTCATGTTCACCGGAGCAGTTGCAGTTGTCCTGCACCACGGTCTTGGCGACTTCGGCATGACGCAGCCAGGCTTTGACGGTCGGCATTTTCTCCAGGGTCTCTGGATTGAGAACCGCACGCATGGCACCGCAATCGGAGTGTCCGCAGACAATGATGTGCTGCACGCCCAGCGCCAGCACCGCGTATTCGATCGCCGTGGAAACGCCGCCATTCATGGGGCCATAAGGAGGCACGACATTACCCACATTGCGGGTAACAAACAGGTCGCCCGGCGAGCTTTGGGTGATGAGTTCGGGAACGATGCGCGAGTCAGCGCAGGTGATGAACATCGCTCGCGGGTGTTGGGCCGTCGCGAGTTTCTTGAACAGTTCTTCCTGTTGCGGGAAGACGTCATGACGAAAGTGTTTGAAGCCGTCAACGATGTGTTGCAACGCCGCTTCGGCGGATTCAGCTTTGACCGGGGCTTGAGTCGTCTGCGCCTGCGGTTGTTTATCCCTGTTGCTCATGTCTCATCCCCTCTGTCGAATTGAAGTGGAGTTTCCAGTGATTCCGGTGAATGTCCCACTTTTTTCTGGCATGACGGACAATTCCATCTGTGCGCGACCAGCTGGTCACTTGCGAAACACCTTAGCGATAAAAACTTAATTGAAACTGAATGCAGCCCTCTAGCTCGCGGGTCTGCTTAAGAAAATCCAATGCTTGGCCAGAGCGGCATGTGCAGTTGAGACGCCACCGGAGTCACAACAATGACATCTGCCCGCCCGGCGGGCAGAACGCTTCGCAATCGAGCCTGAAACTCTCGCGGTGGTTCAGGCCCAGTCGCTTCACCGCAATACTGTAGCGCTGCGCCAGCAACTCGGCGAACACCCCTTCGCCGCGCATCCTTGAGCCGAAGCGACTGTCGTACACCTGGCCACCGCGACTCTGCCGAACCAGACTCATCACGTGCTCGGCCCGTTGCGGGTAATGCGCCTGGAGCCATTCCTCGAACAGCGGCGCGACCTCCAGTGGCAGACGCAGCATTACATAGCTCGCGCTCAAGGCTCCGGCAGCTTTGGCCTCGGTCATGAGCTTCTCCAGTTCCATGTCATTGATCATCGGAATCATCGGCGCCAACAGCACACCCACCGGCACACCGGCATCGCGCAGCACCCGAATCGCGCGAAGTCGCGCTTTGGGCGCCGCGGCCCGCGGTTCGAGAATGCGTTTGAGTTCATCGTCCAGCGAAGTCAGGCTGATGAACACCGAGACCAGCTTCAGCTTCGCTAACTCAGCCAGCAGATCCAGATCACGCAGAATCAACGAGCCCTTGGTGATGATGGTCACCGGATGCCGATAGCGCAGCAGCACCTCCAAAGTTGCGCGGGTGAGTTTGTATTCGCGCTCGATAGGCTGATACGGATCGGTATTAGCACCCAGAGTGATGGGGGCCACGCTGTAGCCGGGCTTGGACAGTTGCTGTTCAAGCAGGGCAGCGGCGTTGGTCTTGGCGATGAGTCTGGTCTCGAAATCCAGACCCGGCGACATGTCCCAATAGGCATGAGTGGGCCGTGCGTAACAATAAATGCAGCCGTGCTCGCAGCCGCGATAAGGATTGATCGAGCGATCAAACGGGATGTCAGGTGACGAGTTGCGCGCGATGATGGTCTTGGCCGTCTCCAGCGTAACCGTGGTGCCTTGCGTCACAGGCACCTCCTGATACCAGCCATCGTCTTCGACCACCGAGCGGTTCGGCGCGAAACGATTGTGCGGATTGGTCGCGGTGCCGCGGCCACGCGGGGGCAGTGATATGGACATGCGCGCCTCTGGATAACTGTTCATGCATACAGTATCGCAACCAGAACGTCCATTCCATAGCCAGTGGGCTGCGTGGTCGGCCCTCGGACAGGTGGTTCCTGAGGCGCTGAAAAACGCGAGATGCCGCAATTCAAGTAACAATTTCAGAAGCTTGCTTAATAGCGGGTTTCATATTTCCCATCGATACTTTCGTCACCTCCAGAACGGAGGCCACTTTCAAGCCACCTTCAGTGCAGGAAGCGCTGATTGAAGGAAAAGGATTTCGACGATGAATCAACTTAAAGGGGCCACTAATCTCTGTGGCGGCTTTCTTGCGTTTCTCATGACAGCTCACGCAACAGCTCATCCATTGGCTGAGAAAGATTTGCCATTCGACCAACTCAGCTGGGTCACCACTCACAATTCATATGAAAAGATTAACCAGAACCTCAGGGAGATTCCGCATCAGCTGAACGACGGCGTTCGTGGATTCATGCTGGATCTTTATCACGACGACAAACACTCAGACCGTGACGCCATCAGGGTCTGCCATAAAAAAATCTGCTATGGCAGTCTTGCCAATCAACTTGGCAACGAACTCCTGCCTTTTTTGAACACCCATAAAAACGAAATCGTCACGCTGTTCCTGGAAACCTACGTGACTCGCGAACAATTCCATAATTTCCTGAACAGCTTTCCTCAAGTTGCCGATATTGCGTTCAACCCTGACAACTTCCCGGCCAGTGGGTGGCCGACTCGTGGGCAGATGGCGCAAAAAAACAATCGACTGATTATTTTTACCGACAGATCCGAAGTCGCCGGGACGTATACAGTCAATGGGCGACCCATCAAGGTCTTGTTCGATCAGGACTGGCTGGTGCAGAACCACTGGAAAACGTTGGGAGCTGTGGCTTCGAACGTGTTGGCCGCACACGATTTTTCCTGTCCGACCCGATGGAGCAGCCTGCCGTTATCGACTGCAAAAGTGAATGCGCGCACGGGAAAACAGTGGAATCGCCTTTTCCTGATGAATCAGTTCCATTACGCAACCTCGACCATTCCGGATTCAGCCAAGTACGACAACAATCTGACCTACCTGATGCGTCGTGCAGCGAATTGCGGCACCACCCCAAACTTCATCGGCATCAATAACTATCGCAATGGCGATACGCTGCCTTACACCCAAGCCTTGAGTCAGGGTGGCATTTATCTCTGGGAAAAGGACAACGCCAATACCACGGGCGATACCGTATGCGTCATACCCCGTCGGGCGCAGACCTTGAGCCTGCCAGCGAACGGATGCGAAAACGACGAAGCCAGATCCTTGTCCCTGGCGGGCATCAACAAGGGCACCCGCATCACTCTGTTCGACAGCGCAAGCGGTAATCGTGAAGATGACCACATCATCATCGACGTAATACGAGATATCGGTATCAGTGAAAAAGTCGTGGTTGGTTCTTTGGAGCGCAGCCGCACCACGGACGCCTACCGAGCGGTTTATATCCGCAACAATGGTTTGGCAGGAAAAGTCTCTCGCATTGAAGTTAAAACCACGCCTGTAGATTTTTCCGATGCCGCAGTGGCCTTCTACGAAGGAAACAATGCGACGCAAAACCTGGACTGTGTCGTGCCATTTCACTATGCGCATCATGTAAGGATGAAGAAAAACAGTTTCGGTTGCTCGAATGACGAGATCCGTTCCGCGAAGATCCTGAAAGCGAAAGCGGGAACCGAGTTCACGTTAACGGGGCATCCAGGGGGCGAGTTCAAAGAGGGCCGGACGAACGTGACAATCCTGCGAGATATCACGACACCTATTGTGATCCCAAGCTTCAATCGCTCGTATCAGGACCAAAATGTGAAAGTGGAAAATCACAGCAAAGGTATCGACGGATTGGTCTCGTTTGGCTATTTCAGCGGAAGTCGATAGCTGAGTCCAACGAAGGGCCGCTCGGCCACGTCCCTGGTTTTTTGTTAAGTGAAAAGCCTGTGAACCCTCGCGAGGCATTCTGCTCGGGTCGAGGGCTGTAGGAGCCGGCTTGCTGGCGAAAGCGTCGCGTCAATCACCGTCAATGGATCAGGTGAATCGCGTTCGCCAGGTAGCCGGCTCTTACAGGTAGATGCCAGCGCTTGTCAGCTTGGATCTGCCGGCTTTTTCAGCTTCGGATTCGGGAAGAACTGCACACCCTGCACCTTCGTGTCGGCCGGTTTTACGGGAGCCTTGTTGACGCGCGTGCCCAGTTCTTTCGGAATCGACTGACCCTGGGCGTTGAGCGTGTCGGAATACCCGCAATGCACGCATTCGCGATGCGGGACGTCATCTTCACTCCACATCATCAACTTGTCAGGCTCGCTGCACGCCGGGCAGACAGCCCCGGCGATGAAGCGCTTCTTGGTAACCACATGCGGTGTATCGGTCATGCTGCCGCGTCCTCACTCAAGCCGGAATGGCGCAAGAGTGCGTCAATCGAAGGCTCGCGTCCGCGGAAGTCGACGAACAGCACCATCGGCGCTTGCGAACCGCCCCGGGCCAGAATCGCTTCGCGGAACGCACGACCGGTTTCGGCATTGAGCACGCCGTCTTCCTCGAACCTGGAGAAAGCGTCGGCAGAGAGCACTTCAGCCCATTTGTAGCTGTAGTAACCCGCTGCATAACCGCCCGCGAAGATGTGCGCGAAGCTGTTGGGAAAGCGGTTGTACGCCGGCGGACGCATTACCGAGACCTCGTCGCGTACGGCTTCGAGCACTTGCAGCGTGGTACGGCCGTCGCCGTGAGTGGCGTGCAGTTCGAAGTCGAACAGCGAAAATTCCAGCTGACGCACCATCATTAGCCCCGACTGGAAATTCTTCGCCGCGAGCATTTTTTCCAGCAGGTCCTGAGGCAGCGGTTCGCCGGTTTCGTAATGACCGGAGATCAGTGCCAGACCTTCCGGCTCCCAGCACCAGTTCTCCATGAACTGGCTCGGCAGCTCGACCGCATCCCAGGCCACGCCGTTGATGCCCGAGGCGCCAGCGTGTTCGACGCGGGTCAGCAGGTGATGCAAACCATGGCCGAATTCGTGGAACAGGGTCGTAACTTCGTCGTGGGTCAGCAGGGCAGGCTTGCCAGGCGATGCCGGGGTGAAATTGCACACCAGGTTGGCGACCGGGCTTTGCAGGGCACCGCTGGAAGTACGGCGACGATCGCGGGCACCATCCATCCAGGCACCGCCACGCTTGTTGGCGCGGGCGTAGAGATCGAAGAAGAAGCGGCCGACGTGCTGGCCGTTTTCCTTGATTTCGAACAGGCGGACATCCGGGTGCCAGGTGTCGAAGCCTTTCTGCTCGGCGATTTCGATGCCGTACAGTTTTTGCACGATGGCAAACAGGCCGCCCAATACCTTGTCGATAGGGAAGTAGGCGCGCAGGGCTTCCTGGGAAACGCTGTAACGCTGCTCGCGCAATTTCTCGCCATAGAAACCGCTGTCCCAGCTTTGCAGATCCGGGCAGCCCTGTTCGGCGGCGTAAGCCTTGAGCTGCTGCAGGTCCTGCGCAGCGAACGGCTTGCTTCGCTTGGCCAGATCACGCAGGAAACTCAATACCTGATCGCTGGATTCGGCCATTTTGGTCGCCAGGCTCAGCTCCGAGAAGCTGGCGAAGCCCAGCAATCTGGCCAGTTCCTGACGCAAGTCGAGGATTTGCTCCATCACCGGGCCGTTGTCGTTCTGGCCCGCATTCGGGCCTTGGTCCGAAGCACGGGTGCAGTACGCCGCATAGACTTCTTCACGCAGCGCGCGGTCCTGGGCGTAAGTCATCACCGCGTAGTAGCTCGGGAATTCCAGGGTGATCAGGTAGCCGTCGAGGCCCTTGGCCTGGGCCGCGGCAGCCATTTGCGCCTTGGCCGAATCAGTCAGGCCGGCGAGGGCGGCTTCGTCGGCGACGTGTTTGGTCCACGCCTGAGTAGCGTCGAGCAACTGGTTGGAGAATTGACTGCCGAGCTCGGATAGCTTGCTCTGCACTTCGGCGTAACGCTTCTGCTGCTCGGGGGGCAGGTCGATACCCGACAGCCGGAAATCACGCAGCGAATGCTCCAGGATGGTTTTCTGCGCCACGTCGTAGCTGGCGGCTTCCGCGCTATTGGCCAAGGCTTCGAAGGCCTGGAACAGTTCGCGGTTCTGGCCCATCTCGGTAGAGTAGGCGCTCAGCGCTGGCAGGCAGGACTCATAGGCCTCGCGCAGTTCGGCGCTGTTGCATACGGCGTTCAAGTGGCTGACCGGGCTCCAGGCGGCACCCAGGCGGTCGTTCAACTCGTCCATCGCCAGCACCAGGCCGGCCCATGTAGGCTGCGTACCTTGCTTGGCGAGGATGTCGGCAATCGCGGCGCGGTTGTCGGCGAGAATCTGGTCAATGGCAGGTTTTACGTGCTCGGCGCGGATCGCCGAGAAAGGTGGCAGGTCGTAGGATTGCAAAAGAGGGTTGTTCGCGCTCACGGTTTGGCACCTTGGCTGGAAGAAACACTTGAGCATCTTAATTACAATCGGCGCTGACCGCAGCTATCAACGCCAGAGAAGGAGCCTATCGTGGCTATTCGCACATTCCAGAATCACACGCCAGCCCTTGGCGACCGGGCCTTTGTCGATCATTCGGCGGTTGTCATCGGCGATGTCGAAATCGGCGCCGACAGTTCGGTCTGGCCGCTGACGGTGATTCGTGGCGACATGCACCGCATCCGTATCGGCGCCCGCACCAGCGTGCAGGATGGCAGCGTGCTGCACATCACCCATGCCGGGCCGTTCAATCCGGACGGTTTTCCGCTGTTGATCGGTGATGAAGTGACCATCGGCCACAAGGTCATGCTGCACGGTTGTTCCATCGGCAGCCGAATCCTGATCGGCATGGGCAGCACGATCATGGACGGCGCAGTGGTTGAAGATGAAGTAATCATCGGCGCAGGGAGCCTTGTCCCGCCGGGCAAGCGTCTGGACAGCGGCTTTCTGTACGTTGGCCGGCCGGTCAAACAGGTGCGTCCGCTGACGGAAAAGGAAATCGCTTTCTTCCCTTACAGCGCGACCAATTACGTGAAGTTGAAGGATCAGCATCTGGCCGAAGGTTTCGACAAGCCCTGCTAGCAATAGGCGTTTATTTGGAATCAGATCAATCTGTGGGAGCGAATTCATTCGCGAGGGGCCGGTACATCCAACTCATCTGTGTCGGCAGTACAACAGTCGCGAATGAATTCGCTCCCACAGGTCAGTGCCATTTGGAAATTTCCCTTCGATCATGGGCGTAGACATGCATTACCAGAATATTCTGTTCGACCTGGACGGCACCCTGACCGACCCACGAGAAGGCATCACCCGTTCAATCCAGTTCGCCTTGAGCAAGCTGGGCATCGATGAACCCGATATCACCCAGCTCGAACATTTCATCGGGCCGCCGCTGCTACAGCAATTCATGCGCGCTTACGACTTTGAGGAGACCAAAGCCTGGGAAGCGGTAGGTTTCTATCGCGAGCGCTTCAAGGTCACTGGGCTGTACGAAAATCTGGTGTTCGATGGCGTGTTCGAACTGCTCGATCTGCTCTCGGATCAGGGCCGTACATTATTCATCGCCACGTCCAAGCCTTGGGTGTTCGCGCATGAAATCGCCCGCCATTTCGACTTCGCCCGGCACTTCAAGCTGATCTATGGCAGCGAACTGGACGGCACCCGCACCGATAAGGTCGAGCTGATTCGACATTTGCTGGATGAGGAAAAACTCGATCCGAAGCAGACGTTGATGATCGGCGATCGCAAGCACGACTTGATCGGCGGCAAGCGCAACGGGCTGGATGTGGCGGCAGTGGGTTATGGATTCGGCAGTCGTGAAGAGCTACAGGCCGAAGCGCCGACTTATCACTTCGAATCGTTGAAAGAGCTGCACCAGGCGTTTCTCAAGTCCTGAGAGCGCTGAATCGCCCGCCTGACCAATGCTGGACACACTTGTAGGAGCCGGCTTGCTGGCGAACCAAGTGTGTCAGTCAACATTTCTGGAGCTGACCCACCGCGTTCGCCAGCAAGCCGGCTCCTAC
>NZ_JBOICF010000093.1:0-28800 GCF_050739935.1 Pseudomonas sp. | reverse complement strand
CGGCTCTTCCTTCGATGCAGGACGATGCCGTCCCATGAACTCGACATCCTGGGTATGCACCTTGGTGACCACACCAACGACATGCCCGACATCCGAATTCCAGCGCACGTGATCGCCTTTCTTGAATGCATGCGCCATGGTCGTTCTCCTGTTCAGGGCTGCCAGAGGGTCTGGCCGCCTTCGAGTTTGCGATCGAGAAAAGTCGCCGCGCTGATCAGCGCCAGGTGGCTCAGGGCCTGAGGGGTGTTGCCCAGATGATGGCCGTGGGTGTCAAACTCTTCGGCGTACAGGCCGACCGGATTGGCGTAGCGCAGCAGTTGTTCGAATTCCAGGTGTGCCTGCTCCACACGTCCTGCCCGCGCCAGGCATTCGACGTACCAGAACGAGCAAGCGACGAAGGCCCCTTCTTCACCATCCAGCCCGTCGCCGTAGTCATCGTCGTTGCGATAGCGGAAGACCATGCCGTCGCGCACCAGCGTGCGCTCGATGGCCTCCAGCGTCTGCAGCCATTTGGGGTCGCTGGCGCCGACGAATCGTACCAGCGGCATCAGCAGCATTGACGCATCGAGGTTCTTGCTGCCCTTGTGCTGGACGAAATGCCCGCGTTCGTGGTCCCAGAAGTTTTCCCAGATGTCGTCATGAATCGCCTGGCGCTCGTTGTCCCAGCGCTCGAACGGCGCCGGTAAGGAACGCTTCTGCGACAAGCGCAATGCTCGGTCAAGTGCAACCCAGCACATCAGCCGCGAATGCAGAAAATGTTGGTCATCGCCGCGCATCTCCCAGATGCCCACGTCCTTGCTGCGCCAGTTTTCGCACAGCTCATTGACCAGTCGGGTCGCATGCTTCCAGCCCTCGTGGGAGATCGCCTCACCGTATTTGTTGGACAGGTACACCGCGTCCAGCAGCTCGCCGTAGATGTCCAGTTGGGTTTGCTTGTAGGCCTCGTTGCCAATGCGCACCGGGGTGGCACCGCCGTAACCTGCCAGGTGTGGCAGTTCTTCTTCGGGCAGTTCTTCCTGGCCGGCCAGGGAATACAAAATGCCGAGTTTGCTGGAATCGTCGCAACAGTCGCCCATGCGCTCGCGCACCCAGTGCATGAAGGCGTTGGCTTCATCGGTGTAGCCCAGGCGCATGAAGGCGTAGACGGTGAACGACGCATCGCGAATCCAGGTGTAGCGATAATCCCAGTTGCGCCCGCCGCCCTCTTCTTCCGGGAGGCCGAATGTGGCGGCGGCAACAATTCCGCCGTGCTTGCGCGAAGTCAGCAGCTTGAGTGCCAATGCGGAACGGTTGACCACCTCGCGCCAGCGACCTTGGTAGTTGGAGTGACGACTCCAATGCTGCCAGTAGTTCACGGTGCTCTTGAGGTCGCAATCGCATTGGGTGGCTTTGACCTGTTCATCGTCTGCGCCGCCGAGCATGAACTCGACGATATCGTCTTGTTTCATGTCGAACTCAGCTACCGCAGCCTGATCGTCGAGCCGCAATTCAACTGTCCCACAGAGGCGCATCGCGGGCTGACCTGGCGCGTCGAAACGCACGTCTTTCCCGTCCATTTGCGCCGTGGTTTCGGCACGGCTGTAGTCATGACGAACTCTGCACAGCATGCGTATCCGTGTGGCGCCGTGGCGTACGTGAATTCGGCGTACCAGACGCGGCAGGTCGTCGACCTCGGAGGCGACAGGCATCAGGTCAGTCACTTCCACCACCGCGTCCCTGGCGATCCAACGGGTCATCAGCACGTTGGTTTCAGGCAGATAAAGCTGCTGGCGGCGAGCGTCCGGCAGGATCGGCGACAGCTGAAAGATTCCGGCGCCCGGCGTATCGAGCAGCGCACTGAAGATGCTGGGGCTGTCGAAGTCGGGCCAGCAGCAGAAGTCGATACTGCCGTTGTCGGCGACCAGCGCGGCACTGCGCATGTCGCCGATGATGCCGTGATTCTCGATAAGGTTCTGCGCTTCGTCGCGCGGGTCCTCCTGGGTGTTCTGCGTGCCCTCCACTACCGCGCCTTTAACCGTTGTCGTGCCTTTAACCATTATTTCGAAACTCCGGATACAGGCTCATGCCGCCATCGATGAACAAGGTGGTGCCATGCACATAGTCGGAGGCATCGGAGGCCAGCCAGACCACCGCATTGGCGACATCTTCCGCTTCGCCGACCCGGCCATAGGGAATCAGGTCCAGCAGTTTCTGCTCGGCATCACCGGAGGTGGCCTTGGTGTTGATTGCGGTGCGAATCGCTCCCGGCGCGATACTGTTGACGCGGATGCGCTGCTCGCCGACTTCCTGGGCGATGCTGCGCATGAGCAGATCCACTCCGCCTTTGGAGGCTGCGTAATTGACGTGACCGGCCCAGGGAATGACCTGATGCACCGAACTCATGTGGATGATCTTGCCCAGCGCCCGGGAAATTTCCGGTCGGATTTCCTGCCTGGCGAACTGACGCAGTGCCGCGCGAGCGCACAAAAACTGGCCAGTGAGGTTGACGTTGATGACGGTGTTCCAGTCCTCAAGGCTCAGTTCGGCTATCGGCGCATCTTTTTGCAGACCGGAATTGGCGATGAGGATGTCCAGTCGACCAAAAGCCTTGAGTGTCTCGGCGAAGAGTTTTTCGACCTCGTCTTCCTTCGAGACATCGGCGCCGACGGCAATCGCCTGCCCGCCTGCCTTCTGGATTTCATCCACCAGTTTCTGCGCGGGTTCAGGCTGGGAGTGGTAATTGACCACAACCGACGCGCCGGAGGCGGCAAGCCCACGGGCCGCGCCCAGACCCAGCCCGGAACTGGCCCCAGTCACCAGCGCGACCTGACCTTTCAGGGAAATCAGCATGGAATATCGAGCCTCATGGTGAGCGTTTAGATGATGACTGACGGGGCTGTCTGGAAGTTCATTGGGAAAGAACTGAATCCTGAGAGCGAGAGTGCATGTGGGAGTGATCGGTATCGGCCATGACGTCCCTTCTGTGAATCGAAAACGCCGCGAACGATTAACCAACCAGTTCGCGAAACATGCGGTTACGCTGGACGGCGGACGATGGCGATCCATAAACTGTCGCCATCATTTCGCCGTCCTTTTCACAAGCAGGGCGAAGCATGTCGGGTAACGGGGACGAGTTATGAATCGCAACGAGCTGCGCAAGGCCGATATCAACCTTATGGTGGTATTCGAAACCTTGATGCAAGAGCGCAACGTGACCCGTGCCGCCGAGAAGCTGTTCCTCGGGCAACCCACCATCAGCGCCGCCCTCAACCGGCTCCGGGCGCTGTTCAACGATCCGCTGTTCATCCGCGTCGGTCATCGCATGGAACCCACGGCGCGGGCCAACGAGATTATCAATCACCTGTCGCCGGCGCTGGACGCCATGTCGGTGGCCTTGAGCCTGACCCGTGATTTCGATCCGGCCAGCAGCGACATGACCTTCCGCATCGGTCTGTCCGATGACGTCGAGTACAGCCTGTTGCCGCCGCTGCTGCGGGCCATTCGCGAGGAAGCGCCGGGCATCGTCATCGTCATCAAGCAGGTCAACTACTGGAATATCTCGGAATTGCTCATGTCCGGTGAGATCACCGTCGGCGTGTGCCTGACCCGCGAGCTGCCGGCCAACGCCAAGCGCAAGTTGTTGCGCAGCGTGCAGCCGATGGTGGTGCGTGCCGACTCTTCGCCCGAGCCGATTACCCTCGACGAATACTGCGCACGCCCGCACGTGGTGGTGTCACATGTGGCCAACATCTCCAGTTTCGCGGATGAGTGGCTCGCGGCAATCGGGCGCAAGCGTCAGGCAGTGCTGTCAGTGCCGCAATACAGCACGCTGCCCGCTTTAATGGCGGGCACCGATTTGCTGTGCAACCTGCCGGATCACCTGACGCTGGCGATGAGCAAATCGGGGCTGCTGCGTGGCGAGCCGCTGCCGTTCATCACGCCCAACCTGGAGTTGTCGATGGTCTGGCTGAGCGTGATGGACACCGACCCGGCGGAGCGCTGGTTGCGCAAGAAACTGGAGCAGTTCATGGGCGAAGAGATCACCGTCGCGCCGGTCCAGTTGTGATTGGCAGCCTGTTTCTGTCCCAACGGGCACAAATTCAAATGACCCTGCGCGCTCGCCGCCAAGCCGTCTTCTGCGATTGATCGTGGGTGTATGAAAGACATCGCTATGCCACGGAGCTAGATGTCGCAGGTTACGACGGCAGCGAACGCGGTGGGCCAGGCGGTGCATCAGTGTCTGACCCTGCGCGTTCGCCAGCAAGCCGGCTCCTACAGGTGTTGCGTTAGCCGCTCAATCAGCCGAAACGACCGGTGATGAAAAATATCGCTACGCCACGGAACCTGTAGGAGACGTCGGAGGTTACGACGGCAGCGAAAGCGGTGGGTCAGCCGGTACATCAGTGTCTGACCCTGCGCGTTCGCCAGCAAGCTGACTCCTACAGCTGTTGCGTTAGCCACTCAATCAGCCGAAACGACCGGTGATGAAAAATGTCGCTACGCCAGGGAACCTGTAGGAGACGTCGGAGGTTACGACGGCAGCGAACGCGGTGGGCCAGGCGGTGCATCAGTGTCTGACGCTGCGCGTTCGCCAGCAAGCCGGCTCCTACAGGTGTTGCGTTAGCCGCTCAATCAGCCGAAACGACCGGTGATGTAGTCTTCGGTCTGGGTCTTGGACGGCTTGGTGAAGATGGTGTCGGTGTCGCCGTGTTCGATCAGTTCGCCCATGAACATGAACGCGGTGTAATCCGAGCAGCGCGCGGCCTGTTGCATGTTGTGGGTGACGATGACCACGGTGAACTGCTCCTTGAGTTCGGTGATCAGCTGTTCGATACGACCGGTGGAGATCGGGTCGAGTGCCGAGGTCGGTTCGTCCAGCAGCAGTACCTGCGGACGCAGGGCGATGGTGCGGGCAATACACAGACGCTGCTGCTGACCACCGGACAGGCTCTGCGCGCTCTGCTTGAGCTTGTCTTTGACTTCATCCCACAGGGCGGCACCGCGCAGGGCTTCTTCGACACGCTCTTCCATCTCGCGGCGCGAGAGTTTTTCGTGATGACGCACCGCGTAAGCGATGTTGTCGTAGATCGACATCGGGAACGGCACCGGCTTCTGGAACACCATGCCGACGTGGCTGCGCAGGCGGTTCATCGAATAGCCATGGGCCAGGATGTTTTCGCCGTTGAGTATCACTTCGCCCTTGGCTTCCTGCTTCGGGTACATCGAATAAATCCGGTTGAACACGCGCAGCAGGGTCGACTTGCCGCAACCTGACGGGCCGATGATGGCCGTGATGCGCTTCTCGGGGATGTTCATGTCGATCGACTTCAGCGATCGATGACCGTTGTAGAAAAACTCGAGGTTGCGTACCTGGATTTTGGTTTTTTCGTCGGCAAGGGAAAGGTTATTCATCAGGACGCCCTATTGCGCAAAAGGAGAAGACGGGAGCTGAGACTCAGCAACAGTACGAACAAGGTCAGAATCAAGGCGCCGGCCCAGGCCAGGGAATGCCAGTCATCGAACGGGCTCATCGCGTACTGGAAGATCACCACGGGAACGCTTGCGATCGGTTTGAGCACGTCGCTGCTCCAGAACTGGTTGCCGAAGGCGGTAAACAACAGCGGCGCGGTTTCGCCGGTGATGCGCGCCAGTGCCAGCAACACACCGGTCACGACGCCGGCCTTGGCCGCACGCAGAACGATTTGCAGGGTCAGCTTCCATTGCGGCACACCGAGCGCCAGCGCGGCTTCGCGCATGGTCGAGGGTTGCAGCTGGAGCATTTCATCGGTGGTCCGCACCACGACGGGGATCACCAGCAACGCCAGGGCCAGGGCACCGGCGACGGCCGAGAAACCGACCTGATGGTTAGTCAGCGCGCTGACCGGCAGGATCACTGCGGTGTAGACAAACAATCCCAGCACGATCGAAGGCGCCGAGAGCAGGATGTCGTTGATGAAACGCACCGCGTTACCCAGTTTGGTGTGACGCGCGAATTCAGCCAGCCAGATACCGGCCATCAGACCGATCGGGGTACCGATCAACAGGCCGATACCGGACATCAGGAAACTGCCGTAAAAGGCGTTGGCCAGCCCGCCTTCGGAGCCCGGTGGCGGGGTCATGTCGGTGAACAGCCGCAGGTTCAGCGCCTGAAAACCGTTGATCACGGTGGTCAACAGAATCCACACCAGCCACAGCAGACCGAAGGCCGTCGCGCCGCAACTGAGGACCATGGCGATCATGTTCTTGATCGCGCGGGCCCGGTACAGGTTTTCGTTATCAGCCTTACTCATAGACCCTCCTTGCGCGACAGACGAGACAGCATCAGACGGGCAATCGCCAGCACGATGAAGGTGACCACGAACAACAGGAAGCCCAGGGCGATCAACGAAGAACGGTGCAGGTCGGTGTAGGCCTCACTGAACTCGTTGGCGATCACCGAAGCGATCGAGCTGCTCGGCATCATCAGCGATGCAGAGAACTGATGGGCATTACCCAGCACGAAGGTCACCGCCATGGTCTCACCCAGCGCGCGACCCAGGCCCAGGAAGATGCCGCCGACCACCGCCGAACGGGTGTAAGGCAGGACGATGTCCCAGACCACTTCCCAAGTCGTACCGCCCAGCGCGTAGGCAGACTCTTTGAGCGCCACCGGCACGCTGCGGAACACTTCGGTCATCACTGAGGTAATGAATGGGGTGATCATGATCGCCAGCACGATACCGGCGGTGAGCATGCCGATACCCAGTGGCGGCCCCTGGAACACCGGACCGATCAAGGGCAATGCGCCGAGGTTGTCGTTGATCCAGGGCGCCATGTTTTCCGCCATGAACGGGCCGAAGACGAACAGGCCCCACATGCCGTAGATAATCGAAGGAATGCCCGCCAGCAGTTCGACCGCGGAGGCAATCGGCATCCGCAACCATGGCGGCGCCACTTCAGTCAAAAAAATCGCGATGCCGAAGCTCACCGGGACGGCGATCAGCAGCGCAAGAAAGGAGGTCACCAAGGTGCCGTAGATCGGTACCAACGCGCCGAAGTGGCCGTTGACCGCATCCCACTCGGTACTGGTAAGAAATTCGAAACCAAAGGTCTTGAATGCCAGGGCTCCGCCCCAGAGTGTCGAGCCGGCGATGCTCGCCAGCAACAGCAGCACCAACAGAGCCGCTCCCAGCATCGTGCGCCGGAACCAGGCGTCGTGTCGGTGATCGCGGGCCGCGCGTTTTTCGCTCTCGGACGTCGCGTCCGGAATCACAGCGGACATATATTGGGTGTTTTCAGTCATGGTGGGTCCACTCGCAAAGAAACCCTGTCACCGAGCGCTCGATGACAGGGGTAAGCCGGATAACGTCGAGTTACTTGGTGAACTCGGTTTTCCAGTAGTCTTCGATTTTGCTGACCAGCTCCTTAGGCAGAGGTACGTAGTCCAGCGACTCGGCCTGGGCCTGACCTTTTTCCAGCGACCATTTGAAGAAGTCGAAGGCGGCCTGGCTCTTCTCGGCGTTCTTCGGCTGTTTGTACATGATGATCCAGGTAGTCGCGGTGATCGGCCATGCATCAGCGCCTGGCGCGTTGGTCATGATCAGGTTGAAGTCTTTGGCGTCTTCCCATTTGGCGGTGGCAGCAGCGGCAGCGAAGGCTTTGGCACTTGGCTCGACCACTTTGCCAGCGGCGTTTTCCAGTTTGGCGTAGGCAATGTTGTTGGTTTTGGCGTAGGCGAATTCAACGTAACCGATCGAACCCTTGATCTGTTTTACGTAGGCGGCCACACCTTCGTTACCCTTGCCGCCCACACCGACCGGCCATTGAACCGCCGAGCCTTCACCAGGACCGTTTTTCCAGTCAGGGCTGACCTTGGCCAGGTAATTGGTGAAGTTGAAGGAAGTACCCGAGCCGTCCGAACGGTGAACCACGGTGATGTTGGATTCAGGCAGCTTCAGGCCCTTGTTCAGCGCAACGATCGCCGGATCGTTCCACTTGGTGATCTTGCCCTGGAAAATGTCCGCCAGGACCTTGCCACTCAGCTCCAGCTTGCCGGTTTCGATGCCTTCGACGTTGATCACCGGAACGATACCGCCGATCACGCTAGGGAACTGACCCAGGCCGCCGCCCTGCAGGTCCTCGGCTTTCAGAGGAGCATCGGAAGCGCCGAAGTCAACGGTTGCAGCCTTGATCTGGGCGATACCGCCACCCGAACCGATGGACTGGTAGTTGATCTTGGTATCAGTGCTCTTGCTGTAGTCGGTCGCCCATTTGGAGATGACTGGGAAAACGAAGCTCGAACCAGCACCAGTGACGTCCGTAGCGTGTGCCATTCCGGTCAGGCACATCGAAGCCAGCAGGAGTGACAGGCGAGTTTTTGTCAGCAGATTCACGGCAATACCTCAACGAGAGAATTTGTGTGTGTGGTCGCAGTTGAAGACCCGATGCAGATTTAAAACCGGAAACATTTCTGTTTGATGACAGTCTTTAGACAGGACACAAAATCGGCCGATTTTGTAGGTGTTTTCTTACAATCCGTAAAAACAAAACCCCCGGTTTCATTGACGAAAACGGGGGGTGTCTAGTTTTTGGAATTTAATATCAATGCGCCACAACAGCGCCCGGATTACGGTTTTTTTGCTCTCTTACCCGACCTCCGATTGGTCACGCCGTCGCCGGGCAACCGCTATAGCACAACGGCTTGCCCGACGGTCGCGTTATCCAATTCGCTACCGCCGGCAAGCCGGACTGCCACAGCAATCGCTTGCGCCGCGAACAATGTGTTACTTCGCGATCGCCTCCTTGCTCTCAAGTGTTTCGAAGTCTTTCTCAGGCGTCTTTGCGTCGGCGACAAACGCTTTTTGTGGCTGCATGGTAAAGGTCATCAACACGCCAAACGCCAGGACGCCGATCGAGATCATAAACGGCAGGGTCCAGTTGCCGGTCTGGTCGATCAGATAACCGGCCAGCACCGGGCTGATGATGGTTGCAGTGGCAGCAGTGCCGTTCATGATGCCGCTGGCGGTGCCTGCGCGATCGGACGCGATGTCCATCGGCACGGCCCACATCGGCCCCACCGTCATCTCATTGAAGAACAGTGCCAGGGCCAGGAAGATCAATGAGTACAGCGGCTCCTGAAACAGCAACACCGGAATCAGCGACAGGCCGGTGCAGGCCATGCACACCGCCACCAGATAACTGCGCGCGACTTTGACGTTGCCGGTCTTGTGCAGGAGCTTGTCGCTGATCAGACCGCCGAGCAGGTCACCGACGACACCAGCGAAGAACACGCCCGAGGTGAACAGCACTGCATCCTTGATGTTGAGGTGGTAGTTGTGCATGAAGTACATCGGGATCCAGCTGAGCATCAGCCAGAGAATCCAGTTGTAGCAGAAGTACACGCTGGATACCGGCAGCATCCGCCGGAACAGCCGGCCGTAGGTGCCTGGGGCATCGATGCGACGAGGCTTGGGTGCAGGCAGTACGGCCAGCTCCTGCTCGGTGATACGCGGATGGTCGGCAGGCTTTTCGGTGTAAGTCACGTACCACAACACCACCCAGCCGAAGCTCAGCGCGCCGAGCAGGTAGAACGAAAAGCGCCAGTCATAGGCGGTCATCAACGCCGCGACGATCAGCGGCGCACAGGCATTGCCCAGGCGAGCGGCCGCGTGGGTAATGCCCTGCGCGAAGCCGCGACGCTCCTTGGCGACCCAAGCGGCCATCGCGCTGGTCGATGCCGGAAAGGTCGCGCCCTCCCCCAGACCCAGCAGCATGCGGGCGGCCACCAGACTCAGGAAACCGCCCGCCATGCCGGTCAGTACCGTCGCTATTGCCCAGATGAAGGCACAGACGATCAGCGTGCGCTTGGCGCCATATCGGTCGCTGACCCAACCGCCGATGAACTGGAACACCATGTACGGATAAGCGAATGCCGAAAAGATGAAGCCCAACTGTGTGTTGCTCAAACCCAGTTCAGTGCTGAACTGCCCTGCCGCCGTGCTGACGTTCACCCGGTCGACATAGGTAATGAAGTACATCAGGCACAGCATCATCATGACGACGGTGGTGGCCTTGATCTTTAGCCTGTTCATGGTTGCGATCCTCAGTGTCTTTTTTTGTAGTTGTTCACTAATGCGCTTGCGAATGGATCAGAGGCTTACAACTCGAGGATCGCGCCCTCGCGGCGCAACTCGGAAATCTGCCCGTCGTCGTAGCCGTACTCCGCGAGAATTTCCAGGGTGTGTTCACCCAGTAATGGCGAGGGACGAGTGACCTGTTTGGGCGTCTCGGAAAAATGGATCGGCAAGGCAATGCTGCGCGCCGAACCGGTCACCGGGTGGTGGGTCTCGACGATCATTTCGCGCTCCAGAATCTGCGGATGCTCGACCGCCTGGGAGATGTCCAGCACCGCGCCCACTGGAAGCCCGGCGAGGTCGAGCCGCTCGACCCAGTTGTCAGTGGTGTCCTGCACGAGACATTCGGTAATCAGGGCGACCAGCGCTTCGCGGTTGTTCATGCGCAGCACGTTACTGGCGAATCGCGGATCATCGCTGATATGCGGCGCGTTCAGCACCTGCAGCAGGCGCTCGTAGTTACCCTGGTTGGCCGCGCCGATGTTGATCCAGCCGTCTTTGGTGCGGAACGCCTGGTACGGCGTGCTGGTGGAGTTGGCCGAGCCCATTTTCGGCAGGATCACCCCAGCGGAGCAATAATTGGCGACAGGCCAGTACATTTGCTGGAAGCCCGCCTCCAGCAATGAGGTGTCAACCACCTGGCCCAGTCCGGTCTTCTGTTTGTGCGCGTAGGCAGCAGCGATCCCCAGTGCCGCGAGAATGCCGGCGTTGATATCGGCGATTGGCGAACCGGCCTTGATCGGCGCCTGACCCGGTTCGCCGGTGGAACTCATCATGCCCGACAGCCCTTGAGCGATCAGATCGAAGCCGCCCTTGTCGGCATAAGGTCCGGTGCGCCCGTAGCCGGAGACCGAGCAATAGATCAGGCCCGGGTTGAGCTTCTTCAGCGTGTCGTAACCGAGCCCGAGTTTTTCCATGGTGCCTTTGCGGTAATTCTCGGTGACCACATCGGCGTCGGCCAACATGCGCCGCAGCACATCCTTGCCGCCGTCGGTCTTCAGATTCAGGGCGATGTCGCGCTTGTTGCGGTTGAGGATCATGAACGAGGCCGATTCGCCGTGCTCAAGAATCGGTGCGAAGCGGCGGCAATCATCGCCGTCCATCTTCTCGACCTTGATCACGTCGGCGCCCATATCGGCCAGCATCATCCCGCAGATGGGGCCGGACATGATGTGCGACAACTCGATGACTTTCATGCCTTGCAGTGGACCGGCCATATCATTTGCCTCCAAAAACAGGTGTGCGTTTAGCCAGAAAGGCCTGATAACCGATCTGGAAATCCTCGGTCGCAAAGCAATCGAAAGCCTCGTCGTATTCCTCTGCGGTCAGGGGGGATGGATCCAGGGAACGTTGAACGAACTGCTTGTGCCAGCGGGCGACCAGCGGAGCGCCATCAGCAATCCGGCGAGCGCTGATCATGGCCTGCTCTTCCACTTCGGCATCGGCCACCACGCGGCTGACAATGCGTTTGTGCAGCGCTTCGGCAGCGCCGAACACGCGCCCTTCCAGAAGCATTTCAAGGGTGACGTCGGGACCCGCGATGCGCATCAGCCCGCTCATTTCATCGTGGGCCATGGCCAGTCCCAGTTTGTTGACCGGCACGCCGAAACGACTCGACTCGCCACAGATACGGATATTGCACAGCGACGCAATGCCCAGACCGCCACCGACACAGATGCCATGAATCATCGCCACCAGCGGATGCCGACAGTTGGCGATGGCATGCAAGGCGCTGTGCATCACTGGTCCGTAGTGGCGCGCCAGCTCCTGATTGCCGCGATGGGTTTCGAATTCCGAGATGTCATTACCAGGACCGAACGCCTTGGTCCCGGCACCGCGGATCACGATGCAGCGCACCGAGTCGTCGGCGTCCAACTGACGGATCGTGTCGTCCAGCAATTTCCACATCGACAACGTGGTGGCGTTGAGTTTTTCCGGGCGGTTGAGAATGACCGTGGCGATACCGCCATCACGTTGCAGAAGGATCTCGGAAGTAGAGTGGAAGCTGGAGTCGCGTGAGGGCGTCTCGGGGGAAATAGGGGTATTCATACGAGTACCTTATTATTTTTGGGATACCATTTAAGGCGTTTGGTATCCCAAATATAGACATTGTGATTTTCAGTGCAAGGATTTTTTGCGGGAAAATGACTGAACGGACGCGGCGATGCCGCTGCAAACCCCCGAAGACATTGAGCCAGAGCGTTACATGACGCGCACGCGTAGATAATTTTTTGATTCGCCGGGATAATCGCCGCCAGATGGACTTGCAGCTAGCGAAGATTTCCGGGATACCGATAGGGAGGCACTGATGGCCGAAAACAATAATCTGGTGAACATCAACGAAGCCGCTTACGCCGCGTTGCGCGAGCGCATCACCAGCGGTGAACTGGTGCCGGGCGCTCCGCTCTCCGAACGGGCGTTGTGCGAGGAGTTGGAGGTGTCGCGCACGCCATTGCGCGAGGCGATCAAGATGCTGGCGCGTGAAGGGCTGGTGGAAATATCCGCTACCCGCCGCGCGCGGGTGGCCAGTGTCAGTCTTGAGGAGGCTGCCAACATGCTGACCTTGCTGGCGGCGCTGGAGGGTCTTTCAGGGGAACAGGCTTGTCAGAAGATCTCGGCGGCCGACATCGCCGAACTCGAGGCCCTGCAGGTGGCGATGCGTGTATCCCATGAGCAGAGCGACCTGAGCAGTTACTTCAAGCTCAACCAACAGATCCACTTGAAAATTCTGCAGGTGGCCGACAACCGGGTGCTGTCGGAGATGTTCAACAACCTCAACGCCCGCTTGCGCTACGTTCGCCGCCGCCTCAACCCCACGCCGGGCCGGTGGCAACAGGCGGTCAACGAGCACGATCAAATGCTGACTTACCTGAAAAAGGGCGAAAGCAAAAAACTGCGGGTTCTGATGGAAGATCACCTGCGCAACAAAATCGACGTGTTCCTGGCAACCATGCTGGAACACGGGATTGTGAGCGTGCAGCGCTCGGCGTAAGGACTGCGTATCGGGTTGCTGCCTACAGGACGATTACAAGCAGGTAGCGACCATCGCTCCACGCTGCTCGATCACCTTCGCACCCGGCTTGGCGTAGAAGCTGATCGCGGTGGACTCGCCCTTGCCGGTGACGTCGGCAAAGTATTCGCCTTCGGTGGTGTAGACAGTGAATTCACCAGGCTTGTCCTGCTGCATGAACACATCGGCGACATCACCGAACAGCTGCACGTTACCCCAACTCACCTTGATGCATTCGGCGACCACAGCGGCCGGCTTCTGGCTGGAATAGACCTGCGCCGGCCCTGCCGAACGCGTCTGATTCAAGCTCATGCAACCCGCCAGCATCGCCAGCGCTATAGCTCCCGCCCAGTGTTTCATGACAGTCCTTTCGATAAAAAAGGAGCGATCTTACCAGCAAGGTCCGGGAATGCCCTACCCTCATGACGCCTGGCGCCAAACCTTTATCCGGCCTGGCATCAGTCAGATCTGATCAGTCGTCCAGCGCTGCCGGCGGGGCTGCCGGGGCGCTCTTGCCTGCTTTGCCGGGTTTTCCCGGCTTACTACCTTGCGCTGTGGATTTGGGTTCTTCCGGGGGCGTATCCGGTTTAGCGGCGGCCGCCTCTTTTTCAGCCATCGGCATCTGATCGATGGTGCTGAAAATCTCCTTGGGGTCAATGGCGCCCTTGTGGTCGATTTTCTTCTCGCCGTCCTTGCCGACCAGGATCACTTGGGCCTGATCTTTATCCAGCACAGAGAGTTTCAACTCTCTGATCAGCGCCATCGTCGACTGAGCATCCATGTCCTTGCCATTACGCTGCCCGGCCAGAGCAACGATGGTATACAGCACCATGTTGCGCTTGGCGAACTCGTCTTTGTTGGCCGGTTCGTCGAGGCTTTTCTTCAGCTTCACCAGCGTCGGATCCACTGAACTGGAGGCAATGATGATCAAAGGACGAGACCTGCCACGCTCCTGAGCCAGTGGAGTATCCCCATCGGCTGCCAGCAAGAGGCCGGCGACAGCCAATAGAACGGCAAGGGTCAGTGACCGACTAAACATACGCACCTCCTTTCGATTTCCATGCACTCATGATCGCGCATCACGGCAAAAGGTCCAGGCGATGGACTGAAAAATCGGATTTTTTTCAGCCTAGGGTGTTGCAGAACTCGCAGGGCAAGAACGAAGGAACAGGAGGCATGGGCCTGAAACGGAGAGACGAAGCGGGGAGAAATCGCAGACAACAAAAAAGGGCGAGTCTTTCGACTCGCCCTTTTCATCACCGCCCAGCAGAGCGGATTTTGTTTGGTAGGCGCGATTGGACTCGAACCAACGACCCCCACCATGTCAAGGTGGTGCTCTAACCAACTGAGCTACGTGCCTGCTGTGGGTCGGCATTCTACGGATATTCGATTGTGTGTCAACGTCTTTTTTCACACTAACCCTATGAATATGCGAATTATTTGCAGCGTCCGTGGCGGAACGCTGCGCCGTTGTGGCTCAAGCAAATACCGCTGGTCGCCGTCACGGCACTATGTTGGAAAACAAGCGGCCAAACAGAACAGGACTTAAGACATGGAGATCACCTGATGAACAGATCATTTGCGGCACTGGCGCTGGGGTGTGCCCTGGCATGTGGCTCGGTTGCAGCGTTCGCTGGCGCAACGTCACCGTCTGTCGGCCCCCCGCCTTCTCAGACAGGTGAAGACCCGAGCAGGCAAGGGATGGATCCGGGAAGACAAGGCACCGATATGGATCCGGCCAATGGCACCAACGGGATTCGTAGCGGCATGGGTACCGGCTCGATGAGTAACGGAACTGGCGGCAGCAACAATGTCGACCTCCCTGGTGGCACATCAACTGGTAGCGGTTCTACCGGCAACGATTCCAAAGGCTCATCAGGCGGTTCCTCGAGTGCTGGCGGCGCCGGGGGCTGACTCAAGCTGCCCTACGCGATAACAACAAAGAGGCGCCCGATCGGCGCCTTTTTTGTGGCCGCGAAACCGGCAGCGCTGGCGTATTATCACACCGCTGTTATGTAACATCGGTAAAAAGGGGGGATGGTCGTCAGTCCTGCCCTGTCGGTTTCTGGGGAATATGAATGTGGGAATGAAAAAATCAGCACTGGAGCTCAAGCGCGAACTCAACGCGATTGCCGGGAATCTCGAACGGACCGCCGGCGAGATCAGCCGCTTGGCCGAACGTATCAAGGATGTCGACGTGGTCGCGGTACTGCACTTGATGAATCAGCAGTACAAGGATGCTGACCGGCTGCGTGCCTATGCCGATGAGATCAAGGCGGGCCGGATTACCCGTGCCAAGGCTGAGTGAGCGACACGCAACTTCATTGAGTTGACGCGCCAGACGCAAAAAGGGCGGCCCTCTCGGATCGCCCTTTTCGTTACCGCCCAGCAGAGCGGATTTTGTCTGGTAGGCGCGATTGGACTCGAACCAACGACCCCCACCATGTCAAGGTGGTGCTCTAACCAACTGAGCTACGTGCCTGCTGTGGGCCGGCATTCTACTTATATTCAACACCGTGTCAATGAACTATTTTTATAACCCGCTGAAAATTCTGACCTTTTCAGAGCGAGTCAGGTCAGGTGGCACATATATAAGACACTAACCCCAACAATCCCGCTGGTGGCGGCTTTTTATCTCGGGTAGGATCGGCCCATTCGTAAAAGATATTAAACAGGGGCAACAGGATGACGAACACCGCATACCCACAGTCTTACTACGCCGCCTCAGCCAATCCCGCCCCCGCTCGTCCGGCGCTGCAAGGCGAGGTCGAGACTGACGTATGCGTCATCGGTGCTGGTTACACCGGCCTGTCCAGTGCGCTGTTCCTGTTGGAAAACGGTTTCAAGGTGACAGTCCTGGAGGCCGCAAAAGTCGGCTTCGGCGCATCGGGACGCAATGGTGGGCAGATCGTCAACAGCTACAGCCGCGACATCGATGTCATTGAGCGCACAGTCGGCCCCAAACAAGCGCAACTGATGGGCCAGATGGCCTTCGAAGGCGCCCGCATCATCCGCGAACGCGTGGCCAGATACCAGATTCAGTGCGACCTGAAAGACGGCGGCGTCTTTGCCGCACTGACGCCCAAACAGATGGGCCATCTTGAATCGCAGAAAAAGCTCTGGGAGCGTTACGGCCATACCCAGCTGGAACTGATGGATCAGCGCCGCATTCGTGAAATGGTCGCTTGCGATCAATACATCGGCGGCATGCTGGACATGAGCGGCGGCCATATTCATCCACTGAACCTGGCACTCGGTGAAGCAGCCGCCGTGGAATCGCTCGGTGGCGTGATCTACGAGCAATCCGCCGCGATCAAAATCGAGCGTGGCGCCAGCCCCGTGGTGCGTACGGCGCAGGGTAAGGTTCGAGCGAAGTTCATCATCGTCGCTGGCAACGCTTACCTCGGCAACCTGGTGCCTGAGCTGGCGGCCAAATCGATGCCCTGCGGTACTCAGGTGATCGCCACCGAGCCGTTGAGCGAAGAACTCGCCAGCGCCTTGTTGCCGCAGGATTACTGCGTCGAAGACTGCAACTATCTACTGGATTACTACCGTCTCTGCGGCGACAAGCGTTTGATCTTCGGCGGTGGCGTGGTTTACGGCGCACGCGATCCGGCAAATATCGAGGCCATCATCCGTCCGAAGATGCTCAAGGCCTTCCCGCAATTGAAGGACGTGAAGATCGACTACGCGTGGACCGGCAATTTCCTGCTGACTTTGTCACGCTTGCCACAGGTCGGCCGATTGGGCGACAACATCTATTATTCCCAGGGCTGCAGCGGCCATGGTGTGACCTACACCCACCTGGCGGGCAAGGTACTGGCCGAAGCGCTGCGGGGACAGGCCGAGCGATTCGACGCCTTCGCCGGACTGCCGCACTACCCGTTCCCCGGCGGACAACTGCTGCGCACCCCTCTGACAGCAATGGGTGCCTGGTACTACAGCTTGCGGGACAGATTGGGGTTTTGACCGTAGCGGCACACGCCGATCATCGGCGCCGCTTGTAGGCTGGGTCTCAACGCGCGTTATTGAGCGCCTTCACAGCCTCGCCCGCTGCCTGCTCCTGACCTGCCTGGGCGAGATCGTTGGCGGCCTTGAGCCAGCGCTCGCGGTCGACAGGCGAAGGAAGCTGTCGCGGACTCTGTACCAGAAGCGCCCAGTTGCCAGCACTGTTCCAGTCCGAGGTGAACTCTTCGAAACTCACGGTCAAACGCCCAAGCCCGGTGTAGATCAGCACGCTGCGCTTGTTCTGGTTGAAGCCAACCAGCACGCCATAACGCTGCTCTTTCCACCACAAGGAACCGTCGTTGAATCGGACCAACACCGGGTAACCTGCGGAAACCTGGGCCAGAAGGTCAGGGAACTGATGATCGACCGGATACACCACAAACCCGTATTCACGGGCCAGACTTGCCATGTTCTGATCGAGCTTGTCTTCAGCGCCCGGCAGTTTCAGCGGCTTTTCCAGCAGCCCTGGCGTGGTCTGCACGCCATGCACGCTCAACATACTGGCCAGCGCGAACGGGCCGCTCTGATAAGCCTGGCCACGGAAAAACGGCACCGAGTTGATCTCGACCCGATCCGGCAGGCGCTTGTATTGCGCAGGGTAACCAGGCTTGTAGGCATGCGGATCCGCGCAACCTGCAAGGCTCAGAGCCATTGCCAGCGCCCACCACTTCCCTTTGCTTGCAGAGACTTGCGATCGAGACATTCTTCACTCACTTGTCAGGTGCCGGGACAACCTGCGCCCGGCCTGGATGCCGATCATAGAGCGGCCAACGGCTGGGGTATAGCGTCAAAGCGTAGTGAGCAGCGCTGGATAGAACTAATCGGTCACAGATTCATACCATCGGTCAACTTTCAGCAACAACCGGCGTACTAGACTGTCGGTTACTAAGAGAGCGAAAAAGTGCAGAGCCGGAGGAAGACATGAGCCTCGGAATGACCATTGTGATGTTGATCGCTGCCTGGCTGGCAGTTGCTGCCGCCATGTTGTGGGGGGTGATGCGGATTTCCCGTCGCCATCATCCGCACTATCGCAACACCGAAGCAGCGAAACCCGCGCCGCGGACCGAGCGCAAGCATCGTCATGCCACTGCGCACTGACGCAGCCTTTTAAACATCCGCAGTAACGTTTCAAACACGCAGTAAACGGCAAAACGGTCGGTGATGGAGTTCCCATCCCGACCGTTTTCATATCTGCGATTTCGTCAGCTCTTCTGTCCCTGCGCCTCCGTTTCCAGCTTTCGCTGCCTGGCGCGGCGGACCAGCATGTTCAAGACTTCGATCAGCGCCGAGAACGCCATTGCCGTGTAGACATAACCTTTTGGCACGTGGGCACCAAAGCCTTCGGCAATCAGGGTCATACCGATCATGATCAAAAAGCCCAGCGCCAGCATGACCACCGTCGGGTTGTCGTTGATGAATTTGGCCAGAGGTTCGGACGCCACCAGCATCACGATCACAGCAGTGATCACAGCGATGACCATGATCGGCAAGTGCTCGGTCATGCCCACGGCGGTGACGATACTGTCGATGGAAAACACCAGGTCCAGCATCAGAATTTGCCCGATCGCAGCGGCCATGCCCATGACCACTGTCCTGGAAACCGCCGCTTCCTGTTCGGTCTTGATGTCCATGCTGTGATGTATCTCGGTGGTCGCCTTCCACACCAGAAACAGGCCACCGGCAATCAGAATCATGTCTTTCCAGGAGAACGCCTGGCCAAATACGTCGACGACAGGCTCGGTCAGCTGGACGATCCAGGCCACCGTGCTCAACAGGCCCAGACGCAAGATCAGCGCCATGCTTATACCAAGGCGTCGCGCCTTGGTGCGCTGATGCACCGGCAATTTGTTGGTCAGGATCGAGATGAAGATCAGGTTATCGATACCCAGGACGATTTCCATGACAACCAGGGTCGCAAGGGCAATCCACGCCGTAGGACTTACAGCCAGTTCTAAAAGATATTCCATATGCCGGTATCCAGTGAGTCGTTTTTGAAGAAACAAGGCGGCATTCTAAGGACGGAAACACTTCAGTAAAATTCGTATTTGTCAGGCGTATACTTCGGTTTTTACGAACTGTCACTGACAAGGCCGAATCATGCTCAATTACCGTCAGCTGCATTATTTCTGGGTCGTGGCCAAGACCGGCAGCATCGTCCGTGCCTGCGAACAATTGAACCTCACGCCTCAAACCATCAGTGGTCAGCTTAGCCTGCTGGAGCAGACCTATGGCGTCGAGCTGTTCAAGCGCGTCGGGCGCCAGCTGGAGCTGACCGAGACGGGCCGCATCGCCCTGCCCTACGCCGAGCAGATGTTTCAACTGGGAGGAGAGCTCGAAGCGCTGCTGCGCGCCCAGCCAGATGAACAACAGATTCTGTTTCGGGTCGGTGTCGCCGACGTGGTGCCCAAATCCATCGTTTATCGCCTGATCGCGCCGACCATGGCGTTGAGTGAGCCGATCCGCATCAGTTGTCGCGAAGACCAGCTTGAGCGCCTACTGGCCGATCTCGCGATTCAGCGCCTGGACCTGGTGATTTCCGACAGCCCCATGCCGTCGCATCTAGACATCAAGGGCTACAGCCAAAAGCTGGGCGAATGTGGCGTCAGCTTTTTCGCCACTGCGGCACTGGCCGCGACCTACGGACAGAACTTTCCCCAGGGCATGCAAGGCGCGCCGTTGCTGATTCCCGGACAGCAGACCGTAGTACGCAGTCGTCTCATGCGCTGGTTCGCCGAGCAGAATGTGCAGCCGAAGATCGTCGGTGAGTTCGATGACAGCGCGTTGATGAAGGCTTTCGGCAAATCCGGCAGCGGGATATTCATCGCGCCGAGCGTGATTGCCGATGAGGTGATGGAGCAGTACGACGTCGAGTTGATCGGCCAGACCGACGCCGTAACCGAGTCGTTTTATGCGATCTCGGTCGAGCGCAAGGTCAAGCATCCAGGCATCGTCGCCATTACCGAAGGCGCGCGACGCCAGTTGTTCACCGATTAGACATTGCAGCCTGTGGGGCTTGGTTTGACGGCCATCAGCAGCAACGCGAGCAGGATCGACAGCAGAATGATCGCGGCAGCGGCGAAGCCCAGATTGCCCAGGCCCAGATGATCGATCACCCGACCGCCAACGATCGCGCCGATGCCGATTCCGAGGTTGGCTCCGGCAATGTTCAACGAAGCGGCGAACGCCGGTGCCTGGGGCGCGGCTTTCATCAGCCGCACGTGGCTGACCAGGAACAACGCCGCCTGAGTCACGCCCCACACCGCCAACGCCAAGGCCAGCGCTGGCCGCGACTGCATGCTCGGCACCACCATCACCATCCCGCCGATCATAAAGGTGCAGAACGTCAGGCTGGCGATCAGCGGATGACGATCGACCAGTCGCCCTCCCAGCGAATTACCCAGCAGACCGACGGCGCCGAAGCCCATCAGACACCAGCCCACCACCGTGCCGTTGAAACCGGCCAGGCGTTCGAGCATGTCTGCCAGATAGGTGTAGGCCGTGAACATACCGCTGAACACCAGTACCGACAGCAGCACATGGCCTTGCATCATCGGACTGCGCAGGATGCGGAACTGACTTCGGAACGAGGCCTGATCCTTGTGTAGGCTTGTTGGCAGGTAAATGAGCAGCAGCAAAGCCTTGGCGAACGCCACGACCGAGAGAATCACGAAGGCCGTGCGCCAACCAAACCCGTCGGAAATCAAGGTGCCTACCGGAATACCGAACACCGTGGCGCAGACGATGCCGAAGCCGATCTTGGCGATCGCCCGGCCCGCATGATCGGGTCCGACGATATCGACCGCCGTTTCACTGGCCAGCGCCCAGAACACTGGCAGGCCGAGCGCAGGAATGAGCCGGGCGACGGCCATCACCCAGATATTCGGCGCCATGGCCGCGACGGCGTTGGCTACGCCGAACATGATCAGCACCGAGATGAACAGGCGCTTGCGCTCGAAACGCGAGAAATATGCGGTCAGAAACGGACCAAAGCAGGCGACAGTGAAGGCGAACAGGGTTACCAGCAGGCCTGCTTGCGGGGTGGTGACAGCCAGATCACGGGCGATGGCAGGCAACAGGCCGACAATGACGAACTCTGTCGTCAGTACCGTGAATCCGGCAGCCGACAACAGATAGATGGGGAAGAACATGAAATCTCCAAAACGACGAAATGACCAGTCCTTGCGGAGTGGTCAATCGGGATGACATAGAGCGAAGCGCGAATGGTAACAGACAACCGCGCCTGAATCGTTCGACCGGCACGTAAAAACAGCGCCGCCGCCTGAAAAGCATCAGGCGGCGGCTTTTGATCAGACCTTCAATGAGTCGGCACGTGGTCTATCAGTAGCTGCCCATGTAATCACGCTTGCCGACTTCCACGCCATTGTGGCGCAGCAGGTCATAAGCGGTGGTGACGTGGAAAAAGAATTGCGGCAGCGAGTAGTGCAGCAGGTAGGTCTGGGTGCTCAGACGTTTCTCCTTGTCGGTGCCCGGACGCAGCACGATTTCGCGCTCTTCATTGCCGTTGACTTGCTCCGGAGTGATGGTGTCGAGGAACGTCAGCACCTTGGTCAGCAGCGCCTGCAGGTCGGCGAAGGTGGTTTCGGTGTCTTCGTATTTCGGCGGTTCGATGCCAGACAGACGCGCGCCGGCACCTTTGGCGAAATCGACTGCGATCTGCACCTGACGGACCAGTTGAAACATGTCGGGGAACAAGCGCGCTTGCAACAGGGCGTCAGGCTGGATGTTTTTGGCGGCGGCGTGGGCTTCGCCCTTGGCCAGAACACCGCTCAATGCGTTTAGCAGTTGTTTGAAGACTGGAATGGAAGCGGCGTACAGGGAAATAGTCATGGCAGTTCCTGATGGTCTGAATTGCATTGATGGGCATGCCGTGCATGCGAACGCGGCTTGTGTTTTACCTCATCGAGCCCATACCCTCATAGCCTTTTCAACACTTAGGGAATAGGCCATGTCCACCGAGCTGGATTCCGATAAAAGTGCCGACGATGCCGAAAGCGCAGACGCCCTGCGGTTGAACAGCACTGAAGTACGCATTCTGGGCTGTCTGATCGAAAAGCAGGCGACCAACCCTGAAACCTATCCCCTGACCCTCAACGCACTGGTGCTGGCCTGCAACCAGAAGACCAGCCGCGATCCAGTCATGAACCTCACCCCTGGCCAAGTCGGGCAAAGCCTGCGTGCGCTGGAAAGCCTGCAACTGACACGCCTGGTCATGGGTAGCCGGGCCGATCGCTGGGAACATCGGGTCGACAAGGCACTGGAACTGGTGCCTGCGCAGGTGATCCTGACCGGCCTTCTGCTGCTGCGCGGGCCGCAGACGGTCAACGAACTGCTGACCCGCAGCAATCGCATGCATGACTTCGAAGATACCGACGCGGTGGTCCATCAGCTGGAACGTCTGATCGGACGCGGCCTGGCGGTACTGATCCCGAAACAGGCGGGCCAGCGCGAAGATCGTTACATGCACGCCTTGGGTGATCCGGCGGATATGGAAGCCATTATCGCCGCGCGGCACATCCCGACGGAACGTTCGAGCGGTACTAGCTCGGCACTGGTGGAACGGGTTGACGAACTGGAAGCACGACTCGCGGCGCTGGAAGAACGGCTGGCGAAGCTGGAGGGGTGAAATCCGACGCAGAGGTCAACCGGTGAACGAATTCATTCGCGATAGGCCGGGGCAGTCAATGCACTTCTGTCGTCTGCCCTATTTTTCGCGAATGAATTCCCTTCCACCGGTAGGGCCCCCTGAGGCGCATGAAGCATGTATTTAAAACCTGCTTATGCGTTACAAGCCCTCATGCTCGCGCAAATGCTGCCGCGGCCTGATACTGCTCCTCGCTCGGGGTCACGCCGGTATAAAGAATGAACTGCTCCAGCGCCTGGATCGCCGCAACCTGATCCCCGGTGATCAAACGCTTGCCCAATTGCTCCGCATGGACGATGAATGGCGTTCGGGCGGGGGTCGCAACGACATCGAACGCGGTGTCGGCGGCTTCAATGGCGGCAGCTTCGAACGCCAGAGTATTGGCCTGGTCTCCCGCCATTCCCAGCGGAGTGACATTGACCAGCAACGGCGGGCGCTCGCTACCCAGCTCCGCCTGCCATTCGAAGCCGCAGGTCTTCGCCAGCGCTCTTCCCGCCTGCTCGTTACGCGCCACTATCAGCCCGTCGCTGAACCCGGCGTCGCGCATGGCACAAGCCACAGCCTTGGCCATGCCGCCGCTGCCACGCAAGGCAAAGCGAGTGCGCGGTACGGCGTGGGTGTCGAGCAGTTGTACAACGGCGATGTAATCGGTGTTGTAGGCCTTCAGATGCCCGTCGATATTGACGATGGTGTTGATTGACTGGATGGCGGCGGCCGATGGGTCCATCTCATCTATCAGCGCGATACTCGCTTCCTTGAACGGCATCGACACGCCACAGCCACGAATTCCCAGCGAACGCATACCGCCAATGGCGGCGGGAAGATCATTGGGAGAGAAGGCTTTGTAATAGAAGTTGAGCCCTAGCAATTGATACAGGTAATTATGAAAGCGTACGCCGAAGTTACCGGGACGTCCGGCGAGGGACATGCATAACAGCGTTTCCTTGCTTGCAGTAACGGACATGAAATCTCCTGAACGGTATTGGGTAACGCCTTGAGAACGGCGTAGAATTCAGTCGCTTGCGGCGTTAACCGGCGCGATTGTAAACAATGTTGTCGAATACCTTACACAAAATTTACGCAACGACTTCGCAGTTTTTCTGAAAGTCGCTGTCTGATCAGTTATCCCGTGGCAGTGCCTGAGCGTAACGCAGGCTCGCGACAACGGGACTGAACACCGAGGAACAGTCATGATTCGTCACATCCCCAAGGTTGCCTTGTTGTTAGGTGCCCTCGCCCTCGCAGGCCAGGCTGAAGCCCATGGCGGCGGACCAGGCTGGGGTGGAGCGGCAGTAATCGGTGCAGTCGTAGGCGGCGTGGTTGGCGCGGCCGTGGCCTCCGGTCCCGTCTACGCGGCCCCGGCTCCAGTGTATGTAGCGCCAGCGCCGGTGTATTACGCACCGCCGCCGCCACCGGTTTATTACCAGCCGGCATATGTGGTTGAACGCCCGGTCGTGTACGGCCCGCGCTATTACGGCCCACCACGTTACTACGGCCCACCGCCTGGCCATTATCATGGCGGTGGCCGTTGGTAACGGCAGGCTTCTGAACTCAGGGCTGCCGATCGCTTATCGGCAACCCTTCAAATATATCGACCCCGCTGACAGGCGGGGTCGTCGTTTTTGGGCTTATGGTTTTTCCGTGCCAGGCAGCCATTGATGGGCCGGCTAGACCACGTCGTCGACAGCCCGGTCAAGCCTGCGGGCCATTCTCCCGTCAGCGAGTGAATTTTCTGAAGTGCTCAATGCTGCGTTGTGTGACACGACACTGGATTTGCGTTATTCCAACGACCAAAAGGCTGACCTGTCGCTCATCAATGACGACTATCGAGAGCGGTGATTTCTGCTGACGGCAATCGCGCCGTAGAGTAGCCCCATGGATTGACGGAGGCACTTATGACCAAGCTTCAAATCATGTCGGTGGTGGGCAGTGCAGTCCTGGCGCAACTTCGCGAGCGTGGTCTGCTAGCGTGCTGGTATCTGATGCACAACGGTGAGCCGGTGAGTGGTCCTCTGTCATCGTTGCCAGCGGCGCAAGCGCTGTCGCAGCAGTTGGAATCGCGAAAGCTCAACAGCTGAGCCCTTATTCGTTCTTCGTTGAATCGTACGTTACTCCGCACTTCCCTTAACCCGCATCCCCTGATGCGGGCTTTTTTTGAGCGGGATGGTGGGTATATGTTTTTCAGTCGCCCACGCGGGACCTGCGGCGTACCGGGATTGAGTTGATCATTCCCACGCTTAGCAGAGGAACCTTTCGCGTTCAGTGAGGCTTGACCGGGGTGTCCAGTGCACTCCAAGCGGAACGTGGGAGCGATCAGTGCGCGAATTGGCAGATCAACGCGAAACCTATGGACTCTGAACCTACCGCGCGAATAACAAAAAAAACCCGCGCAACGCGCGGGCAAAGTAAACGAGTCCTCAAAGGGCTATGTTCGTTCACGAACCATCAATAAACCTTTCTTGAATCGCTGCACGAACAACGCAACATGAAAGCCCCGCGCGAGCGCCGCCGCCTGGATTTCAAAGCTGCGAGCGGTACGGCTGAACTCGCCAGCAACGTCGCCAGCGCCTTCCTCATCAACCTCCACTTCATCTTTTCTGGTACGACGCGGTGTGTGCCTGCGGCTGAGCGAAGAAGCCATGAGCGAGTCCTCGACAAATGACCGGGAATAATCGACCGCGCTCCTGTGAGCGCGCTTGAGGTTCGGCGATCAGTCAGAGGGAGCGGTCACCCTCAGGCGTTTCGCCCTGTGCCAACCCCGAACCCAAGTCAGCCCCGGTCTTCGGATCCGCGGACAAGTCGGATTTGGTGCGTTCTTTCATCATCGTCAGCGTGACCGAGTCGTCTTCGCTCAAGGTGACAGAAGCTGTGCCGTCACCACCGTCTACCGCCGGGTGAGGATTTTCGACGTATTCGAACTCTTCGCCACTGTTCCACGGCCCACGCACATTCGGCTCGCCATTGGACATGGAGAAATAAGTCCGGGTGAACTCCGGCATGCCCGGAAGTTTGCCTTGCGGAAAGTTCGGTTGGATCGAATGCAGCGCTTTTTCAAACGACTTCTGGTGCGCGATTTCCCGGGTCATCAGAAAACCCAGCGCCTCCTTGATGCCTGGATCGGTGGTGACATTTATCAAACGCTCATAAACGATCTTCGCCCGGGCTTCAGCGGCGATGTTAGAGCGAAAGTCGGCGGTCGGCTCACCGATGGTATCGATATAAGCAGCTGTCCACGGAACGCCTGCCGAATTGACCAGCGGTGCACCGCCGCCATAAAGCAGGCTGGTGATGTGCGAGTCGTTACCCGCGCCATTGATCTCGCGGTACAACTCACCTTCTGCCTGAACGCCCTCGGCCAGCTTGCCCTTGCCGCCCTTATTCAGCATGACGATGATCGAGCCGATGATTTCCAGGTGGCTCAACTCTTCGGTAGCGATATCCAGCAGCAGATCCTTGCGACCTGGATCCTCTTCAGCAAGCGCCTGGGTGAAATAGCGAGTTGCGGCCGCCAGCTCGCCCTGGGCCCCGCCGAATTGCTCAAGAAGTAAATTAGCCAGACCCGGATTAGGCTCAGCCACACGAACGGTGTATTGAAGACGTTTGTTGTGAAGAAACATGGTGTATCTCCCAATCAGGCTATTACTGTGTTTGACGAAAGACCGGGGCGTTATATGAATAATCGCCAACTTCTGAATTCGCCTATCGGAGCTATCTTGCTCATAACATGGGATGCAGGCGCAGCGGTGTAATTCGCCGTAATCGCGAAAGTTGCGACAAAAGGAGCCGATTACGCCGATTAGGAATAATGCGCACTAACCGACCAGCGGAGCTAAATAAACCAATCAATTCGATTAGTGGTTATTCATAGCGTTTGGGTGTTAACGAAATGAAGGATGCCCAAGACGGGGGCGCGTTCGTAAAAGAACGCGTCATCGCCGAAATGGCGTTTCCATGCTCTCTTCTGAAACGGTTTGGGCTTGGTCTGCTCTGCCGCTGCATCGCAGGCGCGACGGCCGAGGACGTACCCCAGGAAATAAATTGATACACCTTCACAACAAATTAATTCAGCTGCTAACGTGTGGCGCCACTGCGAATGTATCGATAACCGACAATTCCCAAGGAAAACCATGTTCGAATTCATCTTTCTGGCTTTGCTCATTGGCATCGGCGGCACGGCGTTGCTTGACCTATGGGCGCAATTACTCAAGGCCGCTCTGGGTTTGCCAACGCCGCCATGGCATCTTGTGGGTCGCTGGTTCGCCGGGATGCGCAATGGCCAGTTCGTCCACCGCGGCGGCATCGCCAACTCCCCCGAAATCCCCAACGAGCTGAAGATCGGCTGGACCATGCATTACGTAGTCGGCATCGTCTTCGCCGCGGTCTTGTTGTTGATCTGGGGTGTGCAATGGGCGCACTTCCCGACGTTCCTTCCGGCACTGGTGGTGGGGCTGGTCACGGTCGGCGCGGGCTGGTTCATTCTGCAACCAGGGATGGGCGTGGGCATTGCCTGCAACAAAGCGCCGAATCCGGCCGTGGCGCGTCTGCAAAATGTCATCGGCCATGTGGTATTCGCCATTGGCATGTACGGCACCGCGCTGCTGGTGGGCTGAACCGCGTGCGCACTGCCTGCCGGTTACGCTGAACCTCTGGACGAACCACCGGCTCTGAGTGTTCAGGGCCGTAACGGCTGATCATTGCTCAAAACGGAGACTCTCATGACCCAGACCGCATTGGTCGTCGGCGCCAGTGGCATCGTCGGCAGCGCAATCACTGAACTGCTGCTGGAGAACGGCTGGCAGGTCGCCGCCCTCTCTCGCCATCCTTCCCAGACTGCCGGGGTCATTCCGGTTGCTGCGGATCTGCAGGACCCTGCCTCGGTAACGCAGGCGCTCGATGGCTTGAAACCGACTCACGTGTTCATCACCACCTGGTCCCGGCAGGCCACCGAAGCCGAGAATATCAAGGTCAACGCAGCCATGGTGCGCAACGTGCTGGATGCGCTGAGTCCGGCGAGAAGCATACAGCACGTCGCGCTGGTCACTGGCCTCAAGCATTACCTCGGCCCGTTCGAAGCCTATGGCAAGGGCTCGCTGCCACAGACGCCGTTCCGCGAAGAACAAGGTCGTCTGGACATCGAGAATTTCTACTACGCCCAGGAAGACGAAGTGTTTGCGGCAGCAGAACGCGACGGCTTCACCTGGAGCGTGCATCGCCCGCACACGGTCACCGGGGTTGCCGTGGGCAACGCAATGAACATGGCGACGACGCTCGCGGTGTACGCCACTATCTGCAAAGCCACGGGCCGACCGTTCGTGTTCCCCGGCTCGCGCGTGCAGTGGGACAGCCTCACCGACATGACCGACGCGCGGCAGTTGGCTAAACAGCAGCTGTGGGCTGCGACGACTCCAGCCGCGGCGAATCAAGCATTCAATATCACCAATGGCGACGTATTCCGCTGGAAATGGATGTGGGGGCGAATCGCCGAGTATTTCGGTCTGCACCCGGCGGCCTATCCGCCGAGCCTTTCCCCCCTCGAAACGCAGATGGCGGATGACCAGAAGTCGTGGGATGAGATCGTTCGCGAGCAAGGCTTGAAAGAGGCCGATATCAACCGCCTGATCTCGCCATGGCACACCGACGCCGACCTCGGACGACCAATTGAAGTGGTAACGGACATGTCGAAAAGCCGCGCGCTGGGCTTCAAGGAGTTTCAGGCCAGCGATCAGGCGTTTTTCGACGTGTTCGATGAGCTGCGGGCGCGCAAGCTGATTCCGTAACAGCCAGCCGGTTCCACTCCTGGCTGGCTTATGACGAGAGACACCTGACGCCGCTGGATTGGCGCCGGAATGTGCCTGTAACAGTCCAGCTTGCCAGCGGTGCCGAATACGCCATCGCCGGCAAGCCGGACTGCTTGCATGTTGTCTCGGTGCCAGGGAGAAGTACCAAGGCTAATACAAGCGCCACGTACCTGTAGGAGCCGGCTTGCTGGCGAACGCGATATATCGGTCAAAATCTACAGTACCTGACAC
>NZ_JBOICF010000092.1:0-14474 GCF_050739935.1 Pseudomonas sp. | reverse complement strand
TTGCCGACGGCCAAAACGGCGACTGGACGCCGCATGACCTGCGCCGTACGGGCGCGACCATGATGCAGGCTTTGGGTGTCAGCCTGGACGTCATCGATCGCTGCCAAAACCATGTGCTGGCCGGCTCTCGGGTGAGACGCCATTACTTGCACCACGACTATGCCGCCGAGAAGAAAAACGCCTGGAACCTGTTGGGCGACCGACTCAGTGCTGTTTTGTCCTCAACCTACGAGCAACCACCGACCGAGTCGATGATTTCTTTTCCAGCGTACGCCGCAACTGGATCCCTACCGCCGTCATAAGTAGACAGATTTAGTACTGCGTAGTCATAGCGTCGTAAAGATCGCCAAGCGTTTTCTTCAGGTCGATTCCGGCCCGACTTGAGGGGTAGAAATCCACCGGGGTGCTCGATCAGTACGCTGCGCAATAACACCGATACCCCAGCCCAAGATCTTCAGGATAGTGCGATCAACCCGCAGTCGGATTGCTGCCTCACCTTCAAGCGGATTTTTTTCCACAACGCCTGTTTCACCATCGCTACGTCTGCCTGTGCCGCAAGAGCCATCCTGCCACCCTGGAGTAGTTGACGCTGGAGCGCTTTTTCAGCTATGACCATGTTCATGTTGTCGCGGCGAATAACCGCTAATGGGTAGGACGAAATGACCACTACACAACCTTTGGAAAACGCGCCCAACGCAGAGGCCTCCATAATCGATGGAAAGGCGGTTGCCGAAATCTTGCGCAAGAATGTTGCCGTCGGTGAAGCGCGGCAGAGCCCCCGGGCTGGCTGTCGTACTAGTCGGGAGCGATCCTGCCAGCCAAGTTTACGTGAAGACCAAAATGAAGAAGGCGCTTGAGTCCGGCATTGACTCTTTCCCTCATCTGCTCGAAAGCGATACGTCCGAAGCAGACCTGCTCAGGCTAATCGACAAGCTGAACAATGACCGCTATGTGCATGGGATATTGGTGCAGCTTCCGCTGCCCGCCCACATCGATGAATCGAAGGTTATCGCGGCCATAAATCCCGCCAAGGATGTCGACGGTTTCCATCCGATCAATGTGGGTCTGCTGGGCCAGGGGAAAGCCAAACTGATTCCCTGCACTCCTCTGGGATGCCTGATGATGTTGAAGGATCAAATCGGTGACCTTAGCGGCAAAAAAGCGGTAATTGTCGGCAGGCCCAACATCGTCCGAAAGCCAATGGCGAATTTGCTCTTACAGGAAAACTGCACAGTCACGATTGTGCATTCCCGAACGCGAGATCTCATCGCTGAATGTCGTCAGGCCGACATCCTGGTGGTAGCGATTGGACGGGCGGAATTTATTGATGCAAGGGCGATCAAGCCGGGTGCAGTGGTCATTGACGTTGGCATCAACAGGGTCGAGAAAAACGGAGTTTCGGTTTTAGTCGGTGATGTCGATTTCGACTCTGCCAAGGACATCGCGGCGGCCATGACTCCAGTTCCTGGCGGCGTTGGTCCTATGACCGTTGCTTGTTTGATGAGAAATACTCTGACAGCTGCAGAGGCGATTGAGAGTAATACTGCTGCACAGTTTTGATCACGGGCAGATCACCGCCAACAAGGCTCAGCCGAACACAAAACTTGCTCAGTTACTGACCATTGCATTGCACACCCTGTATTCCGTAGTGTTCGGGCCAATATCCACAGGTGTATCCCCGTTTTTTGTGGATAGCTTTGAGGCGAATATGAACACTCCTAAGAAACGCAGAGCAGAACTACCGATACACGGAGAGTTTCCGTCGGCGTTATGTGGACAAGCTGATGGATAAGCTGTCGATGATTCGTAACCGAGGAACTCCTCAGATACACAAAGTGCCAAAGCGCGAGGTCGACAGATTGGAAAGCCTCGGAATTTTGGAGTTGTAAAAACTTACGTCGGGAGGTCTGTTCTAACGGGCTGGTTTGGAGCCTGCCTTCTAACTCACCTCGATTTGCGTTAAGACGATGACAACACGCCGAGCGGGGTAGTCCAAGCAGTCATTCAATGCGTCTATAAACGTAGGGTCGATTCAGCTGGATGCGTTTTTTTGATTTCAAACCCTTCCGAAGGGTAATAGATTACTTATTGAGCATTTCGTAAAAAAGCGTAACATTCCCAACCATGATACTCGAACAGCTCAAAGCCTTGGGCAATGACACTCGCATGCTAATGATGGAGTGGCTCAAAGACCCACTCAGTAATTTCCCACCTCAGGATCACGGCGATCCTGCGATAGGAGTGTGCGTAACCCACTTGCAGCACAAGGCCGGGCTTTCACCTTCTACCGCGTCTGCACATTTAGCTATCTTGCAACGTGCAGGCTTCGTGCTAACCACCCGTATCGGTAAGTGGACTTACTACCGGCGCAATGAGCAGGCTATTGATGACTTTGCGGCTAGGCTGATCATCGAATTGTAATTTTTAAATTTTCATTTCGTTATTTCGCGTAATTAGAAAACATAAGGAAACCCCTATGAGCAGCAAAACTATCTTCGTCCAACCCGGTGGCGGCTATGAAAAGGTTTTGGTTGGCAGCAGCGAAGTCCGAGCCGCAGCGCGTGGCGAAATCACCGTACGCCTCCACGCCAACTCGCTCAACTACCACGACTTCGCGGTGGTCAGCGGTATGTGGGGCCCTAGGGAAACTCTGAAGAAGACTTCCAGATTTTGGCAAAATACCCGGATTCCACCCGCTGAGTTTCCCCATGAAGCAGATGACCTTCGCTGACGCCGAGTACGCCGGTAAGCGCAAACAAACCCGCAAAGAGTTGTTCCTGATCGAGATGGATCGGGTGGTGCCGTGGAAGGGTTTGATTGCCTTGATCGAGCCGCATTATCCCAAGGGTGAAGGCGGTCGTCCGGCCTATCCGCTGATGGCGATGCTGCGCGTGCACCTGATGCAAAACTGGTTCGGTTACAGCGATCCAGCGATGGAAGAGGCGCTGTACGAGACCACCATCCTGCGCCAGTTCGCGGGGCTGAGCTTGGAGCGTATCCCCGATGAAACCACCATCCTCAACTTCCGTCGTTTGCTGGAGAAGCACGAACTAGCCGCCGGCATCTTGGCTGTCATCAATGGCTATCTGGGCGACCGAGGGCTGTCGCTGCGCCAAGGCACGATCGTCGATGCCACGCTGATCAATGCGCCGAGTTCGACCAAGAACAAGGACGGTAAGCGCGACCCGGAAATGCATCAGACCAAGAAGGGTAACCAGTACTACTTCGGCATGAAGGCGCACATCGGTGTCGATGATGAGTCGGGCTTGGTGCACAGCGTGGTGGGCACGGCGGCCAACGTGGCCGATGTCACCCAGGTCGATAAGCTGCTGCACGGCGATGAGAACATGGTCGGTGCCGACGCGGGTTACACCGGCGTCGAGAAACGCCCTGAACATGAAGGCCGGGAGGTCATCTGGCAGATCGCCGCCCGCCGTAGTACTTACAAGAAGCTTGATAAGCGCAGTGCTTTGTACAAAGCCAAGCGCAAGATTGAGAAGGCCAAGGCTCAGGTACGAGCCAAGGTCGAGCATCCGTTCCGGGTGATCAAGCGCCAGTTCGGTTATGTGAAGGTGCGCTTCCGTGGTCTGGCGAAGAACACGGCGCAACTGGTGACGCTGTTCGCGCTGTCGAACCTGTGGATGGCGCGCCGACATTTACTGGCGAATGCAGGAGAGGTGCGCCTGTAATGTGGGAAATGGCTGCCGCGAGGTGCTCGCGGCGGCTAAAAACACAGAAATAAGCGGGTGATCTGAGCGTTTTTGATCGATTTGCCGCTTTTAAAATCGGCAGGGGCTGAAGTCAGCCAGAAATACACAACTACTTCAGACCATCCTTAGCGCGCTGAGAAGTGCGGACTGGCCGATCCTTTCATGCGGACGTTGAGCGCCCTCGATTGCGCCATTGAGCAACCCGATCAGCACGGTCAGTCTTTTGGCGGCGTCACGCGTCAGCACGGCGCTGGAGTCGCAGATCAGACACTGTCTGTTCATCGTTATGTTTCCTATTGAGTTGAGGCGCTAGTGCATGCCTGAGGCTCACAAGTAGGGTTATTTCGGTGCTGCCGTGGTGGCGTCTGCCGCTGCTGATTTGGATGCCAATGCCTTCAAGAGACGGCAGAACATCCAACACGCCAGCAGTACTGCGATCAGCAGTGGCGGAAACCGCACCATCAGAAACACCAGCAGTAGGATGGCCAAGCAGCCTGCAAGAATGCCGGTGAACATGAGCATGGCCGCAAACATGCGTAGTAGCTTCATCTTCGTGTTCTCCTCATAGATAGCCCTGCTCCGCCAGCGATACGCAGCTCTCGTGACCTACCACGATATGATCCAGCGTTCGCACCCCAACCAGGTTCAAGGCCTCCTGTAGTTTGTGGGTCAGGGTGAGGTCTGCTTGGCTAGGTTCTGGATCACCGGAAGGGTGGTTGTGTACCAATACAGTTGCTGCAGCGTTGTGCTCTAGGGCGGTCTTGACGACCTCGCGGGGATAGACGGTGGCACCGTCCAACGTGCCCCTGAACAGTTCGTGAAAGACGATTACTCGGTGCCGGTTATCAAGTAGGAGCAAGGCGAATACCTCATGCTCGTAATCGCCCAGCAGCGCTTGCAGGTGGCTGAACACGTCCTTCGGCGAAGTTAATGCCCGTCCTCGGCGCAGACGTAGGTTTGCCAATTGCCGGGCCATTAGCAGAATGTCGGTTTCACTGACTGGTGACTCGATTTGGTAGGTACCAGTAGATTCACTGGCCTTCAGCTTGTGTAGGCGCATGTGGGGTTCCTTGATGGTTATCTGTCGATGGGGTGTGGCGCTTGGCTTGCGTGTCCAGCTTCTCGAATAGGCTGGCTTTCGTAGAGCGCGGGGAAATACTTGTGGTTGAACATGGAATTTCTTCGGTGGGGTAAAACTCTTCAATCACTGCACCGGCGTCTTCTTCGTTGTCCTCAAAGGCACCATTGCTAAAGCCACGTTGCGCGGCTTCATCTAGGGCTGTCTGATCAAAGCCAGCCGCCTGTCGTTGCGCATCCAGCTCATTCGCAGATTGCAGTGCCTCGGCCATGTCCATACCGCTGCGCACTGTGAGATCGACGTAGAAGATCGGCGCTCCATGGCTTTGCCGCGTTGACTTGCCCCGTAGACGCAACTCCAGCGGCAGGCAGGCCAATCGATTACCGGAAATAGCTTTGAAGTACTGCAGGCGAGCCGCTAGGGTGCGGATGCTGTTGAAACCGGTGGTACGAAACACGAAGCTGCCTAGCGGATCATCATCCCCAATCAGCACATTCAGTCGGCCATAGGGCTTACATGCGCCGCCTTTAGCCAATGGACAAGCATCCGGTGAAGGACATGGCAACGACTGCATACCGTCCTGCGTAACCCGCTTGCAGTTCTCACCGTTGCCGATACACAACGGCCTGCCAGACTGCCGGTCGAACAGGGTGTAGTCGGCCCGGAAATTCAGTTCCGGTTCGTTGAACAATAGGCGTACAGGAATGCTGCGCAGCTTGTCTTCCTTACTCTGGCGCAGTTCGTCGTTGAGTGGGTGTAGCAGCCAGCCATCCCTGCTTTGCACCTGGGACGTGATGGTGAACTGATCATCTTTCTCCGGCAGGCGTTTGCCGTTTTTCTCGATGACTTTGCCGATGGAGATGCGTCCGAGCAAAGGGGGCGTCAGGGTTAAGCCTTTCAACATGATGGTTCTCCTGGAAATGAAAAAAAGGCCTGCCACACAGCGCAAACTGCGTTGACCGGCCAAGGGGAGGGAAGTAAGGAATAGCGGAATCAGTTGATCAGGAAGCGGCGACTGCCTTCCTTGGCTTTGGCGTAGCGAATCTGCAGGTAAGGTTTCTCTTTCAGTAGGCGTTCGACATCGAGCACGGTGCTGCCCTTGGATTTCTTCCAGCTGATATATCCGCTGGAAAACTCCGCTCGGGTGGCCTCGCCCATGGCTTGCTGCAGCAGCTGCTTGAGTTGGGCCTCGCGCGTTTCTTTCTCGCCGATGGATTGGCGCACGGCCTTGAGCTCTAAGTAGGCCTCCGCCAATCCTGCATGGCCGCTGAAGTCGACGGTCTGACCGTTGTCCTCCGGGTACAAGCAGCGTAAAGCCAGTTCAGCCGAGGCTGATCCGTCAGCAGGTGGTGGTGTATCGGTTTCCACGTACTGCCAGAACCTGCGCTCCAGTTCGATCAGACGAGCAATCATCTGCTCGTCCCGTTCAATGCGGTGGATCTCCAGCGTTTGCCCGCCGAGCAATACCGCTATATCCGCAGCCTGCTTACCAGTGACGGCGAGCTGATGCATGACTTGTAATTGCACATACTCAGGAACACCGTCCTTCCAGAGACGTGCGCCGTTTATGCCGGCGGTCTTGCATTCGAGAATCTGCACATCGTCGGTACCGATCACCTCGCGATCGATGTTGGCCAGCATCCAAGGCAGCTCAGGATCAGGGTGTTGCAGCACCGCGTTTATACGCCGCACCTTGTTGGTGGTGCGCTTGCTGTAGTGCCACGCCACGATGGGCTCCAGCACGTTCCCCCAGTACATCGGGCTTTCTTCATCATGCGGGTCGGCTTTCGGCAATGTGGTGTCGCGCCCCGTTTTCTCCAGCCACAGTTCTAGCTGTGATTTATATGGATTGAGGCCAACGGCCGCGCCTGCATCCGAACTACCGATGCCCTGCTTACGCACGACCAGCCAATCTTCACGCGGTAATTCCTTGGTACTGATTAGGCGCAGCGCGGGGCGTGGCTTGTCGGTGCTGCGGTTCAATGAAGTGGCTTTCATAACTTTCACCTTGGGGAAATTGAAACGCCCGATCAGCAATCAGGCTGATCGGGCGTTATGGGGTGAGTATGTGGGCGGTCAAGCGACCAGTTGCAGGGCGGTTTCCAGGGCACGTTGTTTGATCTGCGCGCCCTGGCCGAACCAGGCTGAGTCCATGCGGTACTCGTTGCTGCGTGCCCGCCGTTCGTGGTCGACAAACTCGGTCACGGAGTTGAGCAGGCCCCAGGCGGTGCCGCGTGCCGAGTCGAGCTGACTGCCCCGACCACGACCTTCGTACAGCTCCTGAACCTTGCGCAGAGCGCGTTCGTTGGGCAGTACCTCCGGCAGTGCGCCGGTTGGACTGGTCTCGCATAGCACGTTCATAAAGAAACCCAACGCCTCATGCCACTGCACCTTGCGCTCAGACAAGGCCCGCATGCGGTACATAAACTCATCCCACTGCGAGACGGCGATGCCGAGCTGTTTCTTCACCACCGTTGAATCAAAGCGGGTGTTGTGTGGCACCTTAATTGCGCGGCTGGTGCCGTCCAAGGCGATGGTCAGGGTGTTGTTGCATACCACGCGCACTGTGGTCGGGGTTGCCGTGGTGGCCAAGGTGCCGTCGCAGGACGTGGCCAGCAGCAGGTAGCCGTTGACCTGGTCATTACCCTTTATCGCTGCGCCCTGACCGGTACGCGCCAGTGCCCAGAACTTACGGCCGCCCTTGAGTACGCCAGCGGTTTCCAGCTCGTAGCCAGAGACCTCAGTCAGATCGCGGTAGAACTCCAACACTTCCCGAGGCTGCACGGTGTGATAGCGCTGGGAAACCACCGACAGCGGTGCCTTGGTGTCCGAACGGAAGAGTACCTTCTGCTCGGGGAAGGAATGGATCGCGCCCAGGTGGCCGACGGTCTCTGACTTGAAGAGTACGTGGCTTTCCTGGATCGCCCAATCCATGCCGGCTTCGCGTTGCCAAACTTCGATGGGTTGCTTCTGAGTGAGCTGATTGCCCAGGCCATGCCAGGGAGTTGCGCCAGCGTAGGCCATAGTTTCGACGAGATGAGCCATGGTTGAAATTCCTTTGGGTGCAGGCCGGCATAAAGCGCCGCGCCCAGCGCAGCACCGTCCGGACGATATGGATAGAAAAGGTGTGGCCCTGCCAGATCAAGCCGGCAGGTTAAAACGGTGACCGCAGAGCAAGCAGAGGTTGTGGGCCAGGACGTGGCGATCAAGCGACTCACCCAGTTGGGCGCCGAGAGCACAACCGCCGACACCGCCGGCCAACCCGCCGAGGATGGCACCCGATACCGAACCGAGTGTGATACCGACAGGCCCAGCAATAGCACCAATAAGCGCACCAGCCTGGCCGCCAGCCAGCGCAGCGCTGACGCCACGCGCAGCACCGCCAACGGTGCCGATGGCCGCGCCGATTTTCATAGCGTGATGGAAAGAAGCGACTTTGGGGGAATGACAGCGAGGACACTGCAATGACATGAATCGAAGCTCCGTGGTGGGGATGTCATGGCAATGATGTAGGTCTGAGATAATTTTGAATCGAATGGCTGTTTGGTTGGATACTCAGTTGTAGGAAAGACCCATTTCAGCGTCACCGCACGACCCCGTCCGCGGAGTCGAATTATCAACATACGTAGATGTGACATGACCAAAACCCTATCCGAGTTCAAACGTTTCCTAGCGAAAGCCGGTCCTAACTTGACCGCTAAAGAAAAGCAGCTTGCCAATTTGATGCTGGATCGTTTCTCGGATGTCGAGGATTCCTCGTCGGCAGGAGGGAAACGCGGGAAAGTTTTGGCGAAAATGATTGTTGAGAACGGGGACGCTGCGTCTCCGGAACTCAAGATCGAAACCGAAGCGGCGAACACTGGCAAGGATGGAATAGTTCGACTGTCCAAATTGACCGTCGAGCATTTCCGGGGCTTTTCTGACGAGCATACTTTCGAGTTTAAGAACCCCTACACTTTCGTGTACGGTCCGAACGGGACGGGGAAGTCAAGCCTGTGTGAGGCTCTCGAGTATGGCCTGCTCGGATCGATCCACGAAGCCGAATCCAAGCGAATCCCTGTTGCCGAGTATGTTAAGAACGCTGTATCGAAGAAGCCGGGGAAACTTCAACTTTTCGGAGACACAGCCAACGCTAAGGCCGTGAGTGTAGAGGCGGACTCGAATCGTTACGAATTCTGTTTCATCGAGAAGAACCGGATCGACGGGTTCGCTCGGGTGGCGGCGAATACGCCAGCTGCCCAGCAGGCTAGGCTGGCAGCGTTATTCGGTCTTGAGGAGTTCAACGCTTTCGCTACGCAGTTCAACGAAAGTATCGAGGGATATTTGGATTGTGTCGGCAAGAAAGGGAGTGAGTTCGCCGAGCTAGCGAAGGGAATTGCCGGTCATCAGGAAATCCTCAAGGGATTGTCAGCAAAGGAAAAGGACGCCGAAACGCGCTTCGCCGCGATGCTTGCTAAATTCCCGGAATGCAAAACCGACGCGGACATCAAAGTCCAATTGTCTGGCCAGGACGGAAATGGCGGAAAACTGAAGGCGAACAACACCGAGATCGGTCGACTACAGAATTTAAAGTCTGTGGAGAATCCGGGAATTGATGTTCTATTCGGCGATGTCCAGGGCTTGCTCGGGCTACTTGACGAAAGAGCGGAGGCCACCGCGCACCTGAGCCAATATAAAGACCAGCTTTCCCTTCGAGATCTCTACGCCGCCATTCTCAAAAACCGGGAGCAATTCGGGAACGCTTGCCCCGCCTGCGCTTCGGAACTCTACGTGGATGGGCAGCTCGTCGTTCCGGTGGATCCCTATGGCCATGCGGCGGAAAAGCTTACCCAATTTGACGACGCACTGAAGAAGGAGGCACGTATTGCTGAAATATTGGAAGCTTTCAAACAGGGCTGGGAGGGATTGCAAGCGCGATTAGGCAAGCTTCAAGTGACGGCCGTCGCCATTGACTACGAGCGAAAGAGCCATGTTGAGGAGCTATGCGCAGAGGGCTCTAGAGCCAAGGAATTGGAGACCGTCCAAGAATTTCTCATCGATGTGGTGGCGGCGCAAGAGCTCATGCAGGAATTGGAAGCAGCGATCACGCTCCACAACCAAGCAGTAACCGAATCAAAAGTTGCCATCAAGAAACTCGATGATGAAAACGCGTCCATCGCCAAGGACCTCGAAGAGATCGTCTCCATCTCGACGATCCGTAACGCAAATACCAAGAGTGAGAATGATGCGCAACAGGCGATAGCCAAATTCAACACCGATAACGAGACCCTCATCAAAGAAGTTGAGGCTGAAGTCCCGGGTGAACGAGCCCCATGAAAGACAGGACACCGTTCCCCCCTTAAGATAAGGGATAGGCAAACGGGTATGTTTATGACTAACAGCAACGATAAGGGTGGCGAGCTGCTCGGCCAGGAACGCCGACGCCGCTGGAGCACCGACCAAAAGCTGGCCATGGTTCGCGAGAGTCTTGAACCGGGGCAAAGCGTATCCGTGGTGGCCCGGCGCAACGGTATCAACGCCAACCAGCTGTTCCTGTGGCGCAAGCTGTACCAGGACGGAAGCTTGTCGGCGGTCAGTGCTGGCGAGGCCGTGGTACCGGCGTCGGAACTGAGCGATGCGCTCAAGCAGATCCGAGAGTTACAGCGAATGCTGGGCAAGAAAACGATGGAGGCCGAAGTCCTCAAAGAGGCCGTGGAGATCGCCCGGTCGCGAAAATGGATTGCGCACTCACCCTTGTTGCCGGGGGACGACCAGTGAAACTGGTCAGCGAATGTCTCGGTGTGTCGCGCTCGCAATTAACGGTTCGGATCAAGCAATCGGTATCGCCCAAAGTACGGCGACGTCGGCTCGTGAACGATACGGAGTTGGTCGCCGAGATCAAGGAGCAGGTCAGCGAGTTACCAAGCTATGGCTACCGCCGTGTTTGGGGGTTGCTGCGCCGCGAGCGTGAAGTTCAGTCACTGGCTCCGATCAATGTGAAGCGGGTTTACCGCGTCATGCGCGATCACAATCTGCTGCTAGAACGCCGCATCAAGCAGCCTGGCGTTCAGCGCCGGCATGAAGGCCGAATTGCCGTTACTACCAGCGATACGCGCTGGTGCTCGGACGGCTTCGAATTTCGCTGCGACGACGGTGCGAAGTTGAGCGTGACTTTTGCCCTGGACTGCTGTGACCGCGAAGCCATAGGCTGGGTCGCCAGCCCGACGGGCTACAGCGGTGACGACATCCGAGACTTGATGTTGGAAAGCGTGGAGAAGCGATTTGGGGATCAACTACCGAGCACGCCGGTGCAGTGGTTGAGCGATAACGGCTCGGCTTATATCGCCGAGCAGACGCGTCTGTTTGCTCGCCAGATCGGCTTGCAGCCGGTGACCACACCGGTACGCAGCCCGCAAAGTAACGGCATGGCAGAGAGCTTTGTGAAGACGATCAAGCGTGATTACGTGGCGCACATGCCCAAACCGAATCGAGAAACCGCGCTGCGCAATCTGACGATTGCCTTCGAGCATTACAACGAGCAGCATCCGCACAGCGCCTTGAAATATCGGTCGCCGAGAGAGTTTAGGCGTTTGGCAGCAGCATCAATTTAACGGGGAGTTGGTGTCCGGTCTGGTAGGGGCAAGTCCACCGGGGGTCACGAGGAACCGCGACTACTGCATCGCATACGCTACGTTCCGCAAGAAGCTCCTGGATTACAACTCGTCACTTCCACTTTCCCTTGCGAAAGATCTGAATGAGAAAACGCTCCGGTTCTACAACGAGATTAACAAGAACGACCACCTTTCCGACAAGCTGAAATCCCTGACATTGCCCACGGGAGCTGGCGGGAAAATTTTGATCGAGTTTGAAACTGGCGGAGAGTGTGACGCGCTCCAAGTCCTGAGCGAGGGCCACATCCGTTGTTTGGGATTGGCAATCCTGTTGGCGAAAATGACACGTGACGATTTGCCGTTCCTCATTTTCGATGACGTGGTGAACTCCATCGACGACGAACATCGGGGCGCGATCATCGATCTCATCCTTAATCCGGAAGAGATTGGCAAGCGTCAGCTCGTAATCACGACTCACGGAGAAGACTTCGTAAAGCGTCTCGAGAACGCCGTGCCGATGAATGCGTACAAAGAAACGGTAACCCGCATAGATTTCCTACAGCCGTTATTAGCGAAAAAAATTACCGTGAAACTTGACTCGCCACGACATTACCTCACGGTCGCCTCGAAAAGTTTCGAAGAGGGGAGGACGCGGGATTCGCTGAGCTACATCCGAAAGTCATTCGAGGAGCTGCTCAATCGGCTTTGGAAGAAGATCGCGAGCAAGGATCTTTCCGCCCAGATCAGCGTGGGAATGAGGGGGCCTGGTTTGCCCGACCTCATGAGTTTGGCGACTGGATTGAACAAATTCTTGGAAAGGAAGGACGTGACGGTTTTCCAAGACGTTCTGCCACATCTTGCCGAGATTCTGGGGCAGGGAGAAAAGAACAGGATCGAGTGGAACTACCTGAACAAGGGGACACACGAAGAGGATCAAGAGGAAGAGTTTGATGCTGCGGTGGTAAAGCATATGCTCGATACCGTGATCAAGCTCGACGGAGCGCTCACGCCGAAAGCCTAAGGTGAAGGAATCGGGCGAAATCCGTCCCGACGCGTCGGCGGAATCGAGCGTCGGGACGGTGCGGGTAGGTGATGACTAGCCTAAACCGCCTTTGGCAAGGTTGTATCCAAAAATCCGTCAGGGGATATAGCCAGTTGTTTATCGTATTGAAACGACTTTCTTATCTCGATTTTCCGTGATTGCTGACACTGACAGGTTGCCGGTAGAAGCTTCCTGGATGTGCTCGCTCCACCAAGCCATCATCGGTCGTCTGCGCTCGATGTATTCCGCTCGGTTGTAAGCGCTTCGCACTTCGTTGTTGTCCACGTGGGCGAGCGCTACTTCAATCAACTCAGGATCCCAACCGTGTTCGTTTAGAATAGTGCTAGCCATTGAGCGCATGCCATGGCTTACCAACCGACCTTCGAAGCCCATGCGCTTTAGCGCCATGTTAGCGGTCTGGCTGTTGCAATGGGTTCGAGGGTCACGGTCTGCAGGAAAAACATACTCTCTGTGTCCGCTGTAGGGTTTGATTGCCTCCAGCAGTGCCAGTGCTTGATCTGTGAGCGGCACGATATGTATACGACGCTTCTTCATGCGCTCAGCAGGAATCGTCCAAATCTTCTTCTCTAAGTCGATGTCCTCCCAGCGAGTGGTGGCTGCCTCTGCTGGGCGGGTCATGGTGTTGAGCTGCCATTCGATAAGGCAGCGAGTGGTCCTTTTTATGCTGGCATTGGCAATTGCCACCATGAGTTCTTTCAGCTCATCGGGAGCAAGTGCCGCCATATTCTTCTTTTTCGGCTTCTTGAAGACGGATCGAATCCCACTAAGCGGGTTTGCGTGAATCAGTCCCGAGTTGACTCCGTAGGTCATGATTTCGTTGAGTCGCTGTGATAGCCGTTTAACTGTTTCAAGACTGCCTTTGGTTTCGAGTGGCCGAAGCAGGTTGATGACTTGTGGTGCGCTGATGGCAGAGATCGGTGTGGTGCCCAAATCCGGGAAAACGTGCAACGTCAACGAGCGCCAGATGTCCTCCGCATAAGCTGGTGTCACTGCATCCTTCTTCAGTTCATACCAGGACGTCGCAACATTCTGAAATGTGTGCTCAGTTTCAGCTTGCTTTGCTTGCAGCTCTACATCTCGTTGCTCTTTAGGATCGAGGCCTTGGGCAAGTACTTCCCTTGCTGCAATGGAACCCTTTCGTGCCTGCGCCAACGAGACTTCAGGGAAGGTACCTAAGCCCATGTTGATCCGCTTCTTCGTCACGGGGTGTCGATAATTGAAGTTCCATAGCTTAGAGCCATTGCTTCTCACTCGCATTTGAAGGCCGCCACCGTCAAACAGGACGTAGTCCTTCTCAGAAGGCTTGGCAGATTTAATTTTGAGCTCAGAGAGGCGAGTAGCTTGTGCGCACATTGGCATTCCAGGATGGGATTTGGCATTCCAAAAATTAGCACTTATGGGCTTGGAATGCCATTTGGAATGCCATAAAGCGTGGCTGCTCTTGGACGTCCGTGGACGCTGATGGCGCTGAAAGCCCCGTATTTACTGGATTTCAGGCACAAAAAAAGACGTCCGTGGACGTCTTTAGATGATGAAATGGTGGAGCCGGGGGGATTTGAACCCCCGTCCGCCAGTACTCCGCTTTCGGGCCTACATGCTTAGCCGTGTCTATTAAGTTAACCCTCAGCGACCCGACGGGCAGGGTGCTTTGGGCGAGCTGTGTAAGTTTTAGCCGATTCGTCCACAGCGTACTGCACGGCGATCCTGTTCTGTATGACAATCATTTCGGGTTTACAGGCATCCCCTGATGATTGCTGGAGCCGAAGCTACCAGAAGGAAGGCTAGCGCCGCTTACGCAGCGAGAGCTTGTTCCCCGTAGGTTTCGTCATTGGCAACTATAGAAAGTTGCAACAGTGGATTTACGACTTCTGTTACCAAGTCGGCATGCCCCTAGAGTTTCATCACCGGCGTCGAATCCTAATCGGCCCCAATTCTGCTGCTCTAGCAGTCAGGCCGCGGAGTGTACCCGAATCAACGGGATACGTCGACCTTCAGCATTGCTGCAGATTGGCGGGTCGGCTCAAGGCCGACCC